>CAYLUI010000005.1:0-95517 GCA_964386825.1 uncultured Prevotella sp. | reverse complement strand
TGCCGTTTGAGCGCGGCACATTGATTGTTGTGCCATCGGCAAACGTGAAGGCTACGAAGGCAGGATTTGTTGTGTCAACACTTTTGAAGAACGAATCGCCCTTGTCGCCCTTTGCCCCGGTGTCGCCCTTGTCGCCTTTCGCTCCGGTGTCGCCAGTAGCCTTTACCTTATATCCGTTGGAGAGCAGGTAAGTCCACGTGCTACCGTCATCGGTTGAAATCTGCCAATAGTTGTCATCGGAAATGCGAAGTTGAGGGGTTATGCCGTCATCGCCCTTGTCGCCTTTCTCGCCCTGTGCGCCGTCATCTCCTTTGTCGCCCTTGTCACCTTTATCTCCTTTGTCACCCTTGTCACCTTTATCTCCGGTATTCCCCTTGTCGCCGGTATCACCTTTGTCACCTTTGTCGCCGGTGTCACCCTTGTCACCTTTCTCGCCCTGTGCTCCGGTGTCTCCTTTCTCGCCCGTGACACGCATTTTGTTTCCGTGGCCGTCCGTGAGATATTCTCCGTCGATAGTCCAATAGTAGACGCCGTCGGCATCCTGCTTCACGCCGATGGCAGGAGTCTTGCCGTTGATTCCGTCCTTGCCGTTTAAGCCGTCCTTACCATCGGCTCCGTCCTTGCCGTTCATTATGGTTATTGACCGGCCTGTTTGGAAAGATATGGTATAGCCTGAATCGCCTGTGGCAGCGGTCAAGGGTGTGACGGATGTTATGAAGTTCTTGCTTTGCAAAGCTTCGACAATGGTCTTCAATGACGCAATATCGCTGTTGACGCTCTTCTGCCAATCTTCAAGACTTGCAACGCGCGTCTGCAAGTCGGCAATGTCGCCCTTCAGGTCATCGTCGTCGTAACATGACGACATGCCAAACACACATACGAACAAAAAGGCAAATGCCTTTGTAAAATTAATTAGTTTTTTTTTCATATTACACATTTTATCCATATTTGGGTTTCCAAAATTTCGCAACAATATGCTAAAATCAATACAGCTATTTCATCTATTCCCGTTTCAAAATTAATGAAAAAAAAAATTACTGTCAATGCCAGCAAACACCAAATTCAAAAGATTTTTCCAATACAGCAAAAACTTGTTGTTAGGACAACAAGCTAAATTGTGGATAGAGCAAAAATTGTGGATAGAGCAAAGATTTTTTGCCCTGATAATTACTATTTTTTCTTACAGCGTCACACAAAAAACTATCAGCCCATCTTCCGCCATTTGGAAGGAGAGCTGCCAACCTTTTGCGTGAATATTTTAGTGAAATAGCTCAAAGACATGAACCCCGATTCCTCAGAAATGGCAGCCACGGTAAGCTCCGGATGATGCAACAGTTTCTCCTTGGCATGTTCAATCCGAAGGTCGGCTATCCATTCGCGAAACGAAACATGATATGTTGCCTTTATATACGACGAAAGATAAGTGCGGTTGGTGGAAAGCGCGTTCGCCACGTCCTCTATTGTCAACCCCTGCCTTACGTATCCGCTATTGCTTATCCATTCTGAAATATGTTCTTCTATGGCTGAATAATATGCCGGATTGTTTTGAGGCATCTCCTCCGAACATTCGCTTTCTACAAGGTCATAGGCACTTTCAGGAGCCACATTCTCCAATATACTTTCCACCTGTTCATAGAAAAGCATGTAGTTCATGTAGGAACAATACAAGTAGATGTAAAACGGTATTGAAGAAAGAATCCACAGGAAACACCAACGTTCGGGAAGAAATGTCAGAAATCCGCAGCCTACGCCAAAACCCAGCGCCCACCACGTGAATATTGACATCCACCTGATATATGCGGCAATATTCTCTGAATGGGTCTCGTCAAACAGGCGCACGTTCCTACGGTAAGTACGTATTACTTGCATTGAGAGATGGATTCCATAACCTATCAGCAACAAAGCCATTGCCAACAGCCCGGCATGACGCACTGTGCCTTCAGGTAAAAGCATCACCATGGCAACCGACATTACGGTGAACATCACCCAACACAGTATGTTGCGAATCCATCGGCGACGTGTAACCTTCAACCTGTTGAGCAGCATCATGAAAGCTGAATAAAACAACCAATAGGTCAGAAAATAGGTTGACAGGTTCATTGATATTGCCGCGTCTTGATGGGAAAAGCGGGGTTTGCAGAAGAGGTGAACCATATAATTGGCTGACAAAGCCAGCAATGCCAAACCAATAATGCGACGAGAACAATTATAATTACCAAAAACGGGCTTGTCCAATGTCTTGGCTGTCAGGAAATAGACAGCAAAAAACAACATTAGTACCAATGCCACTATAAGCGAAAGTTCATAAACCGTAATGATAACCATACTAAGAGTGTTTAACGCAAAGTTAATTGATTTTGTTTGAATAAAAGAAATGGCTATCAACTTTTTTTAAACGAAACAAGCCAAGACACGTCAAATGCCCTTAAACATAACGCAACACTCCGTGATATACCAAACGCTTGTCCTCCCACTTGGCATGTGCATTATTATATTTCACATGCCAAGTGGGAGGACAAGCGTTTGCCTTTTAAAAACTAACAAGCAAATAAAAACCACGCTAAACGCAGTGAGTTTTCATGCCCCGGCTGAATCAAACGCAGCCTTCTCAGCTTCGGCTATTATGTCCTCACGGCTTTTTTCCTTGGCCGAGATGTCACTCAGGTCAAACTCCTCCACATCGGATTCCATTTCCTGTGCCACAGACTTTTCCTTATATTCGTTCACGGCACTGTCGCTCTCGCTATATACTCGCTCTTGGAAAGACGTGGTGCGCTTACTTCCTGTCCTGGTGCCTGTGCCGGTCATGAAAGCCGTTGCCGCACTTACATCAGGCGGCGATTGCACGGGTTCCTCTTCCATCTTGGTCCTTTCGCCCTTCGCCGCAAATACCTGGTCTATAAACTGCGGCTCGCGTCTTAGGCGGGCAAGAGTATCGCGCGAGGCTTTCTGCTGGCTCTCCTTCTTCGAGAAACCGTCGCCGGTACTGCCGGCTATTCCCTCAAGCAAAACCTGATAGCTGAAAGTAGGACTTCCGCCCGTGTCCTTGCCGCTGCTCACGAAGCGAAACTCAAGCTGCACCTTGTTCTTCTGTGTCCATTCTATGAGCTTCGACTTGAAGTTTACCTCCTTGTAAGCCACCTTGTCGATGTTTATCATCTGCTTCAGTATGCGCTTTTCCAGGAACCTCATGCATGCCGAGTAGCCATGGTCAAGGTAAAGTGCCCCTACAAGTGCCTCAAACGCATTGCCACCCATATAGCTGTTGTGCGACATGGGGCGGCCGCCCGACTTTATGAGGCTGTTTATCCCAAGCTCCTGCGCCAGTCGGTTCAGCGTGTCACGCTGCACGAGCTTCGAACGGGTGTTGGTAAGAAACCCCTCACGCTTGTTGGGGAAATGGCGGTAAACGATGTCGCCCACGGCGCAGTCGAGCACTGCATCGCCCAAGAATTCCAAACGCTCGTTGTTCACGGGCTTTCCCTTCTTGTTGCGGTGCATTATGCTTTTGTGCATAAGTGCCTGCTTGTAATAGCTTATGTCGTGTGGGCAGATGCCCATTATTTCATACAAAGAATAATAAAGCTCCTTCTCCTTGCGGAAAGGGAGCCTTATACGGTCTATTATGTTATTGAGCATAATGAGTTTTACTGTGCGTATTTCTTGAATATGACGCATGCGTTATGACCACCAAAGCCGAACGTGTTGCTCAGTGCCGCGCGAACCTCGCGCTTCTGTGGCTCGTTGAACGTGAAGTTCATGTTGTAGTCAAGATTTGGATCGTCATCGCCATCGACATGGTTGATTGTAGGTGGCACAATGTCGTTTGCCACGCTCAGCACACACACCATTGCTTCCACGGCACCTGCTGCACCCAGCATGTGACCTGTCATGCTCTTCGTCGAAGAGATGTTCAGGCGATAAGCGTCGTCACCGAAGAGATCCTTGATGGCCTTGGCCTCGGAAATGTCGCCGACGGGCGTTGACGTGCCGTGCACGTTGATATAGTCGATGTCAGCGGTCGTAAGGTTGGCATCCTCAAGGGCAGCCTTCATCACGAGGCTTGCGCCAAGACCCTCCGGGTGCGACTTTGTTATGTGGTATGCGTCAGCGCTCATGCCCTCGCCAACCAGCTCGGCGTAAATGTGCGCCCCACGCTTCTGTGCGTGCTCCAATGTCTCAAGCACAAGGCAACCGGCACCCTCAGCCATCACGAAACCGTCGCGGCTTGCGCTGAACGGGCGGCTTGCGTGCTCAGGGTCGTCATTGCGTGTGGAGAGTGCGTGCATGGCCGTGAAACCACCAAGACCACAGTCGGTTATGGCAGCCTCGGAACCTCCGGCCAGGATGACATCCGCCTTGCCAAGTCGCAGCAGGTTGAATGCGTCGGCCAGCGCATGGCTTGAAGATGCGCAAGCGCTCGTCGTCACATAGTTTGGTCCATTAAATCCAAAACGGATGCTTATATGACCTGCCGTGATGTCGGATATCATCTTGGGAATGAAGAACGGGCTGAACTTTGGTCCGTCGTCGATATGCTGACCATAGAACATCACCTCGTCCTGAAAAGTCTGTATGCCACCAATGCCAATGCCGTAAACGACACCTATGCGGCTCTTGTCTTCCTCGTCAAGATTCATCTTGCTGTCCTCAACTGCCTGCACTGCGGCCGCTATGCCGAGCTGTGTGCAGCGATCCATCTTGCGAGCGTCTTTCTTGTCGATGTAATCGAGTGGGTTGAAGCCCTTTACCTCACAGGCAAACTGAGACTTGAAACGGGAAGCATCAAACAACGTAATAGGAGCTGCGCCACTCTTGCCCTGAAGCATGTTCTGCCATGTCTCCTCGGCATTGTTGCCGATAGGTGTTAAGGCACCAAGTCCTGTTACAACAACTCTGTTCAATTCCATTTAATGTTTTCCTTTTAAAAAAAATAGCGTTTAATGTGCATTTCCCATTAAACGCTAAGGCCTTTTTGATACGCCAAAATTATTATTTAGCGTTCTCCTGGATGTAGTTGATGGCATCCTGAACGGTCTGGATAGTCTCAGCCTTATCGTCAGGAATAGAGATACCAAACTCTTTCTCAAACTCCATGATGAGCTCAACAGTATCCAGTGAGTCAGCACCAAGGTCGTTTGTGAAACTTGCCTCAGGCTTTACGTCTGCCTCATCAACACCGAGTTTATCAACGATAATAGCTTTAACTTTTGATTCAATCTCTGACATAGTCGTCCTAATTTTATTATTAATGTTATAAATGTTATCTTTTTGTACAAAAGCGAGTGCAAAGTAACTAACTTTTCGGCAATTACGCAAATTATTCCTTAAAAAAATGTCTAACGGATGCACAAACCAATATGTTTTGTGCATCTTTTTGTTGGAAAATTGAGTAAAATCAATTTGCACAGTTCAAAATAAGTTGTTAACTTTGCAAAAATCTAAAAACACATAAGTAATATTATGACATTTACCGAACAGTGCAATAAAATTTTCCTCACTGCCATTGAGGATTATCACCTGAAGGACAATGTTGACACCCCTATCAGCAATCCTTACGATAAAGATTCGATAGAATACCGCCTGTACCTAAAGTGTTGGATTGACACGGTGCAGTGGCATTTTGAGGACATAATACGCGACCCACACATTAACCCCCTCGACGCATTGCAGCTGAAACGCCGCATTGACCGCTCCAACCAAGACCGCACGGATCTCGTGGAGCAGATTGACTCGTGGTTCCGCCAGCATTTCTCAGATGTCACTCCCCTACCCGACGCGCGCCTGAACACCGAAAGCCCGGCATGGGCCGTTGACCGCCTGTCGATACTTGCGCTGAAGATATATCACATGCGCGAGCAGGCAGAGCGCGACGACGCTACGCCCGAGCACAGGCAGAGGTGCCAAGACAAGCTCGCGGTGCTGCTCGAACAGCAGAAGGACTTGAGCCTCGCCATCGACCAGTTGCTCGACGACATACACGATGGCAAGATATACATGAAAGTCTATAGGCAGATGAAAATGTATAATGACCCAAGCACCAACCCCATACTGTATAAAAAGAACTGACAAAAGAGAGGGTTGGGAGTTGAGCGTTGAAGAATGTAACCATCGCAAATAAATCCCGGCTCTCAACCCAAACCACAAGCCATCAATGAAGACAGAGCATATACTCATAATGCGTTTCTCCGCAATGGGCGATGTCGCCATGACGGTGCCCGTGGTGTATGCTCTCGCTACCCAATACCCACAGGTCCGCATCACGATGCTGTCGCAACCGTTTGCCCGCCAGTTTTTCGAAAACCTCGCGCCCAACGTGGGGTTCATGGAGGCAGACATCAAAAAAGAATACAATGGCATCAAAGGCCTGAACGCCCTTTACCGTCGCCTCGCTGCCAAACACTTCACGGCCGTGGCTGACCTGCACAACGTGTTGCGCTCTAAATACCTGCGCATGCGTTTCAACCTTGACCAGAACCGCGTGGCGCACATCGACAAGCACCGCGAAGAACGAAGGCTGCTTACCGCAAAGAACAACAAGGTGCTAAAGCCAATACACACGGCGTTTGACAACTATGCCGAGGTTTTCAGCAAACTGGGCTACCCGGTAACCGACTGCTTCACGTCGCTTTTCACGCCAATGCAAACCAGCCTCAGGCAGCTGCCCGACGCCATTGGCGAGAAGAAGAGCTTCCAGCAGTGGATCGGCATAGCTCCTTTCGCGGCACACACTGGCAAGGCTTACCCACTCACATTGATGGAAGAGGTAATAAAAGGCCTCGCCGCGCGCCATCCGTCGGCACGCTTTTTCCTGTTTGGCGGAGGCGAAAAGGAACGTGCTGCGCTCGAAGGTGTCGCGTCGCGATGCCAACGCTGCACGGTGGTGCCCACCCTACTCCACGGCATGCGTCAGGAACTCATGCTCATGAACAATCTCGATGTCATGATAAGCATGGACTCTGCCAACATGCACCTTGCCTCGCTCGTTGGAACAACGGTGGTCAGCGTGTGGGGAGCCACGCACCCGTATGCAGGCTTCATGGGATGGCAGCAAAAGGCCGAAAACGCCGTGCAGATAAACCTTGCCTGCCGACCTTGCTCCATATTCGGCAACAAGCCTTGCCACCGTGGCGATTATGCCTGCCTCAATGGCATAAAGCCTGAAAGCATTATCAACAAGGTTGAAGAAAACCTGTAAGCACACACATTTAAAACATATTTACCATGACGAAAGGGTTGCCAAAATTTGGTCAACCCTTTTATTATTGCCCCCACTTTTCCACCTATCGCAAACTCCATAAAGGCAAGCATAAACATTACATGCCTTTACCATAACCATCGAAGTTACCAACAAACGGTGTGGAAAAGTCGTGGAAAAGTGTGTTGATAAATTATGCGTTTTCCACACTGCCAGCCAACCATCATTTTTTCGGTTGATATCAACAATGATTTGAAACAGATAATACAAAGTTATTAACCATTATCGGCAGAAAAAGTTATCCGCATTTATACTTTTCAACAATCAACACCTTTTGTGGAAAACATCATAACCATCTCTAAAACAGAGAATAATTATCATGCAAAGATGGTGATAACACAAAATGAAGTGTTAATAATGAAAATAGCAAGAAAACACTAAAAAACTTATCAACTTATCCACAGCCCATCATCTTATTCTTATTTTTCTTTTATAAAAAATTGATATAAGATAATAATAAAATAGTGTGTTGATAAGTTTTAGTATCATGGAGCTATCAATTCTAATACCTATCTATAAGGACAATGTTGTCAGGCAGGTTGCCTTGCTGCAAGGCCAGTGCAAGGCTCTTGAGGCGGAAGGGCTGGAGTGGGAGATTGTTGTCGCCGACGATGGCAGCCCTCAGCATCTGTTTGATGTGAACGCGCCTGTTGCCGACATGGATGGTTGCAGGTTGCTTAGGCGTGAGCGTAACGGCGGAAGGGCTTCTAACCGCAATTTCCTCGCACGCAACGCACGTTACCCATGGTTGCTGTATCAGGATGCGGAGGCATTGCCGGGCGATAGCCTCGTGAGGCGTTTCGTTGAATGTGCGGGAAGGGCCGACGTGGTGTGCGGCTCGTTTGGCGTGCCCGAGGCTGAAGCGCGCGGTGGCAACCTTAGGTGCATGTATGAGCTGGAGACGCAGCGGCGGCTTACGGCGGCGACGCGCAACCGTAAGCCTTACGTCGGCTTCCACATAAACAATTTCATGATACGCCGTGAGGTGCTGCTTGGGCATCCTTTCGACGAAAGCATGGAAGGGTATGGATATGAGGATGTGGTGTTTGGTAAACACTTGGAGCAGGCGAGGGTAGGGGTTTTCCACATCGACAACCCCGTGGCTTACCAGGGCTTTGAGGATAATGTGGCTTTCATTGCCAAGGTGGGGGAGAGCGTCGGCACATTGTACAGGTACCGTGATGAACTGCACGGCTATTCAGCCCTTTTGGGATTGGTGGAAAAAATGAAGAGGTGCCGCCTGTTGTGGCTGTCGCACCTCTTCATGATGGCATTCTCAAGGCTTATCGTAAGCAATCTTTCCGGCCGCAACCCCAGCCTGTTCCTTTTCAACGTTTACAGGGTAGGGTTGCTGGCAGATAAGTTTTATTCCGATTGACGCTGTATGCGCCTTGTCAGGGCTGCCCGTCTGCATGTTTGCGGCGTAATAGCCTTTGCCTGGTGGCGTAAACGCATCGCCATTGTGCCATGGTGGGGCAGCCTTTACGCCACCATGGCGTTTTTGCGTTAACGCCGCATTGGCATCGTAGGCGTTTTCCTGTCGAAGAAATAAACGTATATGGTGTCCTTGAACTCCGTTTCCCGATGGTTTGAGCGGTAGGCTTCGGTGAAGCTGTAGTCATTGGCGAAAGCCTTGGTGAGCGTCGTCTTGTTTCCTGCGTTCACCATGAGTAAGCCGCTCGTTGGCTTGTCCTTGTCAAACTGCCTTATGCTGTCGCCGAGATAGAAGTCAACGCCGTAGAAGCGCAGAGGGTCGCTGCCAGGGGCTGAGAAGCCGGTGAAGGCATATAGATTATGGTCTTTCTTCAGCTTTAGTGAGTAATTGTCCCTAAGGTTTTTCATGTTCATGGCGAATGGGCGGAAGCTCTTGCTGTTCATGACCGTGGGCTTGTAGTAGCCGTCGAACGCCATGAAGATGAGCAGCGTCATAATGGTTGACGCGAGCACCGGCCGCCTGGTTATGAAACCTGCGTTGCGGCGCAGCAGTACCATCAGCCCGAGACATGCAGCCAACAGCGGAAGCAGCAGCAACAGGATGTCGCCAATGCCGAGGCTGCCGTATGAAAGGGCGTGCAGAATCTTTATGTTCTCATGGGCGTGGCGGCCGTGGAAGATGGTGTCGGGCACGATGCCTGTGCGCAAGATCACTGTTGCGACTGTCAGCAGGAAGCCTGCGACGGTGAGGATGCCTATGTAAAGGCGTATGGGCAATGATGACTTCTTTATCAGCCATACGGCGTATTCAACCATCAGCACTGCCATGAACGGGTAGCATGGCAGCAGGTAAACGCCTCGCTTGCTCTTTGGTATGCAGTAGAAAAACAGTATGAGCAGGAATGCCATCCACGTGAACACTTGCACAGGGTCGGCTTTCTTTACGCTTTTCACGAAAGCCGTGCGCGAGAACTTGCGCCATGGCAGCACGAAAAGCGAGAAGAGCAGCGGCAGCGTCCATGGCAACCAGCCCGATATGAGCATGAGTATGTTGTAAGGCCATGGGTTGTCGTGGGTGACGAACTTCATCTTGCCCAGGAACCTGCCGAAGTTCTCGTCGATGACAAGTTCCATGAACTCGTTGCCGCCTTGCCTGTAAGCCGCCACGTACCATAACGCCGGTAGGACGCAGGCTATGATGGCCGAGACGAATATCTTGAGAGAGCCTTTGGCGATGTCGGCCAAGGGCAGCTTCTTGCCGTCGGTGCCGTCGTGGCGCAATACGGGCATGAGGCATACGAACGCGAACATCACGAAGCATGGCAACACTATGCCCACAGGCCCCTTGGTGAGCGTGGCTCCGCTCATGCAGAGCATAGCCATCCATGGCATGCCGCTCATGGACGGTCTTCCGCCGGGCATGGATGGGGTGGGGGAGCCTTCCCACCACTTGTAGAAGGCGTAAAGGGCGCATACGATGAACATGGTGAGAACCATGTCAACACGGCAGTTGGTACCGGCGCGGTGAACCTCGAAGGCGGTGAGGGTGATCATGGCGGCAAGGAAGCTCAGGTCGTTGTTCTTGCGCTTGGCGTAGAACACGGCTCCCATGGCTACCATTATTATTAGCGCAAGAGCCGACGGCAGGCGCGAGGTGAACTCGCTGACATGGCCCATTGGGAGCGACAGTGCCGCTATGCACCATTGGAAGAAAGGTGGTTTGTAAGGTATGTCAACGCCGTTGTTCTCGGGCAGTATCCAGTTGCCCTGATTGAGCATTGACACTGCCACCACGGCTTCGCGTGGCTCACCCTTGCTGTTAAACTCGGTGTTGCCGATGAATGGCAGCAGCGTCAGTGCCGCCACTATCACAACCGTCCATAGTATAAAGCGATGTTTGTTGTCCATTGGTATGTTTATTTTTTGCAAAATTACGACTTTTTAATTTTATGGCATAATTCTTTTTGCTTAATTCGATGATAATGTATAATTTTGCACGGACACAACCCATGTAAATAATATTGAGGAATGAAGCGTTTTGTTAAGGACATATTGTGGCTTACGGTGATACATGCGTCGGCGTTGCTGGTGTTTTCCTTTTTCAGGCTGGTGGAGTTCATATCCCTGAACGGTCTCATAGCACATGCTGATGCCGACGTGTTGCCGGCGTTCGTGCGTGGAGTGTGGTTCGACAACGTAATAGCCTGTTACATAATGGCGTTGCCGTTGGTGGTGATGCTGGTGTTTGGGTGTGTGAGACCGTTGGTTACGTGCGTGCGCGTCGCCGAGCGTTGGCTGCGCCGTGGAGTCACGGTGTGGTTTGCCGTGTGGTATGCCGTGGCGTTCATGCCGTCGGCCGCCAACACGCCTTACTTCGCCTACTTCTTCAAGAACATAAACTCAAGCATATTCTCTTGGTTCGGATACACTGCCACTACCGCCGGCATGCTTTTCGAGGAGAAGGGCTATTGGCTTTACATATCGCTGTATTTCGTGTTTACGGCAATGTTTGTTTGGTGGCTTTTCAGGCTGGAGAGGTGTTTTTGCACGGAAACAGGCAATGGAGCGGCTGGTGGCGATGGCAATGTGGCGGCGAACCGTATTGCGATGTTTAGGGGGCTGGTGGCTCGTGTGGCGTTGTCGGCAATGCTGCTGTCGCTTTGCTTCCTTGGCATACGTGGGCGCACAGGCTATAATCCAATAAAGGTGAGCGAGGCTTATTATTGTTCCGACTCGTTCCTGAACCAGCTCGGCATAAACCCGGCATTCAATCTGCTAACTTCGGCATTGGACGACATGCGCAAGGAAAACAAGGAGTTGAGCCTCATGCCTTACGGCGAGGCTGTGACATATGCGCGCGATTGGTATGGCATTGGTGGCAGGGTTGACAGTTCGAACGTAATGAGGCGTATGGTGGTGAACGATTCGCTTCATGCCGAGCCACAGGTTAAGCCAAACGTGGTTATTATACTGATGGAGTCGATGTCGGCAAGCCTCATGGGTGAGTTTGGGCATAAACTTAAGCTTACGCCTACGCTCGACTCGCTTTACAGCCACTCGCTGGCTTTCACCAATTTCTACAGTGCGGGCATCCACACCAACCATGGCATGACGGCTACGCTGTACAGCTTTCCGGCGTTGATGTTCCGTAACCTCATGAAAGGCACCGTGACCCCACGCCGTGACGGGATACCCACGGTGTTGAAAAAGATAGGTTACGAGAACATGTTCTTCATGACCCACGAGGCGCAGTATGACAACATGAAGGCTTTCTTCTCAACCAACGGATACGATGACATTTACTCGCAGGAGGATTATCCGAGCGATTCGGTTGTGAACAGTTTTGGGGTCAGTGACCATTTCGTGTTGAATTACGCTCTTGGCAAGATCAACGAGAAGGCAAAGGGCAATGCTCCGTTCATGGCTACGGTGCTCACCATAAGCAACCATCCGCCTTACGTGATACCGTCGTGGTTTAAGCCGCGCACCAAGGAGAAGGAGACGCAGATTGTGGAATATGCCGACTGGGCCATAGGCGACTTCCTGCGTAAGGCTGCAAGGGAGCCGTGGTTTGCCAACACCATCTTCGTCATACAGGCTGACCATGGCAAGATGGTCGGCAAGAGCGACGCCGAGCTGCCCGTGAGCTACAACCATATACCGTTGATTATGTTTGGCAAGGGCGTTGACAATAGGAAATACACGGGCATGGGCACGCAGGTGGATGTAATGCCTACGCTGCTTGGGCTGATGGGAGTAAACTATGAGTATGACGGTTTTGGCATCGACTTGCTGAGACGCAACCGCGACATGGTGTTCTATTCGGCTGACAACCAGATTGTGGCGCGTGACAGCACTCATTGCTTCATTCACGAGCCTAATACGGGCAAGAGTTTCATGTATGGCGTGAGTGGCGACGGAAAGTTGAGCGAGGCGGCCGACAATGCCGTTTTCAGCCGTCTGCGCCGTTATGTTTATTCGATGGAGCAAACAGCCCAGTTCATGCTGAACAAGCAGAGGTGAGTTGGCGTCGGGTGGAATAGGTTTGTATCAAATATATTTGTTGGTATTATACTGTCTTGATGGTGACCAATTTGAAAATGACTATGGAGAATCACCAAAATATATTGATGACACTGACGTGGATGTTTAAAACTCAATCTCTACTTCGTCAGGATGGCGTTTTAGGTACGATGTCCAGAAGCGTTTGCGCTCATTCAGTATCAGCCTTATGGCTTCTTCTTCGTTGCCATGTCTGGCAGACGCATAGTGGCGTGCGAGAAGAATGATGAAATCCTTTGGTCCCCACAGTCGGCACATGTTTGCAAGTCCCCTCTCGATGGTTACGTTGCCAAAATACATGCGGTTTATGTCAACAAGCAGGAAATGGTAACCGTCGCTGTCGTGACTCCACAGGATGTTGCCGGGCGTGAAGTCCTTGTGCAGTATGCCCTTGTCGTGCATGTCGGCGGCAAATGTGGCAATGGCTTTTGCCATAGGCTCGTATTCTTCCTTGCCGGCGGTTGCCATCTCGTACATGGTGTGCTTGTTGTCTCGTTGTGCGCTTATGAAATATGAGTAGCCAAGCAGCCCTATGCCGTTACGTTCCTCTATGCAGGCTATGGGTTCGGGGGTGTCAATGCCGTTTTCGAGCAATATGCGAGGATAGTCGAACGCACGTTCGCATTTTGGTTTCCTTATTCCCCATGAATACACCAACAGGTTTGGGCCTGCCGGCCTGTGGTAACGCTTTACGTTCACCCTTTGGCCATCAGGCAACGTCATCACTTTTATGACGTTGCGCTTGTTGTAAATTTCCTCACCCTCGTCGTTGAAGGTTTGTGGGATGCGTGTGATGAAACTTCTCAGTGCCTCGTATTTTGGGTTTATGGTGAATTGCAGTGCCATTGTTGTTTCCGTGAAATGCAGTATTCGTGTATCTTACGCAAAATTACACTTTTATTTTGACAATTGAAATTTACGCGGATATTATTTTCCGGTTAGTGGCATGGCTTTCGTTTCTTTGTTGTATCTTTGCATGGTGAACACACATTGTTAGTTATGGAAATATAAGTAAGTAACATCAATGGGTGTGGAAAAAATGTTGCCATGACAAAACCATACGATTATCTTATAGTGGGTTCCGGGCTTTTCGGTGCCACGTTCGCTCATTTCGCTCGCCAAAGAGGTAAGCGTTGCCTTGTGATAGACCGCAGGCCTCATTTGGGTGGTAACGTTTACTGTGAGAGTATGGAAGGCATTAACGTACATAAATACGGTGCGCACATATTCCACACGTCGAGCAAGCGTGTGTGGGATTTCGTAAACTCAATAGTGCCGTTCAACCGTTACACCAACTCGCCGGTTGCCAATTACCAAGGCAGGCTTTACAACTTGCCGTTCAACATGAACACTTTCTACCAAATGTGGGGGGTGACATCACCGGAGGAGGCACAGCGTAAACTGGATGAGCAGAGGAACGATGCCATTGAGAATTTCAGGAAAGCTAACCCACAGGGGTTCGTTGACGGGAAGTACCTGCCACGTAACTTGGAGGAGCAGGCGTTGTTGCTTGTGGGGCGTGACATATATGAGAAACTCATCAAGGGTTACACGGAGAAGCAATGGGGACGCAGGTGCGAGGAGCTTCCGGCTTTCATAATAAAGAGGTTGCCCGTGCGCCTTGTGTTCGACAATAATTATTTCAACGATACGTACCAGGGCATTCCTGTTGGTGGCTACAATAAGTTGGTGGAAGGGTTGCTTGAAGGTGTTGAGACTAAGCTTAACGTCGATTTCTTTTCGGATCGTGATGGATTGTCGTCTCTTGCGTCAACATTGGTTTATACGGGACAGTTAGACGAGTTTTTCGATTATAGGTTGGGTCACTTGAATTTCCGCACAGTAAGGTTTGAGACTGAGGTCAAGGATGTTCCAAACTATCAGGGAAATGCCGTGGTAAACTACACTGACGGTGACGTGCCATACACGCGTGTCATTGAGCATAAGCATTTTGAGAGTTTCGGTCAGATGGTTTATGACAATCCGCATACGGTCATAAGCCGTGAATACAGCGAAGAGTGGAAGCCTGGCATGGAACCGTATTACCCCATTAATGACGTTGCCAACAATGCCATGGCAGAGCAATACAGGTGTCTTGCAAGGAGTCTCAACGATGGCAAGGATTTTTCAGCTTTTGCGATGGGGGATAATTGTGGTGGAGGCGTTATTTTCGGTGGCCGCCTTGCCGAGTATAAGTATTATGACATGGCTCCAATCATGGAGAAAGTAATGAATATGTTTGTGAGATGAGCAAGATAGGTAGGATGATTTATCTTTCCCGTTGCTACCGTGACCTCAGTTCGGCTGGCAATAAGGCAAAGACCGACAATGAGGCTACGATGCAGGCCATGGGGTTTGTCAATGTGGGGTTGCCGCAACGGGTTGGGGCAAATGGTGTTTTCATATTTTTTTATGACCTTGCCAGTGTGTTGAAGGCGTGTTGCTCCATTCGGCGTGGTGATGTTTTTCTGTTGCAGTATCCCGTAAAAAAATATTTCAGCTTGCTTTGCCGCATCGCTCACCTGCGTGGTGCGAAAGTGATGACCATAATTCATGACCTTGGCTCTTTCCGCCGTCGCAAGCTTACGGTTGATGCTGAGATAAGGCGATTGTCACATGCCGATTGTGTAATTGCGAGCAATTGCGCAATGGAGAAATGGCTGAGGGAAAATGGGTTGAAGGTATCGACGGTATCCCTTGGGCTTTTCGATTATCGCTCACCGTCGTCGGCTATGGCATCGCACGGTTTGCGTCACGATAGCGAAGATGGTGTTTTGGCAGATGGGCATTGCGCTGCAGGCAAACCGTTTTACCGTGTGGTTTACGCCGGTTCGCTCAGCATGCGCAAGAATGCCTTTTTCCTTTCGTTGCCATCTGTCATAAGTGGTTTCGAGTGTCATGTTTATGGCAATGGCGATGCCATGCCTTCACTGAAGGAAGACTACAGGATTGTGTTCCACGGTTTCGCTCCTGCCGATGACTTCATAGCCAATTGCGTTGGCGATTTTGGTCTTGTTTGGGATGGCGATTCGCTTGACTCCTGCACGGGTTTCTATGGAGAGTACCTGCGTTACAATTCGCCCCACAAGGCTTCTTTTTACTTGCGTGCAGGTTTGCCAGTGATAGTATGGAAAGACGCTGCCATTGCGCCTATAATAGAGCAGGAGAAAATAGGCTTTGCCATATCATCAATCAATGAACTTCCATCAATGCTTGCCAAAATAACGGTCAGTGATTATGAGGCAATGCGCCAAAGGGTTTTGGAAGTAGCCGATAGGCTCAACGCTGGCGGCTCATTCATGAAGGCTGTTGGTGAGGCTTGCGATGCGTTGAGCCTTGGATGAGGCATGTGCGAAACCAATGTGACACTTTTGCGAGCACATAATAGTGTGCCGGCAGGTGCCATGCCTCCATTACGCTTTTCCTTATGGCTTCGTTGCCAAAACGGTGGGTGTCGTACATCAGCCTCACCGCCATGCGTTTCTTCTTGTTGAATGCTGCCGACATGGGCATTAGCCCGTTGGCGTGAAGATAGTCGAATACGGCTTTGTCCTCTATGTCAGTCTTTCCTTCGAGGGTTGCCTTCGATGTGTTGGTTTGCGGTGAGCGGCGGAAGTAATTGAGCGGTTCGGAAACCACCGCAACGTTGCCCTGTTTGGCAATCTCGATCCAGAACATCCAGTCGCCGCTCTCCTTGAAGTCCATGAACCGCTTGTCGGCGTTCATCGCGGCTTTTCTTGAGAATATGGCCGAGCTGGCGTTGACGATGCGGTTGCCGAGCGACATGTATTTCCTTATGAACATTTTCCCGTCCCAATGCTGGTCGTGATGGAAGAAGCGCCTTTGGCAAACGCCTTCCTCCTTGCCATCTACGTTTACAATCATTGAGCGTGTGAACGCAAGCACGCAGTGGTTGCGCACGTATGTGTCAACGAGGCTGCTTAGCAGGTATGTTTTGCAGTAGTCGTCGCTTTCGGCAATCCATACAATCTCTCCCTTGGCCTTCGACAGTCCCCTTTGCCATTGTGCGAATGGCGAGCCGCTGTTTGACGTGTTGCGTATCACGTGGCTTACCCTTGGGTGGCTTGCGTATTGGGATATTATTTCCATGCTTTTGTCGCATGAATGGTCATCGAGGATTATCACCTCGAAGTTTTGGTAATCCTGTGCGAGAATGCTGTCCAGGCGTTGGCACAAGTAGCAAGCGTGATTGTAGTTTGGCACAATTACGCTTACCAGTGGGCTTTTTGTTATAGTCATGTTCTTTTCCTTGCCGTTTCTGTGCCGAGTGTCATCAGTCCGTTGGCGCAGTATGTGCGTCCGGGTATTGCGAATAGGCTCACTTGCTTGTCTTCGGTCACCTTTTCGTGCTTGTGCCATAGGTGGTACTCGATGGCGCAGAACATGGCGTACTTTTTCTTTACCCCACTGTTCATCAGTCGGTTGAACAAGTCAACGTCCTCACCGCCATAACCTGTTATGTCCTCGTTGAAACCGTTAATGCGGTTTAGGTCGTCGGCCCACATTGCCATGTTGGCACCACGTCCGTAGAGAGGTTTCCACGAATACATGTACCGAGTAAGGAAATGCAGCCACGGAGCGTGTATTATGTTCTTCTTCCGGCTTATGTCGGGTGTGCTGATGCCCAATGGTATTTTTTCGCCATCGAGCAATTGACTTGTTATGTATTTGCCAAGCTTTGCCCTTCCTCCACAAACGAAATACCCGCGTTGGGCTATGCGCTCATGGTCGGCTATGAAGTTGGGGTCGAGTATGATGTCCTGGTCTATGAAGATGATGTAGTCGCCGGTGCAATATTCGCGCACTGCGTTGTTGCGCGATTGTGCCAGGCGAAATCCCATGTCGGCTATCCACGCATGATGCAGGGGGCATGGGAAAGTTTCTGTTTCACGGGCTATTAGTTCGCATGTGGCCTCTTTTGATCCGTCGTCAGCTATTATTACCTCGTCGGGTAGGCGGGTTTGTTTACGGATGCTTGCCAAACATAAATTCAGGGCTTGAGGCCAATTGTAGGTTGATATTATCAACGAAATTTTCATAAATAAAAAAAAATGAGTGTCGTCTAAGCTTTTTTCTTTTCTGTCTAAATGCGATAATGCTTCAAATCTCTAAATGCGATAATGTTCCAAATCTGTGCTGGCAAATATGCAAATTATATATTTTTTGCAAAATTACGCAATATTCCATTGAAAAGAGCATTTCACAATGCCATTTTCAATGGAATGTGTGTTTTTATGGTAAATAAGGCTCAATTATTGGCCGTTGCTTGCTCCTTGCTGCTTTATTCCACCCACAACGTCATTGTTTTGTATGGTTCGCTCGGCTGTCTTGACCCGTGCCTTTAGGGTGCCGAAACTGTATGAGACCCGTATCCCTAATTGCTGGTTGCTTTGCACTGAGCGTGACAATCCCGTGTAGTCGCCTTGTAGCGTGCGTGCCTCATAGACGCTGTGTTTCTCGAATGGGTTGTGGAAGGCAAGCATCACCGTCAGGCGTTGCTCTTTCAGGAAGCTGCGCTGGATGCTGAAGTAGTGGTAAAAGTATTTTCCTTCAATAGAGTAAACTGAGTTAGGCTCGTTGCCTATTTTGCCGCCTGCGCCAGCGTTGAAGCTCAGTTGCCAGGGCAGTTTCTGTTGGTAGTTTACGTTGTAGTTGGCGTGCCATCCTCCGAGGTCAAGGTCAATGTTCGGGTTCTTGTACCAGTGGTATCCGCCTCCGAGGTTTACCGAGAAGTTGCCCGTTGTCCATGGGTTCAGCTGCGCGAAAGCCGTGGTGTAAAAGCTGCGCTCATGGTTTATGTTGCCATAGCTTGTCCATGTCTTTCCGTCTTTCACTTCCTGCAAGGCGGCTATCTGGTTGTCGCTGAAATAGAACGCTGGATTGATGTTGAATGTTATTTTCCTGCCAATGTGCATGAATGTCAGGCCTATTTGCTGGTTGCGTGCGCTGTTCAGTCCGGGCGCGCCTTCCGCTATCGTCGTCGGTGTCTCCACGCGTGCCGGGTTCAGGTAGCTTATGCCCGGGCGGTTTATGTTGGTGGAGTAGTTGAGCGAAAGCGTGTTGAAGTCGTTGAACTTGTATTGTGCGCTTGCCGACGGGCACCAGTCGTTAAGGTTTTTGCTGAATCCCTTGTCCGAGCCATCTGGGTAGCTGGCTTTCATGTGGCTGTACTCATACCTCAGCCCGGCGCGCATGCTCCACTTGCCTATTGTCGCCATCCATTCGGCGTAAGCCGCGGCAACCTGGGTGGTGTGGTTGAACAGGCTCTTCACGTTGCTGTCCTCAGTGTTGTCGTAGTTCATCGTGGTGTTGCTCTTGTTTGAGCGGTTTATGTATTTTGTGCCAAGCTCAATCTTGTGTTCCTTGCCGAGAGGTCGCACATAATCTATTTGTGCCGTGTGCTCGAAAAACTTCTCGCGTTGGCGTTGCTGGTAGCCGGTGTAGCTGAACGGTGTGTTTACGAGGTTTTGGTATTCGTGGTTGGTGTTATTGTTGTTGCGTGTGGCAACTCCCATGTAGCTTAGCGTCAGTATCTCACCGTCGAGCAGTGTCTTGTGCTGGAAGTCAACGCGCCCGTTTAGGTTGTATTGGTCGTATTTTGGCGTTGACAACGTTGCGTCAAAGCTGTATAATGGGCTGCCGTTGCCATCGTATGCGCTTGTCCTGTATGCCCCAATCAGGTCAGGCAACACGTAGAATCCGCCTCCCGACAGCGACACGAGGTTCAGCGAATCCACTTCGTAGCTTGCTGAAATGTTGCCAAAGTGCACGTTTACCGGGCCTTTTGTGTTTTGGTCGTTTATAATGCTTTCGCCGGTGTTGGCAAAATGGTTTTCCGAGTGTTCCTTCGTTTCTGTGCCTTTCTTGGAAATCCTTGCGTTGTTGTAGTTTGCCGATATGGTGAGTTTTCCCGTCTGCGTGGTTATGTTTGCGCCAGGCTGCATGTCACCCCTGGTTGTCACGGCGTAGTTTACCATTCCTGCCACTCCTTGCATGCCAGAGTTTTCCTTCATTACGATGTTCAGTATCGCCGTCGTGCCCTCCGCGTCGTATTTTGCCCCCGGATCGGTTATCACCTCTATTTTCTTTATGCTGTTGGCAGGCATGGCTTTCAGTATGTTGCTCACGTTGCTGCCGTCGAACGATGGGTCAGGATGCCCGTTCTTGTATATCTTGAACGATGTTGAGCCTTTCACGCGTATGTTGTCCTGTCCGTCAACGCTTACCATGGGTACCTTGCGCAGCATCTCAAGCGTGGTCTTTGTCTTGGCTTCGTTGTCAGCCGCCATGTCGTAGGTCAGTTTGTCAACGTCGTTCTTTATGAGTTTCTTTGCGGCGGTCACGTTCACCTCGCCCAGTTCAAATTGTTTCCAGTAGGCTGCAGAGTCTGTTTGTGTTGTGTCGTTAGCAGTTTGTGCCTGTATTGCCGTTGCTACCATTAACATGGTGCCGACCAATGTCGTTTTTTTCATTTTCTTGGGTGTTTTTCGTGGGATGGAAGCCCGTGGGGCAAAAGCCCCTACGAGTTCTCCCATTTTTCATTTATTTCCTTTATGCCAATTCCTAATAGTTGCATCTGGCGGAATACCTCTGGCAACAGATTTTTGAAGAATGTTTCCTTGCGTTGTTGGAGTATGCTGCTCTTGGCGTCCCGGCTTACGAAGTATCCAAGTCCGCGGCGGTTGTATATTATATCTTCTCGCGACAGTTCCTCGTAAGCCTTGACGGCGGTGTTTGTGTTTACCTCCAGGCTAACGGCATATTCTCGTACCGAAGGTATTCGCTCGTCGGCTTTGTATCGTCCGGCAAGTATGTCGTCGCACAGACGGTCAGCCATTTGTAAGTATATTGCCTTGTTTTGTTCGAAATTCATGATTCAAGAATTTTTGTTTTTATCATCTGAATTTGTTTTTGCCTTGTATTCTCAGGTTTTCGATGTTGATGTCGCCTGAGCCTGCCACGTTTTGCTTCAAGGTCTCAATGTCGCCGCTGAGTTTTATGTCGCCACTTCCGGATATGCTTGCCTTGACTTCCTTGCATTGGCGGAAATTCATTTCTACGTCGCCGCTTCCGGCTATGTCAATGCTTGTGGTTGACACTTTTGTAAGCCCGGCATCAATGTCACCGCTTCCGGTTATCTCGGCAATTACCGTGTTGGCCTGTATGTCATTTATGTCAATTTCACCGCTCCCTGCTATGCTGAGTTGTATGTTTTTCGCTTTCATCGTCTTTTCGCATTCGAATGAGCCGCTTCCCGCTATGCTGACTTTGCTAATGCTTGGCGCCTTGACCACGATGTCAACGTCGCCGCGATGACTGTTGAATATTATGTAACGCTTGCCGTTTTTGTTGGTCTTGTTCTCATACACTTCCAGCTTGCCGTTTTTCACCACTATATTGAGTTTGTCCATCATGCTTGATGGTGCCTTCACGGTTACGCTGTATGTGCTTGATGGAATGTAGGTTACGTCGGCTGGGTATGCCAGCTCTATGCCATCGAAGTCTTTGGCGTTTACCTTCCATGCTTTCATGTCACCTTTATCCTTGTTTGCTACTTCCACCTTGCACGATGCGAGTGTGAACAGCGAGAACAGTGAGACGAGCGAGAGGAATAATGCTTTTTTCATGGTTATGCTTTTTTTTTTTAGTTTAATGTTTGTTGTGTTTAAAGGTTGTGCCATTTGTTGTTCACGGCTTGCATGCGCGAGTAAATCCGGAAGGCTCCCCAGTAGCAAAGCGAAATCTGGATTATGCAGAGGGTATATTGCAACGCGCTTACCCACCAGCTTTCTATGAGAACGATGTTGTAGTTGTTTTCGCCGTAGATGGCATCCAATATCGACTTCGTGCCAAACATTACTATTATGCTCAGCGTGGTGTATGTTATTATTAATGTCAGGCAGCTTTTTATCCAGGCGTTGCGGCGGAATATTGTGCCAAGTAGCAGGAACTGTGAGTGTATGTTCAATATCAGAAATATTTTTTCTGCTGTGTTTAGGGTTGTGTTCCATGTGAAGTTTGGCCAAACCGACGTGAGGTCAACTGTCGGCAGGCTGCCTGTTATTATGCCGCATATTGGAAACTGTAGCAGGTAGGCTGCCATTACGCCTATGGTAACAGACAATGGCGTGGAAAACAGCAGGCAAATGTAACGGCTCGTGAACTTCTCCAGCTTGCTCGCAGGTACAAGGAAATCGTTTATCCTGCTGTTCTTGTCGGAGATGTTGCTCACAATCAAGGCTCCGCATGTGGTCAGGTATATGGCCAGGAAAATGGTCAGAATATTGAATATTGTGCTTTCGTCCAGCGGCTTTTTATATATTATTAGGCTGAAAATGCACGGTGCGATGGTGGCAAGGAACCCTTTGCTCAGCGGAGCGTAGAAATGTTTCTTGTGATCAGCAAGTTGCCATTTCAGGGTTTGTATGAAACGTGTGGTGTTGAATGATTGCATGCTTCTTGTTTGTTAATTGTTTTCTGTGTTATTGCAGTTTTTCGCTAACGGCTGCGTTGAACAGCAGTTCAAGGTTTATTTGTGTCTCAGGTTCGCCGTCGGTGCGTTTCAGTATCGAGTTCAGTCCGCCCATGCTCGGTTCTGAGTAAATGGCTGAACCAGCTTCGTTTGCGGCGATGGTACGGAATGCGTAGCGGTCGGTTATTTCGCTTGTCGATGCGTCAAGCAGCACGCGGCTCTTGTCTATTATGACAATGTGGTCGAGCAGCTTTTCTATGTCATGCACTTGGTGAGTTGACATTATCAGTGTGCGATCCTCGTCCATGTTGCTGGCAATGACTTTTCTGAACAGGCTCTTTGATGGGATGTCAAGCCCGTTGGTGGGTTCGTCCATCAGTATGGTGCGGGTGTTTGTAGCGAGGGCATAGCTCATGAACACTTTCTTTTTCTGTCCCATGGACAGGCTTTTAAGGTTAGAGCCGGGGTCAACTTCAAAGTCGTTTAGGCATTTGTTCAAAAGCTCGTTGCTGAACCGTGGATAGAATGTGCTGTTGAGACGCACAAACTGGCTCAGCGAAATCTCGGGCATGTCAAACTCTTCGGGAACGAGGAAGAGGTCTGATAGCATTTCGGGGGTACGCATAAGGCTCTGCGTGCCGTCAATGTTCACTGTTCCGCTCTTGGGACGCAGCATTCCGCTTATGAGGTAAAGCAGCGTTGACTTGCCTGTGCCGTTCTTGCCGAGAAGCCCGTAGATTCCGTTGCCTTTCAGCGTGAGCGAGAAGTCGTCGAATACCTTGTGGCGGCTGCCTTGATAGGCGTAGGTGAGGTGGTTTACTGTAATCATGTCTTTATGTTTTATAATATCAATCTTTGATTTATAGTGTACTATTTTAGTAGTACACCGCAAAAGTATGTAATATTCTGCAATGCCGCAAGAAAATTGCGTAATATTTATTGTTTGTTAACAATAAAAGGCGTTGTGATTAATAGTTTGAATTGTTATAATTAATATTGGGCGATAAGCTAACTTATGCGGGATAGTTGCTTATCGCCCTGATAATAAGTTATTTAATGACTGTACAATGGCGTTTGTCATGCGTTGTCGCCATGTATTGTTGAGTTTGCTGCTTTTGTCGTTGGCATTGCTGCCAGACGTGCCTGTTATTTATGCGTGTGCGTTTTCCTCTTCTTCCATCAGGTCGGTTCCGAGGTGTGTGCGAGCCTCGCGTTTCATGCGCTCTATTATCAGGCGTGGTTTTGTGGAGTAAACTATTGTGCGTATTGAACCCGAATAGCTGAAATACTGCCATGCCCATGTTATCATCACCATAAGTTTGTTCCTAATGCCGAGTATGGAGCGTAGGTGCACAACCAGCCACAGCACCCATGCCATGAAGCCTTGCGAGTGTATTTTGCCAATGTCAACAACGGCCTTGTTTCGCCCTATTGTCGCCATTGAGCCGAGATCCTTGTATCGGAAAGGTGTGAGTTTTGGGCTTTCTGAGTTGGCGCTTTTTGGTTGGCTGTTGTGGGTTGGTGTATGTGAGTTTAGTTTGCACAGGTTTTTTGCAAGGTTCTTTGCTTGCTGTATTGCTACCTGTGCGAGCTGTGGGTGTCCCTGCGGATAGCCTGGGTCGGCGGTCATTATGCATTGGTCGCCGATGGCGAATATACCGTCAAGACCAGGCACGCGGTTGCACTCATCCACTATTATTCGGAAGCCACGCCCCAGCTTGTCGTCCTCGATGCCTGTTATGTGTTGGGCGCGTATGCCTGATACCCACAGGAAAGTGCGCGTGGGTATGCTTGTTCCGTCTTTTATCGTCACCCTGAAGTCCTTGTAGTCGGTCACCATCTTGCCAAACTGCACGTCAACTCCCATTTCCCTTAGAAACTTCAGTGCCTTGTCCGACGATTCCCTTGACATTCCTGCCAACAGACGGTCGCCTGCCTCAAGGAGGTAAACATGCATGTGCGACGCGTCCATGTCTGGATAGTCGTAGGGTATCACGTATCGCTTCATCTCCGATATGGCTCCGGCTATCTCCACCCCCGTGGCTCCTCCGCCCACAATCACTACGTTGAGCAGTTCCTGTCTTTCTTCCTCGGTGGCGCATGTCAGCGCGCGCTCAAGGTTTGAGAGCAGGGCGTTGCGCAGTCCCATCGACTCCGACAGCGTGCGCATGGGTATTGACCATTCCTCAACGTTCTTGTTGCCGAAGAAATTGGTCGTGGCGCCGGCTGCGAATATAAGGTAGTCGTAGTCTATTTTTCCTATCGAGGTTTGCAGTATCTTCTTGTCAGGAAATACGGCGCGAGCCTCTGCCATGCGGAAATAGAAGTCCTTGCGCTTGCGGAACACTTGCCTGAATGGGAAGGATATGCTGCTCGGGGCGAGTCCGGCTGATGCCACTTGGTATATCAGTGGCGGGAATTGGTGATAGTTGTTCTTGTCGATAAGCACCACCTGCATGTCGCTCCCCCTAAGGTCTTCGGCAAGGCGCAGGCCGCCAAGACCTCCACCTACTATTACAACCCTTTTCTGTGTTGTCCGCTTTATGTTTATGCTCATTTTTGTGTTTGTTTATTTATGAGACGGTAGTATGTTTGTAAGTGAATGACAAAGATAGCGTTTTATTTTGACGTGGGCAAGTGTTTGTGGAGATAAAAACATTATGCCATGGAATTATTCTTATGACATTTTCAGCCCGTTTTTGAAGCCATGCGTTTTTATTGCCTGATAGTTTTATGGAAACTGGATGTTTTCTACAGCCTTTCTCAGTTCCTCCTTTCCCATCTCGCGCAGTCCGTGTTGCCGTTCTATAGTCAGCAGTCGGCAGTTGGTTCGCAGGGCAATGTCAATGTCGTGTGTTGAAGCCATCACAATTTTCCCCATGTCTTGGGCGAGGCTTGCCAATAGCCGCATGGTTTCCACCTTGCTTGTATAGTCGAGGAAAGCCGTCGGCTCGTCGAGTATTATTATAGGTGTTTGCTGCGCCAAAGTCCTTGCTATCATAATCTTCTGTCGTTCGCCATCGCTCATGGTGCTGATGTCGCGCTTGGCGAATGCGCCCATTCCCACCATGTCCAGCGATTGTCTGACGATGTCCTTGTCGTGAGCCTTCAGCTTGCCGAAGAAGTTGGTGTAAGGCATTCTCCCCATCGCTACCACTTCGGCAGCCGTCATGTTGCTCACGTCCACCTTGTCGGTCAACACCACGCTTACAAGTCGTGCGAGCGTGGCTTGGTCTGTTTCCGCAAGCTTGTGTTCCCTTCCGTCAATCTCCAGCGTGACGCATCCCTTCAGGGCTGGTTGCAACCCTGCCAGCGTTCGCAACAGCGTCGATTTTCCAAGTCCGTTGCGCCCTATCAGGCATGTCATGGCTCCGCAGCCTATCGTTGCCGAAAGTTTTTCGGCAATGGTTTTGTGCCTGTAGCCTATGCTTAGTCCTTCGATGACAATCTTGTTCATTCACTATTATAAGTGTTAGTTCAATAATTAGTTATAAGAAGATGCTCTGTGTTCTTATTGTTGCGGTTCATGAAGCTAACTGTGTATTTTTTGTCAAAAGCACGAATATTGATACCTTTCTGACCTGAATATAAGTCAAATATGAAATCAGTGTTTTTTATTATCAACATCCATTTGGCTTTACTTTCTTTTATAAGCCATTTTGCAAGTCTTTTTTGGTCATCATGTGAAAATGCGTTCTTTGCATATGTGGAAAATTCCGTATCGTATGGAGGGTCAAGAAAAATAAAGTCGTCTTGTTGTGGTTTGGTCTTATTGAGGAAATCCTCAAAGTCTAAGTTGTAAATGGTAGTTTCCTTAAAATGCAAGAGCAGTTCCTTTGAACGATAATATGCAAGCTTTTTGCCCATGCTTTTGCTGTTGTATGCTATGCCACCGTATGGTACATTAAAATCGCCATTGTTGTTATATCTGAACATTGCACTATATGAATAGTTTCGTATGAAAAGGAACAGGGCTGTATGCATTTTAGGCTTATCCATTTTCAATGATATATCGTTGTATAAGAAACGGTAATACATATAAAGTGCACTTTTTATGGCGGTCTCTATGTTATCGCTCAAATCATCTTCTGGCAGCAAGTTTTTCTGTTGCTCAAGTACCTTCATTCGCAACATCTTTCTTGTTATGTTCTTTTCCATTTCTTTGGACAAAACATTATGATTGACATCAAATGGTTGAATTATGATGTCATTGATTTCTTTTGCTTTGTTTTTGACAAATGTCTTTATGCTGTCAGAAAGCGTATTCTTGTCTATGTTATTATTCCTATATTGTTTGTAAATATTTAGCAATATTTGGTTTTTATCGAAAAAAATCTTTGCGTTTGTCCATGATTGGTCTATGGCATTTGCATAATTGAAGAAAAGAACATCTTTTTTGGCGATGCTATGGTAAAGCGATGTCAATTCTTCAGATTTGTCGTTGATGTGGTAGTGTTCGGCAGGAAATGCCATGAAAACAGAGCCACCGCCGACAAATGGTTCATAATAGTTTTTTATATTGGTTGGGCGATTTTGGAAAATGAACTTTAACTCTTTTTCTTTTCCTCCAGGCCATTTTATTATAGGTTCAAGTGGAATGCCTAAATTTATGATTTTTGTTTCTTTTTGAGCATCGTTATCTTCCAAGTTTTTTAAATAGGTTAAATCCCATTCTGATGAAGTGCGATATAGGGGTAAGGGTTCTTTAGCCATGTCGCAATTTTGGTCTTCAAGCATATTAATTGAATTAATCAATTCGTTGTCTATTCTTGTTTTAGCAGCCTTAAAATATTCTTTGTTAATTTCTGAGCCAATAAATTTTCTTCCTTCGGCCATGGCTGCGACTCCTATTGAACCAACACCCATAAAAGGATCAAAAACAATATCATCCTTGTTTGATGCTATTCTTATCATCTTGCGCAGGATGCTTACGGGTTTTTGTGCAGGATGTTTTGGATTGGACAGTCTTTCTGGTTTCATGCAAATAGGACTTTCTATGAAGTTGTGCATTTCTTTCTGTGAGATAAAATTCCATGTGTGTTTTTTGTTCCAACATGTATAAATCATTTCACAACTGTTTAAAAATCCAGCCTTGAATATTTTGGGTGCAGGATTTGTCTTATGCCAAATCATGAAATTGGTAGTGTCGAAAAGATTGTCAAGACAATCATACCATTTGCCTATTTGATTGTAAGTCGTAAATATGAAAAGGTTTCCTGTTGGTTTCAATATGCGGACAAACTCATCTACCCAGTCTTCTGGATGAAAGTCCACCCAATCCCAATCTGCCACATCATTGTTCATGGCAGAACGTCCAGGCAGTGGTATATTGCCAGTTGAGTGTTTGCCAATATTATATGGCGGGTCTGTGAGGATGAAGTCTATGCTATTGTCTGGTATTTGTTTTATAATGTTTTTGCTATCCTCGCAAAGCAAACATTTTCTCCAATTAGGATTTTTCATGCTTTGATTCATTCAGGCAAATATGCATCTTTTATTCTATCAAGAGCCTCATTTATGTAGTGGGCATTTTTTCTGTATTCATCCATGACAATGTCAAAGCCTTTGTTAGACTTAGTAATGAAGTTCCAAAAGTCTTTACTTATGAACAATTCATCTTGGGAGAAAAATTGCAATACACGGCTTTGTGTCCATGGTTGTCCTTCACCGTATCTGTTATAAGCAGTGGCAAATAAAATCTTTACATTTTCCTCTGTTCCTAATTCATTGGTAAGGATGCAGTATTGTTCAAGTAAGGCTTCTTTCTCAGATCTTGCTTTCTTATTGTCAAGGTCACCTCCAATCTTCAATTCAATGAGGTAGTGCATACCAGTTTCTTCGTCGATAAGATAATAGTCACTTTCATGACGTTTTTGTATGCCATCCCCTTTTCTTTTTGATATTCCTTTATAGTCTGAGCGGTTAGGTATTCTTGTGTGGTTTTTATAACCTTCAAGAATTTCGGCAATGTAATCGGTTTGTTTTTTATATAAAATGCCTTCAACGTGTTGGGTAACCTTGTAATGAAGTGATGCTATTTTTATAGCCATTTTTTCAAGCATGTTTCCCAAGGAACTGTCTAAGGAACGTGCAAGGGCAGAATAATATTGAATTTCTTTTCCGAGAGCGGCAATGAAAACATTGTGTATTTTCATGTTTATAGTTCCATTTTCGTTGTCTTTCTCAGATATGTGTCGATCAGAGAAACCTGAAGCGTAACATTCAACGCATCCGCTTACAATAGCCCTAATTGCTTTTTCGTTTTCTATTTTCATAGATATGAAATCTTGTTAGTTGAAGTTTTTGCAAAGTTACTATTTTTTATTTATACAAAGTGTTTTTCCTTTTATAATTCAAAGTATGGTGCTTGTTGAAAAAGCTTATAAAAATATATAATTTCTTTGCCATGTTATAATAAAGATTTATTTTTGCATGAAAAGTTTTTCCGTTTTATATGAGCATAATGTCGCCAGTACAATCATTGATGCAGCAGAAGTTGCTGTTGCAGATAGAATATCAGGCAGAGAAGGAGGCGTTTCGCAGGCAAACGGAGGCAATGGGCATTGGCCGGAAGGTGAAACGTGGCGATGCCTGGTATCCTTTGCGTGTGGGAAAGAGTTTTTACAACTCGCTCAACCAGATGGCAATAGAGGTGTTCCGCACTGTTGATCAGGATGTTGAGCACAATTTTGAGTTTGGCAAGCCTGTGATGTTCTTTAAGGCTTCTGCTGGTAAAGTTACTTCTGCCGGTCAAGCTGCGTCTGCCGGCAGTGGTACGAACGCTGTGCGGTCACGGGCGGTGGATGCTGATATGGCTGCGAGCCGCATATCTTATTTATCGTTCACTGGCGTGGTGTCATACGTTGACGGCGACCGTATGGTTGTTGTCGTGCCAGAGGGTCACGCTCTTGACATTCAGGGATGTGACCAGCCCGTTGGCGTGCAGCTTTCGTTCGACGAGACTTCATACCGAACGATGTTCGACGCTCTTGACAGGGTGATAAACGCCAAGGGCAACCGGATGGCTTACCTGCGTGACTTGTTTTACTCAAAGGTTTCGGCGCAGAAGTTAAGCTTCGAGCCGCTGTCGTTCCCATGGCTCAACAACACGCAGGAGAAGGCGGTGAACGAGGTGCTGTGGGCAAAGGACGTTGAGGTGGTGCATGGGCCTCCGGGAACGGGGAAGACCACGACGCTCGTGGAAGCCATCAACGAGACACTTATGCGAGAGAGCCAAGTGCTTGTTTGCGCGCAAAGCAACATGGCAGTTGACTGGATAAGCGAGAAGCTCGTTGACCGTGGCATTAACGTGTTGCGAATTGGCAACCCAACGCGCGTAAACGACAAGATGCTTGGCTTTACTTACGAGCGGCGCTTTGAGGCTCATCCCGACTATCCGCAGCTGTGGGCCATACGCAAGGCCATGCGTGAGCTGAGGAAAAGGAAGAAGGGGCGTGACGACAATTTTCACCAGAAGCTGGAGCGTCTGAAGTCGAGAGCCACGGAGCTGGAGATACGCATCAATGCCGAGCTTTTCGGCGAGGCGAGGGTCATAGCCTCTACGCTCGTAGGCTCAGCCAACAGGTTGCTGGATGGACAAAAGTTTTCCACTCTTTTCATCGACGAGGCTGCGCAGGCTCTTGAGGCGGCTTGCTGGATTCCCATTCGACGCGCCGGGCGCGTGATACTTGCTGGCGACCATTGCCAGCTTCCTCCAACGGTAAAGAGCATCGCCGCGCTGAAGGGTGGCCTTGGAAAGACGCTCATGGAGCGCATCGTGGAGAACAAGCCCGAGTGTGTCACCCTGTTGCAGGTGCAGTACCGCATGAACGACAGCATCATGCGGTTTTCTTCCGACTGGTTCTATGGCGGAAAGGTGATGACTGCCAATGAGGTCAGGCAAAGGCGTGGCATACTGGAATATGACACGCCCGTGATGTGGGTTGACCCAAGCTTGGGCGAAAGTGCGTCTGAGGGCGATGCTGTGGGCGATGACACCCGTGAGTGCCACGAGGAGTTTGTGGGTGAGACTTACGGGCGAATAAACCGCGAGGAGGCGGAGGCTACGCTCATGGTGCTTGAGCGTTACTTCACTAAGATAGGCAAGCAGCGCATCCTTGACGAGAGCATTGACGTTGGCATCATATCGCCGTACCGTGCGCAGGTGCAATACTTGAGGCATCTCATAAAGAAGCGGGAGTTTTTCAAGCCCTACCGTCGCCTTATGACTGTCAACACCGTTGATGGCTTCCAGGGGCAGGAACGTGACATAATACTTATTTCCATGGTGCGTGCCAACGCCGACGGGCAGATTGGCTTCCTGCGCGACTTGCGCCGCATGAACGTGGCGATAACCCGTGCCAGGATGAAGCTCATAATACTTGGCGATGCCGCAACCCTGACACGCCACCCGTTCTACAAGAAACTATACGATTATGTCAAGCAGCAAGACCTGTGACATGACGGTGGGCAACCCCACCCGTGACATTATGAGGTTTGCCTTGCCGCTGGTGCTTGGTTACATTCTCCAGCAAATGTACCTTGTCATCGATGCCGCAATCGTGGGGCGTTGGGTGGGCGTTGGCGCATTGGCGGCGGTTGGGGCATCGTCGTCTATAATGTTTCTCGTTATGGGTTTTTGCAATGGTTCATGCGCCGGTTTTGCCATACCGATAGCCCAGGCCTTTGGAGCGAGGGATTATCACAAAATGCGTGTTTACGTATCCAACGCCGTTAGGATAGCGGTGGTGCTGGCTGTGGTGGTGACATTCCTCACATGCCTGTTGTGCGCGAGGATATTGCGTGTTGTCAACACGCCTGCCGATGTGTTCGGCGACGCTTACACCTTCCTTTTCCTGCAGTTTGTCGCCATCCCGTTCACCATAGCCTACAATCTTTTGGCGGGTTTCATGCGTGCCCTTGGCGACAGCAAGCGTCCGTTCATCTTCCTTGTCTTCTCGTCGGTTGCCAACGTCCTGCTCGACGTGTTGCTAATCCTTGTGGTCGGCATGGGTGTTGAGGGAGCCGGCATTGCCACATTGCTCTCGCAGGTCTTAGCGTCGGCTCTCTGCGTGTTATACATAAGGCGCAACCTTGGCTTGCTCATTCCCCATGGCGACGAACTGCGTTACGACAACAAGCGCATAAGCGTTTTGCTCAACAACGGGCTGCCCATGGGCTTGCAATTCTCCATAACAGCCATAGGCTCCATTATGCTCCAGAGTGCCAACAATGCCCTTGGGACGGTTTATGTGGCATCGTTTACGGCGGCTATGCGCATTAAATACCTCTTTACTTGCGTGTTTGAGAACATAGGCGTGGCAATGGCGACGTATTGCGGCCAGAATATCGGTGCCGGACGGATAGGGCGCATAAGGCTTGGCGAGTGGTCGGCGGTGAAAATCATGCTTGTTTACTTTGTCTTCACAGCCATTGTCATATTTCCCTTTGCCGACTTTATGATGCAGCTTTTCGTGTCGTCGGGCGAGCGTGAGGTGGTAGCCAACGCGGCAAGGTTCATGCGTGTTTCGTGCTATTTTTACCCGGCTCTCGGCTTGCTCACCATTTTCCGTTACAGCATACAGGGTCTTGGCTACAGCAATCTCTCCATGTTCTCGGGTGTCATGGAGATGGTGGCGCGTTGCGTGGTGAGCGTTTGGCTTGTGCCGGCGTTTGCCTTCACGGGTGTGTGTTTCGGCGATCCCGTGGCGTGGGTATGCGCCGACCTGTTTCTCCTGCCGGCGTTCTTCTTGCTTTACAGGCATTTGGGCAAGACGCTGCAAAGGCGTGGCAAATAGTGTCTGACGGGGCTTTGACCATAGCGTGAAAGCCAAAAATGTTGATTTGTGTCCCTTAATTGGTTGATAATTTTACGTTGTTGACAGCATTATTTGCTAACTTTGCTGATATAAAAGAAACGAAATCAATAATAAATCGCTATGAAGCAGTTACTGAGGTCAGTTATGACAGCCATGTTGCTGTTGTTGTCGCTTTCGGCTGCCGCCAAGGACAATGGCGGCACGTTCAGCGTCGGCGACAAGACATTTCTCCTGAACGGCAAGCCTTTTGTGGTTAAGGCTGCCGAAGTGCATTACCCTCGAATACCGCGACCATATTGGGAGCATCGCATCAAGATGTGCAAGGCGTTGGGCATGAACACCCTTTGCCTGTACATATTCTGGAACATCCACGAGCAGCGCGAGGGACAATTCGACTTTACGGGCAACAACGACGTTGCCGAGTTTTGCCGTCTGGCACAGAAGAATGGCATGTATGTCATCGTGCGTCCTGGCCCATACGTGTGCGCCGAGTGGGAGATGGGCGGACTGCCTTGGTGGCTGTTGAAGAAAAAGGACATAAGGCTGCGTGAGCAAGATCCATATTTCATGGAGCGTGTGGAGATTTTCGAGCGCAAGGTTGCCGAGCAGCTCGCGCCGATGACCATACAGCGTGGCGGTCCGATAGTGATGGTACAGGTCGAGAACGAGTATGGCAGCTATGGCGAGGACAAGCCGTATGTGGCAGCCATACGCGACATGGTGAGGAAATACTGGTCGGCGAAGGACGCAAATGGCAATAGCGTCGATTCGGCATTGACGCTGTTCCAGTGCGACTGGGCTTCTAATTTCACGCGCAACGGGCTTGACGACCTTGTGTGGACCATGAACTTTGGCACGGGCGCCAACATTGACAGCCAGTTTAAGCGCCTTGGCGAGCTGCGTCCAAACAGTCCGAAAATGTGCTCTGAGTTCTGGAGCGGATGGTTTGACAAGTGGGGAGCACGCCACGAGACGCGTCCGGCGAAGGCGATGGTTGACGGCATAGACGAAATGCTGTCAAAGGGCATATCCTTCTCCCTTTACATGACCCACGGCGGCACGTCGTTCGGCCATTGGGCGGGAGCCAACAGCCCGGGTTTCGCTCCCGACGTTACATCTTACGATTACGATGCCCCCATCAACGAGTACGGGCAGGCTACCGAGAAGTTTTGGCAGTTGCGCAAGACCCTGCAAAAATATTCCGGCAAGTCATTGCCCAAGTTGCCCGCTTCGCCGGCTTCGATAATATCCGTCCCTCGCTTTGAGCTTACCGAGTTTGCCCCCCTCCTGAACGGGGCGGACAGCATGGCCGAGGGATGCCTCACGTTCGAGGAGATGGACATGGGCTGGGGCACGATGGCCTACGAGGTCACGCTGCCTGCCACGCACAAGCCCTCGGTGATGACGCTCAACGGGCACGATTACACGCAGGTGTTCATTGGCAGGAAGTTTGTTGGCAAGGCTGACCGCGTGAAAAACGAGCGTGGCATACTGATACCGGCTCTTGACAGGCCAACCAGGGCCACCATCGTGGTGGAGGGCATGGGACGCATCAATTTCGGCCGTGCCATAAAGGACTTCAAGGGTCTCATAGGCGACGTGACGCTTACCGTGGACGACGAAGTGAGCGAGACGACATACAGGCTGAAGGATTTCACGAGCGTTGCCATACCCGACAGCTATGAGCAGGCTTGCCATGCGCTGAGCGTGAGGAGCGGTGGTGCCTTCACCGGGCAGAACAACACGAGGGTAGGCTACTATCGCGGCTATTTCAACTTGCGCAAGACCGGCGACACGTTCCTCAACATGGAGGCGTTTGGCAAGGGGCTTGTTTACGTCAATGGCCATGCCCTCGGGCGTTTCTGGCACATAGGGCCACAGCAGACGCTGTACGTGCCCGGTTGCTGGCTGAAGAAGGGGCGCAACGAGATTGTGGTGCTCGACGTGGTGGGACCTTACGCCAAGCCTGAGGTGTTTGGGCAAGACAAGCCCGAGCTTGACAAGCTCAACTTGGAGAAGAGCCGCCTGCACAACAATCCTGGCGACAAGCTTGACCTCAACAGTGACATGCCGGTGGCTTCGGGCGAGTTGAAGCCAGGCAACGGTTGGCAAACCATAAAGTTTGGCTCGCCTGCCAAGGGACGTTTGGTTACCATCGTGGCAGAGAGCACGCAGAAGGGCGATGCCGAGGTGGCGATAGCCGAGATTTACGCCCACGATGCCAATGGCAAGCGCATGAGCCGTGAGCTGTGGACGGTGAAGTATGCTGACAGTGAGGACATAATGCGTGGAAACAACACTGCCGACAAGGTGTTCGACTTGCAGGAAAGCACATATTGGCAAACGGCAAGGGGAACGTCGTTGCCACACCGCATAACCATCGACTTGGGTTCTGAGCAAACGGTGACGGCAATAGATGTGTTGCCGAGGGCTGAACAGGGCGCTCCTGGTGCCGTGAAGGGATATAAGGTTTACATTAGGTAAAACCATCGGGTTTTACATGATGTTGAAACTGTTACGCCGCAAGCAAAATGTGCTTGCGGCGTAATGTTTTTCCGTTTGCTGAGTTATCGTTCTTGTTTCCGGTCTTGATGTTTTCCGGTTGCGGCGTAAAGGCGTTGCGCTTGCGGCGCGATCACGTTGCGTTTGTGGCGTAATGGCGATATGTTTACGTCGTAAACGCAACGCCTTTACGACGTAAACGGAAGACCGTTGCCATGCGCTCCCTGTTTGTTTTATTGTTTACGGTCTGTTGGCAAAGCCTGGATGCGTGCGTCGGGCTATAGGTGTTTTTCGACGAATGCCTTTATTGTGCGCTCATACTCGTGCCTGTGGTCGCGGTAGCTGCGGGCATGGCTTGAGCCGTGGAACACTTTTAGGTATTTGGGGGCTGGCTTGGCGGCATAAAGGGGGAATACCATGTGCGTGGGCACGAAGGTGTCGGATCCGCCGTGTATGAAAAGCATTGGCTTGCCGCATTTTGCTACTTGCCTCAATGGCGAGGCTTCGCCAAACGACCAGCCGTATTTGAGCTTGCACAATGCTGACGCTGAATAGAGCAGGGGAAAGTCGGGCAGGCCAAACTCTTCGCCTATCTCGTGGCTGAACTCATCCCAGACAGACGTGTATCCGCAGTCTTCCACAAAGCATTTCACTGACGGCGGCGTGTCCTTGCCGGATAGGTTCATGGTGGTTGCCGCACCCATCGACTGGCCATGCACCACGATGCTTGCGTTGCCCGTGGAGTCGCAGAACGTATTCTCTGCGACGTTTACCCACATCATTACGTCGTCGGCATCCTTCCATCCCATTTGCATGGCATCACCCTGGCTCTTGCCGTTGGCGCGCAGGTCGGGGATTAGCAGGTTCATGCCAAGCACGTGACCGTAGATGAAACCTACGTGCAGCATGTTTATGGCGCAGTCGGTATAACCGGGCACCAGTATGGCCGTGCGCGACGTTTGGCACGGAGCCTTCACCACAAGTGCGTGAAGGCGTGTGCTGTCGTTGGCGAAGAAGCGCCTGTCGCCGCCCTTCACTGTCATGAACGTGTCGCGCAGGGCGTTGGCGGCTTGCAGCGAGTCAACCCATTGGCTTATCCACGGGTAGTTGGTTTTCATGGCCGTGTATTGCCCGGCGTAGTCGCGACCCTTGTTGCCTTCGGGCTTCAGGGCGTAGTTGAGCAGGTAAGTGCTTGCCAGGATTGTTACTATCACGGCGAAACCTATGAACAGCCCAAGGCATCCAATGGCCATCGGGCGTTTGCTGTTTGGCATTTGCTTCATCATTTAGTGGTTTAGGCGGCGGTTGGCATGGCAACCGCCGTGTGTCATTCGGCTATGCCGCTTTGTTCCGTCTCTTTGGGCGTAGCGGGTGCCGTGATGCTTTTTTCTATTTCCTCAAGGCTTATCTTCTTCCTTGCCTTTACCCTGTCGAAGCCCTGGCCATATACTCCTATTACAGAGCTTTGCGCAACGAAAGCGTCAGGATCTATTTCGTCGATGAGATCGAAGATGAATGCCGACTCGCTCTTCTTGGCTATGCAATATACAACCTTGATGTCCTTGCCCGAGTAGAACCCGTTTCCGTTGAGCGTGGAGCAGCCTCGGTCGGCAATCTTGTTTATGGCCATGCCAATGTCCTTCCACTTGTCGGATATGATGAAAAACTGCACGGAACGTCTCAACGAGTTGACCACGTAATCTACGCAGAAAGATACGATGAAGAGCAGTACGTATCCGTAAAGCACTTTTTCCCAGTCTTTTAGCACCACGTAGCTGGACGTTATAATCATGAGGTCGCAGAATAGTATGACGTGCCCGAGCGAGACGTCGCGGTACTTGTGGATGATGGCAGCCACCACGTCGGAACCTCCCGTGGAACCGCCTGCCGACAGCCCGAGGCCAACGCTCGTGCCCATGAACACGCCGCCCACGATGCATGCCATGAACTTCTGGTCTTGTAGCAGGTGTGCGTCAGCTGCGCCCAACCATTGGAACACGGTTGACGCTACGGTGAACACCACCACGCCGTAGATGGTCTTTATGCAGAATTTCCAGCCGAGCACCTTCAGTGCCGCGATGAGCAACACGGCGTTGATTGCGAAATAAGTGTATTGGGTCTGGATGCCCATGCCCCAATAAACAATCTCGGCTATACCCATGGTGCCACCCATCGTTATCTCGTTTGGTACCAGGAACAGGTTTAGGCCGGCCATTCCCATTGTCATCGCCACCGTGATGATGGCATAATCGCGAAGCGTGCGGTAAAATGATTTGCCTTTATTTCTTCTTGAGTCCATAAAAATGCTTTAATGGTGCAAAAATAAGGATTTTTTCGCTAACTTTGCACCAGATTTTAATGATTATATTATTTTATACCGGTATAAATGAATATTGAGAAAGAAATTAGCTCCTCGGCACTTGCCGCCGTGAAGGAACTTTATGGGCAGGAACTGCCCGAAAAGATGGTGCAGCTGCAAAAGACAAAGCCTGGTTTCGAGGGCAACATCACGTTGGTCGTTTTCCCATTCCTGAAAGTGTCGCGCAAGAACCCGCAAGACACGGCCAAGGAAATAGGCGAGGCTCTCGTGCGCGATTGCAAGGCCGTGGCGGCATACAATGCCGTTGGAGGATTTCTCAATCTTGTGATAGCTCCGGAGGCGTGGCTTGAGATGCTGAAGGACATTGATGCCGACCCACATTACGGCGAGAAGAAGGCCACCGAAAATTCGCCACTGGTGATGGTGGAGTATTCGTCGCCAAACACCAACAAGCCCCTTCACCTTGGGCACGTGCGCAACAACCTGCTCGGTTGCAGCCTCGCAAAGATCCTCGAAGCGAATGGCAACAAGGTCGTGAAGACGAACATCGTGAACGACCGTGGCATACACATCATGAAATCAATGCTTGCATGGAAGCTTTGGGGTAACGGTTGCACGCCAGAATCGACGGGCAAGAAGGGTGACCACCTCATTGGCGACTTCTACGTGCTATTCGACAAGCATTACCGCGAGGAATGCGCCGAGCTGAAGGCAAAGTACATGGCCGAGGGCATGGATGAGGAACAGGCTGGCGAGAAGGCCAAGAACGAGGCTCCGCTGATAAAGGAGGCTCACAGGATGCTGGTGGAATGGGAGCACGGAGACCCTGAGATACGTTCGCTGTGGGAGAAGCTCAACAGCTGGGTTTACGAGGGATTCGACGAGACATATAAGGCTCTTGGCGTGAGTTTCGACAAGATTTACTACGAGTCGGACACTTATCTCGTGGGCAAGCGCAAGGTGCTGGAGGGACTTGAGAAAAACCTCTTCTACCGCAAGGACGACGAGAGCGTGTGGGCTGACCTCACGAATGATGGGCTTGACCAAAAGTTGTTGCTCCGTTCTGACGGAACGTCGGTTTACATGACGCAGGACATCGGCACCGCCGAGATGCGTTTTGGCGACTACCCAATAGACAAGATGATATACGTCGTGGGCAACGAGCAAAACTACCATTTCCAGGTTTTGTCGATCCTGCTCGACCGCCTTGGCTTCAAGTGGGGTAAGGACTTGGTTCACTTCTCATACGGAATGGTGGAGCTGCCTAACGGCAAGATGAAGAGCCGCGAGGGTACGGTGGTTGACGCTGACGACCTGGTGGCTGAGATGGTTGCCGACGCTCGCAAGACAAGCGAGGAGCATGGACAGTCGAAGGACTTCACCGAGGAGGAGAAGCGCGAGATTGCACGTATCGTGGGCATGGGAGCGCTTAAGTATTTCATCCTCAAGATTGACGCACGCAAGAACATGCTGTTCAACCCTGCCGAGTCAATCGACTTCAATGGCAACACGGGACCGTTCATACAATACACTTACGCTCGCATACAGTCGATAATGAGGAAGAGCGGCAGCCTTGCCCCTGTCTTTTTCGACGAAAGCGGAAGCGCAAAAACGTATTCTCCTAACGAGAAGGAGGTGGAACTGATACAGAAGCTTGACAGCTTCAAGGTTGCGGTTGCCGATGCCGGGCAGAATTACAACCCAGCTGGCATTGCCAACTACTGCTATGAGCTGACGAAGCTCTTCAACCAGTTCTACCACGATTACAGCATTCTTTCGGCCAATACCGAGGAGGAGAAGGCTTTCCGTCTGGTGCTTGCCAAGAACGTGGGCAAGACCATCAAGAACGGCATGGCTCTCTTGGGCATTGAGGTGCCTGAGCGCATGTAAGTGGCGGCTTGGCTGGAAAGGCTTATGCCTTGTAGGTTAGGCGAGGAATGAAAAACAAGCGAAGATGAGTGACTTGAATCTCTGCAACCCACCTGATTACCGTAACGATACGGTTTTGCCTTTGCCCATGGAGGTGAAGGCGAACGCTTGGGCTGTTGATGCGGCTTGCTCAGGCAACCCTGGCCCGATGGAGTATAAGGGCATTGACTTGCAGACGGGGGCGCAAGTGTTCCATTTCGGCCCTTTGCACGGCACCAACAACATTGGCGAGTTTCTTGCCATTGTGCATGCCTTGGCATTGATGGAAAAGATGGGCATTAAGGACAAGATAATATATTCTGACTCGTACAACGCCATATTGTGGGTGAAGAAAAAGCACTGCAAGACTAAGCTTGAACGTAACGAAAATACAAAACAACTCTACCAGATAATTGCGAGAGCCGAACAATGGCTCCGCTCACATGCTGTCACGACTCCTATATTGCAGTGGGAGACGCGTCGCTGGGGGGACATCCCTGCCGACTTTGGACGCAAGTGAATGCCTTGAAACAACCAAAATGTGACATTCTACTATCAACAGGGCCACAGCTGAAACGAGTTGTGGCCCTTTAAAATATTAAAAAAGTAGAATTGCTTTGTTGTTTCACGACAATATCGTATATTTGCAAAAGAATGAGTAAAAATTAAATAAATATGACAAAACGAGTGTGGTGCTTTGGCTAAAAGCGGGCTGTGCGGATGCGCCAAAGTTAAAAACCATCAATATTTTATCATAAAGATAGCCATTTGTGGCTTTTAATCGTATTATGCAATAGAAGGTTTCTGAAAATAAAAACTAAATCAAGGACAATAATTTACAAAATGAAAAAAGCTATGACACTGGCCTTGCTGATGGTAGTCAGCATACTGGCCCACGCCCAAATGCTCGACCCGGTTCATTTTTCTTCTCAATTGAAGACAGGCAAGACAGCAGAGGCTGAGATTGTTTTCACGGGAAAGATTGACAATGGCTGGCATGTTTACAGCACTGGTCTTGGTTCTGACGGTCCCACTTCAGCCACGTTCAATGTGGAAAAACTCGATGGCGTTGAGCTTGTAGGCAAGCTTCAGCCACGTGGTAATGAGATAAAGAACTATGACAAGATGTTCGAAATGACATTGCGTTATTTCGAGAACTCTGTTACCTTCGTGCAGAAGGTGAAGTTTACGAAGCCAAACTATGTCATTGACGCTTATCTGGAGTATGGTGCCTGCAACGACCAGAGTTGTATGCCTCCTTCGACAGTTTCCATAAAGGCGAGCGGCAAGAGTCCTGCGCTTGACGCAAAGGCTGGTGATGACGCCAAGAAAGACGAGCCTAAGGACGAGGCTGCGGATGACAAGGCAAAAGAGGAGGTGCAGAATGCCGACTCTGCCACTACGGCGGTGGCTAACGCCGATTCTGTGGCACAGGCTGAAGCTGTATTGGCAAATGTCAATTCGAGCGATTCTGTCAATATATGGAAGCCTGTGGTAAAGCAGTTGCAGCAGTTTGGCGGCGCAAACGACATTGCCAACCACTCTCTGTTTTACATATTCATGATGGGTATTATTGGCGGTTTGCTTGCGCTCGTTATGCCTTGCATTTGGCCAATCATCCCAATGACCGTTAGCTTCTTCCTCAAGCGCTCAAAGGACAACAAGAGCCGAGGCGTTCGTGAGGCTACGACTTACGGCATATCCATCATCGTGATTTACCTTACACTGGGTATAGGCGTGACGGCTATTTTCGGTCCGTCAACACTTAACGCCCTGTCAACCAACGCTGTGTTTAACATCTTCCTGTTCTTGTTGCTCGTGGTGTTTGCAGTTAGTTTCTTTGGTTGGTTTGAGATAAAGCTCCCGGATAGTTGGGCAAACAAGGTTGACACGAAGGCAAGCAACACCACCGGTTTGCTTTCCATCTTCCTCATGGCATTTACGTTGGTGCTTGTGAGTTTCTCTTGCACGGCTCCTATCATAGGCTTGCTGTTGGTTGAGACTGTTACCTCTGGTGACTGGCTTGCGCCTGCCGTTGGCATGCTTGGCTTTGCCTTGGCTCTCGCCGTTCCGTTCTCGCTCTTTGCAATGTTCCCGACGCTGATGAAGAAGAGTCCGAAGAGCGGTTCGTGGATGGATCAGATAAAGGTTGTGCTTGGTTTTGTGGAGCTTGCCTTTGCGCTTAAGTTCTTTAGCGTTGCCGATCTTGCTTACGGGTGGCACTTGATGGATCGTGAGGTGTTCTTGGCTCTTTGGATAGTCATTTTTGGTGCTCTCGGAGCTTATCTCGTGGGTTGGCTCAAGTTCCAGCAAGATACTATTGGCGGCGACATAAGCAAGCCGATGCCTGTTCCGGCCATCATGCTTGGTCTTTGCTCGTTTGCGTTTGCCATCTACATGATTCCTGGTCTTTGGGGTGCTCCTTGCAAGGCTGTTTCTGCGTTTGCTCCGCCAATCAACACCCAGGACTTCAACCTCAACAACAAGATAGTTGAGCCAAAATACACCGACTATGATCTTGGTATGGCTGCGGCTAAGGCACAGGGCAAGCCTGTAATGATTGATTTTACGGGCTTTGGTTGCGTCAATTGCCGTAAGATGGAGGCTGCCGTATGGACTGACCCAAGCGTTGCCGACAAGCTTACGAAGGACTACGTCCTCATTTCGCTTTATGTTGATGACAAGACAAAGTTACCTGAGCCTATCGAGGTGAAAGACAACAATGGGCAGCTTCGCACGTTGCGTACCATTGGTGACAAGTGGAGCTATTTGCAGGCTACCAAGTTTGGTGCCAATGCACAGCCTTTCTATGTTACGGTTGACAACAACGGTGATCCGCTCTCTGGTTCATTCACGTACAAGGAGGATGTTCCGGCTTATCTCGACTTCCTGAACAAGGGTTTGGACGCTTACAAGAAGTAATTCCCTGTAATATGCCAAGCTGCTTGCGGCTTGGCAAATAACTGGAGAGCAATGTTAGAAAAAGAAAAAAGGGAGCAAATTATAGCTCTGATAAAGCGTCAGGTGGTGCCTGCGATGGGATGCACGGAGCCGATGGCTGTGGCATTGTGCACAGCTCGCGCCACTGAGGACTTGGGGAAACGCCCTGAGAGAATAAAGGTTCAGCTTAGTGGCAACATGCTAAAGAATGCCATGGGAGTTGGTATTCCCGGAACTGGCATGATTGGCTTGCCAATAGCGATTGCCCTTGGCGCCATTGTCGGCAAAAGCGAGTACCAGCTTGAGGTGATAAAGGATCTTACCCCGGATACGCTTGAGGAGGGTAAGGAATTTATCAGCAATGCTGACCGCATTGACATCAAGCTGAAGCAGAATATCACGGAGAAACTTTATATTGAGGTGACTTGCGAGGCTGATGACGACAAGGCTACGGCAGTTATTGCTGGTTCGCATACCAATTTTGTCTATGAGGAGCGCAATGGGGATGTTCTTCTTGACAAGCGCAAATGCCTTGGAGAGGAAGTGGGGCAGGAAACTGTAAAGCTGACAATGAAGACCGTATGGGATTTTGCCACAACCACGCCTGTTGATGAGATAAAGTTCATGCTTTCAGCACGCGATTATAACATACGTGCGGCTGAGGAGAGCAGGAAGGGAAACTATGGTCATTGCCTTGGCAAGACCATTGACAGGCCTCTTAGTCATGGCATTTTCGGCGATTCTATTTATTGCCACATAATATCCGAGACGGCTCTTGCCTGTGACGCACGAATGGGCGGTGCCATGATACCCGTGATGAGCAACAGCGGTTCGGGTAACCAAGGGATATGCGCCACAAACCCTGTTGCCGTTTATGCCAAGGAAAACGAGAATACCGAGGAGGAACTGATACGCGCCCTGACGCTTTCTCACCTTACGGCTATTTACATCAAGCAGAGCCTTGGCACGCTGTCGGCTCTTTGTGGTTGCGTGGTTGCAAGCATTGGCTCAAGTGTTGGAATCGTTTATCTTATGGGTGGCGATTATGAGCGTGTGTGCTATGCCATAAAGAACATGATAGCCAACCTTACGGGCATGATATGCGATGGTGCCAAGCCGTCGTGCAGCATAAAGATTTGCTCGGGTGTTTCGTCGGCTCTGTTGTCGGCCCTGTTGTCAATGCAGGGACAGCATGTCACTGCGGCTGAGGGCATTATCGACGACGACGTTGACAAGAGCATTCGCAACCTTACCAGCATAGGTAAGGAGGCAATGTGCCCGACCGACGACATGGTGCTTGACATAATGACGCACAAAAACTGTTGACCATATACTAATCTCTCTTTATCATAGATTTAAAGAAGCCTGTTGTAGCAGTGATGCCACGGCAGGTTTTTCTGTTTTGGTATGGCTTGTCTGAAGCCTATCCTTCTTTTGTTTGTTGCGAGTGTAAAGAATGCTAATATTCCGTGGAACAGTGAGTTGTGTTATGCAAATACCTTTGATGTCATTACTTTTTTCTTCGTGTCAACCTTTTTGTCGCAATTATTCTGTAATTTTGCATTCAGAAAGAATATAAACGTTTATAAGATATGGCTTTAAAATGTGGTATAGTGGGATTGCCCAACGTGGGCAAGTCCACGCTTTTCAATTGTCTGTCAAGCGCAAAGGCACAGGCTGCCAATTTCCCTTTTTGTACAATAGAACCCAACCTTGGCGTGATAACCGTGCCAGACGAGCGTTTGGCTAAGCTTGCGGAGCTGGTACACCCAGGGCGCATTGTGCCGGCAACGTGCGAGATTGTTGACATTGCGGGCTTGGTGAAAGGTGCCTCGAAAGGAGAGGGACTTGGCAATAAGTTTCTTGGTAACATACGCGAATGTGATGCCATAATACACGTCATACGTTGTTTTGACGATGACAACGTGGTGCGCGAGGGTGGCGCTCCTGTTGATCCGGCTGCCGACAAGGATGTTATTGACACAGAGTTGCAGTTGAAAGACTTGGAGACCATTGAGGGGCAGCTTGCCAAGCAAGAAAAGATGGCTGCTTCGGGCAATAAGGATGCGAAGGTGCTGGTTGAGGTTCTGAGGGCTTATAAGGAGGTGCTTGATCGTGGCGAGAATGCCCGTTCGGTGACTTTTGAGAGCAAGGAGGAGCAGAAGGCTGCCCATGACCTTTTCCTTTTGACCACGAAGCCTGTGCTTTATGTTTGCAATGTTGACGAGGCAAGTGCCAAGTCGGGCAACCGTTACAGCAAAATCGTGGAGGAAATAGCTGCGAAAGAGGGTGCCGAGGCGATGGTAATCGCTGCGAAGACTGAGGAGGACATTGCCTCGTTGGATACTTATGAGGACAAGAAGATGTTCCTTGACGAGTTGGGGCTGGAAGAGAGTGGTGTGAACCGACTCATAAAGAAGGCTTACCACCTGCTCAACCTCCAGACGTTCATCACGGCTGGCGAGATGGAGGTCAAGGCATGGACGTTCCATAAGGGTTGGAAAGCTCCGTTGTGCGCTGGTGTCATTCACACCGATTTTGAGAAAGGTTTCATACGTGCTGAGGTCATAAAGTATGACGATTACATCAAATATGGCTCAGAGTCTGCTGTGCGTGAGGCTGGCAAGCTTAACGTTGAGGGCAAGGAATATGAGGTGCAGGATGGCGACATAATGCATTTCAGGTTTAATGTTTGATTAATTGGGGGCATGAATGACGACAGCCTCACGGGGCGTATGAAGGCTAATGTGCTGCGTGGGTGTTGATTGTCGTGCTTTAAAATCAATGGTAGAGGCTTATGGATAGTGAATTGTTTATCCTTTGGAATCCAAGCGAGATAATGTTTCGCATAGGCTCGTTTGGTGTGCGCTGGTACTCTATGTGCTGGCTGATAGGATTGATGCTCGGTTATATGCTTATGAAGCGTTTGTACAAGGAGCAGAGGATACCTGAAGAGAAGTTTGACCCTCTTTTCATATATATATTCGTGAGCGTGCTTGTTGGCGCAAGACTTGGCCATTGCCTGTTTTACCAGCCCGATTATTTTCTGTCATCATGGGATCACATTGTTGAAATGTTGCTGCCCATACACCACATGGCAGACGGTTCGTGGAAGTTTGTTGGTTATGAGGGACTTGCTTCCCATGGGGGAGTGATAGGCATGATAATCGCCATATTCATGTACGCTTACCGTTGCAAGGTAAACGTGTGGGTTGTGCTCGACAATATGGGTGTTTGTTCTTGCATTACAGCAACCTTCATACGCCTCGGCAACCTCATGAACTCCGAAATAATAGGCAAGGTTACAGACGTGCCTTGGGCATTTATCTTTGCCAGGGTTGACCAATACCCACGCCATCCTGGACAGCTTTACGAAGCGCTTTCTTACGCATTGTTCTTCTTCATTATATATGCGGTTTATCGCCGCAATAGGCAGAAGGTGGGTTCTGGATTGTATTTCGGCTTGTGCCTTGCCTTGGTTTTCTGCGCCCGTTTCTTCATAGAGTTCACCAAGGACATTCAGGTCGATTTTGAGGCCGGGATGGCTCTTGACATGGGGCAGATTCTTTCCATACCATTCATCATCATTGGTATAGCGTGTATGACCAATGGGAAGTGGAAGTCCAAGATAGGAGCGAAGGTGAAATAAAGAAATATTTTTTCTGCTGATGGAATTGCCCACGATGTGAAAAATGTTTTTTCACATCGTGGGTATTTTTTATGTGTTTTTGCTCTTGGCAAATATTTTTTTTCAAACATTGTCTGATTGTGCGCAAATGTGCAAGTGTGGCGTACCAGCTTTTTGTTGCACCAATGTTGGCATGTTTGATTGTGCGCAAAGGCTCGGTAGGCGAGTGATTGCCGTGAATTATGAGCTTCTTTTTTCTATTTGTGAGACTAAGTTGAGAAAAAAACGAGTTCTTCCTTTGTCTTTCCGAAAAATAACATTAACTTTGCATGCGTGTTGGTCTGATAGTTCAATGGATAGAACGGAGGTTTCCTAAACCTTTGATCCGGGTTCGATTCCCGGTCGGACTACAAAAGGGCGTGATTGCGTGCAAATGAGCAACGGCAACCTCGCCCTTTCCCTTTTTTGCCATTTTGGGTAAATGTCATTTCCCTTTTTGTGTAATGGGGGCGTAATCACATGCTGTTTTGTCTAAAACCGTGAAAGTAGTTTGTAAATATTTTGTCATAAAATATAAGCCTAATTTATTGATTTGCAGACTTTAATGATTTCAAAATAAACTTTTTCGGCTTTCGTGAAGAGCCTTTTTCTTATTAATCTCATCATTGGTCCGCAGTTTTTGGCTTCATTCTTTGTGTTTTGTGTCCATGCAAATAGTGACAGGACCGTCGTTATGCAATTTAACGTCCATCATGGCCCCAAACTCGCCCGTGCCTATGTGTTTGCCCATGGCATCGCTTACAAGCTCGCAGAAGCGATTATATAGCGGAATGGAGATATTGTGCGGTGCGGCCTTAATCCAGCTTGGGCGGTTTCCTTTTTTGTAGCTTGCCATGAGCGTGAACTGTGAAACCACAAGGATGTCGCCATTGGCATCCTTGACGTTTAGGTTCATCACGCCGTTCTCGTCATCGAAGACGCGCAATGCGACAATTTTTTTTGCCAACCATGCAGCGTCCTCTTCTGTATCATCAGCCCCAATGCCTACAAGCACGAGAAAGCCTTTTCCGATTTCTGATTTCAATTTTCCGTCAATCGTCACCGATGCTTGCGTGACGCGTTGTATTACCACCTTCATGTTTTCTTTTTTTATTGAGCCTGCCATTGCCAATAGTTGCGTGAGTGCCTTGCTTTTGTTAGTGCAGTGGCGGGCATACGTGTTTATTTATGTTTTGTGTGTTTGTAACTGTTTTGTTTTCAGCCGTTTGCGTTTTGTGGCGAATGGCTTTGGGAAACCTTTAGCTGTTGTTTGTGGCTCTGAAGTGTTCGTACACCGTTTTTGCCTTGTCGTTTCCTATTATGGTAGCAAGTTCTTCTTGTGTTGCGCCCATAATCTTTTTGGTTGATTTAAAGGCATTTATGAGCTTTTCCTTTGTTTTTGGACCTACGCCTTTAATGTCGTCTAATGCAGAGTGGAGGGCATGTTTCGAGCGTTTGTCACGATGGAATGTTATGGCAAATCGGTGAACCTCGTCTTGAATCTGCGTCAATATCCTGAACAGTTCGCTGTCGGTCTTAAGTGCTATGACCTGTGGCGGAAATCCGAATAGAAGCTCGTTGGTGCGATGCCTGTCATCCTTGGCGAGGCCTGCTATCGGTATTCTCAGGCGAAGCTCGTCTTCCACCACTTCGCGCACAACCTCCATTTGCCCTTTTCCACCATCGGTTATTATCAGGTCGGGCAGGGGAGTGCCCTCCTCTTTCATGCGGCTGTACCTGCGCCTGACCACTTCCTGCATCGAGGCGTAATCGTCGGGACCCGTAACCGTTTTTATGTTATATTTGCGATAGTCTTTTCTTGACGGCTTCATTCCCTTATATACGATGCACCCCGCAACAGCGTCGGTGCCGGAGATGTTTGAGTTGTCGAAGCATTCTATTTGGTAAGGCATTTTTTCGAGGTGCAACTTGTCTTGCAGCTCTTTCATCAGCCTTGTTTGCCTTTGCTCAGGGTTGAGCTTTTCCGTTTGTTTTAGGCGGTCAAACCGGTATTGCTTGGCGTTCATTTCCGAAAGCTCCAAAAGCCGTCTCTTGTCGCCTCTTTGAGGCACGAAGAAGTCTGCGTTTTTCAGTTTCCATTCCATCTCAAACGGCACCACTATTTCCTTCGCCGTGCTGCCAAAACGCTCTCTTATCTCCGGTATGGCCTGTATCAGCAAGTCCTCGTCGCTCTCGTCGAGCTTGCGTTTGTATTCGTATGTAAAACTCTGGTTTATAGTGCCATTCTTTACATGGATGTAATTCACGTAGGCGTTTTTTCGGTTGTCGTCGTCGGTTATGGTGAATACGTCAACGTCTGTTATGGTATGGCTCACCACTTCGCTCTTCGTGGCGAAATCTTGCAGCATCAGGTAGCGTTGCTTTAGCCTTTCCGCCTCTTCAAACCTTAGCTGTTTTGCCTTTTCCATCATCTGGTCGTAGAGCCACTGCGACAGTTCGCGTGTGTTGCCCTTTAGCACCTCTTTTGCCTGTCGGATATTCTCCAGGTAATCCTCGCGTGTTTGCTTTCCTATGCAGCATCCTTCGCAGTTGTGTATGTGAAATTCCAGGCAAGTCTTGTATTTCCTGAGCGTTATTCCCTGTTCGGTTATGGGTTGGTGGCAACGTCGTGGCCTGAACGCCTTGTTTATTATGTCGAGCAGGTTGTACATCGCCGAGACATGCGGATAGGGACCGTAGTATGTCCCGTATTTCTTGTTTATGGTTCGGGTCTTGAATATGCGAGGGAAGTATTCGTTGGTTATTATTATTGAAGGGTAAGTTTTCCCATCTTTGAGAAGTACGTTGTAGCGAGGGTTGTATTTTTTTATGAGTGAGTTTTCGAGCAGGAGCGCATCCTCTTCCGTGTTTACTACGGTGTACGATATGTCACGTATCTTGCTGACGAGCACTTTTGTCTTGTACCTGTCAACTTCTTTGTGAAAATAGCTTGAGACCCTACGCTTCAGGTTCTTTGCCTTGCCAACATATATAATCTGTCCTCCGTTTTCGCGCAGGTCATCATAGTATTGGTAGCTGCCAGGCTTCTCAGGCAGGCTTTGCACAATGCTCTTGAGGTAAGACAATCGCCTTTCGTTTTCTTCTTTAGTCATATTTCCTAACTTCCTTGCTTTAAGGGTTTTTATGTCCTTGTTGTTTCACGTGAAACTATTGACGATGCGTTTGCTTTGGCAAAGTTAATCAAATAAATTGTAACGGCAAAGGCTTTGTTTTCTAATCGTTTTCCATTTGCATTGTGAGGTGTTTCCCGTTGCGCCATAACCACGTTGCGTTTACGGCACAATCACGTTGCGTTTACGGCGTAATTGCGTTCCCGTTACGCCGCAATCGCCTTTCGTTTACGGCGCAATCATGTTGCGTTTATGGTGTGATCATGTTACGTTTATGGCGCAATTTTCCTTCTATAAAGGAATGAGGACTTTGCCATTTTGTATGAGCATCTTTTTTGTTGCTCACTGAGGTTTATGTGATAATGCCATGGCGTTTATTGGCTGGTGTTTGCTTGGGTAAACAAAAAATGCCGCAAGCCTTTTCGTGTGGGCTTGCGGCAGCAGTTTTGTTGGCTTTGACGGACATTGTGCGTCAGCGAGTTTGTGCTTAAACTTCGATGGGGTGTGATTAAAATTTCAGCAGACTCGTGATCTCGATGTCTTTGTCAAACAATTTGCGTGTATCGGGAAATTCTGACTCCAGCTCCATTATGAAGTTGCAGTAGATGCGCTTTGGGTGAAATTTTCTCACGAGGTTGCAGGCTGCCCTCATAGTGCCACCTGTGGCGAGGAGGTCGTCGTGCAACAACACGATGTCGTCGGGACTTATTGCGTCTTCGTGGATTTCGATGGTGTCAATGCCATATTCCTTGGCATAGCTTTCCTGGATTGTGGAGCATGGCAGTTTGCCAGGTTTACGACACAGCACGATGCCTGCGCCGAGGCGTATGGCGGCAGCCGAACTCATTACAAAGCCGCGGCTCTCGATGCCTACTATTTTCGTTATGCCCTTGTCCTTATATAAGTCGTACATGGACTCGCTGATGATCTTGATACATTCAGCACTTTTGAACAGGGTGGTGACATCGCGGAAATTAACCCCTTTGATTGGCCAGTCCTGTATGGAGCGCAGGTTCTGGAGCAGGATTGGATTGTTCATGTTTTACGTTTTGCTTTAATATTTATATCTTTAATTTTCAGTGATTTATCCGCTTGTTTGTTTCACGTGAAACTTTTAAGCGTTTATCTTCCCAACAAGACAAGCAGCACGTTTATGTCACTTGGTGAAACTCCGGGTATTCTGCTTGCTTCGGCAAGTGTTTCCGGATCTATGCGTTCCAGTTTTTGCCTGCCTTCGGTACTAATCTCTTTTAGTTCGCTGTATTTGAAATGCCCTTTTATTCGTATGTTTTCCAAGCGGTGCATTTTTTCGGCTACTATTTTTTCTCTTTCAATATAACCTTTATATTTTATCAGTACTTCGGCAGCCTCGCAAATTTCCTCTTTTCTGTTCTTGGGTTGGTTCATCACTTCCTTTAGTTCGGGCATGAACTCTGATAGCTTCTCCATCGTTATTTGTGGCCTGCCGATGAGGTCGGATATTTTGCAACCATAGTGTAGTGTGGTAGTGCCAAGTTGTTCCAGACTGCTGTTTATCGTTTTGGGATGTACGGCTGTGTTGTTACAGTAGTCTAATATTCTTCCGATAAATTCTTTCTTTTCCAGCCACCAATCGTAGCGGTCGCGTTTTGCAAGTCCAATATTGTATGATTTCTCAGTCAGCCTGGCATCGGCGTCGTCTTGTCGCAAGAGTATTCGGTATTCGGCACGCGAGGTAAACATCCTGTATGGTTCGTCAACTCCTTTTGTGCAAAGGTCGTCGATGAGAACTCCTATGTAAGCTTCGTCTCTTTTCAGTATCAGAGGGTCGTTTCCGGCACATTTCAGAGCGGCGTTCATTCCTGCCAAAAGTCCCTGTGCGGCGGCTTCCTCGTATCCGGTGGTTCCGTTTACCTGACCTGCGAAGAACAGGTTGGCTATCACTTTGCTTTCGAGCGAGTGTTTTAGTTGGGTAGGATCAAAAAAGTCGTATTCTATGGCATATCCCGGTCGGTAGGCTTTTACGTCGCGCAATGCCGGGATTTGGCGTATTGCTTTCAGCTGTGTTTCCATTGGCATGGATGACGAGAAGCCGTTCAGGTACATTTCGTTTGTGTCCTCGCCTTCCGGCTCTATGAAGAGTGGATGGTTGTTGCGTTCTGGAAACACCACGAGCTTTGTCTCAATTGATGGGCAATATCTTGGTCCTATACTTTGTATCTGACCGTTGAAAAGGGGAGAATTTGCAAGGTCGGCACGCAATATTTCGTTAACCTTCTCGTTGGTGTTGCATGTCCAGCAAGGTAGCTGTTTCAATGTGTGCTGCACCCCCATGTAGCTGAAGTGGTGGAAGTCGGTATCGCCCGGCTGTTCCTCGGTGTCCTCAAAATGTATGGTTCGTTTGTCAAGGCGCACAGGTGTGCCCGTTTTCATCCTTTCCGAGCGCACTCCCCATCGGGTTATCGATTCTGCGAGGTTGTAGGAGGCGGGTTCCGCGCACCTGCCACCAGGCACCATTTTGTTGCCTATGTGCATGAGTCCATTGAGGAATGTGCCTGCCGTTATTACCACGGTCTTTGCCCTGAACTCCACTCCCCAGATGGTTTTTACGCCAACGGCTTCGCCGTGCTCCACAATCAGTTCTTCGGCTTGGTCTTGCCAAATGTCAAGGTTCTCGGTGTTGTCGAGTCGGCTGCGCCATTCCCAGATGAATTTGCCACGGTCGCATTGTGCTCTTGGCGACCACACGGCAGGTCCCTTGCCCTTGTTTAGCATACGAAACTGTATGGCGGTCTTGTCGGTCACTATGCCCATTTGACCGCCTAATGCGTCAATCTCGCGTACAATCTGTCCTTTGGCTATGCCACCGACGGCAGGGTTGCAGCTCATTTGGGCAATCTTGTTCATGTCCATCGTTATGAGGCATGTTTTCGCGCCAATGTTTGCTGCGGCACATGCAGCCTCGCAACCGGCGTGTCCGCCACCGATGACTAAAACGTCGTATTTGAAAATCATTGATATGTAATTTTATAATTCCAAAATTACATAGTTTTTTTCTTACGGCAAAGATTTATAAGAGAAAAATGCTGTTTTGTCTTTTTTCCTTTCCTTACTTTTGGCGGCGCGATGCCAAACTTGTGTTTGAAAGTCTCCCGGAAATTTCTTGTGTTGCTGAAGTCTGTCGTGATTGTGACCTGGTTGGCGCAGTGTTCGCAGTCTTTTGGCTGTTGATGGACGCTTTGCCGTCTCCTCTGTGAAATGGAGGAGAAGCGTCCGTGAAAATGATATTGAAGTTTGCAGATTGTAAATGAAGGATGAAATTTGCCGTTTGTCCGAACCGTTTTGTAACTTTGCACCATTATTGAAAAACAATGATCAAACGCAGTCGGCGGCTTCTTATGCCGTTTATGGCTGTATGTAAAAACTAAACTTTTATGCTTAAGGTGTACAATGTGTTGATAATTAGGGTTTTATCAGTTGTTTTGGTTGCTTTGGTTTCCATGGGCGTATACGCCCAAACCATAGTCAACGGCGTGCCATGGTATGACCAAAACGGCAATGCTGTCAATGCCCATGGCGCAAGCATCATCATGGATGGTGGCAGGTATTGGCTTTTCGGAGAATACAAGAGTGACTCCACTAACTGTTTTCCGGGATTTGGATGTTATTCGTCTGACAATCTTTCCGACTGGCGTTTCGAGCGTGTGGTGCTTCCCGTGCAGAGCGATGGAATTTTGGGACCAAACAGGGTGGGGGAAAGGCCAAAGGTGTTGCGCTGTCCAAAAACAGGGCAGTACGTCATGCTGGCACATGCCGATTCTACCAACTACAGGGACCCTCATACCGCCATTGCCACTTGTGGCACGATAAACGGCGACTATAAACTTCTTGGAACGTTGAGCTATAAAGGAAAGCCCATACGCAAATGGGACATTGGGTTGTTCCAAGACGACGATGGCCGCGCATACCTGCTTTGCCACCATGGCCCGATTTACCGTCTCAGCGACGATTACCTGAGTGTTGACACCATGGTTGCCGACGTGAAGGGCATGGGAGAGTCGCCTGCGATGTTCAGGAAGAATGGGACATACTTTCTGTTGACATCAAACCTAACGAGTTGGGAACGAAACGACAATTACTATTTCACGGCAGATAACATAGCCGGCCCATGGACAAGGCGGGGACTGTTTTGTCCGGAAGGCTCTCTGACTTGGAACTCTCAGACGACTTTTGTATTCATGCTTCCCGATGGCACTCCCATGTATATGGGCGACCGCTGGTCTTTCCCGCATCAGGCTTCGGCGGCAACCTATGTTTGGCTGCCCATGCAGGTTAGTGACACCATCCTCTCAATACCTGAGTATTGGCAATCGTGGACTGTTGGCAGCAATCGGGCTTATGATGGTTTTTCTGAAACAAAAAGGCTGCCATTGCGTTTGTCTTCCAACGTCGTTGGCAAATCGGTTAGGAGAAGCTTCACTGGATCACGGGTTGCGGTTGTGGGTGAGTCAAACCCACATGGGGGCTATGCGCTCGTTACCGTAACAGGCAAGGATGGCAAGGTGGTTTATTCTTCTCTGATCGATTTCTATAGTAAGGTGACAGACAAAGGCATACGTGCCATTTCGCCCAAACTGCCATACGGAAAGTATTACGTTTCTGTTCTCGTGACGGGCAAAAGGTCAAATTGGAGTGACAAGCGCAAGAACAATTATGGAACTGACGATTGTTATGTCAATGTCAGTGAGATTATACCATTGAGCAAGTAACGCCAAACGTGCGTTAGCTTTTTGTAAAACCGGCAAAAGTGGCTTTTCTCGCTTTTGCCGGTTCGCCCTTTCTCCCAAATAAGTAGTTTGTGCCCATCAAAAACAAATATTATATATATTTTTTGTCACATTTACTTTGTACAATCACCAATATTTAGTATTTTTGCAAACGGATATTGTGCCCACAATACCTAATTTAAGGTGTTTTGATACCCAAATCAAGGTATTGGGGATTTTGTCCGTTATGCAGTCAATGCCAACTTAAAACATTCAGCTTATACAAATAACTTTCAAATAATTTTAAAATCAATCATTTATGTGGTTAATCAATTCTCCGATTGGTAGAAAGGTGGCAATGTCGGTAACAGGCGTTTGCCTCATTCTCTTCCTAACTTTCCACTGCTGCATGAACGTGGCCGCATTCTTCTCGGCCGATGCCTACAACATGGTATGTAAGTTCCTTGGCAGCAACTGGTATGCCGTTATTGGCACCCTTGGGCTTGCCGCCCTCGCAGTGTGCCATATCGTTTACGCTTTCATCCTCACGGCGCAGAACCGTCGCGCCCGTGGTCCTCAGCGTTACGAGGTGACAAGCCGTCGTCCCGAGGTTTCTTGGGCTTCGCAGAACATGCTTGTGCTTGGTCTCATCATCCTGTTGGGCCTTGTGCTGCACCTCTACAATTTCTGGGGTCACATGATGTTGGCCGAGTTGGCTGAGATTCACGTCGCACACGATCCTGCCGACGGTTTTGCTTGGATTGTGGACACGTTCTCAAATCCGGTGTTCTCTGTCCTTTACATCGCATGGATTTGCGCATTGTGGTTCCACCTGAGCCATGGTTTCTGGTCGGCTATGCAAACTCTCGGCTGGAGTGGTAAGGTTTGGCTGAAGCGTTGGCAGTGCATTGGCATTTGCTATGTAACGGTTCTTCTTGCTGTTTTCTTATTCCTCATCCTCTCCTTCTGGCTCGGCTTCGCACCTTCGATGTGCTGCGCAGCCTAAGCTTTTCAAAATTCATAATTCAAAATTCATATTGAATAATTATGTCACAGATAGATTCAAGAATTCCTGAAGGCTCTTTGGCCGAGAAATGGACTAATTATAAAGCTCACCAGAAACTGGTGAACCCGGCCAACAAGCGCAAGCTTGACATCATCGTTGTCGGTACGGGTCTGGCCGGTGCCAGTGCAGCCGCTTCGCTCGGCGAGATGGGTTTCCATGTTATCAACTTCTGCATCCAGGACTCTCCTCGTCGCGCTCACTCCATTGCGGCTCAGGGCGGTATCAATGCAGCCAAGAACTACCAGAACGATGGCGATGCCGTTTACCGTCTGTTCTACGACACTATCAAGGGTGGCGACTATCGTGCACGTGAGGCTAACGTTTATCGTCTTGCTGAGGTTTCTGCGAGCATCATTGACCAGTGTGTTGCACAGGGCGTTCCTTTCGCCCGTGAGTATGGCGGCATGCTTGCCAACCGTTCGTTTGGTGGCGTGCAGGTGAGCCGTACATTCTATGCCAAGGGTCAGACAGGCCAGCAGCTTCTGCTTGGTGCTTACTCTTCTTTGATGAAGGAGGTCAACAGCGGCACGGTGGAGCTTCACACTCGCACGGAGATTGAGGACATTGTCGTGGTTGACGGCCGTGCCCGTGGTGTCATTGCCAAGAACCTCGTTACGGGCAAGCTGGAGCGTTACTCAGCCCATGCAGTGTGCCTTGCAACAGGTGGTTATGGCAACACATACTTCCTCTCTACCAATGCCATGGGATGCAACTGTACGGCTGCCATCCAGGCTTACCGCAAGGGCGCTTGGTTCGCAAACCCATGCTTCGTGCAGATTCACCCGACTTGTATCCCTGTCCACGGCGACAAGCAGTCGAAGCTGACCCTTATGTCAGAGTCGTTGCGTAACGATGGCCGTATCTGGGTTCCGAAGAAGCTTGAGGATGCCAAGAAGTTGCAGAATGGTGAGCTTCAGGGACGCGACATTCCCGAGGAAGACCGCGACTACTACCTTGAGCGTCGTTACCCGGCATTCGGTAACCTCGTGCCACGTGACGTTGCTTCGCGTGCTGCCAAGGAGCGTACCGACAAGGGCTTCGGTGTCAATAACACAGGCTTGGCCGTGTTCCTCGACTTCTCGGAGGCGTTCCAGCGTCTTGGCCGTGATGTCGTTGACCAGCGTTATGGCAACCTTTTCGACATGTATGAGGAAATCACCGATGTTGATCCTCACGACAACCCGATGATGATCTTCCCGGCTATCCACTATACCATGGGTGGACTGTGGGTTGACTATGAGTTGCAGACAAGCGTCAAGGGTCTCTTCGCCCTCGGCGAGTGCAACTTCTCCGACCACGGTGCCAACCGCCTTGGCGCTTCCGCTCTCATGCAGGGGCTTTCGGATGGTTATTTCGTTATTCCTTACACAATGCAGAATTACCTCAGCGACCAAATTCAGGTCAAGAAGCCGTCGGTTGACGCTCCTGAGTTTGTTGAGGCCGAGAAAGGCGTTCAGGCTGAGATTGACCGCATAATGGACATACAGAACAAGCAGACCGACAAGTCGAAGCTGAAGAGCGTAGATTCTATCCACAAGGAGCTTTACAACATCATGTGGAACTACGTTGGCATGGCTCGTGACGAGCAAGGCTTGAAGAAAGCCCTGCAAATGCTCAAGGACGTGCGTAAGCAGTTTGACACTTGTGTCCGTGTTCCTGGCTCGAAGGAGGGACTCAACGTTGAGCTTGACAAGGCAATCCACCTCCGCGACTTCATCCTCATGGGTGAGCTTATCGCCTATGATGCCCTGGAGCGCAACGAGAGCTGCGGTGGTCATTTCCGTGAGGAGAGCCAGACCGAGGAAGGCGAGGCCAAGCGTAACGACGAGAATTACATGTACGTTGCATGCTGGCAGTATGAGGGTGAGGACAAGGCTCCTACACTCTTCAAGGAGGAACTCAACTACGAGTATATCAAGGTTCAGACCCGTAACTACAAGAGCTAAAGTCCCGTCGCGTGTCCCTTTCCTGCCCGGAGAGGGAGAAGATGGGAGCAGTAACATCATTTTTAAATTCAGAATACAAAAACATGGATACTAACATATCATTTACGCTCAAGGTGTGGCGTCAGAACGGGCCAAAGGCAGAGGGTCACTTTGACACCTTTGAGATGAAGGACATTCCTGGCGACACCTCATTCCTGGAGATGCTTGACATCCTCAACGAGCAGCTCATCGAGGGAGGCAACGAGCCCTTTGTCTTCGACCACGACTGCCGCGAGGGCATCTGCGGCATGTGCTCATTATATATCAATGGTCATCCACACGGCCCTGCACAGGGCGCAACGACCTGCCAGCTTTACATGCGTCGTTTCCACGATGGCGATGTCATCACGGTTGAGCCTTGGCGTTCGGCTGCTTTCCCTGTCATAAAGGACTGCATGGTGGATCGCTCAGCTTTCGACAAGATCATCGCTGCTGGCGGTTACACTTCCGTACGCACCGGTCAGGCTCAAGATGCCAACGCCATTCTTATCTCCAAGGAGGCTGCCGACGAGGCCATGGACTGCGCTACCTGCATCGGTTGCGGAGCCTGTGTTGCAGCCTGCAAGAACGGTTCAGCAATGCTGTTCGTTTCATCTAAGGTAAGCCAGTTCGCACTGCTTCCGCAGGGTCGTCCTGAGGCTGCTCGCCGTGCCAAGGCCATGATTGCCAAGATGGAAGAGCTTGGTTTCGGTAACTGCACCAACACTCGCGCTTGCGAGGCTGAGTGCCCGAAGAACGAGTCTATTGCCAACATTGCCCGCCTTAACCGCGAGTTCATCAAGGCTAAGCTCGCCGACTGATTTTGATTTGGCATGCCATGTCGTATGCCAATGATTGATAAAAAGTGCGCCCTCTGACAAAACTTGTCAGGGGGCGTGTTTCGTTTCTTTTTATCCCTTTTGTTGTCTTTGGTAGATGTTTGGTTGCTGCCATTGTTTTTTATTGACTTTGGAAAGGCTTTTGCGTTGCTGTTTATGAGTGGCGGCGTAACGGCGTTGTGTTTGTGGCGTAACGGCATTGCGATTGCGGCATAACGGCGTAGCGATTGTGGCGTAATGGCGTAGCGATTGTGGCGTAATGGCGTAGCGTTTTTATTCTGCTTGCCCCAACCTCTTTTCGTGATTGTGAAATCTTTTTTGTGGATGACGGAAAGTGTGCGTGCCTGTGTGGCGTTGCGCGCTTTTTTTATTACCTTTGCAGGCATGACGATTAACGATGAGACCATTGGTTTTATACGTGCCCACCGTCTTGACGACGTGCGTGCGCTTGCCTTGAGACATGGGCAGTCGCGCATGGCGCATGGGGCGGACGGGGGCATCGACTTGCAGTTTGCCCTTGAGCAGATTGCCGGTTGGCAAACGGCACGCAAGAAAATACCGACTTGGGCTGACACGGGTGGTGTGGTTTATCCGCCACATCTTAATATGGAACAATGTTCGTCGGAAGCGACGGCAAGGTATAAGGCTGCGTTGGTTTCTCGCTTGGTTGCTGAAAGTTGCGCCTGTGAGGCTTGTGACGTCGTGGCTGCTGCGGAGACTCGTGGTGGTGGGCAAGATGCCATTGCTGCCGATGCCCGACACTTGCCTGCTGCCACGCTTGTTGACCTTACCGGCGGTTTGGGTGTTGATTTCTCATTTATGTCACGGGCTTTCGGCCATGCCGTTTACGTGGAGCGCAATGAACGATTGTGCGCAATCGCACGATGCAACTTTGGCGCATTGGGCATTGACAATGCCGAAGTGGTATGTGGCGATGGCGTTGAGTATTTGCGTGCAATGGGGAAAGGCGTTACGGAAGCTCCATGCGTGATATTCGTTGACCCAGCCCGTCGCGACGCTAACGGGCGCAAGGTCTTTGGCATTGGCGATTGCGTTCCCGACGTGCTTTCCATCAAGGATGAGCTTTTGTCAAAGTCAGCCTGCGTGGTGATAAAGCTTTCGCCCATGCTCGATTGGCATGCTGCCGCAAAGGCTTTCGGCGATAGCTGCCGCGAGGTGCATATCGTTTCGGTCGCCAATGAGTGCAAGGAGCTTTTGCTCGTGCTCGGTGGCTCGCTCATTTCTCCGGATGGAGGTGTGGGCGATGGCTCGGTAAGGTTGTTCTGCGTCAACGACAATCAAGTGTTTGCCGTTGACGCGGCAGGCTCTCCTAATGTCGGGCATGGCTGTGGTGGGTGCTACGGCAAGTTGCCTGCAGTGCCACGTTTTCTGTTTGTTCCCAATGCCAGTGTCATGAAGGCAGGATGCTTTGCCGAGGTGGCTGTGGCGTTTGGCATGTCAATGCTGGATGCCAACTCGCATCTTTTTGTCTCGGATAATGAGGTTGATGGATTTCCTGGGCGCAGGTTTAGGATAATTGCAACCACCACGATGAACAAGCGTGAACTGAAGAGCAAGCTTGCCAACATAAGCCAGGCAAATATCTCGGTCCGCAACTTCCCCCTTTCCGCTGTTGAGTTGAGGAAACGGTTGAAGCTGAAAGATGGCGGTGACATTTATCTCTTTGCCACGACGTGTTCCGGCAGGCATGTCATAATGATAACTTCGTGTGGATGAGCAATGGCTTCGTGCGGCTGTGCAAGCCCCGTGCCGGTGACATTGGCGGCAATTATGGGATGGTGGGCGCATGGTTGGTAGCGTTAGGCTCAGATACATAACAAATTGTCGATTTTCTTTTGTTGTTTCCAATATTTTCATTAGCTTTGCATATTAAGCATTATAATTATAAAAAACACATACAACTTAGCTACAATGACAGTTGAGATTAAGAGAGTGGAAACAAAAAAGGACCTGAAAAGGTTCATTGACTTCCATTATGATTTATATGAGGGCAATTCCTGTGATGTGCCGACGTTGTTCATGGACGATATGAACACGTTGAGCCGTGACAAGAATGTGGCGTTTGACTTCTGCGAAGCCGAATATTTTCTTGCCTACAAGGATGGCAAGGTGGTGGGGCGCATTGCCGGCATCATAAACCACCGGGCAAACGAGAAGTTCAAGACCAAGGACGTGCGTTTCGGGTGGATTGATTTCATCGACGACACGGAGGTGTCAGCCGCCCTGTTCAACGCTGTCATGGAGTGGGGCAAGAGCAAGGGCATGACTGACATCGTGGGGCCGCTCGGCTTTACCGACCTTGACCCGGAGGGAATGCTCGTGATGGGTTTCGACAAGCTTGGCACGATGGCGACAATCTACAATTACCCGTATTACCCGGAGCACATGGAGCGTCTGGGCGGATGGGTAAAGGACAACGACTACGTGGAATACTACTTGCCGATGCCTGACAGGGTGCCCGAGAAGTTTGCCAAGCTTGCGCAGATGATAGAGAAGCGTTACAACCTTCATGTGAAAAAGGTGACCAAGGAGGATATCAAGAATGGCTATGCGCATAAGGTTTTCCAGGTGATAAATGACACGTATAAGGACTTGTATGGTTTCGTGGAGCTTACCGAGCGCCAGATTGACCAGTACGTGAAGTCGTACATGCCAATGCTCGACTTGAACCTCGTCACTGTAATAGTGGACGGCAACAAGGATGGTGCCATAGCCGGCGTTGGCATAACAATGCCATCGATGGCTCATGCCTTGCACAAGTGCCGCCGTGGACGCTTGTTTCCTTTTGGGTGGTGGCATGTGCTCAGGGCACTCAAGGCACACAAGGCCGAGGGCGTTGACTTGCTATTGGTAGGCTTCTTGCCTGAATACCGCACAAAGGGAGCCAATGCCTTGCTTTTCGCCGACCTCATCCCACGATACATTGACTATGGCTTCAAGTGGGGCGAGACCAACGTGGAAATGGAGGACAACAATGGTGTGCAAGGGCAATGGAGCACGCTGGAGCACATAAACCATAAGCGTAGGCGTTGCTATCGCAAAAGCATTGGGTAGGAAGAAAATCGCAACAGGAAAAGATAAATGGAAGCTAACAACAATACTGTACAATATACCGACGACAATATCAGGCACCTTTCCGACATGGAGCATATCCGCACGCGTCCGGGTATGTACATTGGCAGGCTGGGAGACGGAAACCTGCCCGAGGATGGAATTTACGTGTTGCTGAAGGAAATACTCGACAATTCAATTGACGAGTTCAAGATGAACGCCGGCGACCGCATTGAGGTTGACATTGACGACAACCTAAGGGTAAGCGTCAGGGATTATGGACGCGGCATTCCGCAGGGCAAGCTTGTCGAGGCGGTGTCAATGCTTAACACTGGTGGCAAGTATGATACCAAGGCTTTCAAGAAGAGCGTTGGGCTTAACGGCGTGGGTGTGAAGGCCGTGAACGCCTTGTCGGCACACTTCGAGGTGAGGAGCTTCAGGGATGGCAAGGTGCGCGAGTTGGTGTTTGAGCGTGGCAACTTGAAGAGCGACAAGACAGAGGACAGTAACGATGAAAGCGGCACTTTTATCTTCTTTGAGCCTGATGCCACTCTGTTCAAAAACTATAGTTTTCACGATGAAATCGTGGAAAATATGCTTCGCAATTATACTTACCTCAACTCAGGCTTGACCATCATGCACAATGGCCGTCGCATCAAAAGCCGCAACGGTCTTGAGGACTTGCTGGTTGACAACATGACCACGGAAACGCTTTATCCGATAGTGCATGTCAAGGGCGAGGACATTGAGATTGCATTTACGCACACCAACCAGTATGGCGAAGAGTATCACAGCTTCGTGAACGGTCAGCATACAACCCAAGGGGGCACGCACCAAAGCGCATTCAAGGAGCATATCGCAAAGACCATAAAGGAGTTTTACGACAAAAACTATGAATATACTGACATTCGCAACGGAATAGTTGCTGCGATAGCCATAAACGTAGAGGAGCCGGTGTTTGAGTCGCAAACCAAGATTAAGCTTGGCTCCACGCTTATGGAACCCAACGGCGAGACCATAAACAAGTATGTAGGCGACTTCGTTAAGCGTGAGGTTGACAATTTCCTGCATATTCATCGCGATGATGTTGCCGACGTGTTGGAGAACAAAATCAAGGAAAGCGAACATGAGCGCAAGGCTATGGCTGGCGTTACTAAGCTTGCACGCGAGCGTGCCAAGAAGGCCAACCTGCATAATCGTAAACTTCGCGACTGTCGCATACATTATTGCGACGCCAAGAATGAGCGCAAGGAGGAATCGTCGATATTCATCACCGAGGGCGACTCGGCGAGCGGAAGCATAACCAAGAGCCGTGATGTGAATACGCAGGCGGTGTTCTCGTTGCGTGGAAAGCCGCTCAATTGCTATGGACTGACAAAGAAGGTGGTGTACGAGAACGAGGAGTTCAATCTGTTGCAGGCCGCTCTTGACATAGAGGACGGGCTTGACAACCTGCGCTACAACAAGGTGATTGTTGCCACTGATGCCGATGTTGACGGTATGCACATACGCCTGCTCATCATCACTTTCTTCCTGCAGTTTTATCCTGAGCTGATCAAGAAAGGGCATGTTTACGTGCTTCAGACTCCACTTTTCCGAGTGCGTAACCGCCGCTCGAAGATAAAGAACAAGAAGGTCGTTGCCGATGCTGATGGGCGACTTGCCCAGGGAGAGCGTAAAGGCGACTTCATCACGCGTTATTGTTACACGGACGAAGAGCGTAAAAACGCCATACTGGAACTTGGGCCGGATCCGGAGATTACGCGATTCAAGGGGCTTGGTGAGATTTCACCTGATGAGTTTGTCCATTTCATCGGTCCTGACATGCGCCTTGAGCAAGTTACGCTCCACAAGAACGACCAGGTGCAGAAACTGCTTGAGTACTACATGGGAAAGAATACCATGGAGCGTCAGAACTTTATCATTGACAATCTGGTTATTGAGGAAGATTTGCCAGATGAAGAAGACTTGGGATAACGAATATGCCGCTTGGGTGTTTGCCAAAAGGCATTGCGATGTCCTGAGGCGTTTGCATGAGCGTGGCAGAAAATAAAGGGTCTTTTCAAGGAATGTGCAATACAAGTGGTGGACGTGTGTTTACTGGTTAAAAAAATGTGTTGAAAACGAGAAACAAGAAATGAAATCGATTATAAAGGAATTGGTAGTTTTTTTTGATAGCATGTCCTGTGGGCATCCTGCGTTTCATAGGGGTGGGCGTTTGATGGCTTTAAGCCCCATTCGTATCGTAGGCTTGGCTCGGAAATCCATGTCATTATTGTTTCTTCTTCTTGCTTTCCAGCCTTTGCTCCATGCGCAGCAGTTGCGTTTGGACTATGGCAAGGATTCGCCCATGCGTAAGCTCCAGATTGCGGAACTCGCAATCAAGAACCTTTATGTCGATTCGGTCGATGAGCAAAAGCTCGTTGAAGATGGCATACGTGGTATGCTGGAGAAGCTTGACCCTCACTCTTCATATTCTACGGCAAAGGAAACCAAGGCTATGAACGAGTCGCTCAACGGTTCGTTTGATGGCATAGGGGTGCAGTTTAACATGCAGGAGGACACGTTGCTTGTTATACAGCCGGTGGCTAAAGGACCGTCTGAGAAAGTTGGCATTCAAGCTGGCGACCGCATTGTTGCCGTTAATGACACGGCGATAGCCGGTGTCAAGATGTCGCGCGACGAGATTATGCGTAGGTTGCGTGGCCCAAAAGGCACGAAGGTGAACCTTACGGTGGTGAGGCGAGGCATAAGCGATAGGCTTACGTTTGTGGTGACGCGTGGCAAGATACCCGTGAAGACCCTTGATGCCTTCTACATGATACGCCCGGAGATCGGTTACATACGTATTGGCAGTTTTGGGGCTACTACTTATGGCGAGTTCATGACTGCTGTGTCAGAACTGAAAAATCAAGGCATGCATGACCTTGTGCTTGATCTTTCTGACAACGGTGGTGGTTATTTGCAAGCCGCTGTTCAGATAGCCAACGAGTTTTTGCAAAAGGGCGACCTTATAGTATATACCCAAGGTCGTCAGGCATCGCGTTATGATTATCGTGCACAGGGCAACGGTAGTTTGCTTGATGGGAAAATAGTGGTTCTCGTAAATGAGTTTTCGGCTTCGGCATCAGAGATTGTAACTGGTGCCATACAAGATCAGGATCGTGGCATAGTGGTTGGCCGCCGTTCTTTCGGCAAGGGACTTGTGCAGCGTCCTGTTGAGTTTAACGATGGCTCAATGATGAGGCTCACGGTAGCCCATTATTACACGCCGTCAGGGCGTTGCATCCAGAAACCATATACCAAAGGCTCGCGCAATGATTACGAAATGGAGCTTGACACGCGTTACAAGCATGGCGAGCTTTACTCGGCGGACAGCATACATTTTGCCGACTCACTGAGGCATTATACTCTGAGAAAGCACCGTGTGGTTTATGGTGGCGGTGGCATAATGCCCGATTATTTCGTCCCGCTTGACACCACTCAGTACACGCCGTTGCACCGCAAGCTAATGGCGAAAAACATCATCATGGATTGTGACTTGAAGTATATGGATTCGCATCGCAAGGCGATAAAGGCAAAATACCCGGACTTCAAGGATTACCTTGCCAATTACCAGGTTCCGCAGCAGCTTCTTGACAGTGTTTTCGCGGCAGGCAAGCGACAGAAAATAGAGGCTGCGGACAAGGCTGAGCAAGAGCGTACTTTGCCATACCTTAAAGCCCAGCTAAAGGCTCTCATCGCCCGTGACGTTTGGGACATGAGTGAGTATTTCCAGGTTATGAATGAACAGAACCACATTGTGGTGCGTGCCTTGGAGATTATGGTACGCTGATTTGCCAAGCACGCAAGTGCTTGGCGTGGCTTATCGCAGAGCCGTCTGTGCTATTGTCAATAAGTCATCTATCGGCATCAGTTCATCGGTGCAACGGCTTTTCAGTTTCATTATCACGGAGATAATCATTTGGCTGTCCTTACTGTTTATGCGGTTGTTGTGTTCCTTGCACAGCCTCATTATCCTGTTTGCCGCATTGGTTGTTATTGCTATGCGTTTTTTAATGGCTGTTTGTGCTGGTATGTTCTTCTGCTTTTTCAGTTCTTTTATCTCGTAGGTGCTGGTCGTGATGATTGTGCTAAGATTCATGAACTGCTGTATGAAGTCTGCTGACGATTTGGGCGCAATGTAAGTTGGTATGCCACCTTCCTGTTTGTCGTCGGTTGCTTTTTGTGGGTCTTTGCCGTATATCTTGTAAGTGGAGCCGAATATGCTGTCGTTGCAGTTTGTCCATACCAATGCGTAAACGCAGCGCATGTCCGAAGTTTCATCAGTTCTTAAGACCTGTACGTTGTAATTGTTTTTTTGTCGTGTGCCGAACAATATGCTTTTGGAGTTGTTCTCACCGTAACCTATTTTTATCTGGTTTTCATCTTTTGTGCCTGCGTTTTTTATAAGTGAGTTGTAAACGGCTTTGTCGCCTTGGCTCATTGTGGTGTTCAGCTTGTTGAGTTCCTTGCTGTTTTTTGACGGTATTACAAAGGTCTGCCACTTGATGTATCCGTTAGAGAAAGTCTCAAATCTGGATGCCGTGACAAGTTTCTTGTCAATAATAACTTTGCTAAACTCGTCGTAAGCATTGTCGATGGTTTGTGCGCCATTCTGTGCTACTGTTGGCAGGCATGTTGCCATAAGGCAAATGATGATAGTTGCTTTTAATGGTGTTTTCATGGTATGGTTGTTTTGGAATTGCTGTGTGTTTAATTATGAGTGTCAGTAAATATCGTTGCCATCAATGCTGTTTTCCGTGTCGGTTTCAAGGTCGGTACAGCAATCTAACGTGTTTCCTGTGCCATCTTCAAGGCCATATTCTTGCAATATGGCGGTGAATATAATGGCATTGTCGAAGTCGTAAAGTTCAAGCTGTCTGATGATTTCCAGTTGCTCAGCCTCCAGCCTTGCCAGAGCCTCGTCAACCAATCGTTCACCGTCCATTGCCATTGAGTCGTTGGCGGCTATCAGCGGCATGGGCGGGGTCGGGGCGTACTTGTGCCGATGGAAGCCACGCCGTGTGTGGTTTTTGCGAATTTTGTCCACGGCTTGCGGTGAAATGGTGTCAGACTTTATTTCTGTGTGCTTTATACTGTCGCTGACGTTGTTTTCCACGCTTGCCATTTTCTGTGGCATAAGCGGCTTGTCACCTTGTTTGCTGTTGAATAGTAGCGTAGCGGCGAGTGTGGCAGCGATGGCAAATGATGCGGCAATCGAAAGTTTCCCATGTTTCAAAAAAAAGTTTGTGCGAGGCTTGGCTACCGAGGGATTTCCCTCGCTGTCAGTGGGCATGCCGTTCCCAAACCATTCAAACATCTTGCGGTAAGGCTCAAGATCATCCACATCCTTTGGGTGTTCTGCAAACCATTTCCCTATGCGCACTTCCTCTTCTACGGAGGTTGTTCCGTCCATGAAGCGCCTAAGCAGTTGTCTTATTGCAATGTCGTCGTTAGTCATGTGTTTCTCGTCTTTATTGTTGCTTGTTTAGCGCATCGAGCAGCTTGTGCCGTGCCCTTGACAGCAGCACAGGCACGGAGGCAGGCTTAATGCCAAGTATTGCGGCTATCTCATCGTTGCTTTTCTGTTCCACTTGCCTTAGTCTCAATACGAGATGCTCGTTTTGTGGCAAGTTTTTCATTTGGTTTCGCAGCCATTGCTTGTTTTGTTCGTCTTCTATGGCAATGTCGGCTTCCGTGTCTTTTCCGTTGAGCTGCATGTCCTGCAGTGTTTCGAGCGGAACGGTACGTTGCTTTCTCAACCTGTCTATTGCAAGATGGCGTGTTATCGTTACGGTCAGCCGGTTGGCGTTTGCTGTCGTTGCCATGCCGTCCCTAAGGCTCCACAGGCGTAGCATTGTGTCCTGCGCAATGTCTTCGGCCTCGTCAGCCCCGACGTATGTACGTGCGTGCTTCAAGGCCAGACCGCGCAGGGATGTTGCTATGTCAGTGAATTCCTTTTCCGTCATCTTTTCTTTGTGTGTACGCCTTGATAACGACAAGGCGTGGTGAAGATTAACGGAGTTAACTTTTTTTATGTTCGTGGCTTACCGCTGTTGCGGATTGTGGGATAAAAATGGCGCAGATAACACAGGTTTGCGCCTGTGTCGTCTCGCATGAGCGAACAACTCCCGTTTGTGTCCGGTGTTGTTCGTGGTCGGTTCCATAAGCCTTTCCGCTTATGTCCAGTGGGAGTTGCCTTGTGTTTTATAGCATTGCGAGTGCCGCGTTCTCGTTGGCTTCCATAATCTCTCGCTCGCCAGGCCCTTTGTCGTTTATTCCGCAAAGGTGCAGTATGCCGTGTATTATCACGCGTCGCAGCTCCTCGTCGTATTCCTTGTGAAACTTCTCGGCGTTTGTGCGCACGGTGTCAAGCGAAATTATGAGGTCACCGTTCAGCACGTCGCCCTCGTCGTAGTCGAAGGTTATGATGTCCGTGTAATAATCGTGCCCGAGATATTGCCTGTTCACTTCCAGTATCTTCTCGTCGCTAACGAACATGTAACCAATTTCACCGACCTTGCGCCCGTGTGATGCTGCCACGCGCTTTATCCATGCCGTGGTGTCCCGGCGGCGTATTTTCGGCATTTTCACGCCGTCTGCATTGTAAGTAATCATCCTTTCCTTTTTTTGTGTATTGGGGTGTGTTATGTGGTTTGTTCTCCGTTTGCGTGCGGCAGCATCCATGAAGCATCCTTGTTGAAACGCACGAGCGTGCGGTAAGCCGTTGACGACACCGCCGATAGCTCTGGTGGAGAATACAGCAGCACCGTCTCCAAGTCGCCGAGCAGCTTGTTGTATTCTGCTTGTGTCTTCTCGTACTCGAAGTCGGTTGTCGAGCGTACCCCCCTGACGTTGAACCTTGCTCCGACCTCTCTTGCGATGTCCGCCGTCATGCCGTCGTTTGCCACGACGCTTATGCGCGGCTCGTCGGCGTACAGCCTCTTTATTGCCGCCACACGCTCTTCTGCCGACAGCATGCAATGCTTCTGTGGGTTTATGGAGACTGCAATCACTATGCGGTCAAACAGTTCCAAGGCTCGTCTCGCTATGTTGTCGTGGCCTATAGTAAACGGGTCAAAGCTTCCGGCAAACAGTGCCGTGCGTCCCGTAGGCTGTGAGGGGTTGGTGCTTGTCATCGTGTTGGGCGTTTCTTTCATGTGGCATTTTCAGAACAGCTCTTGCTGCATTATGTTGCCGTTGTATGGGTTTCGTCCGAGGTGCTCGTAGGCAAGTGGCGTTGCCATGCGTCCGCGTGGCGTTCGCTTTATGAAGCCTTCCATTATCAGGAACGGCTCATACACTTCCTCCACCGTGCCTGCGTCCTCGCCGATGGCGGTGGCGATGGTTGACACGCCCACGGGACCGCCGCGGAACTTGTCGATGATGGTGGTCAGTATGCGGTTGTCAATCTCGTCAAGCCCGTAGCTGTCAATGTTGAGCGCGCCAAGGGCAATGTCCGTAATGTCTTTGGTTATCGTGCCGTTGCCCTTCACCTGTGCGAAGTCGCGCACGCGGCGCAGCAGTCCGTTGGCTATTCGTGGCGTTCCTCGCGAGCGCCGGCTAATCTCCACCGCGGCCTCGTCATCGATGGGCACTTTCAGCAGTCGTGCCGAGCGCTTTATGATTTTTTGCAGCGTCTCGGGGTCATAATATTGCAGGTGCATGTTTATGCCGAAGCGTGCGCGCAATGGCGCGGTCAGCATTCCCGAGCGCGTGGTGGCGCCAATGAGCGTGAACGGGTTCAGGTCAATCTGTATTGAGCGTGCCGACGGCCCCTTGTCTATCATTATGTCTATGCGATAGTCCTCCATTGCGGAGTATAAATACTCCTCCACCACAGGTTGCAGGCGGTGTATCTCGTCTATGAATAGCACGTCGCTCGGCTCAAGCGATGTCAGTATGCCAGCCAGGTCGCCCGGCTTGTCGAGCACGGGTCCAGACGTTATCTTGAAGCCCACGCCCAGCTCGTTGGCGATGATGTTGCTCAGCGTGGTCTTTCCCAGGCCTGGAGGGCCGTAGAGGAGCGTGTGGTCGAGAGGCTCGCCACGGTACTTTGCCGCCTCCACGAAGACTCGCAGGTTATCGACTACGCTCTGCTGGCCGTTGAAGTCGTCGAAGCGCAGAGGTCGTAGCGCATTCTCGAAATCCTTTTCGTCCTTGCTGACACGTTCGCCGCGTATGTTGAAGTCGTCTGCCATTGGTTTCTATATTTTGTGCAAAGATAACTATATTCTTTGACAAAAGGGATTGGGTATTTGAGTTTTGTGAATACTTTTTTGGCATGGTGCCAAAAAGCCCCTCACGCAGTGCTTTTGCCTTGGGGCTTGTGTGGGTGTGCGTTGAAAGTTTCAACGCCATGCGACGAAAGTTTCATGGCATTGCGACAAAGCTTTTGTGGCACGGCGACAAAAGTTTTAAGGCACGGTGATGAAACTTTGGTGGAGTTTGATGTTCAGAGGTACAGCACAGCCTCGTTTCCCATGTTGAAGAGCAGGTCGAGGATTGACAGGTTTGGTGCGAAACCGTGCTTTTGGGCGTAAACCTGATAGTAGGGGCGTGGGGTGAATGTGGGGTCGGGCGTTGGATGCTTGGGGTGTATCGCGTCACGGAAGTCGGGCGTGGCTTGTGTCGCTGGCTGGTATGCCAGTGTCAATGATATGTTGGGCTGTATGTCCAGCAACTCGCACATGGTCTCGGTTATCGCCATGTTGAAGTCGAGGAGAAACGTCCATTGCTTTTCGAAGAAAGACCTGATGTCGTCGGCGTAAAACTCGAAGAAAGGGCTTTCGCCGTATGCCGACGCGAGGGCGTTCCAATGCAGGTGCCGCCAGTTGCCGTGGTCGCTGATGCGTATGTCTTTTGTCTCCGTGTGGCTGTTGTCATATTTTTCCACGGGCACGCTTAGCGTTTGCGTTCCCTGCGTGGTCGCTATGACGCAGCGGTTGCGGTAGGTCTGCTTTATGAAATGGTCGTGCTGCTCAATGAGGCAATGGTCGTGGCGGTTTAGCTTCTGGTACCATTGCACGGGGCCGAAGTATGTGGAAGATAATAGGCAGTTCATGGTTTTTGTTTCAGTAGGCTCGCCCCGTCACCTGGTGCTTGTGCACCAGAAGGCGTGACACGCCGGTGTCCACGAGGTATAGGCGGCAGTCGTCGCACTGGCAGCGGTTGCAGCATTTTTTGGGTATGCGGTAACGCAGCCCCTTCACGCTTATCGTGTCGCCGGGCAATGCCACGACCCTGCCAAGCTCTTGCGGCGGGCCCACGAGCGAGAACGCCGGAGCCTCGCCGCTTACGGTGAACACTATTAGGTCGCCTCGCCTGAAATCGTCGTGGCGGCATAGCTTGTTCACCATTACCTTTTGGCCCGCCATCGGGTGGTTGCCGATGGAGACGGGCGCGGTGTAAACGGTGAACGCGAATGTGCGTATGGCTGTCAGTATCAATGTCGCCACGCACAGTGCCACGATGAATTTCAGGAATTGGCGCATTTAGCTGTTCGTGAATGTTATTTTATGTTGTCCACCCATCTGAACAGCCTGCTCCACCTCACGCCGTTGAAGCCCTTGCGGTCGGGGTCGCTGCTCCACCACACGAAGATGGGCTTGCCCACGACGTGATCCTCGGGCACGAAGCCCCAGTAGCGTGAGTCGGCGCTGTTGTGGCGGTTGTCGCCCATCATCCAGTAGTAGTCTTGCTTGAACGTGTAGCTTTTTGCGAGTTGCCCGTTTATGTAAATTTGGCCGTTCTTCACCTCAAGGTCGTTGCCCTCATATACGCGTATTGGGCGTTCATATACGGCAATGTTGTCCATGGTCAGTCTCAGCGTGGCACCCTTCTTTGGTATCCATACCGGACCGTAGTTGTCAACGGTCCATCCCGTCCACGCGTCAAGAGGGTAAAGCCCTCCAGGCTGCGAGTCGGTGTTGAGCTTTATGCTCTGCACCAAGTCCTTGCGCTTTGAGAGGAACTGCACGGCGCGCTTGGTCAACGGCATGAAACCGTTCTGGTTGAGGCTCATCAAGTCCTCCCTCGAAATGCCGAGGTCTTTCAGTATGTCGTCGGGTATATGGTCGGTGGCAAGCTTTACGTAGTAAGTGTATTGCACGTTGTCGGGTTCCTTGTTGGGCTTGCCGTCAAGGTAAACCACGTGGTTCTTTATTTGCAGCGTTTGCCCCGGCAGTCCCACGCAACGCTTCACGTAGTTTTCGCGTCGGTCGGTTGGTCGGTGGTCAATTGAGCCATACTCGTTGGGGTTGTTGGCTATGTAATTGCGGCCAATGGCGCGCATGGCCTTGTAGTAGTCCCATTGTTCTTGCTTGTTCAGCAGTGTTGGGTTTGTCGGCGTTGTGGCTTGCTGCTGGTATATTTGCTCGCCGATGCCGTAAACCATGCCATAGTAGTCGTTTGCCTGGTAACGCTCCTCGGTGACGATGGTGTCGCCTGCCGGGTAGTTGAAGACCACGATGTCGTTTAGCTGCACCTTGCCAAGGCCTTTTATGCGGCGGTAGTCCCAGTGGGGCCACTCAATGTAACTCTTCGTCTTTATGATGGGCATGGTGTGCTGCGTGAGTGGCATCGTGAGCGGTGTCTCAGGTATTCGCGGGCCGTAGCTTACCTTTGACACGAAAAGGTAGTCGCCCGTGAGCAGGCTCTTCTCAAGCGATGAGCTTGGGATGACGTAGTTCTGGAAGCAGAACAGGTTTATGAAATACACTGCCACGAGGGCGAACACCAGGGCGTCAACCCAGCTCATGATGAAGCGCACGGGGCCGTCGGAGTCTTTCCACCATTGCCAGCGTATTTTCCTTGTTATGTAAGCGTCAAACAGGAACAGTGCGCCGATCAGGGTGAGCAGCCATCCCACTATGCTTTCGGGTGACATCCATATTATGAAGAGGACGTAGAGGAAGATGGCAACGCCAAACTTCGCCCATTGTTTCTTCATGTTTATTTTTGCTTTTTCCTTGTCAATCATTTCCTTGGTGTGTTTTGTGGAGAGGAGAAATGCTTATCCACTTTGCCTTCTTTTACTAAAACTTGAACAGGTCGCTTGTGGTTAGCAGTCCCTTGTGCTCCTTGGTGTATTCGGCGGCGAGCACGGCACCGAGGGCAAATCCCTTGCGCGAGTGGGCGTTGTGGGTTATTGTTATCTCGTCGGCTTCGCTGTCGTAATTGATGGTGTGGATGCCCGGCACCTCGTCGTGACGTATGCTGTCAACCACAAGGTCGCCGTCGGTGTGCTCGTCTGAGCCGTCCACGTGGCCGTCGTCCCATGTCGTGGTACCTGCTTTCCAGTCGTGCTTGCGGTCAATGTTTTCCACTATTTCCTCGGCGAGCGTAATGGCCGTTCCGCTTGGTGCGTCAAGCTTGTGTATGTGGTGGGTCTCGGTCATGCGCACGTCATACTGTGGGAATCGGTTCATGATCTTGGCCAGGTACTTGTTCACGGCCGAGAATATTGCCACGCCGATGGAGAAGTTGCTTGCCCAGAAAAGCGTTTGGCTACCGTCCTTGGTCAGTGACTCCACGTCCTCCTTGTGGTCTTTCATCCAGCCTGTGGAGCCGCTCACGACCTTTACGTTGTGCTTGAAAGCCCTGAGATAGTTGCCGTATGCGGCTGTGGGATTTGTAAATTCTATTGCGACATCAGCCGAGGCGAACTCGGGGCTGTCAAAGTCGTTTTGGTTGTCAACGTCAATCTTGCAGACAATCTCATGGCCACGCTCAAGGGCAATCTGCTCTATCATGCGCCCCATCTTTCCGTAGCCGATCAGTGCTATTTTCATGTTGTATGTTGATTTTTTGTTATTGCCAAAAGCCTATTCTTTGCAAAATTACTTAATTTGTCGCAAAACGTGGGCTGTTGCCAGCTTAAAATAATCAAAATAATCTCATTATTAAGCAAAAGGATGTGATTTTAATGGCGAAAAAAACGTTTTCAGTTGTTGGTTTTGGGAAATAACCGTAACTTTGCAGTTGTAATAAGATTGTATTAACAGACATAACCTATTTTATGAGCAAAATCCCATCTGTCATGGGGAAAGCTTTTTTTGTGTCTGCCGTGACGGCAACATTGCTTTCCTCTTGTATAAAGGAAGAAGCCTTGAACGCTGAGGCTGACATTGTGGGCGTTACGCTTGGCGACAACAACATGCTGATTCGCCAGCCGGAGATAGCCAACAACACTGTTACCCTATATGCCAACACCGCTGACAGCATTCTAAGCCCAGAGTTTGTGCTTACGGATGGTGCCACCATAGAGCCGGCTTCGGGTACGCCGAGGCAGTTCTTCACATCTCATGACAGTGTTTCCTACAACGAGATGACGGGCGAATATGACACGCTCACCATTGTCAAGTCGATAGCGCAGGAATATACGGTGACATCGCAAGACGGCAAGTGGAAGAAAACATACACGGTGCGAATAGCCAACAACGCCACGCCCATAGATTACCATTTCGACAACATACGCTATTACGGGTTTGACGGGCAAGATTATTTCCATGTGTTTTATGAGACCATAGGCGGCTCGCATGTTGACTGGGGAAGCGGAAACGCCGGTGCCATGATAACGCTTGCCGCCAGTAACCCGTCTTTCGCTGACTATCCCACGTCGCAAGCCGATGGGGGGCAGAGTGGCAAGTGTGCCAAGCTGACCACCATTTACACAGGTGGCGTTGGTGCGCTGTTTGGTGCTCCCATTGCCGCCGGCAACATTTTCCTTGGAACTTTCTCGGTCAACTTTTCCGATATGCCTTCGTCAACCCATTTTGGCATCCCGTTCTTCAATACAAAACCAGTGTCTTTGACGGGCTATTACAAATATAAGGCAGGAGAAGTGGTGACGGACAAGAAAAATGAACCAGTGGAAGGTGAAAAGGATGATTTTGCGCTCTACGCAGTGTTGTTTGAGGTCACGGATGACGTGCCTTGGCTTGACGGTCGTGACGGAAAGTCGAGTTCGCTGCACAGCCCCAACATTGTGCTCAAGGCTGAGCTTGTTGACCGAAAGGAGACAGACGAGTGGACACGCTTTGAAATACCGTTTGAGCAGATGAACGGCAAGGAGTTCGATTACCAGAAAATGGTTGACGGCAAGTACAGCTTTGCCATCGTGGCATCGTCGAGCAAGGATGGTGCTTTGTTCAAGGGAGCCGTTGGCAGCACGCTGTATATTGACGAGTTCCATGTTAATTATGAGTAAGACGGAAATGAAATCGATTTTAAAATACATTTTGTCCCTTATGCCCCTTATGGGCATGGCAATACTGCCGGCAACGGCTCAGGACAAGGTTGGTGACCGTGATGCAAATTTGCAGTTTACGTCGTCTAAGGGATGGGAGTTTGATGTTAGGGCAGGCATAAACATTGGTGGTGCCACGCCGCTTGGGCTTCCTCGCGAGATAAGGCATATAAGCAGTTTCAACCCCCATCTCAACGGAGTGATTGAGGGTGTCGTTACCAAGTGGTTTGGCGAGAAAGCCAAGTGGGGCGCGGCTGTCGGTGTGAAGATTGAGGAAAAGCGCATGACCACCGGTGCCAGGGTGAAAAACTACCATACGGAAATCATACAGGGCGGAGACCGCGTGGCTGGTTATTTCACAGGTCACGTGAGGACTGAGTATTCCAGCACCGACCTTACAATTCCCGTCACGGCAAACTATCGCATTGACCAGCGCTGGAAGGTGCGTGCCGGAATGTTCTTCACTTATCGCATGGATGGTGAGTTCTCGGGCGAAGTGAGCGACGGCTACTTGCGCAATGGCACGCCTACGGGCGAGAAGGTCAATTTCGACAATGGCAGTTCGGCGCAGTACGACTTCAGCTCAGACTTGCGCCATTTCCATTGGGGACCACAGGTTGGCGTATCGTGGCGTGCTTACCGCCATTTCTCGATAAACGCTGACCTTGCTTATTCGTTCAACAACATTTTCAACAGTGATTTCCACACGGTTACTTTTGCAATGCATCCCGTGTATTGTAATGTCGGATTTGGATATACGTTCTGACGGGCTTGCCTTTTGCCCATAAATGTGGGCAAAAGAGGCCTGGATGGAAAAAGTTATTTAACTTGTAAAAAAGATAGTTTTTAAGGATAAACAAAAATGCAACAGCTTATGAAAAAGATTTTTACTCTTATCGTCGTATCTTTCGTTATGGCAATCTCAGCCTTCGCAACCGATTACACTGACACGTTGAGGGTTACGGTTGATGGAAAGGAGTCAACTCCGCAAGAAACCACTATTTATGTAACGGCAAGCAGTGATACTACTTACAATTTCTTGCTAAAGAATTTCTCTTTTGAGGGTATGAAAATAGGTGACATCAAGATGGACAACGTTAGAGCCAAGAAAGAGAATGGCGTAACGTCTCTTGAAGATACACAGGAAATTAGCATAAAGTTTTTAGGATTAATTCCTGTATCTTTTGATGTGACATTGCAGGCTGAACTTTATGATAATGAAACCAAGATGTACGCCACGATGAGCATGAAGGTTGGTGAACAGGATATAAACGTGGTGTTTGGCAAGAAGCAGGTTGTTACAGGCATTGGTGCCGTGAACGCAAATACCGTGAATGCAGGTGTTGAGATTTACGACTTGTCTGGCAAGCGTGTCTCGAATATGCAGCAGGGCAAGGTTTATATTGTTAGGAAAAACGGCAAGGCACATAAGGTGATAGGCACCGGTAGATAAATAAGCCTTGATGGCAATGTTAAATAAAAAATCCCGAGTCATATTGTTTATGGTTCGGGATTTTTGCTTAATTTTGCCATGTAACTGATGAATGCGCTCACATGGAACAACTCTTGCATTATTGTTGGAAGCATCGCCTTTTCCCTGCCGAGGGAATGAGCACCACTGACGGCCAGACTGTAGAGGTGCTTGACCCAGGCCTGCACAACCGCAACTCCGGCCCAGACTTCTTCAACGCCAAGGTAAAGATTGGCGGCCAGCTGTGGGTGGGCAATGTGGAAATCCACGATAAGGCAAGTGACTGGTTCCTGCATGGGCACGATCGTGACAGCCATTATGATAATGTTGTGCTGCACGTTGTGGGAGTTGCTGATGCCGAGGCACGCACTGCCGACGGCATGACTCCGCCACAGATGGAGTTGAGTGTGCCCGACAGTGTGAAGCAAAACTATGAGGAGCTTTTGCGCACGGACAGCTATCCGCCATGCCATGAGATAATAGCCAGACTCCCGGGATTGATGAAGCACTCGTGGATGAGTGCGCTTGAGACGGAACGTTTGGAACGCAAGACGGAGGACATAAAGCGCAGGGCAAGGCTTTGCGAAGGCTCTTGGGAGGCGACGTACTTTGTCACTATGGCTCGCAACTATGGTTTTGGCATCAATTCTGACGCTATGGAGCAGTGGGCACTCTGCGTGCCGCTAAATGATGTTGCTCATCATCGTGACGACATCTTTCAGGTTGAGGCGTTTTTCATGGGGCAGGCAGGGCTGCTTAATCCCTTGTATTTGCCTGAGAAACACCGTCAGGCTGCGCTTGCCGACGACTATTTCTTCCGCTTGAACAACGAATATAAGTATCTTGCGCATAAGTTTTCGCTGAAGCCAATCGACTTCCACTTGTGGCGTTTCCTTCGCCTTCGTCCTCAGAATTTTCCTCATATCCGCATTTCACAGCTTGCCAACCTTTATTATCAACGTAGGGCAGGATTGTCGCAGCTTATAGATTGTGGGGATATAAAGTCGGCGAAGAAGCTTCTTGCCACTTCCGTCACCACTTATTGGCAGACTCACTATGCCTTTGGCTGCGAAAGCAAATTCAATGAAAAGCATCTTTCAGAGGCTTCGCTCAACCTGTTGTTGATAAACACAGTTGTGCCAATGCTCTTTGCGTACGGCCGCCACAAACAGGACGACAGGCTATGCGACCGTGCATTCGACTTCCTAGAACAACTTAAGGCTGAGGATAACCATATAACGAGGACGTGGCGGGATATTGGCCTTGCGGTGGACAATGCCGGTGACAGCCAAGCCCTCATACAGCTCAAAAACGAGTATTGTGACCGTCGCGACTGTCTGCGCTGCCGCTTTGGCTACGAATATCTGAAAGGAGCAAAAGGCTAAAATGAGTATCATGGCGAGCAATAACGAAAAACAGCCACAAGTCCTGCGCCAAGGCAATGACTGGCGAAAGTTGAGGCTATACCATAAGTCGGATGCCCTCTACCAACTTACGGTAGAATTCTGCCATCGTTTCTTGCCTAAATACGGAGACCGCACAGTGGACCAAATGATACAGGCGGCAAGGTCGGGAAAGCAAAATATAGTGGAAGGTTCAGAGGACGGCAAGGCATCTACTGAGATGGAGCTTAAGTTGTTGACGGTTGATCGTGGGAGTATTCAGGAACTTAGGCAAGACTTCTTGGATTTTGCCAATACACATAAACTGCCGCTATGGAAAGCCGGGCATCCGCGTTTCCAGCCAATGCAGGACTTTACAAAGTCGCATAACAATCCTGAGGATTATATGCCGCTTAGCAAGAAATGGAATGCTGAGGAATACTGCAACATCTGCCTTACGCTCTGCTACCAGCTTGATGCAATGCTGAACAGCTACATTAAAAGACAGGAAGAAATATTCGTAAAGGATGGTGGCATCAAGGAGCGCATGTATGCGGCTCGCACAGGATACCGAAAAGGCATTGATGACAAGATGAAACAGCTCGAAAGCGAGAATGCCGCTTTGAAGGCTAAGCTGGATGAGATGACATCGGTTGCTGCATCGTGGAAAAGTAAGTATATGGACTTGCGCCAGCGTGCCGTCAAGGCCTATAATGACTTGAAACGAAAGTTGGATGAGAGGGATGGAGATAAATATGATAGACAAGATAGATGAAATAGAAAATGATGATAGACAAAATAGTATAGGAAGGATAGATAGGATAGAGAATATAATTTATTCAGTCCGTCTATATCATCTATAATATCTATTACGTCTATTCCTTTCTATATAAGGCTACGAAAAAATATCGCTATTATGAAGAAATACTTATTTACCACGCGCATGGAGGTGCGTGATTATGAGTGCGACATCGAAGGCATTGTGAACAATGCCAACTATCTGCATTACACAGAGCATACGCGCCACCGTTTTTTAAAAAGCCTTGGCGTTAGTTTTGCTGAACTTCACGAGAAAGGTGTTGACGCAGTGGTGGCGCGCATGACGCTGAAGTTTAAGGTGCCACTGCGTTGCGACGACGAGATGGTTTCGTGTATGAACTTGAAAAAGGAAGGATTGCGCTATGTTTTTGAGCATGACATTTATCGTGCCTCAGACATGAAATTCTCGTTTCATGCAGATGTGGATTTGGTGACGCTAATCGATGGCAAACTTGGCGTTAGCGAAGATTATGACAATGCTTTCTTGCCAGTTATTGAGGAATTTGAAGGAAATGCAAACTGACCTTGAATTACTTAATACAGCCATTGTGACACGGCTGAGCTATTACCACCTGAATGCCATGGTACAACTGTATCGGCATTTCGGTTCTGCCACTGCCATTGTTGAGCATGGGAAAGATTTGGCTGGTATGTTTCCTGGCATTTCCCCAAGGATAATTGATGATCTTGACGGGATTGACGTTATGCGTGGCAGGGCGGAAGAGGAACTTGAATATGCCATGAAGCATGGCATAAAGCCTATTTGCCTTAATGATGACGATTATCCTTATCGGCTTAAGGAAACTCCGGATGCGCCTTTGATGTTGTTTTACAAAGGAACTGCCAACCTTAATGCTCGGCATGTCATAAACATTGTTGGCACGCGACACTGCACGCGTTATGGGGACGACTTGGTGAGGAGTTTTGTTGCTGACCTGAGAAGTTTGTGCCCGGATGTGCTTGTGGTCAGTGGGCTTGCTTATGGCATTGATGTGCGTGCGCATCGTGAGGCTTTGGCAAACGGCATGGCCACGGTGGCAGTGCTTGCACATGGGCTTGACGCTCTTTATCCTGCATCGCATAGTGATACGGCTAACGAAATGGTTAGGCATGGTGGCTTGGTCACTGAATATATGACACGTACAAAGCCTGACAAGCTTAACTTTGTGCGTCGTAACCGTATTACGGCTGGTATTTGTGATGCGACAATTCTTGTGGAAAGTGCAAGGAAAGGTGGGGGGCTCATTACCACACGTATAGCCAAGGAATACAACCGTGATGTCTTTGCGTTTCCAGGCCCTGTTGGTGCGCCGTATAGCGAAGGTTGTAACAATCTGATAAGAGATTGTGGCGCAGGGCTTATAACGTCGGCTGAGGATTTTGTAAAGGCTATGGGATGGGAGGATGAAGCCTTGCTGGAGAAAGCGAAGAAGCAAGGAATAGAGCGTCAGCTTTTCCCGGAATTGTCGGAAGAAGAAAGAAAAGTCGTTGATCTTTTGAAAAAGACCAACGACTTGCGTCAGGATATAATCGCTGTGAAGACGGGTATGCCAGTAGGCTCAGTCATCGCCATTCTTTTCCAGCTTGAGATGAAAGGCGTGTTGAAGGCGTATGCCGGCGGAACCTATCATTTGCTGTGACCTCACTGGTTTGGATTAGCATTGGCCTTTATGTACAGGAGGTTAAAAAGGCTGTTGGTGTTTTTGTGCTCCATGTTTTGGTAAGCTTTCAGGCAGTCGGTGCGTGAAGGGTCAAGCAACCATAGGCAGTAGCAATTTTCTGCCATTTCTTGCAGTTTCTCGTTCCATTGGCTTATCTGCTTGTATGGCCATGAGTTGGGTTGCTGCATGTAAGGCATGAGGAATGTTACAGCTTTTTGCAGGCTTTTATCCCCGTAATGAGAATATTTTTGCCAGTCAAGTCCGGCATTTCTTGCCATGAACATCAATTCTATGATATGCCTGATGTTGTATGACGAGTAGCCGAAGGCAAGTGTGCGTACCAATTCGTAAGGTTGTCTTCCGTCAGCTTCTATTTGCTTGTCTATTCTTTTTTCAGGGAAATCCTCCAGTATCTTTTTGAATAGTTTCTTGTTGCCTACATATTTTGCGTATGCTGCCAATTGCAAGTCGTATGCCACAGAATGATTGTTGGCTCCCATCCCTTCTTCTATGGCTTGTGGGTCATGACACAACCAATGGAGGAAAGACTTGAACCATTTTCGCAGTTTTTTTGAGTCGGATGCCTTGAAAGCCTTCGACTTTTCCAAAAGCTGTACTCCGTCAAGCATTTCTATAAAAGACAGGGCATCGAGTACGCCATAACAGCGTCCTTCTGCCATTCCTGGAACACACTGGGCGTATTTCAGGTGTGGGTTCATGTAGGTGTCCTTGTCTAAGAACCACGTCCTTATTTGCTCAGTGGCCTTTTCTGCATACCGCTCATCACCGCTGAAATACCATGCCAATGACAATCTCAGAACACGTGAGCACATTCTTCCAAGGTTGTTGCGATCGTATTTTGCCAGCTCCGGGTTTGAAACTCCGTCACGCATGATGTACGGCAAGCCGTCGCTTTTGTTTGGGTCAGGCCATGCGTAGCGGCTCAGGCTTGTGTAATCGTGCTTGTTGCCACTTGGTGGAGTCACTTGTTTCATCATCACCGACAAAGGCTTGGCGGCAAGGTCTTTTTCTGCAAAGCCAATCAAAGTCCTGTAAGCGTTTGAATAACATTTGTCATCCAAATGCTTACGGACATACTCTAACTGGCGCACGTCAATCACCGTCTGGGCGAAAGCGGTGGAACTGACAAGAATTGCAGCTACGAAGAGTAGCAGACGCAGCTTTTTATGTGTTCTTGTCTTATTCATATAAAAAATAAACGGGTGTTTCCTGTTTTGGTCTTTAGTTTATTGTCACGGTGACCTTGTGGTTCTGCGAAAATCCTCTTACTTCGTAGTTTCCCGTCTTGGCTATCGTGGTGCTGTCTGTGCTGATTTCGTTGTTTGCAGGATTGCAAGTCATCACGATTACGGATCCCTTTTTCCCGCCAGCTATGGCTTTCAGCCGTATGTGCTGTACGCCTTTCTTGGCGTTTGGCCAAGTCATGCTCCATCCGCCTTCTGCCTGAGGCTGTATTGTGGAGCCATTCTCGTCAACAACTTGGTAGTCGCTTCCAAGCGTAAGGTCACTCTTGGTAAACCAAATAACCTCAACGTCATAATTCTTGTTTTGCTCGCTGAAGAACTCTACGGGAATGGCAATCGTGTCTCCTTGTGTAACGGAATATTTCACGTCGTTCTTCTGCTTACCCCAGTCTTGGAAACCGAAATAGTATATATTTTCCATTTCGGCATTGTTGTTGCTCCACTCTTCCTCGCTGCATCCCACCAATGCCAGAAGCATGAATGCTATCGTGAAAAGTATGCTTGTCTTTTTCATGTTGTTTTCTTTAATGATTTAGAAAGTTATGTTTTCCATGTCTGTGGAATTACCAGTTTGGATTTTGCTCAAGATTGCCATCGCTTGTACCAATCTCGTATGAAGGAATCGGGTAAAGGTAGTCGCGGCTGGTATTGAAGGATCTTGTGTCGGCTGCCTCAATGACATATACGCTGTCTTGGTCGCATACTTTTTGTCCGTTGAACATGCCACCTCCGGAAGTAATCCTTGCAGCAAGAGTCTCGGGGTCTGATGTGGTTTCTGAGGCAATGAGCTTTATGCCCAATTTAGCGGTGGGCAATACTTTTTCGGCTATTTTCCATCTTATAATGTCATCGTATCGTATTCCTTCGTCCATGAACTCCACAAGTCGCTCCCTGCGTATTTCTTCGAGTATGCTCAAGTTGTTGGCTGTCGCAAATGCGTTGGTGAGTGTTGCGGTCATTCCTGAGCGTTTGCGAACGGCGTTTACCGTCTGGTCAAGTTGGGTGTCGTTTATGTTTCCGTTCAGTTCGTAGAGAGCTTCGGCATAAGACAGCAAGACCTCGGCGTAGCGTATGAGCATTTTATCTACGGTTTCTTTGCCGTTGGTCTGCCATTGGTCTGCCATGTATCCTTTCTTTATGGGGAAGCCGTTGCCATGTTGGTTGGTGAATGGCATGTACGCTCCTTTGTAAGCCTCCTCACTAAGCCTGAATATGGTCAAGCCAAGACGTGGATCCCTGTTCGTGAAAATATCGTTGAAACTTTTCTCGTCTTTAATTGCGAGTGGACTTTTCTCCCTTGGCAATCCGTCAACATACAGGTATTGCTCAACGGCTTGCCTTGTCACCGATGCTGCATTTTCCAGGGTACGTGAGTTGTTGTGAGTTATGGTACCGCTTTCGTTTGGTCCGTAAATCTTTACGAGAATGTTTTCCTTGTTCTGCCTTCCCTCTCCGTCAAACAGGAACATTTTTGCGTAGTCTGGGTACAAGTTGTGCTTGCCGCTTTTTATCAGAGTTTCGGCAGCTGTTACGGCGTGTTGCAGGTGCGCTTTGTAATCGATTCCAAGATTGTGGTATTTTGAATACGTACCCTCATACAGGCCAATGCGTGTTGTTAGTGCGAGGGCTGCCGATTTTGACACGCGTCCCCAATCGGTTTCCGATGTCAGTTTGTCAATGTCGGGTAGGTTTTGGTAAGCGTAATCGAGATCCTCGTAACATTGTTTTATTACTTCCTCTCGCGAAGTGCGTGGCATCTTGATGTCTGGGTCGGATGTTGACGTGAATACTGACAGGATAAGTGGCACGTCACCATACTTGCGCACGAGGTCGAAATAATGGTATGCGCGGAAAAAGCGCGCCTCGGCTATCCATCTTGCTTTCTTGTTTTCATCGGCAGTGGAAGCGGTTATTTTACTCACGATGTTGTTGCATGTGGCGATTTTTGTGTATGGGTTAGTCCAGTCGCCGGCTGTTCCCGGTACAGTCCAGTTGCCACTTGACACGCTGTTTGGCGATGACGTTATTATGTCATCGGCGCGATAATCTTGTCCGAAACCATTCAGGTCAACGTAAAGTCGGTTGCATGCTCCCCTGAAATCTGTTTCTGATTTCCAGAAGTTAGAATCTACAAGCACCGTTTCTGGTTGCCTGTCCAGTTCGCAGCTCGCCAAGCACAGCGTTGCCACGGCGAGCGAAATTATATGTCTTTTCATTGTTGCTGTTTTTATAAAGTGATGTTTACGCCAAACGACCATGTCCTGAAGAATGGGTAATAGCTTCTTCCGGCATTGTTGCCCACTTCCGGGTCATACACTTTCAGTAGGTCTGAGTGTTCCCACACGTCATTGCCAGAAATGTAAACCCTGAGTTTTTCGATGTAACGTTTCGATACCGGGATTGTGTAACCTAAAGTTATGTTTTTCAGGCGAATGTATGCAGCGTTCTGCACCCATTTGTCAGATGGCTTGAAGTTGAAGTCGTTGTATTGGTAGTTGTAAAGTCTTGGCCATTGGGCGTTTTGGTTGTCCTCTGTCCAGTAGTCCCTGTGTATTGTCCACGGCATCTGGTAAGTGTTGTAGAAAGGTGCTATTGCAGCAGCGTTTATGAGTATGTTGCGTTTGCCCACTCCCTGGAACATTATGTTCAGGTCGAAGCCTTTCCATTGGGCAGCCAAAGTCATTCCGTAAAGGTAGCGAGAGTTTGAGTTGCCAAGATAAACAAGGTCACCCTTGTCTTCGGGCGTAGCCCCACCTACTCCTATTTGGTGGTCAGGGGTTCCCTGTGCCACGTATTTTACGTCGCCGCCTGCAATCTTGCCGTCGTTGAAAGTTTGGTATCCTGGATGGTCTTTTTTGTATTGCAGGTATTCGTCACGGCTTTTCCAGTAGCCGTCGGTCTTGTAGCCCCATATCGTGTTCATCTCGTAGCCTTCAAGCAAACTCACGTTGCCTTCTCCTATGACGCTTGCCCCATCGTATTTCTCCAACCTGTTTTGGCTGTCAGAGACGTTGAGCGATACTTGGTAATTGAAGTCGGAAACATGGTCGCGCCATGTTACGTCAAAGTCCCATCCCCATGTCTTCAGTTTTCCGACGTTCACTTTGGGGACATTCAGTCCGATGGTGTGTGGGAGTTGCAACGACGATAGCATGTCGTCGTTTATTTTCCAGTAATAGTCAAAACTTGCCGAGAGCCTTCCGTTTAGCACGCCAACGTCAATGCCGAGGTTGGTGGTTGAGATTACCTCCCAAGTCTTGTCGGTTGATGCGAGTGATTGCTGGTAATAATACTTTTCGCCCATGTAGTTTCCGCTCTGTATGGTTGGTATGTAATCGTACAGGCCAAGTACGGCTCCGTTACCCAGCTGTCCCCACGAAGCCCTGAATTTCAGGTTGTTGAGCCACCGCAGGCCTTTCATCCATTTCTCTTGGCTTACTCGCCATGCACCAGACATTGACGGGAACGCACGCCAGCGTTTCGATGGCGCAAGGCGACTGCTGCCGTCGTATCGGACGTTTGCCTCGAACAGGTATTTCTCGTCGAAATTGTAGTTCAGTCGGCCGAAATACGACATCATTGACCATGGAGAAATGCCGTCGCCAAGCGTTGTGTTCGTGGCAACTGAGGTGTCATAATAGTTGAACGAGAAAAAGTCGTTTGAGTTCATGTTTTTTGCCGTTGCATCCATTTGGTCTTTGCGGTAGTTTTCGTAGCTCATACCGGCTAAGATGTTGAATTTGTGGTGCTTGGCAATGTTGAACTCGTAGTTTGCAGTTGCTTCTACGAGATCGTGGAAGTTTGAGTTTTTCTGTTTGTAGAGGCTGTTGGGGTTGTTGACCTGCGAGCGTATCGACTTTCCGTCACGGCTGTACCATAGCAGCGTGCGGTAAGCGGAAGACTGGCGGTAGTAGCCTGCCACCCTCGATGCGCTTATGTTTACGTGGAGACCCTCAAGCAGGTTTTCTATGCCAAGCTGCACTTTTCCTGTGTAAGCCTCGTAAGTGTTGTTGTTCGTTCCGCCCTCTTTCATTATCTGTATGGCGTTTGCTTGCAAGTCACCGTTGTAAATGTTTCCCGACGGGTCTGTTTCGGGGGCGTATATCGGCTGTCTGCCTCGCGAGGAGTATAGCAGGGTTAGCACGTTTCCTGCGCCGTATGATGGCGAGCTGCGCCTTGTTGACTGGTATCGCAGGTCGGTTGCGATGTTTAGGTATTTGTTTAGCTTGCTTTTTAGGCGCACGTTGAAGTTCCAGCGCTCGTTGCCGTCAGAGCCGTATCTCAGCAGTCCGTTCTTGGTGTAATAGTTTCCTGATATTCGGTAGTTTGTGTCCTTGCTTCCTCCCGATATTGACACGGCGTGGCTCTGTTGCGTAGTGTAGTCGCGTGTGCCTTCGTCAACCCAGTTGGTGGCTGAGAAAAGATCCCAGCGACCATTGTTGTTGTTTGGTCGGTAGTTGAAGTTTGGGTTTCCCACCCAGCTGCTTTGCTCCTCGTTCCATTCAGGCTTTCCACCGGCGTTTATTCGCCCGAGGTTAATCATCGTCTGCTCTTCCCAAGCCGGGAGACGCTCAGGCATGTTGCCAGGAGTGTTGACTGCGAAATATCCATTGTAGCTTATCTTCGGCTTGCCCTCTTTGCCGCTCTTGGTTGTCACGAGCACCACGCCCGCCGCTGCCCTTGCGCCGTAAATGGCACTTGCGGCAGCGTCTTTCAGCACGGAAATGTTGTCAATGTCATCGGCATTGAGCAGTGTAAGGTCGCCCTCTACGCCGTCTATGAGAATAAGGGCTGACGTTGAGTTTACTGAAGAAAATCCTCGTATGCGCATTCCGCCCGACTCGCTGCCCGGCTGTCCGCTGCTGCGCAGTACCGCCACACCGGGCATTTGACCTTGCAGTGCCGATACGGCATCGCTGGCCGGTACGTTGGCGAGCTTTTCGCCGGAAATGGCCGACACTGAGCCTGAAAGGTCAACCTTGCGCTGGGTACCGTAACCCACTACCACCACTTCGTCGAGGTTTTTGGTGTCTTCGGCCAACAGAATGTCACCGTTGACCTGTGTGGCGGCAATCTTGCGGGTAACAAAATTGATATAGGAAAACGAAATGGTTGAGCCGCGTTTTACGTTCAGGGAGAATTTGCCGTCCAAGTCGGTCACCGTGCCCATTGGTCGTGCCAGTCTCCATTACGGTCACGCCGATTAGAGGTTCGTGTTCCTTTTCAGTCATGACACGTCCGCTCACCTTTATGTTGGTGTTTTGGGCGTGCAGCGGAAGAACTGACAGCAACACTAAACACAGCATGATGCAGGCGCATCTTAAGTTCAGTCTTGATTGTTTTTGGTTCATCGTGAAAAAATATTAAGTAAAAAAACTGTGACAAAGTTATGACAAAGGTTGCCATGAGCGAAAAAAAACGCTACATCACAATTACTTTAGTTTACGTTTTTCACTACGTCTGCGTTTTCTCATTTTTGTCGTAAACGGTTTGTAATCAGTCATTTTAATTCGGGCAGGAATGCTTCGTTTTTTGTCATTATCATTTTGTTGTTATCATACTTTTACCTAACTTTGCAACAAGTAGGTAAGCTTAAAATAATGCCTTGCCTGATTTGGCGCAAAGCCATGGTGACGGAATGCAAACTAATATAATTTTAATACTGAAAACAATATGAAGAAGAACATTTTCGCAACAGCACTGTTATGTGGGTTCTTGCCTTTGCAAGCCATGTCACAGCAGGCAACGGGTGTCAAGGACATGCTGGAGTTTGCTGGCAAGCAACTGAAGGTTGCCGTTGGCTGTGCCGACAAGGCCGTGGCCGATCGCCAGAACATGGCTCGTGGCTCCGTTACGCCTCGTACCATCAATCCCGACGGCTCGTTGAAGCTGGTAGGTCCAAACGACTGGTGCTCGGGCTTCTTCCCAGGGTCGCTTTGGCTGATGTACGATTACACGAAAGACGATTATTGGCGTCAGGAAGCCGTGACATACACGTGGAAAATAGAGAGGGCGAAGAGGCACAGGGGAACACACGACCTTGGGTTCATTTTCAATTGCAGTTTCGGCAAGGCTTACGAACTCACCGGGGAACAATCGTATCGCGACGTGATGGTCACGGCGGCGCAGAGCCTAAGCTCGCGTTTCAATCCCACCGTGGGCTGCATACGCTCATGGGACTTCAACAGGGACCGCTGGGCGTACCCCGTCATCATTGACAACATGATGAACCTTGAGCTTCTCTTCAAGGTGACGCAGCTCACCGGCGACTCCACATACTGGAAACAGGCCGTGAGCCATGCCCGCACGACCATGAAAAACCATTTCCGCAAGGACTATTCGTCGTACCACGTTGTCGATTATGATCCCAATACGGGAAATGTGAACCTGAAGTGCACCCATCAGGGATATGCCGACGACTCTTTCTGGAGCCGTGGGCAGGCATGGGGATTGTATGGCTTTACCATGTGTTACAGGTTTACGAAAGACAAGGATTTCCTGCGCCAGGCAGAGAACATCGCCGGTTTCATTATGAGCCAAAAACTGCCCGATGACAATGTTTTCTATTGGGACATGAAGTGCCCCGAGATACCCAACACGCAGCGCGACGCATCGGCGGCAGCCATCACGGCATCGGCTCTCATTGAGCTTTCCGGATATGTGGGCAAGGCAAAGGCGAAGAAATACCTAACGATGGCTCGCTCAATGTTGAAGGGCTTGTCGGACGGTTACCGTTCGCCATTGGGGCAAAACTACGGTTTCCTGCTGTTGCACTCGGTGGGACACAAGCCTGGCAACTCAGAGATTGACGTGCCTCTCAATTATGCCGACTATTACTATCTTGAGGCTCTCATGCGCCTTGAACGTTTAGGCGTTTCGTTGTAAAAAACGTTAGTGCGGCTCTTTATGGGAAGTAGGAAAAAACAGTCGCTCCTTGCCATTGCCTTTCTTGCGCTGCTGTCGCTGCCGTCCTCGCTCTCGGCAAGCGATGTCATCAGCGTGAGCCTTTCCGGCGGATGGCAATTCGTAAGGGGCGACTTGGGAAATGTGTGGGAGGCTTTCCGGCCGGTGATACCCGGGAAGCCCGAGAGCGTGCCGCTGTGGACTGACGTGAGCTTGCCCCATTGCTACAATGCCACGGATGCCGTGAACCCATACGTCAACTATTATCAGGGACCGGCATGGTACCGTGCCTGCGTCAAGGTGGAAAACCCTTATGGCAACGGGCGGACAATGTTGCATTTTGAAGGCGCGGGGCAGAAGACCACGGTTTACGTTTACAATAGCGAGGTGGGCAGCCATGTGGGTGGTTATGACGAGTTTGACGTTGACATAACACAGGCCGTGGCCGACTTTGCCCGGTCGCCCGAGGCTGAGCGTTTCAAAGGCTTGGTTCCGATAGCTGTGCGTTGCGACAACAGTCGCGACCGTGAAATGATACCGTCGGACATGTCCGACTTTAACCTGTATGGTGGGTTGTACCGCAACCTTAGCCTGCGCTATGTTCCGCGAACGCATGTCTCGCACCTGACGCTAACGCCCGTGGCGCAGGGGCGGAAGGCGTTTGTTGACGTGTCATTCAGGGCATGTTGCAAGCCTGGAAGCACGGTTGTGTGCAAGGTTTACGATGGCAATGGCATCGAGGTGGGTTCTTCTGAGGCGGTAGGTGTGCCCGGTGTTGGCGGTGGCATGGTCACAAGCCGGGTTCATGTTAGGCGACCCGGGCTGTGGAGTCCTGACCGCCCTACGTTATACGAGTGCAGGGTTTCGTTGCGTGACGGCGACGAAACGTTTGAAGCCAAAGACCGTTTCGGTTTCAGGAACTTTGAGTTTATGGCCAATGGGCCGTTCATGCTTAACGGCAAGCGCACGCTGCTGCGTGGCACTCACCGCCATGACGACCATGCCGGACTGGGGGCTGCCGTTGGCGACAGCATCGTCAGGCGCGAGCTTGGGATGATGAAGGACATGGGTGTGAACTTCATAAGGCTGGGACATTACCAGCAATCGGAGCTTGTGTTGAGGCTGTGCGACTCGCTTGGCATCATGGTTTGGGAGGAGATACCATGGTGCCGTGGCGGAGTGGGGGGCACGGGCTACCGCGAGCAGGCCAAGCGCATGTTGCGCAACATGATAGCGCAGCACCGCAACCATCCGTCGGTCATAATGTGGGGACTTGGTAACGAGATTGACTGGCCAGGCGATTTCAGCGAGTTCTCAAGCGACAGCATAAGGGCGTTCCTTGACACGCTGAATGCCATCGCCCACGTGGAAGACTCAACGCGGCCCACGTGCATCAGGCGGTGCGATTTTGCCAAGGACATCATCGACGTTTACTCGCCTACGATATGGGCTGGATGGTATAGCAATTCGTTCAGGGATTACCAAAAGATGGAGAGGAAGGCTTTCGAATCGACAACGCGTTTCATACATGCCGAATGGGGAGGCGACAGCCATGCCGGACGGCATTCGGAGGACAGCTTTGAGGGGATGGAAGCTGCCGACAGGAAAGGTGACTGGTCGGAGACGTATATCGTGAAGCTGTTCGACTGGCACCTGAAGGAGCAGGAACGTATGCCGTGGCTCTCGGGCAGCGCATTTTGGACGTTCAAGGATTTCTCCACGCCGTTGCGTCCGCGAAATCCCATACCATACGTAAACCAAAAGGGTGTGGTGCAGCGCGACCTTACGCCAAAGGAAAGCTACTATGTGTTCCAGTCGTATTGGGCGTCGAAGCCTATGCTGCATGTTTATGGCCATTCGTGGCCCGTGAGATGGGGCAGGAAGGGTGAAGCCAGGGAGGTGCTGGTGTATTCCAACTGCAAGCGTGTGGAACTGTTCGTGAATGGCGTGTCGCAGGGCGTGAAGGTGCGTGACACTGACGATTTCCCTGCCGCAGGGCTTCGTTGGAACGTGGTTTACGGTGAGGGGGACAATGTGCTGAAGGCTGTTTCGCGCGACAATGGCGTAAGCGTTGCCGACAGCATCGTGCAACGATACCAGACTGCTGCCTGGGGTGAGCCGGCACGGATAAGCCTTGGGCGCATAACGCTCGCTGACGGCAGGACGGCCGTGGAGGCTGTGCTGACTGACGCTGCCGGCAACATTTGCCTTGACGCTGCCGACTTCGTGACTTTCGGCTGCACCGATCGCCGGGCGTTGCTTGTGGATCAGGGCACCGCCATGGGTTCGTCGCTCGTGCAGCTTGCCAATGGCAGGGCACGCATTGTGCTGCTCAAGGAACGTGGTGTGGCTGTTTCGGCTGAGGTCGTTAGGGACGGAAAGGTCGTTAGTGAGATAATCAGGCTGTGAGTTTGCGTAGCGTCTCCTGCCATGTCGTTTTCCCATTGCGGCGCAACGGGGGTGCCCTTACGGTGTAAAGGCATCGCGTTTGCGCCGCAATGGCATTGTGATTACGGCGCAATGGCGTGACGATTGCGCCGTAAAGGCGATGCCTTTTTATGTGCAAACGAAAACCGGCCACTGAAGGGCTGGAGGCTTTTCATGCCTTTCGCGCCATCAGTGGCCGGTTTTGGGTAATGTGAAATCTTTTTATCGTCGCTTAATAGTTTTGTGCGTCAATCTCGAAGAAGCTCTGTGGGTGTACGCATACAGGGCAAACCTTCGGTGCGTTGGGGCCTATGACGATGTGTCCGCAGTTGCGGCACTTCCAGATGCGGTCGCCGTCGCGTGAGAACACGAGTCCCTCGTCGAGGTTCTCAAGGAGCTTGCGGTAGCGCTCCTCGTGGTGCTTCTCTATGGCTCCCACCATGCGGAACTTGGCGGCAATCTCCTTGAAGCCTTCCTCGTCGGCCTCTTTTGCCATGCGGTCGTACATGTCGGTCCACTCAAAGTTCTCGCCTGCCGCTGCTGCCTCAAGGTTGCTGTGGGTGTCCTTTATGTCACCGCCCTCAAGATACTTGAACCAGAGCTTTGCGTGCTCCTTCTCGTTGCCTGCGGTCTCCTCGAAGATGGCTGCTATCTGCTCGTAGCCCTCCTTGCGGGCCTTGCTTGCGAAATAAGTATATTTGTTGCGTGCCTGGCTCTCGCCTGCGAAAGCTTCCTGGAGGTTTTTCTCAGTCTTTGTTCCCTTAAGTTCTTTCATAATGCTTTTGTATTAATTCTTGTTCGTTATGTTTTCGTTTACGGATGCAAAGATATGAAAAAACTCTTTTCGCTCCAAATATTTTCCTGTAAAAATTGTAATTATTACAATTTTTACTTGGCGTGCCTCATGCGCAGGTACAGCTGCAGGAGGCTTGGCACGCAGATGGACAGCGAGCATATAAGCCCCATGAGCATGAGCTTTGAGTCGCCGTGGAACAGGTCAATCAGCTTGCCGTCGGCCATTTGTGGCATGATGTTGAACATGACGTATGCCACGGTGTTGTTGACCCAGTGGAACATCACTCCGGGCAGTATTGAGGCTGTGCGGTAATACATCCATCCGATGAGCAGGCCGATGAGCGTGGCATGGACAAACTGTGGCAGGTTGCCGTGGGCTGCGCCGAATATTACGGCCGAAATGGCTATGGCAATCCAGTGGCGGCGTTGGCCTGTAAGGTTTAGCAGGGTCCTGAGTATAGCCCCGCGGAAGACCAGCTCCTCGGCTATCGGTGCCAGTATTCCCACGGCAAGGTATCCCCAAGGCTCGCCCATTATGCTCTCCAGGAGCTGTGCCGCCGATTCGGGCATGGTGTATTGTATCTGCTCTACGATCCATTCTGACGGCAGTATGGTGCCGAGGGCGAGGCAGGCTGACCAGAACAGCACTCCCCATGGCTTGCTCTTGAGCCACGAGCGTGATATGGGCGCCCATTTCAGCTTGGTGAACAGGCATATCATCATGGCGTTGCCCAAGACGCTCACGGCTATCATCTTGCCGGCCTGCTTGCCGTTTGCGAGTGCGGCAAGGGCATCGTTGAAGGTGCCGCCGTCAATCCATACCATGGCGAATGCCATGGTGTAGGTGAAAAACAGTTGTACGATTAAAAACATTATGGCATACAGTGCTATGTCAAGTATGCCGCGCACGTTATTCTTCATGTTGCTTGCTTGTTTTGTTATCTTGTGGTATGGTGTTTTTGGTTGCCGCGGCAAGGAGGCTCCTTGTTAGCTCCTCGTCGTCGAGCAGTTGTTGCGTCAGTGCATCAGCGTTCTTGAACTTATGCTCGTCCCTCACCCGGTCAATGAATTGCACGTGCAATTCGTTGCCATACAGGTCGCCTTTGAAATCGAGGATGTTTGTCTCCAGCGACAGGCGGTTGCCGTTGAACGTGGGACGCATGCCGATGTTCATCATTGCTGGTAGCCATTCGCCATCGTTGCCTATGCGGGCTTTCACGGCATAAACTCCACTCTTGGGTATGAGCAACCCGTAGGCTGACGTGTCAAGGTTTGCCGTTGGGAAGCCCATCTTGCGTCCCTCGCGGTGTCCGCCAACCACCTTGCCGGTGATGGCGTGTGGCCTGCCGAGGCACAAGGCTGCCATCCTTGCCTCGCCCTCCTTGAGGAATGACCTCACGACCGACGAGCTTACCCTTACGTTGTTGAGCAGGAACGCTGGGTTGTGGATGACCTCAATCCCGAGCGACTTGCCATGGCGCACGTAGTCGTCGAAACCTTCGGCGCGGTTGTGCCCGAAGCGGTTGTCGTAGCCTATTACGAGTTTTTTGGCTCCAAGCTTCTCCTTGAGCACTTGCTCCATGAAGTCGAATGCGGTAAGCGACGCAAGCGTCTCGTCGAAATGAAGCACCTCAACGTGGTCGATGCCGGTGCCTTGCAGCAGTCTGACCTTGTCGTCGAGTGTGGTGAGCAGTTCGGGTTGGTATTCTTGCTGCAAAACCTGCCGTGGGTGGCGGTCGAAGGTTACTACCACCGACCGCAGCCCGGCTTTGCGCGCTTCGTCCATGACGTGCTTTATCAGGAAACGGTGTCCGCGGTGTACGCCGTCGAAAAAGCCTATCGTGGCAACACAATTATTGTTATGATTCATATTCCTTCGTTTATGGTTCGTAGCCTGGCCGCACCAAACTCACAAGGTCAAGGCAAGTGGCGTGCCTTTGTTGCCCTTGCCCATTCCTTGGGTCACGCCTTTGTCTTGCATGTGGTTTCAGTTTGCGTTCTTGGCTCTTTTGAAGGCTCGGTACAGTTCGCCGCCGCCAAGCACCAATACGCCTGTCACAATGGTAATGACGGCCCATTCGGTAAGGCTCAGTGGGAGCGTGCGGAACATGCGACCGCCGAAAGTGACCAGCAGCCATTGGCCGACAAGGATGATCAGCAGCACGAGTAAAAGCCCCTTGTCGCGACGGAAATGATGGAATGCGCTGTGGTTGCTGGAAAGGCATTTGGCGTTGAAGAGGTTCCAGAACTGCAGCATGACAAATGTGGTGAAGAACAGCGTAAGCTCGTGGACATCAACCACGCTTCCCATGCCGTGGCGCTCACACCATATCAGGAACACGAACATGATGGCGAAGAACGCCAGGCCGCAGAACAGTATGGCTTTTGCCATTGGCTTGGTTATGATGAAGTCGGAAATCTTTCTTGGTTTTTCCTTCATCACCTCATGGGATGGTGGGAGCGAGGCGAGGGCGAGGGCTGCGAACGTGTCCATTATGAGATTGATCCACAATATCTGCGTGACCGTAAGCGGCATCTCGGTGCCTATAATCGAGCCGCCGATGACGAGCAACAGTGCCGAGAGGTTTACGACAAGTTGGAAGAAGATGAAGCGCTGGATGTTCTTGTAGAGCGAGCGTCCCCACATGATGGCTGAGACGATGGACTTGAAGCTGTCGTCGAGCAACGTTATGTCGGAGGCCTGCTTTGCCACCGCCGTGCCACTGCCAAGCGAAAGGCCTACGTGGGCATAGTTTAGTGCTGGAGCGTCGTTGGTGCCATCGCCTGTGACGGCTACCACCTCGCCGTGCTTTTGCAGCATGCTCACGAGCCGTTGCTTGTCGGTTGGCCGTGCGCGTGACATGACGCGTATCTCCTCGCAACGCTTGTAGGCTTCATCGTCGGAGAGCGCAGCCCATTCTGGGCCGGTTATCACCCAGCTGTCTTGTGTGTTGGTGCTTGGCAAGCATCCTATCTGCCTGCCAATCTCCATGGCCGTTGCCGATGTGTCGCCGGTTACTATTTTCACATTGATGCCGGCCTTGCGGCACTCCTGCACGGCATCTGGCACGTCGTCGCGCACGGGGTCACTTATGGCGCATACGGCCTGAAGGTAAAAGCGTGGATGGGCATCTGCCGTTTCCGTGGCATTGGTGCCTGCGCCGTTGGGGAGCGAGCAGGCGAAGGCAAGCGTGCGCATGGCTTTCTGTTGGTAGCCGAGGAGGGTGGCTTCCATGTCTTTACGCTCGGCATCGTCAATGTCGCACATTGACATTACTATTTCAGGCGCGCCTTTGATGAATGTTATGTTTTGTTCGCCCACCTTGGCTGTTGTCAACATGTGTTTTTTCTCGGTGTTGAATGGCTCCTGTGACACTATGGGGTGGTTGTCCCTTATTGTCTCGTAGTTTTCACCGTGCTCTTTAAGCCACAACAGCAATGCTCCCTCCGTTGGGTTGCCTATGACCTTGTCGCCGTCGAGGTCGGCGGTGGAGTTGACTGCCATCGCCACGTCGAGGAGTGATTGTGGGTTGGAGGCTTGTTGCTTGGACTCCTGTATTGATGCCACTCTCATCTTGTTTTGTGTGAGCGTTCCGGTCTTGTCTGTGCATATTACTGTTACGGCTCCCATTGTTTCCGAAGCTTGCAGCTTCCTCACGAGGTTGTTGCTTTTCAGCATTCGGCGCATGTTAAGCGCGAGCGCAAGGTTCACGGCCATTGGAAGTCCTTCGGGCACGGCCATTACGATGAGTGTGATGGCCATCATGAAGTAGTTGAGCACGATCTGGGCCATGCCAAGGTAGTTGTCGCCGTGCCAGATGGGGTTTGTGAGGATGTCGTGTATGAGGAAACTGAGAAATGCTGCGACGGCAACTCCGGAACCAATTTTGGATATGAGTGAAGCCAGTTTGCCGAGCTGGATGTTTAGCGGAGTCTTGGTATGTGTTATTTCCGTTGACTTGCGAGCTACTTTTCCTATCTCGGTTTCGTCTCCGATGGCTGTGACGATGGCTTCGCCATGACCGTTCATGACCATCGTGGAGCGCAGTATGACATCTGCGGGGTAGGCGGCGCCGTCGTTGTTGGCTGTATGGGCTTGCGTTGTGGATTTGTCGCCGTCTGCCGCCATGGCTTTGCCGTATTGTTGTGATTTGTCGTTGGGATGGCTCGTTTCGTTTGCAGCGTTTGTTGAGCCGTCTGGCGACAGGCTTTTCGTAGCCATGGGCTCGCCAGTCAATGCCGATTCGTCAACTTGGAGGTTGGTGGCCTTGATGAGTCTGGCATCGGCGGGTATTTCGTCGCCAACGCCTACAATTATAATGTCGCCCACAACGACTTCGCGACGTGGTATTTCCATTACTTTGCCGTTGCGGCGGACTTTCACGGGTTGGTCTTCGTTCATGGCCGTGAGAACCTCAAATTTCTTTGCGGCATCGCGTTCGAAATAAAACCCGACTGTTGTGGCCAGGAAAATGGCAATGAAAATGCCAATGGTCTCAATGAAGTCATTGTTGATGAAGGCAAGCCCGAGCGACAGTACGGCGGCGACAATCAAGATCTCTATTATTGGGTCACGGTATTTGTCAAGGTACAGTTTCCATACCGAAGCCTTTTGTGGTGGTGTAAGGATGTTTTCGCCGTGTTTCAGACGGCTTTCATGTACCTCGGCATCAGTGAGGCCGTTTGCGTTGAGTTCTGTCGTTCGTGATTTTCTGTCTGTCATCATTGTTTTTGTACAAAAGCGTTTGTTGTGCAGTGATGTTTATTTGATACAAAGTTACATTAAAAAATCCCAACTGCCATTTAATCAATATTATTTAACTTTGTATGGGCGTTTGGGTACATTCTTTTTAAAAGGCAGGCTCTGTTGGAAATTATCAAGTGTTATTTGTTTTTCGTGTGTTATTTGATTATTTTCATGTGTTGTTTGAAGCTTTATTTAGTTATTGTTTAGTTTTTGTGTGTTATTTGATTTTTTCATGTGTTATTGGAAGCTTTATCAGGTATTTGGGGTAAATTTTATCAGCTCGTTTGTTATTTTCCTTTTTATGCGAATTTGAGTTTTTGTCCAGCTTTGTTCTTTTGTTTTTATGGATAAATTATATATGTTTTTGTAGTTCGTTTTATTTTTCCAGTAATATTTTCCGTATTTTCTTTGGTGGTTACGCCGAAAAACATTACCTTTGCACCCAGATTTGCGTTCAATACATAATTTTGTGTATCATGAATGTAATCTTGGACTTGTAGCTCAGTTGGTTAGAGCAACAGACTCATAATCTGGAGG
>CAYLUI010000004.1:0-102069 GCA_964386825.1 uncultured Prevotella sp. | reverse complement strand
ATACAGGCGCGGCTCTGGAGTATGACTGGACGTATGATGCCGATGGTCACCTCAAGTCTATTTGCCAAAAAGGCACAGCCGAAAGTGCCGATGGCAACTTCACGCAGACCTACGCCGACGGTAACCTGTCCGGCTATACCTTCTCGTTCGGCAATGAGTACCAGTACGAGACAAAAGGCATACGCGTTTGCCCCAACACCGTGGAGCCAGCTATCTTGGTCAACGCTTTCTCGTGGATGTTCTCGCAAGACCATCTCTTCCTTGGCTTCCTGCTTAATCGCAACGTGAAGGTATCCAAGTTTGTTGCAGACAAGTGGCTTGCAGGTGACATGGATGGCGAAACAGGTGAGGACATATTCATCGATGTTCCTCTCAATTCTGAGTATGCGAACAATGCCCTTACTCTGAAGACAAGTGGCACTGGGTACTACACGGCTCCCAGCCAAGGCTTCTTTGCCAACACGGTAACCGTGAAATACGCAAACAAGTAAAAGAAGGCGTTGGGGCTGTTGTCCCATTAGCCATTGCTTAGGCATATTTTTGATGCCATGGCTTCCAACCTGGGAAGCCATGGCATTTTTTGTTGTTAGCCTCATTACATGGCTTGCGGCGTGACTTTTTTGCCGTTTGGTGTCAAAGCTTTTATCGCATGGCGTTGCAAGTTTTATCGCAATGCGTTGAAACCTTTGTCGCATGGCGTTGCAACTTTCAAGGGAGTGCGGCAAAGCTTTTGCCGCTATGCGTGTAAAAAACGATGGGTGTTGGCGTGTTAAAAGATGGCAAGCGGGTGATGCCAAGGAGACAAGGACATCGTGTTTTAAAAGGCTTATCTTGTAAGCGAGAATTTAAGGCTCAGGCCGAAGTCTTGGGTGGTGGTGGGGTATGAGCTGCTGGAGAGCAACGGAGTGTTGGTCTGGCGGTCGAGGTAAAAACTCATCGACATGAGTTTCGACAGGGTGTATTCTGCCGAGAACGAGAGCTTGAAAGCTGTGTTGCCGCTCGATGCGTTGCTCATCACGGTGGCTATGTCGCGGGTTATGGCGGCCTGCTTGCGGTAGCTGAGGTCTAAGCGCAGGTTGAGGGCATGGTTCATGCGCGATGCCGATTGCGAGTTGCTGGTTGTGCGTTGTGTGTTGGACGATTGCGAGTTGGAGCGTTGCGTTCCCCTTGATGCCCTGCGGCTTCCCGTAAGCCCGAACCATCTGAAGTCGTTGATGCGGTATCCCCAGCCTATTACCCAGTCCTTGCTTATTGCCTCGTTAATCTGCACGGATGTCATTGATAGCGACAGGGCGCGCGTCTGGCGGTACTCAAGCTTGGCGGTCATGTTGTTCAGGAATGTCACGTCGATGCCGAAGAGTGGCGAGAACGATTCGTTTATGCTCACCGTGGAGACGTTGAACATTGAGCTTGGAACGGGGTTGCCGGTTGTGGCATCTGTTATGAAACCCATTGCGCCGTCGCCCATGAGCGACATGAATGTGGAATAGCTTTGGTATGCTCCCACGGCGTATATGCTCTTGTAAGAGTGGTTGAGGTTTACCGAGCGGAAGTGGTCGCGCAGCCATGGCAGGTTTGACAGCCCGCTGTAGCGCAGCGTCCAGTTGGGCAGCAGTTTTGCCAGTGAGGGGAAAATGTCGAGTCCGTCGCCCATGGCGGTGTAAGACGACAGGAATGCCGGCACCATGACATCGGCACTGTACTTGTTTGCGCCGCCGTTTGCCGCGTCAAACTTCTTGCCTGCGAGGGCTGAGCCTTGCGGGTAAGTGGTTCCCATGTATTTGTTTTCCACCTTTTGGCGGAAGCCTTCAAGCGATGCGCAGAACTTGTCGAAAGTCTTCGAGCGGAAGCCGTTGTTGGCGTTGCCCATGCCCTCGAATGCCGAGCCAATGGAAATGGTTGACATGGTGAAGTTGCCGGTTTGCGTGGTGGGGTTGCCGGCAAACATGTATTGCACGCTCTTTGCCTTTGTCTCGGCTCGCGATGCCGTCAGGTCAATCTTCAGGTTCTTTATCGGCTCCAGCGTGGCGCGTATCTGCAAGTCTTCGGTCAGGTTGGTCGAGGCGGGCGTAGCCACGCTGTCGCTCATGAGCAGCCAGTCGTTGCGCTTGGCTTTCTCAATGTAACCGTCGCCCACAAAACCGAAGGCAAAGTCGAGACCTGGCGACAGCACGTGGCTGCCGCGTGTCTGCCCGAAGGCATCGCCAATGTTGGGCATGAAGCCCGGCAACGACATGGCGTATTGGTTGCGGTAGCTTACGCTCACCGAGCGTACCATCATGGCAACGCGTGCGAGGGCTTGCGTTGTCTTGTACCATTTCTTGTCCTCCAACGGTGGTAACGCCACTACGGAAATCTTGAGGTTCAGGGCTGTGTCAACCTTGTTCTTAATCCTGATCTTGTTTTGGTCAACCTTCTTGAACTTCAGCTTGTAAGCCTTGCCGTCTGCGGTCTTTGCCGAAACCACTATGCGTTTCGACTTCTTGCCATGGTTTATCGTCATGGTGGTGTCGGGCAACAGCGTGATTTCCTTTTCGTAGGCTCTGCGGTTCTTTGGCAATATTTTGTTTTTCGCCGCGTCGTCTTTTTGCTTTTGCTTCCATTCCTTCACGGCAGTGTCGGCATCCTTGCCTTCCTTGGCAGCCTGCTCGCGTATTTTTTTCTCCTCGTCTTGCTGGCGTTTCCTCTCTCTCTCTCTTTGTTGTTTTTGCTGTTTGCGTTGGGTATCGCTTATGCGCGATGGTGTCTTGTCGAAACGCTCGTTGGCCTTTTTGAGGAAGGGCACGAGGTTGTACAGGCGCACGAGGTCAAAGTTGCCGTTGAGCTGCAGCTGGCGGTTGTTGGCAATGGTGTTGCCAAGCGACGTGCCATCGTCGAGTTCCGTGCCCCTAACCCAGTTGTAGGTGGCGTTGTAGGTGGCGTCGGTTCGCAACCACGAGAATATGGGCAGCAGGTTCAAGGGCAGCTGGTAGCTTGCTGTGAAAGTCTGCTGGTAGTCGAGTGGCGTGCCCATGTTGCGTATGCTTGTCCACACGGAGTCCTTCCATGCCGAGTAACGGTCGGGGTAAAGATCCTTGTTTATCGGCGTGTAAGGTTCCTCAATCGGTGCGTGCGTGGCACTTTGGAAGTTCAGGTGCAGGTTCTTGGTCAAGTCCCAGCGCAGTGAGAACTCTCTGTTCCACAGGAACTGCTCTGAGAAAGTCATCGGTAGCTGTGAGTTCTCGGTTGACTCCATGTCGCGCTCTTGCAATTCATAGTAATTGCGCGTCATCTCGGTGTTGAAGCCTACGTTTTGTGGCAGCCAGTTGAACCCGAAGCGTCGTGCAATGTCAAGCCATTTGCTCTTGTTCTTCATTTTGCGGAACGGTTCCCATGGCTTGTACACTGGGGTCCACGAGTAATTGAGCATTCCTTGCCAAGCGTCCTCGTTCTCATACACGGTGGTCTCTCCCTGGCTGTGTGAGTGTGAGTGGCTGTATGAGAAGGAGAAGTTGGCAGGGTCGTATGGCATCGGGTGGCGTTTGTTTTGTATGCCCACGCGCACGTTGGATAGCGAGAAGTTTGTGTTGAGCTGTTTTGTCACCGCTATGCTCTCTATGGAATCGCGTCCTTGCTTTGACGTGGTGGCATCGAGGGCTTCCTTCAGTTCCATGTCGGTGTCGAGTGGGTTGTATTTTGGCCGTGTCACCGATTTGCTTACGCTGTAGTAGAGTGGTGCGGAAACCTTTGCCTTGTCAGGGAAAAACTTTCCAAGCTCAAGGCTCGTGGTGAACGAGAAGTCGCTTTGGTCGTCCTGGGAGCGTGAGCTTACGCCGTCTTCCAGCCCACCGAACCCTTCGGAGACATATTTGCCCTGCATGTTCATCGATCCGAGATCGGATAGCTGGACGTTGAGGTTGCCGTTTGCCGCCCATCCGCCATTGTTGTTGTATTCCTTCAGGCGCAGCTCGTTGACCCAAACCTCGCCGCTCTTTTGTTCGGAAGCAAGGTTGCGCACGCCCACTATCATGGTTTTCACCTCGCCGAGTGTTGGGTTGCCCATGACGGTGACCTTGTTGTTCGGGTGGTCGGCGTCGTATGCCACGTATGGCCGTGTGTATGAGGCTGTGCCGAAGGCTCGTGCCTTGTTGCGTTCCTTCTTTACGTTGGTGAAGATGGCCAATGGCACGTCGAGCATGTTGTCCTCAGGCCAAACCTGGCGCACGTCGTTGATGTTGTAGCGGTTGTAGTCGTTGCGTGGGGCGGTGAGCTTCAGCGGTATCTCGTATTCGTAATAATTGCTCTTGTAGTCGGAGCCAATTCTCACGAATACGGCAAGCTGGTTGTCCTGCAGGTTTGTGGTGTTCTGCTCGTTGGCGTTGGCGTGTACGAACATTTGCAACCTCTTGTATTGTCGCATGTCAATGGTCGTGTTCTTGTAAACGCATTTTGACTCGCCTGTTGACAGGTTGTTCACGTTGATTTGCAGGGATTGCTCGTTTTCCTGCAATTGTGGCTGCGTGGGATCCTGCTCGCGGGTTATGCCTGGCGGCAGCACGTAGTTGACGGGTCGCTTGTCGTTGTTCTCCTCTATGTTGACCGAAGCCGTTGTCATCGTTCCCGTCTGCGCTCCGTTGTTGTCGAGGTTTTGCGTATATACTCGCCACGTGCCGCGCACGAGGTCGAGCGTGGCGAAGCGCATGATGATGGGCTGCTGGAAACTGGTGAGGAACATGCGCATGAAGCGAATGCTTGAGAAGTCGCTTATGCCACCGACCTTGCGCTCGTACTCGTCCAGCGGAATGCGGAACAGGTACCAGCGGAATGTGCCCGGCTTGCCGTTGCGTGTGGTTGTGGTCACGTCGCGCTGGTCAACGATGTAATTGCTGCCAACGTTCATGTCCTCAGGGCGTAGGGATACGTGGTACTGGTAGTATTTTTCGTACTCGTTGAGCGTGTAGTCTTGGTTTATGTCTTCTACGTCGGGACTGCTCTTGTATGACGTGTCATAGCTTTCGGTGCGGCTCTCGTTGTCGGGCGAGTTGCCTTGTGGGTTGTTTATGTATTTGTATCTGCGGAGGATGCTTGCCTGCATGCGGTCGTAGTCGCTGCCACGGAAGTAATGGTAATCGTCGTTTGCAGGGTCTGCCCAAATGGAGTCGAACACGGCTTGGTTCACTTTCCCCTGTATTTGCTTTAGGAAGTCTTGGTAACTCTCGAATTGCTGCTCCTCCTGGTCGTTAAGTCCGTTAAGTCCAAGATCTTGCAATGCTCGGCTTCCCTTGGTGGTGGCGAAGGCGTAGGTTACGGTCGATTGGTTGGGAATTTTGCCCCATTGCGTGTACGTGAAATTCTGCGAGCCGTCAACTGGCAACCCACTTTCGTAAAACTTCTTTCCGTCTCTGAGCACGTCTTCGGAAACCTCGCCAAGGTTTATGTAAAAGTCGCCACCGGCCTTGGTGTCGCCTTTCTCGCGGCTGTGTATGAACGGGTCAAGCAGCCAAAACTCAATATATTCAATGTTGGCAGTCTCAAAGTCGCTTGTGTCAAGCTTGCGCATCATTCCTCCCCAATGCTGCAATGGGTTGCGCAGGGTGCCGTCGTAGTTGAGGTCGGGGTTGAAGTTGTATGGTCCGCGTTCGTTGGGGTAATAGGCAATGTTCATTGCTGGGATGGTTGACACGGCTCCGCTGTATGAGTCCTGGTCGCGGTTGGGGAACAGTTCTCGCACGTACCATTCTCGCACGTAAGGGTCACTGAGCTGGTCGAGGTCGCTCTTGATGTGCGATGGCGTAAGCGACGACGAACGTCGCGTGAACAGTGGGTCAATGGTGTACCACGCCATTTGCGAGCGGTTGTACCCTGAGCGTAACGTGGTCTTGTCGTTGTATTCGCTGAACATCGAAGGCACGCTTGACAGTATCCACTGCGTTGGCTCCATTACGCTTATCTTGTCGGTGGTGTTTTCGAAGTCGTCGATGTAGGAAGCGTTGTCTTGCGTGCCGTGTGATTGCCCGGCAAAGAGCTTGGCAAACTCGCCGGTGAAACTTATCTGTGAAGGCTGTGTGAGATGCAGGAAAGGTAACTTGTCAAGCATGTTGGTCAGCCATTGGCTTTCGCGTTTCCAGTTGATGTTAAGGCCTACGATGGTGTTGTTTACAGGTTCCGCTCCCATCGAGACCTTGTTTGTGAGCGACTGTTCGCCAAGGTGCTGGAATGTTCCTGACAGTTGGAAGTCTTTTGAGAAGTTGTATTCCCAGTTCATTCCGAACATGGTTTTCCTTTCTTGCGAATAATCAGACTGGCTTTCGAGGGAGACGTTGACGGACGTGCCTGCGTCAATGATGCTTTGGTTGAGAATGGTAACTTCCCCGGCACTGTAGTCAACTGAGTAATCGCTGCCTTCGGTAAGTGTCACGCCTCCTGCCGTTACCACAACCGAGCCTTGTGGCACATTGTATGCTCCAAGGGAGATTATGTTTGCGCTTGAGCCGCGATATTGCCCTTGCAGCATGTATTTGTCTTTTTCCGCAATCTGTTTCGCCACGGTTTTCGTGGAGTCGTAAAGCTCCGTGAAAGCGTATTTTTGTGCCGTTTCGGCATCAACGCCATGATGTGTCAGGTATTTGAACATGTAACTGCCAAAAGGCTCTGCCACAGGGAAGAATACGCGCCCGTTGGATACCGTGTATCCTTCCACGTAATCGAAGTAACCGTTGGAGTGGGGCTTGTTGTTATTGTCAAGGCGGTCGGCTCCAAGGAGTTTTATTATGGTTGAGCCTTTTACCTGTTGCTCAGGTATGTAGCTGATGTAAACGCCTGTGGTGTCGCTTTGGTATTTTACGTCAAGCCGGAACTTGTCTTTCTCGACGGTCGAGGCGAGGTAGTAAACGTTTTTCATCATCAGCCTCCAGTTGCCCTGCGTTGGGTTGTTGCTGGTGTTCTTCAGTGATTTCACGAAGAGAGCCTGTGACACGTCGGTGATGTCGCTTGCGAACTCACCGACTTGGTAAGTTCGTCCGCCGTAAGTGTATTCGTAAGCCACGGCAAGCACTTGGTCTGTTTGCAATGAGCTTTTCAACGAAACGTAGCCAAGCGCACTGTTCACGGTGTATTCCGAAGAGTTGAGCAAGCGAGCGCTTTGCAATTTCTCGTAATCGGCACCGCCCACGAGTCCCGCCCCGTCGAGCACGCTTGATGTCTGGTCAATGTCTCGTGCAGAGGCGTAGCTTGTCGTCATGCTCTCGTATTCAGTGTTGGCATTGTTGGCAGGCACAGCCGACGCGTTTGCTGTCCAGTAAGGATTGCTTATGATGGCGTTTTCGCCGAGGTCGGTAAGGGCAACGATGTTTCGGGTGTTTGACGTGCTTCCTGTTTTGTTCGTTACCCAGATTTCCACACGGTTAATGGTTATTCCCGTAGTGAGGTTGGGCAGCTTGCTCATGCCCGCATCGTAGTGTTCTCTGAAATATTGGGAGAGGAAGAAATGCCTGTTTTCTTCGTAGTCGGCTACGTCCATTTCGAAACTCGTGGTCTGTTTTCCTCCTTTGGATGAAACGCTTTTCGACGTACTCTTCTTTTGTGATGCCACGAGCTGTAGTTTCAGCTTGCCAAATTGAAGGTCGGTGCGCAAGCCGAACAGCGAGCTTGCACCTTGGACAAGCGATGAGTTTGATGGAAATGATACGTTGCCGCCTTCTACGAGCTTGATAATCTCGTCTTCTTTTCCATCGTATTTCAACTTCATGTTCTGGGAGTCAAAGTCGAATGTGGCGTCAGTGTTGTAGTTGAGGTTCATGTTGACCTTGTCGCCCACTCGCCCGTTCATGTTGAAGTTGATTTTCTCGTCGAAGTCCATTGTCGTTTTCTTGCGCGAACGCACCGGTAACGACGGGTTGTCTATGTTTTTGTAAGTAGCTCCAAACTTCAGTTCGGCAGTTCCCTGCGTCTTGATGCGCACACCGCCTGGGCCGAATATCTTTTCTGCCGGTCCGAGGTCGAAATGCATGTCCGTGAAGTCAAATTTCTCCTTGCCCTTGGCTTGGTATATTTCATCGTTCTTGGACCGGAAATACGAGTCTCGCCAATGTTTCTCGCTCCATTTCATATACTCCTCGGGAGTCATTGAGATGGGCGTTGCAAGCCACGTGTTGCCAATTTTCGTTCCTATGATGTAGCGGTTTATGGTGTCATTGTAAGTGACCTCGTATTTGATGCCTTCCGGACGTTTCAGGTCCATGGCGTTTTGGTCGAGGTCGTCCCATGTTATTGGTACGGTTTTCTGTATTTTCCATCGTGGGTGTAGTAGCGAGTCGGGAATGGTGTCTGAGTCGAGAATTACTGATTGGTTGACCAAGGTGTTTCCCTTGTTGTTTTGTCTTGACGGGTCAACTTGGCTTTCAGCTATAGGGGTGGTTTGTAAAAAAGAAACAGCGGCATAGCCAGCCATTGCCATGGCCAACATCAATAGGAGTGCTATGTTTCTTTTTGTTTTTTTCACTTTTCTCTTACCTTCCCCTCTTGTTTTTCCACAACGGTTTGGTGCTTGCCGTCTTTGGGATTACTTAATTCTCTTCAAAGCTTCCTTTACTACCACCTCTACGGCAATGTCAGGTTGCTCACTGATGATTTGTGTGACGATTTTTGCTGACGGAGCCGGCGAGAATCCAAGCATGGTGAGAGCGGAAACGGCTTCGTCCCTGATGGTACTGTTGACTTGCAGGCTTTCTTCCTGCGTAGTGGCCACGTGCAACTCGTCGGCAATTCCTGTTGAAAGGATCTTGTCTTTCAGGTCAACGATAATTCGTTGTGCCGTCTTCATGCCTATGCCCTTTACGCCTTTTATTAGTTTCTCGTTGCCGTTGGCAATGGCGTTGCATAGTTCGGCGGGCGTAATGCTTGACAGCATCATGCGTGCGGTGTTGGCTCCCACTCCGGATACCGAGATTAACAACCGATAAAGCTCGCGTTCCTGACGTGTGGCAAATCCATAAAGGTTGTAGCAGTCGTCGCGCCCCCCCGTCACGAGATTTTCGTGTACGTACAGTTTTGTCTCTTTCTTTCCCTGTATGGTGGTATAAGTGTTTAGCGAGATGCTCAAGGCGTAGCCTACGCCCCCGGCTTCTATGACGGCGAGCACGGGGGTCAGCTCTGCCAACTCGCCCTTGATGTATTCAATCATGCAAGTGGTGTTTTTCGTTATGACGTATATTATAAAACGATGTGCTATTGAAATTATTGTGTTGCCCAGTGTGAATAATGATAAATATGTGTATATTAAAAAAATAATAAAAAAACGGCACAAAAAGTTTGTGGTTAGAGTGAAACTCTGTATTTTTGCAAGCAAAATAAGCTAAGGGGCAACAAAGATGTTTTTATAGGCCTTGAAGCGTAAAAAGAAAAGGGAGGAGAATGTCTCCTCCCGAGTTTAGGATAATACTTTAAATGATAGCAAGATGAAAAAGATTAGAGCGGCTGTTGTGGGTTACGGTAACATTGGTCTTTACACTGTTCAGGCGTTGGAGGCTTCGTCCGACTTTGAGATTGTTGGCGTTGTGCGCCGCCAGGGTGACAAGGACAAGCCGTTGGAGTTGACCCCGTACAAGGTCGTGGACGACATAAGTAAACTTGATGGGGTTGACGTTGCCATTCTTGCCACGCCAACTCGCCTTTGCCCAAAATATGCGGAGGAAATCACAAAGCTTGGCATAAATACCGTTGACAGTTTTGACATACATACCTCCATTCTCGACTACCGTACCAAGCAGATGGAGAACAACAAGAGGACGGGCACGGTGAGCGTTATTTCTGCAGGCTGGGATCCTGGATCGGACAGCGTTGTGCGTGTGTTGATGCAGGCTCTTGCCCCCAAGGGATTGAGTTATACCAATTTTGGTCCCGGCATGTCAATGGGGCACAGTGTGGTTGCCCGTTCCAAGAAAGGAGTCAAGAATGCTTTGTCAATGACCATCCCATTGGGCGAAGGCATTCATCGCCGAATGGTTTACGTGGAGCTTGAGGAAGGAGCCTCTCTTGACGATGTTACCCGTGAGTTGAAGGCGGATGATTATTTTGCCCATGACGAGTTGCACGTGTTTGCGGTTAAGAGCGTTGACGACGTGAGGGACATGGGGCATGGGGTTCACATGACCCGCAAGGGTGTGAGTGGCGTTACCCAGAACCAACGCATCTCTTTTGACATGAGCATCAACAATCCTGCCCTTACGGCTCAGGTTCTCGTTGATGTGGCACGTGCCACGATGCGTTTGCAGCCTGGTTGTTACACGATGCCGGAAATACCGGTCATCGACTTGCTCCCGGGTTCGAGGGAGGAGATTATCTCAACTCTCGTGTGACGGCTGCACGGCTCTGTGTTGCAAGCGTAAAGGTTTGTGACACAGGGATGTGCGTTGTGCTGCCGAAAACCATGTTTGCATATATTTTTGTGGTTCTCGGCAGGGTAAATTCCTTGTTATGACAGGGCATTCGGATGGGCTTTTGCCGAAAAGCTTTTTTGAAGCGTATCCGTAATGTTTATGGACCAATGCTGATGATGAATATGAAGAGAAAGGTTGTGCTCGCCTTTGCCACAGTGGCAGTGCTTACAAGTGCCATGGTTGTCCAAGACAAAGTGATGTCCAAGGAAGGCAAGGTGACCGTCGTAAACACTACAAGTCTGACGAAAAACGTGCGTGGATTCAACGGTCCCACGCCGGTGAAGATTTACGTGAAGGGCAACAAAATACAGAAAGTGGAGGCTCTGAAAAATCAAGAGACTCCCAAGTTTTTCGCACGTGCCAAGACAGTTCTTGCGAAGTTTGAGGGCAAGAGCGTAAGCAAGGTTGGCGAAATGGATGTTGATGCCAAGACCGGTGCCACGTTCTCGACCAAGGCACTTATAAAAAACGTACAGGAAGGAGCGAAATATTATAAGACCCATAAGTGATTGGCTGGTCAAGGGAGGCAGCGTGCCCCTTTGGTTGCCGTTTGGCGATGTCTTATAATTCGAATGTTGCCACCAATGGGAGGTGATCGCTGAAACCGCCCAGGTAACGTGGTCCGAGATATGTGCGGCGAGGTTTTACCCCGCCGTATTTTTTGTCCTTTTCAAGAAGGAACGTGGCATCGTTGACATGGCATTTGCTGAGTGCCGCCGCCATGCCTGCGTTGCAGAATATATGGTCAAGGCTTCCCCACGCTCCCTTGTAACGGTATGTGCCGTTGGCTCCGTTGCAGCCCCTTGCGTTCAGTGAGACCTCGGTCAATCCATGGTTTGTTAATAGCCGCAGTGAAGCGTCGTCGGAATAGTCGTTGAAGTCGCCCGCCACTATTATGAGAGGGTTGAGGCTGGCGTTTAATACCGAATCCACGGCCTCGCATACCCTTTGTGCCACCCTCGTTCGGTATTGCCTGCTGAAAGCCTCACCGCCGGAACGGCTTGGCGCATGTATGGCAAACACGTGTAGCGTGTCGCCGGTTATAACCTCTCCGGAAGCGTAAAGAATGTCTCTTGTGGGGCGTTTGCCATTTGGCGGTTGTATGCGTATGGAATGGCTGTTGATAAGCCGGAATGAGAAAGGCGAATATAGCAACGCCACGTCAATGCCTCGCGCGTCGGGACTGTTTGTCATCACATATTCGTAGCGAGCGTGTCGCAGTGGGGAGCGTTGCGTGAGGTCACGCATCACGGAGTCGTTTTCCACCTCAGTCAATACTGCCATGTCGGGCAGCCACTGCGTTGTGCCATCGTTGCCACATGACACTATGGCCTGGCTTATGTGGTTGAGCTTTTTCCAATATCTCGATAACGTCCAACGGTGGCTTGACGAGGGCAGGAATTCCTGGTCTTGCTTCAAGCTGTCGTGTCGTGTGTCGAAAAGATTTTCGCAGTTCAGCTCAACGAACGTGAATATTACAAGCAAAAGGTATGCCATGGCTTTGGGGTGTGTCCGCGATGCCGAGCGAGGGCATTAACGTGCCTTTCAACACGTTAATGCCCGTTTTCTCAAAGTTGTTATTTGTCCTCTGCGAACAATGGGTCCTCGGGCATTACCATTGTTGGCTTCTGCTCAAACTCCTTGAGCAGCTGGTCTGACACATACTTCTTGTTGACCACCAGGCGGAACATGTATTCGTTGAACCAGCGGTTGGTCATTATGAAGCAGCCCTTCTGTCCGCTCTCTATGCCCCAGCTGTTCTCCACTTTCCATTTCAGAGGGTTGCCGTTTGCGTCGAGGTCCACGGCGGTCAGCGTCATGGCGTGCGTCGAGCCGCTGTCGAACGTGCTTATGCGGTCGGCTTTGTTCATCGGGAAAGTCGTGCCGAACAGCGTGCCATAGTCGTATATGTTGAGGTCGGCGTAGCCCAGCTTGCGGTCGCTCTCCTTGCCGACGTCGTAGCTTGAGTACAGCTTGTGACCGTCCTTGAGCGACGCGATGGCCATCTTCGCGATGTCCTCCATAGGCAGGTTCAGGTATTTCCAGTTGTGCCCGTCGTAGGTGTGGCGGTCATATTCCACCTCGTAGGTCTTGTGGTAGGGGCGGCGCGGATCGTTCATTACCATTATGAACGTGCCGTTGAGCGAATGTCCGACCGTAGCGTCGTAGAAACTCTTCGGGGTGTAAGTCTTTTCCTCTCCCACAATTTTCCCGTCCTTGTCGCGGAAGGCGTAGGTGAACTCTTTCACGGGTTCGCCCAGCGTCAGTGAAAGCATGTGGTAAACGGTGCCGAGCATCTCAGCCTTGCGCTTCATGATGGCCTGATCCTTCTTGCCGTCGGCTACCATGCGGCGCAGCTCCAGCCCAAACTCGCGCAGCTTCGACGTGATGAGCCTTGACATCCTTGTGGTGTTGTCGCTGTTGTAGGTTTCCGGCATTACCGTCATTGGCACGAGACCGTATTTCTCGGCGAGGTCTGCCACTCCGCAGAACGTGCCGCCGTCGTTGAGCGGACTCTTGAAGAAGAATTGCACGCGCTCGTCGTCGATGGGTTTCTTGGCGTTGTCAATGGTTCCCTGCAACATGAGGTTTGCCTTTTCCAGCTGGTCGTAGAAGAAAAGGTATGCGTGCGAGAAGTCCACTACCTGTTTCTGGTCGTGAGCCAACGCGAAGTTGGAGCGCAACACGTTGAAGCCGGAGAACATCCAGCAACGGCCAGAGCTTTTCTGGTTGTGTATGCTCTGCTTCGGAGTCTCCACGCTGAAGTGGGTATCCATTGCCGCCACACTTTTGTAGTTCTTCGCCAAGTCGTCAATCTTGTTCTGGGCAATGGCGTTGCCCAGTGCCTTTTCGGCCGCCGATGTGGGCATGCCTTTGGCAAACTCCTGCAGCATGGCTGCGGAAATGCCGCCGTTCTTGTTGGTTCCCTGTGCAAACATAACTGTTACTCCAAGCAACGCGTATGCGCTGACAATAAGTTTTCTCATCTTGTTGTTTGTTGGTTTTAAATGGGTGATTTTTGGTATTTTCGCAAAGTTAGCCATTTTTCTCAAATCTGCAAAGCCCATGACCATAAAAATGTCATGTGGTGTGCCTTGTCGGCATCGTTTGCGTCGAAGCTTTTGTGGCATTGCGACAAAGCTTTTGTCGCGATGCGTTTGCGGCGCAATGGCAACGCCTTTACGTCGCAACGACAGAGCCATTGCGCCGTAAAGGCAAAACGGGTTGATAAATATCGTGCCGAAATTTCTAAACTTGGGAATAATTGCTTACCTTTGCAATGTTAATGCAAACGTTAGGGCATGGACTTGAATAAATACGGACTCTTGAGCCAGATACAGTATCCGTCTGACTTAAGGAAACTGAGGGTTGACCAGCTGCCGGAGGTGTGCGACGAGCTTCGCCGCGACATCATCGACGAGGTTTCGGTCAATCCCGGGCATCTTGCCTCCAGCCTTGGCATGGTAGAGCTTACGGTGGCCCTTCATTATGTTTTTGACACGCCGGAGGATCGCTTGGTGTGGGACGTGGGCCATCAGGCTTACGGCCACAAGATACTTACCGGTAGGCGCGACCGCTTTTGCACCAACCGTAAGCTTGGTGGCATACGCCCTTTCCCCACGCCGCAGGAAAGCGAGTATGACACGTTTGTTTGTGGGCATGCGTCAAACAGCATATCCGCCGCACTCGGCATGGCCGTGGCAGCCCGCAAGACTGGGAAGGCCGACCGCCATGTGGTGGCAGTGATAGGCGACGGTGCTATGAGCGGCGGGCTTGCCTTTGAGGGACTTAACAATGTCTCGTCGTCGCCAAACGACATGCTAATCGTGCTCAACGACAATGACATGTCAATTGACCGTGCCGTGGGTGGCATGGAGAAATACCTCCTGAACCTTGACACAAACGCTACTTACAACAGGCTTCGTTTCAAGGCCTCGCAGTGGCTGCACGCAAAGGGATACCTCAACGATGACAGGCGCAAGGGGCTGATACGCCTTAACAACGCCATAAAGAGTGCCATAAGCCACCAGCAAAACATGTTCGAGGGAATGAACATACGCTATTTCGGTCCTTTCGACGGTCATGACGTGGTAAACGTGGTGCGTGTGTTGCGCCAGTTGAAGGACATGAAGGGTCCAAAACTGCTTCACCTCCACACCGTGAAGGGCAAGGGGTACGAGCCTGCCGAGAAGGATGCCACGGTGTGGCACGCCCCGGGCAAGTTTGATGCCGCCACGGGGCAGCGCATAGTGGAAAGCACCGAAGACATGCCCCCGAAGTTTCAGGACGTGTTTGGCAACACGCTGCTTGAGCTTGCCCGGGAGAACCCACGCATAGTGGGCGTGACTCCCGCCATGCCCACGGGGTGTTCCATGAACATAATGATGAGGCAGATGCCAGACCGCGTCATCGACGTGGGCATAGCCGAGGAGCACGCCGTGACGTTCTCTGGCGGCATGGCGAAGGACGGGTTGCAGCCGTTCTGCAATATTTACAGTGCTTTCGCCCAGAGGGCTTACGATAACATAATACACGACCTTGCCATACTTGACCTGCCGGTGGTGCTTTGCATTGACCGTGCCGGGCTGGTGGGGCAGGACGGTGCCACGCATCATGGCGCTTTTGACATGGCAGCCCTTAGGCCTGTGCCAAACCTCACGATTGCGTCGCCCATGGACGAGCGTGAGCTGCGGCGGCTAATGTACACGGCGCAGTTGCCCGGCAAGGGAACTTTTGTGATACGTTACCCACGCGGCCGTGGCCACTTGGTTGATTGGCAATGTCCTCTGGAGGAAGTCGAGGTCGGCACCGGGCGGCGTATGCGCGACGGCAATGGCGTGGCGGTGCTGACGATAGGCCCCATAGGATACGACGTTGAGAGGCTAATCGAGGAGAACGGCCTTGGCGTGGCTCATTACGACATGCGTTTCCTGAAGCCGCTTGACGAAAGGCTGCTGCATGAGGTGGCAGGACGTTTTGACCGCATATTGACGGTGGAGGACGGTGCGCGCCAGGGAGGCATGGGGGCGGCTGTGCTCGAATGGATGTCCGATCATGGTTATTCTCCACGTGTGGTGCGCCTTGGACTGCCTGACACGTTTGTCGAGCATGGCACGGTTGACGAACTGCGTGCCATTTGTGGCATTGACCGTGAGAGCATCAGGCAGAAGATTATTGAGTTGGTGGGAACGAAGGAATAATCATGAAAATCATCATAACCGGCGCTTACGCCATTGGCACACACTTGGCTCGCCTCCTGTCTCGTAACGAAGAGGAGATAACCATAATAGACCCCGACGAGGATCGGCTGGAGAAGATAGGAGCCGACTATGACCTGCTTACGCTTTGCGGATCGCCGTCGAGCTTGAAGACGTTGCGCCAGGCCGGCGCCTCGGGAGCCGACCTCTTTATCGCTGTGACGCCTGACGAGAACGAGAACATCAACAGTTGCATCATGGCGCATGCGCTGCATGCCAAGAAAACGGTGGCAATGGTAAACGATGCGGAGTATGTGGACGAAGAGGTGAGGCGTTTCTACAAGGAGCTTGGGGTTGATGTCCTCATTTACCCAGAGATACTTGCGGCGCGCGAGATAAGCAACGGACTGAAGATGTCGTGGGTGCGCCAACGCTGGGACGTGCATGGCGGCGCGCTCGTTATGCTCGCCATCAAGCTGCGCCAGGATTGCCAGATTCTTGACAAGCCCCTGCGCGAGCTTTGCGGTCCGGACGACCCGTACCATGTGGTGGCAATCAAGAGGCACAACGAGACCATAATACCTGGCGGAAACGACGAGCTGAAATGTCTTGACCTTGTTTATTTCATGACCACGAAGCAGTACATTCCTTATATCCGCCAAATCACGGGCAAGGAGCATTATGCCGATGTCCACAACGTGATGATCATGGGAGGAGGAACCACTGCCGTGCGTGCCTTGCAGGACATGCCCGAATACATGGATGCCAAGATTATCGAGATTGACCCTGAGCGTTGCCAGAAGCTTGACCAGTATATTGACAGCAAGACGCTTGTCGTGCAGGGTGATGCCCGTGACACGGCGTTGCTTGAGGATGAGGGCATCAAGAACACGCAGGCGTTCGTGGCACTTACGGGCAATGCCGAGACCAATATCCTTGCTTGCCTCACGGCCAAGCGGCTTGGGGTTAGGAAAACCGTGGCGGACGTGGAAAATGTTGATTATGCGGACATGGCGGAGAGCCTTGACATAGGAACCATAATAAACAAGAAAGCCATTGCCGCAAGCCGTATTTACCAGCTGATGCTTGATGCTGATGTGCTGAACGTGACGTTCCTCATGTCGGCGAATGCCGATGTGGCTGAGTTTGTGGCGAAGGAGGGGTCAAGGATAACCGACATGGCCGTGAAGGAACTCAATTTGCCGAAGGATGTTACGATTGGTGGATTGGTGCGTGATGGCGAGGGAATGCTTGTGTCAGGCAACACGCGTGTCTTGGCAGGCGACCATGTCGTTGTGTTTTGCCATGGAGCCAACATGAAGGCGTTGGAGAAATATTTCAATCCCAATAAGTCGAGCATTGCCAAGCGGTTGCTGAGCAAGCTTTCCGTTTAGGTGTCGGATGCAATGTGTTAAACAGTAATTCGTTAGTCGTGGTAAATCTGAAGCTCATATACAAGGTTCTTGGCTCATTGCTTTTCTTGGAAGCATTGATGATGCTTGCCTGCATGGGCATTGCCATAGGTTATAAGGAAGACGATGTTTTCCCTTTCGCCTCTTCGGCCGTGCTCACGATACTTGGCGGCATACTTATGAAGCTTCATGGGCGTGATGCCGTAAACAAGCTTTCGCGCCGCGATGCCTACCTGTTGGTGTCGCTTGTTTGGGTTGTTTTTTCCTTGTTTGGCACGCTGCCCTTCTTGTTGGGAGGTTACATTGGCAGTTTTACGGATGCTTTCTTTGAGTCAATGTCAGGCTTTTCGACCACGGGAGCCACGATAATAGACGACGTTGAGGTTTTGCCGCATGGCATATTGTTTTGGCGCTCGTTGACGCAGTGGATCGGTGGTTTGGGAATTGTGTTCATGACCATTGCCCTCATTCCGTCGTTGGCAGGGGGTGGTGGTAGCATACGCGTCTTTGCGGCTGAGGCCACCGGACCCATTAAGAATAAGTTGCATCCCAAACTTTCAACAAACGTGCGCTGGATATGGTTTGTTTATCTGTTCATAAGCTTGGCGTGCATGGGGTGTTACATGCTTTTTGGAATGAACTGGTTTGAGGCCGTCAATTACGCCATGTCGTCGGCTGCGACAGGTGGCTTCTCAATAAACAACGACAGTACAGAGTATTTCCATTCTCCGGCGTTGGAATACGTTACTACCGCTTTTTGCTTCATATCGGGCATCAATTTCATGTTAATGTACACGGCATTGGTGAAAGGTAGGGTAAAGTCGTTGTTCAAGGATTCTGAGTTTAAGTTGTACGTTACTATTGTGTTTGTGGCAACGGCTTTCATAATGCTTGAACTGGTGTTCCACAACCATTATGGGTTGGAGCGTGCCTTTCGCTCGGCATTGTTCCAGGTTGTCTCGTTTATAACCACGACAGGGCTTTTCAATGACAATGCCGCGTTGTGGCCACACGTCACGTGGGTGGTGCTGGCGTTGTGCATGTTTATAGGAGCTTGCTCGGGCAGCACGAGTGGCGGGTTGAAGTGCGTGCGTGGGGTTATGTTGTTCAGGATTGTGAGGAATGAGCTTACCCAGCGTTTGCATCCTAATGCCGTGTTGCCGTTGAAAGTCAATGGCGTAAACATTCCCGACAGGCAACGGGTTTCGTTGCTGGCTTTTCTTACGGCATACCTGCTGCTGTTTTTCCTGATGGCATTCGTCATGATTGCGGCCGGTATTGACAACACAAACGCCATGACCATCTGCTTGAGTTCGTTGAGTAACGTTGGTCCCACTCTTGGAATAGAGATTGGCCCCACTATGTCTTGGTCGGTATTGCCGTGTTTTGCCAAGTGGATGTGCTCGTTCATGATGCTTGTGGGACGTTTGGAGATATTTACGGTGCTTGTGATTTTGACACCATCGTTTTGGACAAAAAATTAAAAATACGCGTTGATGATAAGGAAAAAACATGTGAGTGGTGTTTTAAATGGTAACAGACATTTTTTCATATTTATATAACATAACAAACAAAAGGCACAGACATGAAACCATTGAAATTTAAGCCGCTGTTGAAAGAAACCATTTGGGGCGGCAACAAGATTGTTCCGTTCAAGCACATTGACTCAGAACTTGAGAATGTTGGTGAGAGTTGGGAAATATCTGGTGTCCCGGGCAACGAGACTGTTGTTGATGGAGGAGACTATGATGGCAGGAACCTGACGGAGGTCGTTACGGAATTGAAGGAGAAGCTTGTAGGCAAGGCAAACTATGAACGCTTTGGCAATGAGTTTCCATTGCTTATAAAGTTTATTGATGCTCGTGAGCCTTTGTCAATACAGGTGCATCCTGATGATGAGAAGGCAAAAGAACTTGGGTATGAGCGTGGTAAGACGGAGATGTGGTATCTTGCTGATTCTGATCCTGATGCCAATATGCTTGTTGGACTGAAAACAAAGATTACCCCCGAACAGTATAAGGCAATGGTTGCTGACGATACCATTGTGGAAGCCCTTGGACATTATGATGTAAAGGAAGGTGATTGCTTCTTCTTGCCAGCTGGGCGTATTCACAGCATAGGCAAAGGATGTTTCCTTTGTGAGATTCAGCAAACGAGTGATGTTACTTTCCGCATCTACGATTTCAAGCGTAAGGACAAGGATGGCAACTGCCGCCAGCTCCATACCGATGAGGCGGCGAAGAGCATTGACTATCATGTTGAGCCAAATTATCGCACAGACTATGTTCCGCAGAAAAACCAAGGGGTTTCGCTTGTGCAATGTCCTTATTTCAATACCATTGTGTATGACATAAACGAACCTGTAACGATAGACGTTTCTGCTCTTGACAGTTTCGTTATTACTATTGTCGTGAAAGGTCAGGGTACAATAACCGATGACGAGGGCAATGCAATGAGCGTAAAGGCAGGTGACAGCCTTTTGTTCCCCGCTACGACAACCTCTCTGAAAGCCGAAGGCGAAATGAAGTTCCTCGAAACTTACGTTTAAACGGCATAACACAATGGCATAGGCGATATGCCATAGCACTGTATTAATATTAGGGATTTTTCCTATTTATATAGGGGAAATCCTTTTTTCGTTATGGATATAAACCCTATCTTTGCCTTAGAAAACCAAAAGAACACTGATATGAAAGCAAGAAACATTATCACAGCGTGTTTAGTCTGTCTCATGCTCGTGCTTTGCAATATGGGCGCAGAGGCTAAGGACAAGGTAACAGTGCAGCGTGGCATGACCAAACAGCAAGTGACTTCCATACTTGGGAAGCCTGAAAACACAAGCTTCGACCAGTATGGCGAGCAGTGGGAATACTATAAGAACGGATGCCCGTTAAACTGGGACAGGCGCATAGTGGTGGGTTTCGACAACGGCGGAAGGGTGGCGACATACCACTCCACATATCTGCGACCCGACAAGGAGGTACAAAAGGTGCAGGTGGAAAAGGTGCCGCAGCCAGTGGAAGTGCCGGTACCGATATACCCTGACGATGTTTATTGCATGAGCGACCAAGACTTTTCATTCCTATATAATAAAGTGAAAGGAGCGAACTTCGACAGCAACAAGTTTGACCTTATAGAAGTAGCAAGCCTTGGATGCTATTACAGTTGCAGCCAATGCGCCAAAATAATGCGCATGTTCAGCTTCGACGACAAGAAGCTGAAGGTGCTGCAAATGATGGGGCACCACATCGTCGACCCGCAAAATGCAAACGAGATATACAGGCTGTTCGACTTTGAAAGCGGCAGGGAAAAAGCAGCTGCCATCATTGGCAACAGGTAGGCATTGCACCCCCAAAAAGCAAAAGGATAAAGCCAATAAAAGCAAATAGCAAAACGGCAAGCCCCGCCATTCACACACAATGTGCAAAAGGCGGGGCTTGTCGTTGTCAATAATGGCTACAATAAGCCAAAAGGAATTATTCCTTCTCTTTTATTTTATCCATTATCAGCTTTTCGATTTCTTCGCACAACTCAGGATTGTCTTTCAGCAACGTCATGGTTGCGTCACGTCCTTGGGCAAGCTTCGAACCATTGTAGCTGAACCAGCTGCCGCTCTTGTTGATGATTTCAAATTCTACGCCAAGGTCGAGTATCTCGCCAATCTTGTTGATGCCTTGTCCGAAAAGTATGTCAAACTCGGTCTTGCGGAACGGGGGCGCAACCTTGTTCTTTACGACTTTTACGCGCACATGGTTGCCTATTATGTCGTCGCCATCCTTGATGCTTGCCACGCGGCGTATGTCCAGACGGACGCTGGAGTAGAACTTCAGTGCGTTTCCGCCAGTCGTGGTCTCCGGGTTGCCGAACATTACTCCAATCTTTTCACGCAGCTGGTTTATGAAAATGCAGCAAGTGTTGGTTTTTGAGATGGTTGCGGTCAGTTTGCGCAGTGCCTGGCTCATGAGTCGTGCCTGTAAGCCTACGGCCGAGTCGCCCATCTCGCCCTCTATTTCCTTTTTCGGTGTTAGGGCTGCTACGGAGTCGATGACAAGGATGTCAATGGCTGATGAGCTTATCAGCTGGTCGGCTATTTGCAGGGCCTGCTCGCCATTGTCAGGCTGCGAAATCCAAAGGTTGTCAACGTCAACACCGAGTTTCTCCGCATAGAAACGGTCGAAAGCGTGTTCGGCATCGATGAACGCGGCGATGCCGCCTTTCTTCTGGGTTTCGGCTATGGCATGTATTGCCAGTGTGGTCTTACCCGACGACTCGGGACCGTAAATCTCTATTACACGTCCGCGTGGGTAACCGCCCACGCCAAGAGCCACGTCAAGACCAATGGAACCGGTGGGTATGACATCTACGTTTTCTACGTTCTCATCGCCCATGCGCATGATTGAACCTTTGCCGAAATCTTTTTCAATCTTTGACATTGCGGCCTGGAGGGCTTTCATCTTAGCCTGTTTTTCCGCTTTCTGCTGTTCGGCTTTTTCTGCTGCTATTTGTTCTTCTGATTTTGCCATTTTTTTCTCTTGGTATTTGAGGTTGGGGGCTTGGGGTGAAGGCTGGGGTGGCGAGTGTTTCCACTCCTGCTTGTTTGGATTTGTTAGTTAAGCTCGATGTCCTTGTCAAACTCCTCGTGCCATGGTAGTCCTTGCTCTGCAAGAACTTTCAGGAACTGGTCAGGGTCAAACTCCTCAACATTCCATACGCCGGGCTTCTTCCAGATGCCTTTGAGGAACATCATTGCGCCTGTCATGGCAGGCACGCCCGTGGTGTAGCTTACGCCTTGCATGCCTGTCTCCTGGTAAGCGGCCTGGTGGCTGCAGTTGTTGTAAATATAATAAGTGTGTTCTTTGCCATCTTTCAATCCACGTATGCGGCAGCCTATGCTTGTCTCGCCATCGTAGTTCTCGCCGAGGTCCTGTGGGTTTGGCAACACGGCTTTCAGGAATTGCAGCGGCACGATGTTTACCTTTACGGTCTTGCTTGGATCGTCTGCAAGTGGTGCCTCGTATTCTATTTGGTCAATGCGTCCCATCCCAATGCCTTCTATCACGCGCAAGTGGGTCAGGTATTCCTGTCCGAATGTCATCCAGAAGCGGCCGCGCTTGATGGTTGGGAAGTTCTTTACCAAGCTCTCAAGCTCCTCGTGGTGCATGAGGTAACTGTCTCGTGCGCCAATGTTGGGGTATGTTATGTCGCGATGTATGGACAATGGTGCGGTTTCAATCCATTTGCCATCCTCGTAATAGAGTCCTTTTTGCGTTATCTCGCGAATGTTGATTTCTGGGTTGAAGTTTGTGGCGAAAGCCTTGTGGTGGTTGCCGGCGTTGCAATCTACAATGTCAAGGTAATGTATTTCGTCGAAATGGTGTTTGGCGGCGTATGCCGTGAACACTTGGCTTACTCCTGGGTCAAAGCCGCAGCCAAGGATGGCGGTAAGGCCCGCTTTCTCGAATTTGTCCTTGTAAGCCCATTGCCATGAATACTCGAAGTGTGCTTCGTCCTTTGGCTCGTAGTTTGCCGTGTCGAGGTAATTGCATCCACAGGCGAGGCAGGCATCCATGATGGTGAGATCCTGGTATGGCAGGGCAAGGTTTATTACGATGTCAGGTTTGTAGCTGCTGAAAAGAGCCTTGAGCTGTTCTACGTCGTCTGCGTCAACCTCGGCTGTCTTGATGTCCATCGTGTATCCTTTGGCGTGTATGGCATCTACCAGCTTGTCGCACTTCTCCTTGTGGTGGCTTGCGATCATCAACTCACCAAAAACGTCTTGGTTTTGTGCTATCTTGAAGGCGCATACTGTAGCTACGCCTCCTGCTCCAATCATTAATACTCTGTTCATTCTGTTATTAAGGCCCTCTCCCCAACCTCTCCTCATCCTAAGGGGAAGATTATGTCAAGGGATGTGTTTGGGCAGATTTTAAAGATTATTGTTTTGTTTGTTTCTTGTTTGTTCGCACCTTTTGTGCATCATGTCGTATGTGGGACGAGGATGGCTACTTGCTGATTTCGTCTCCTTTTATCCCCAATGCGTTCATCACTGAGTAGCCGAGTATCTCCTGACGGAAGTTGCCTCCAGGCATAGGCTGCATGGCGAACATGGTGATGCGTTTGCTTTCATCGGCATTGCGCAAGGCTGAGGCTATTTCTTCATAGATGGTGCCTTGTTCGCCGTTGGGAATAATCATTATACGCTTTACCTCCTCATGGCTGAGCGTCATGTTGATGGTGTCAAGTATGTAGTCGTCTTTTCGGAAGATGTCGTTTGTGGCAAATGAATCTACGCGAAACTCGCCGAGAAACTCATCGTTGAATGCCTGTGCGCTCAGTTCGGTATCGTAGATGGATGGGATGAAATTCTCCATTTGCCTTTTTTGCTTCTCATGCACAAGCACTATTTGTGTTTCATGTGGCTGGTCATCGTTCCTGAGTCCACCATCAAGGGCTATGGCAACTGCCCATTGGCTGAGGTCTGCCTTTGGTATGCGTCTGCCTATCATGCGTTCAAACTGTACGGAGAGTTGGAATGCCACGTAATCTAAATAGTCTGCGTCGGCGATTATTATGTTCTCGCTTAACTTTACCTTGCTTGCTTCTTCTGGGTTCATATTGATTGCAAAGATAGTGTAAATGGATGGAAAAACAAAAAAAAAGGATGTTTTTCTTTTCTTTATTTCCAGAGTGGTGTGTTGCTTGATTTCAACTAATATATAATTATGAAAAAAAGTTTTTGTGAGATAAAGATGCCGTACTTTTTTTATTTTTAGTTACCTTTGCAACATTATTGCTTTGAGCGACTAAAATACAATCACATAATAAAAAACTATCACACAATGTCAACATTATCTATTGCGATTATCGTAGTGTTCATAGTGGGCTATCTGTTTATTGCCCTTGAAAGTGTGACGAAAGTCAACAAGGCTGCCGTTGCCTTGCTCATGTTTGTTGCAGTCTGGACTCTTTACATGATGGATCCTGGCTATTTCGTAAATCTCATCCATCCGGATTTTCTGGATGTGCTGAAGTTGGAGTATAATGAACTTGGGGAACACGTAAATCCCGTGATGCTGTTTGTTACGGATGTCATCCAGAAGCATCTTGGCGACACCGCCACCACGCTTTTCTTCCTTATGGGTGCCATGACGATTGTTGAGGTTGTTGATCAAAATGGTGGTTTCGATTGGGTTAGGCGCGTGATGCATACTAAGAGCAAGCGGGTGCTGTTGTGGCGCATAGCTTTCATGACCTTTTTCCTCTCGGCGATTCTTGACAATATGACAACCTCGATAGTCATGATAATGATTTTGCGTAAGCTTGTGTCTCAACGTAAGGATCGCATTGTGTATGCGGCGCTGGTCATTATCGCTGCCAATTCGGGAGGGGCTTTCTCGCCCATCGGCGACGTGACGACCATTATGCTGTGGAACAAGGGCTTGATTACGTCAATGGGAGTGATAAGTGAGATTTTGGTTCCTTCGTTAGTTTCCATGCTCATTCCTGCCATCATTATGCAATTTAGCCTTAAGGGAGAGCTTGAGATGGAGCTTGCGGAAGGGCAGACTGTAAAGTCGGAAGAGCAGGAACTTAGCGATATGCAGCGCAAGGTGGTGTTCTGGGTCGGTGTCGGTGGTCTTGTATTCGTGCCGATTTTCAAGAGCATAACACATTTGCCACCGTTTGTGGGCATATTGTTGGTTCTGAGTCTTGTGTGGATTGTCACTGAGTTTTTTTATGCCGGTCTGAAGACCCAAAAGGAAACGCGCAAGAAGCGAGTGGTGAACCTGATACGCAATATTGACATGAGCACCATCCTCTTCTTCCTTGGAATATTGATGGCGGTCAGCTGCCTGGAGGAGATTGGTGCGCTTACGGCTCTTGGCAAGGGATTGAATGTGGCTTTTGATGGTAACCACTTCATGGTGACGGGCATTATTGGAATCCTGTCAAGTATTATTGACAATGTGCCGCTTGTGGCTGGCTGCATGGGCATGTATCCTGTTGAAGCGGCTGGCGATTTCGCCGTAGATGGCATTTTCTGGCAGCTTTTGGCTTACTGTGCTGGTGTTGGTGGCTCAATGCTTATCATTGGCTCGGCGGCTGGTGTCGTGGTTATGGGCTTGGAGAAGATAACTTTCGGCTGGTACATGAAGCACGTGACGTGGATTGCGTTTGTTGGCTATTTGGCTGGAATTGTTACTTATTATGTCATGCGGACTTTTATTTTCACAAGTCCGTTGTAAATGGCGTAGGGCGTACCCAGGGCTTGGGTGAATTATGATTTTATATGGCAGTCTCTAATCTTCAAGATGGATGTGAGGCTGCCTTTTTGCTTGTCATTGTGATTTTTTGTACTTTCGAGAAAAATTATTATTTTTGCAAATGAAGTGTTCGCTTGGCGGCATGGTGATGCAAACCGCAGGAATAAGCGTGCTTCTAAGGTGTTGTAAAAATCACAGAAGACATTTATTTTGATAAAGGCTTATGGTAAACCGTTAAAAATTAAGATAAAACAAGGATATGCAGATTGATGTTATTTGGCTTCATGATAATTTTCATCGGTTTAATAAGCAATATTTTGACGGTGTGCTGCCTGAGCCTCATTTTCATATCGGGCGTTCGCGTACCCGCCTTGGCTCATTGTCTTATAAGCGTGGATTGGCATGGAGGCGTTCGTTGTTTCCTGCGAAGTCTGTTTACAAGGGGGCTTTTACGCTTTCCATGAGCAATTATTATGACCAAAGCGAATGCCAATTCCAAAACGTATTGCTGCATGAAATGATACATCTTAGTATCGCTGCGAGTGGACTGGAAGACACGTCGCCTCATGGTGTCATATTCCGTGGCATGATGGCAAGGCTGAATCGTGAGGGGTGGAACATAAGTGTCACGACCTCCATGCGAGGAACGCCTAAAGCCTATACGGGTTCCTTGACAGTGATAATGCAATATCTTGTGCTTGCTTTGGAAATGAAAAACGGAACGTATTTCCTGTCATCAGTAAATCCCAAATGCGCTCGTGAACTGGGACGACAACTGAAGCTCGTTCCAGGAGTTAGCCACTATGCTTGGTACACCACATCCGACAAATGGTTTGAGGATATGCCAAAAGTCAGGAGTTTTCGTGGGCGAAAGGTTGACAAGGAAACCTACAACCGCAAAATCAAGGCGATGAAAGCCATAGATTTGGGAGTTTGAGCCATGCCGCTTTCCTTCCTGTGAAGGGAGGATCGTTTACTTCATAAACACCAAGTACACAGCTGCGGCAAGACATACGAAGGCAAGTATGTGGTTCCAGTGTAATGACTGCCCTTGGAACAGAATGTTTGCTATGACGGTGAAAACAATGAGCGATACGCATTCTTGGATAACCTTGAGCTGTACCAGTGAGAACGGACCTCCGTTCCCAGAATAACCTAAGCGGTTGGCAGGCACTTGGGTGCAGTATTCGAAGAATGCTATGCTCCAAGAGAAGACGATGATGGCAATCAGTGGCCAGTTGCGGCTTATGCCTGCCTGTTGTAGGCGCAAGTGTCCGTACCATGCCAGTGTCATGAAAATGTTGCTCACGATGAGCAGCAGTATAGTGTAAAGTCCGTTCATGTTTCTTCTATTTGATTTTTTTGCCAGTTTACGAGGAATAGTTTTTCCGTGGCACGTGTGAATGCCGTGTAAAGCCAGTGGAAGTATTCTGGCGTGAGCATGTCGTCGGTCATGTAACCTTGGTCCACATACACGTGCTTCCATTGTCCGCCTTGCGCCTTGTGGCAAGTTACGGCATACGCAAACTTTACTTGCAAAGCGTTGTAATACTTGTCTTGGCGAAGAGCCTTCAGGCGGTCAACCTTCAATGGTATGTCCTGATAATCCTCCAATACATTATTATATAATATTTCGTTTTGCTCGCGTGTCAACGATGGAGCTTCGCTTGTTAGCGTGTCCATTATTATTGTTGTCTCAAGCTCGTAGTCGTCGAGGTCTGGGAATTGCAGTATGACCTCGGCGAAATGGAAGCCGTAAAGGTCTTCGAAACGGCGTACACGGCGCACTATGCAACGGTCGCCGTTGGCTATGAATGAAACTTCCTTGCTATTGGCGTTGCCGCTGGGAGAAGTCTTGACGTTTTCATACTTGTTTTTTACCACCATGAGCATGTCGCCGCCACACAAGGCATCCTCACGGTCAAGGATGCTGTTTCGTATGCCTTGGTTGAAAATATTGGCGTGTTTGTTTGAACGTGTTATTATGAGGGTCTCGTCTTCGCCTACTTGGCTGTAGCTTGACGATATGCTCTCCACGATTTCGTTTCCTGGCATGACCACAATGTCCGTAAAATTTCCAAGTCGTATTTTTGGCAGTATGGCTTGGGCATTTCCCGTTCCACTTTTTGTTAGGTCAAATGCACATTCTTTCAACCTGTTGCGTATTGTAGTCGCATTGTATAGTATGCCTGATGTGGAGTTTTGCCTGAGCACCTCGTTCAGGTCACATTGGTAAACACGCATGTTGTAGCTTGCGAGGACGCTTGCCGACAATGCCGGTGCTTCGTGTTCGCCCACCGGTGGAAGTTGCGCCTTGTCGCCAATCAATAGCAAGCGGCATCCCTCTCCGCCATAAACAAACTGCATCAAGTCGTCGAGCAGGCTGCCAGAACCGAAACTGCTGTCGTAGGTGGCAGTGTTGTTTATCATGGAAGCCTCGTCGGCAACGAAGAGGGTGTTGCGTTGCTTGTTGAAATTAATGTTGAAGCTTCCGCCTATTCCCGTATGGCTTTTCTCCCTGTATATGGTGCGGTGGATGGTGTAAGCTTGCAAGCCGCTGCTTTGCGAGAACACTTTTGCTGCCCTGCCCGTAGGTGCCATGAGCATCAGCTTCTGGCCGAGGCTGTGCAGGGTGCGTACCATTGCCGCGGCAAGTGAGGTTTTCCCTGTGCCTGCCGATCCTCTGAGAATCATTACGCAGTTTGGCTCGCGGTCGGCAAGGAAACGGGCGAAAGTCTCCATTGCTACCATTTGGTCAGGGGTGGGGGTGAACCTGAATTGCCGTATGATCCTTTCTATGAATTCAGTTGTTTTCATTTATCAACCATGCCTACGGTGGTGTGCGAAGCGGGCTTTACCTGAATAATGAGAAATTTACGCTACCGTAGTTTCTGTGCTCCATAAAATGCTCTGCTGCAGAGAAGTCGTGGCTTTTCCCATGTTCGAAAACGAGTATGCCGCCAGGTTTCAGCAGTCCGGCCTCGAAAATCAAGGACGGGATGCTTGGCAGCTCCTCCAAGGCGTAGGGTGGGTCGGCGAAAATAATGTCAAACTGCTGGTGGCACTTCTTTATGAAGCGGAACACGTCGCCTCGTATCAGGATGTTGTCTGACGTGCCAATTTTTTTCATACATTCGCTTATGAACCTTGCATGGTCGCGGTCGGCTTCCACGCTTACTACCGGTGCGCAGCCTCGCGATAGCATCTCAAGGGAAATGCTGCCCGTGCCTGCGAAGAGGTCGAGGGCTGCGGCTCCATCAAAGTCAATGTGCCCGTTGAGAACATTGAAGATGTTCTCCTTGGCGAAATCTGTTGTGGGGCGTGCCTTGAATGTACGTGGTATGTCAAAGTGGCGACCCTTGTATTGTCCTGTTATTATTCGCATAGGAGCATGGCCTTGTTCCCCGTCTCATTCCGTGGAGAGTGGAAATCGTTGATTGTTGGTGGGGATTGTTGGCGTTGTTTGTTATGATGATTTTATTTGTCAGTTCTTTTGGCTGAGCCTTTATCCAAGGTATGTTGTCACGAGGTCAAACGTTATGCCGTTTATCTGTGTCAGTGGTGCTCGGTTGAAGTTTGCCGTAGGGTTCATGACGATTACCACGGATACGTACATGCGGAGAGCCTGCAGCAGGTTGTCCTTTGATGGAATGTCTCCGACGACGAACAGCTCGTCGCGCATTTGGTCGAGTGCGAGTTGCTTCCATACGAACAGTATGAAATAAACGGCATCCTTGGTGTGTCGCGCATTGTAACGGTTGCAGAAGACAAAGCGATTTCGCTCGTAGCTGAAAAGTTCCAGTACGCCGTCGTGGAAGTGTGCGTAAAGCTTGCGGCGGTTTCCAATGAAACTTCTGTGATGCAAGTAGTCCCATACCGGTCGCATGAGGCAAGTGTAACGAACGTCCTGATAGTGATCCTCCACCACGAGCTTGAGGTCGCGGTTCAGGGCGAACAGCGCGACGCTGTTTAGTCCTGGCATGACGTTGCTCATTATGTTGCATCCTTCCGTGTTCGGGAAACTGTGCATGTAAAGGGTCTCATTGCAGTCTTCGTTATATTCCTCTATTGGCACGATGAGCGTTGGCGAATCCACAAGCACCCTTGCGCGAGTCGTTGGGCGTTGGAGCAGCGTTGAGACCTTGAATGCCTCGCGCAGGTTTGCCGCCATTGACACTCCGCTCTTTGTTATGTATGGCTCAAATGCTATCTGTGTGTCGCTTAAGGGATCGGCTATGGCAAATGCCAGGGAATCTTTTGCCACACGGATGGTCATTCGGTGAGGCTTTCCTCCCGTGGTCATCCCCAGAGGGGTGGCGTTCATGGTGTCTTGGGTCATGGCATTGTTTATTATAGCGTTATTTGGTGTTTGTTTGTGGCTCTTTCGTGTTTGTCGCCTGTTTTTCTTGGAGACTTCATTCCCAGTTGCCGGCGTTGTTGTTAGGCGTTTCCAGATCGCCGATTTTCAGCCCTGGGTATCGTCCTGCCATTGCCGCTTCTTCTGTCAGGACAGAAACTGAGCTTTCGTCGAGTCCGTTGAGATAGTCGGCATATTCTGCCCCACACTCCATGGCGGGAATTTGCTTTCCGTTCTTCCCGATGATTGTTGTTGCCTGAAGGCGGAATTGCTTTTTGCCAGAGAATGGAATGTGGACAAGCGAGTCGGCGAGCAGCTTGCTGTTTACGAGAGCGTCAAATGTCCCGGCGTATGCCCCGTGCCTGGCACGGTAAGCCTCCTCTGCGGCACGTATCTTCAGCAGCCTGTGCTTTACGATGGCCTCACGTTTGGCACGCTGTTTGTCGAAGCGTATGGGCGTGCCAACGCTTAGCAGGCATAACAGTGACAGTATGAGGACACATGCTGACAGGGCTGTTGTGTTGTTCACTTTAATTTTCATCTCATTGCAAAGTTAGTAAATATTGGAATATTGAAAGAATGAAATGGGTGAAAAATTAATGGTCAAGCCCTCGATACTTGTTTATTTCAGTTATAATAACGGACTTAGCAGCCTTGTTATGCTTGTCCACAGCCGTTTGGGGAAATGAAAACTCGCAGGGTCGTAAATATCGGTGAAGAGTTGGCAGTGACGCTGATCGTCCATGAATACTTTCTTCATGCGCAACGCCATGCCTTCGTCGTAAAAGAAAATGTTGGCTTCGAAGTCGTGGTTGAAACTGCGAAAATCAATGTTCGTACTTCCGCAGGTGGAAATGCAGTCGTCGCATACCAGGAATTTCGAATGGTTGAATCCTGCCTCATACAGGTAAATCTTAACGCCTGCCTCAAGTGCTTCCATCAGGTAGCTGGTGCTGGCCCATTCCACTATTCTTGCATCGCCGCGCATTGGTATCATAAGCCTTACGTCAACGCCTGTCAGCGCAGCCGTGCGCATTGCGAACAGCATGGTTTCCGTGGGCATGAAGTAGGGCGTTTCCATGTAAACGTATCGGCGCGCCTCAAGCAGTATGCGGACGTAACCTTGCATTATGTCGGGCCACTCGCTTATTGGGCTGCTCGTTACTACTTGCGCAAGGCAGTCATTGCTTATGGTCTGGCTTGGTGGGGGATAGTATCGGCGGTCGGTTATTAGGGTGCGGTCAACGAAATACCAGTCGGTAAGGAAGGCGCGTTGTATGCCATATACGGCACCGCCCCTTACGTGCAGCATGGTGTCGCGCCATGGCTGCCTCTGGGTTCCCTTTACGTATCGTGTGGCGAAATTCATGCCGCCGATGAAAGCCTCGCGGCCATCGATGACGATTAGCTTGCGGTGGTTACGGTAGTTGGCCTTGGACGTGAATGCCGGAAACTTTACCGGCATGAACGGATGAACGTCGATGCCGGCATCGCGCATACGCTCGAAAAATGACTTGCTGACGCTCCAGCAACCCACATCGTCGTATATGACACGCACCTCAACGTCTTTCTGGGCCTTGTCAATCAGGGCGTCGGCTATGACGTTGCCGAGTGCGTCGTCGCTGAAGATGAAAATGTCAATGTGGATGTGGCTTCTCGCTTGGCTGATGGAGCGCAGCAGGCGTGGGAAAAAGTCGTAGCCCGAGGTGATTATTTCCACTTCGTTGTCCTTGAATGGGAGAGCCATGCTTTGGTTCTTGAACAACTGCATTAGTGGCCTGTGCCTCTCGGGCAGGCGCAGGTTCTTTTGCTCGGCAAATTCCAGCATGGAGCGTTTGGTCAGCTGGTCAAGCGACCGCTTGCTGATGAGTCGTTCCTTGCGTGTGTTTTGCCCAAAGAAGAAATAGAGTATTATGCCTATTAGGGGCAATGCCCACAGCACGAGAAGCCATGCCATGGTCTTTGCCGGCTGGCGGTTGTCCATCAGCACTTTCAGCATGACCATTATTACGATCAGGACGTAAATGCCGTACCAAAGCCAGTGCATCACGATCATGGGCCTATGCTATTGTTGTTACCCCCTTGCGTGCTGTCATTTCTCGTATATCGCAACGTTGTTTGCCGTTTCGGCGACACGTGCCTTGTAGCAAGTTGGAATTTGCTCCACAATCCAGTGGGCAATGTTCTCGGCGGTGGGGTTGAAAGGCAACACTTGATTCAGATCCTTGTGGTCAAGCTTGCCGTGTATGAGCTGCTTTATGAGCGTGAAGTCCACCACCATGCCGTCATCGTCAAGCTCCTCCGACTTGCAGTAAACCGTTACCTGCCAGTTGTGTCCGTGAAGTTCCTCGCATTTTGTGCCATGTGAAAGCGTGAGGTGGTGGCTTGCCGATATTTCGAATGATTTCTGGATATAATACATGTTCTTGTCTTGTGATGAATTAGCTTGTATGATATGTTTTTTTACTCTCTTGTTTTTTTGTTGCGAAGCCTTGACTTTTGTATGTATGCCAGCTCGTTGAGCGCAAAATCGCTGTTGGCAGGGTCGTCGAGCAGTTGCTTCAGCAGGCGCTCGGCCTCGTCGTAGCGTTGCAGGCTGACCAGCAGGTAAGCCTTTCGCCGCTTGATGAAGTTTATGAAGTCTGCCATCTGCTCCTTTTCCGGTATGGTCTGGCTGTTGGCATCGTTTTCTTCTTCGTTTGCCGCTTGTTCGTTCATCATCTGGAAACTGCCGAGCAGTCCGTTCAGAATGTCAAGGGCACGGTGGTCGTTGCCGTTCACGAGGCAGTTGATGTATGCTTCCGAGTAAGACCTGTGGGTGGTGGGCAGGGTCAGCTGCAGGTAGTAGCATGCGCGGTCGTACCGGTGCAGGGCCATGTGGCAGCAGCCTATGAGGTATGCCAGCTCGTTGAGCGTTTCCGTGGCATTGCGGTCGCGGGCGTTGTTGTGTCTCTTTGCCGTTTCGCGGAAGGCATCGCCCAGAGGCAGCAGAGCCTCGTGGTAGCGTGCTTGGAGGTATAGGCTGCGACCGATGTGGTAATTGTAAGCCAGCCTTGAGTCGTGTGTGGCTGCTATCACTTTCTCCTCGTCGCTCATGTCCTTTGTGTCGCCGTTTTGCAGTTTGCCCATGGCCTCTTTCCACACGTACCTGAAGTGGGCTATGCGCTCTTGGGCGGGTGTGAGGTCAAGCCCGAGCAAGACGCTCGTCGTCTGTTTGCTGTGTCGCTCGCTGTCCTTGTTGACGGTGTTGCTGATTGACATTGGCGTAAGGGTCATGGTTACGCGATAGTATAATGTGTCAGCGTCGCTTTCCTCATGCTCGAAGTCGAGCGTCAGGTGGCGTGGCGTTACCGGGTCGCGTGGGTCGTAGAAGTCGAGGCGGCCGGTTGCCGACTCGTTGCTGACGGTGCTGCCATTGATGATGGGTGCGGAAACCCTGTAGGCGAGAATGTCGTCGGGGTTGTCCATCACGGTGAGCTTGTCGCCGATAGCCAATGTCAGTCTTATTGGTACGATGTCAGTCAGCCCCATGGCCGTTGACAGCAGGCTGCGCAATTCGGTTCTGCTCTCGGCGGTCTCATGGCAATCGGGACCGGCATCTTGGTGCGTCATCTCCTGTTCGCGTATGAGCTGCAGGCTGCGGGCATGTTGCGCATTGGCCTTTTCGTTGTCGGTTACGTGCTTTTTGTCGTTCTCGTTTCCCAGTTCCATGTATTTCGCTAGGTAGGCGTTCTGCCATCTGAACGCTTCCGCCATGGAGCGTTGCAGCTCGTCTTTCATGCCGTTGGCGGCTATTGGGAAGACGTTTATCACGTGCAATGCCACCTTGGCATTCTTGTCGTCAAGGCTGTAAACAATGCGCGCGGTGTCAGAGTTGAGGTTGCAGAGGTTGCAAACGGTGCGAACCTGCTCTATCTCAGCAATGTCGGTCTCGAAGAAGAACAGGTATGACAGGCGTAGGTACGGGTTCCCTTTCTCCATGCTGACGCTGAAGTGCCCGCTTTGGTAAGTGTAGCGCCCAATGTCCCTGTCGTCATCCTTGCTCCAGTCAACCTCGCAGTTAAGTTGCCTGAGGGCTTCGCTTGCCATGTGCTTTGCGTCGGCTTGCGCGAGCTTTGCGAACCCGTGCCTTTGCAGGCGCAGCATTTTTGCGTTGGCAGCCAATGCCATGACGAGGGCGATGGACAGGCATATTATCAATATTGTGTGTGAAGCCATTGGTACCGTTGTTTTAAATTACAAAAATAGGCACATTAGGTGAGAAACGGAAGTATTTTAACTTTTTTATTCAATTCATTTGCCGGCGTATCCGCTTTGCGTGTTTCCATGGTTGCCATTGCGGCGCAATGGCTGTGTGGTTACGCCGTAATGGCAACGCGATTGCGCCGTAAAGGCAATGCGTTTGCGCCGCAATCATGTTGCCGTTGCGCCGCCAAGGCGAGGCGATGTTTCTTTTGGGGTGCGTAAAGGGCGTTTTCGTGGTGTTGGCTATGGTCAGACAAAGATGTTTTTCCCAAGCTGTTTGGCCAACGCTATGCGTATCTTGTTCATTTCGTTGTAGTCGGCCATGATCTTGTTCCACTTCTCCATGTCGTTGGTAGTGCGTGCCATCTCAGCTTTCAGTTCGTCAAGACGGTTGTTGACGTATTTCATGCGGTAGTCGAGCAGCAGGTGTATGGCTTGGTTGCGTAGGTTGTCGGTTGTGTTTGCCTCCTTTTGGGCTATTGCCTCGGCGTTGTTCAGTCCTGTGTCTTTTTGTGGCATCAGGTGGTACTTTTCTGCAGTTAGCTGTGTGGCTATCTGGCTTATGGTTATGTCCTCGTGGTTCAGGAAGTGTCCCTCGCTCTTAAACGACGGGTTGCCACTGAGCCGTGCGGCCTCGTTGAGCATACGGTTGAACGCCTCGTGTTTGAAGCTGAGGTTGTCCTGCTCAAGACTGTAGTGTATGAGCTGTGCCACCGTTAGGTCATGTTTTCCGCCCTGCTCGTCTTCCACATTATTATATATTACGTGCTCGCCATGGCGCACGACGAGTTGCATGATCATGCGCTCAAGCTCGGATCCCATCTCGGCAATGGATGGCGTGGATGTGCCTGACGGCGGCATGGCCTTGGCCTGTTGGGTGGCGGCTGGCGGCTCGCTTGTGGCTGAGGGGCGGGTCGCTTGCCCCTTCCTTGTCCTTATGTAAACGTTCATCTGGTTGATGAGCGTGTTCTCGCTGATGCCTATGCGCTGTGCGCAGTCGTGGATGTAAGTGTCCCTCAGTATCTGGTTCTGGATGACGGAAATGCTCTCCACGATCGAGTTTATGGCATCGGAGCGCTTCTTCGGGTCAGTCTCGTTCTTGAGGAGCAGGCTTGTCTTGAATTGTATGAAGTCAACCTCATTGTCCTCTATGAACTGCTTGAAGTCGGCTGCCGAGTGGGTTCGCGCAAACTCGTCGGGGTCGTTGCCGTCGGGCAACAGCAGCACCTTCAGGTTCATGCCCTCCGACAGCAGCATGTCTGTTCCGCGCAATGCCGCGTGTATGCCGGCAGCGTCGCCGTCGTATATCAGGGTGATGTTTGATGTGAAGCGGTGGAGTATGTGTATTTGGTGCGTGCTGAGGGCGGTGCCGCTGTTGGCGACCACGTTCTGTATGCCGCACTGGTACATGGCTATGACATCGGCCTGCCCCTCTACCATGTAAACACGGTCTTCCTTGGCTATGGTCTTCTTTGCCTGCCATATGCCGTAAAGCTCGTGATCCTTGTGGTAAATGTCGCTGTCGGGCGAGTTTACGTATTTCTGGTTGACACCCTTGGTGCGCTGGTCCAGGACCCTTGCCGTGAAGCCCACGACCTTTCCGCTCACTCCTATCCATGGGAACACCACGCGCCCGGCGTAGCGGTCAATCAGCTCGCCGCGGTCGTTTTGGTAGCAAATTCCCGTGGCCGTGAGAAACTCGGGCTTGTAACCCTTTGCCAGTGCGGCACGGGCGAGGGCGTGGCGGTCTGGCAGGTCGAAGCCGAGGTGGAAGTCGCGTATCACATCGTCGCGGAAGCCGCGCGAGCGGAAATATTGCATTCCTATCGCCATGCCGTCGGCGTGCTCGTGCAAGAGGGTCTCGAAGTAATGCTCTGCCCATTCGTTCACGATGAACATTGATTCGCGCCTGGTTTGCTCCTCCTTCTCCTGGTTGGTAAGCTCGCGCTCGCGTATCTCAATGTGGTATTTCTTCGCAAGCCATCGCAGAGCCTCGGGATAGGTCATCTGCTCGTGCTCCATGATGAACGATATGGGGTTGCCGCCCTTGCCGCAGCCAAAGCAGTGGCAGGTGCCACGTGCCGGGGAAACGATGAACGAGGGTGTCTTCTCGTTGTGGAAAGGGCACAGTCCCTTGTAGTTTGAACCGCTCTTTTTCAGCGTTACAAACTCTGAAACGACATCCACGATGTTGGCTGCCGATTTTATTCTGTCTATGGTCTGGTGGTCTATCATTTTTAAGTGGCGTTTCCCGAAACGTGTTTGGAAGGTTGGGCTGTTCGTGTTTTCGATTGCAAAGATAATGTTTTTATCGGAATAAAGCGTTTGTCGTGAGGTTGTTTTTGCGTTTGGCATTGATTTGTGGTGTTGTTTGTGACGGCAAATCCGTGGGCTTCGGCATGTGGAACAGAGCCTTTTGGCAAAGGTTCCGTGCCTTGCACAATTCTTTTGATTTGTGCAGAAAACGGTTTATTTAAGAGCAATTCTTTGGATAAAAGGGAGAATATTAGTAATTTTGCAAGCGGTTCGAAGCATTATTGCTTAGATAAAGCATTGTTGCTTAGATAATAACACAATTTATATAAGATTATGAAATTGAACATTGTTGTGCTTGCCAAGCAAGTACCCGACACACGGAATGTGGGCAAGGATGCCATGACGGCTGAAGGTACCGTCAACCGCGCCGCCCTGCCCGCAATCTTCAACCCGGAGGACTTGAACGCCTTGGAGCAAGCTCTTCGCATTAAGGAGCTTGACCCAGACAACGTTCACGTGGGCGTTGTGACGATGGGACCTCCGCGCGCAGGTGAGATTTTGCGCGACAGCCTTTACCGTGGCGCTGACTGCGGATGGCTGCTTACCGACCGTAAGAGTGCCGGTGCCGACACGCTTGCCACGGCTTATTTCCTTTCGAAGGCCGTGGAGAAAATTGGCAAGGAAGTGGGACACGTTGACCTTGTGATCGGTGGCCGTCAGGCCATTGACGGTGACACGGCGCAGGTTGGCCCGCAGGTGGCGCAGAAGCTTGGGTTGAACCAGGTGACATACGCTGAGGAGATTGTGAAGATTGAGGATGGCAAGGCCACGATACGCCGCCATATCGACGGTGGTGTTGAGACGGTGGTGGCTCCGCTGCCGGTGATGGTGACCGTGAACGGCACTGCCGCACCCGTGCGCCCATGCAACGCCAAACTCGTGATGAAATACAAGTACGCCTCGTGCCCGATGGAGCGCAAGGGAGATGAGCCTTGGGCTGACCTTTATGAGACACGCCCCTACCTGACGCTTGGGCAGTGGAGCATTGCCGACTGTGATGCCGACTACGACAAGTGTGGCCTTGCTGGCTCGCCAACGAAGGTGAAAGCGGTGAAGAACATCGTGTTCCAGGCCAAGGAAAACAAGCGTCTCACGGCTTCCGATGAGGACATGCAGGAACTGGTTAAGGAACTGTTGGAGGAGAATATTATAGGATAGGAGTCAGAGGTCATGGGAACCACAGGTGGCAGGAGAACGCAATGCTGGGTTGCTGGCTCGTATGTTGGCAATGGCTGGTGGGGCGTAGGTTCTCGGCTTGGGGTTGCTTGACTTACCAAAAGTAAAAAAATGAACAACGTATTTGTATATTGCGAGATAGAGGGCACCACCGTGCAGGAGGTGTCACAGGAACTGCTTACGAAGGGTCGCAAGCTTGCCAACACGCTTGGCGTGGAGCTTGAGGCCGTGGTGGCGGGAACCGGTATTAAAGGTAAGGTGGAAGACCAGATTTTGCCATACGGCGTGGATAAGCTTTACGTCTTCGACGGCGAGGGACTCTTCCCATATACGTCGGCTCCGCATACCGACATTGTGGTGAACCTCTTCAATGAGGAGAAGCCACAGATCGCCCTGATGGGTGCTACGGTCATAGGGCGTGATCTCGGACCGCGTGTGTCGTCGTCGATGACCTCCGGACTTACCGCCGACTGCACCCAGCTGGAGATTGGCGACTACGATGACAAGAAGAGCGGAAAGCATTATGACAACCTGCTCTATCAGATTCGTCCGGCTTTCGGTGGAAACATCGTGGCGACCATCGTAAATCCTGACCATCGTCCACAGATGGCAACGGTGCGTTCTGGTGTCATGCAGAAGGCTCTTTACGAGGGTAACGCAAAAGGCGAGGTGGTTTATCCGGATCCGAAGGATTATGTAAGTCCGATGTCGTATGCCGTAAAGGTTATCGACCGCCATGTCGAAGCTGCAAAGAACAACCTTAAGAGTGCGCCAATAGTGGTTGCCGGTGGTTATGGCGTTGGCTCAAAGGAGAACTTTGACTTGCTTTTCGAACTTGCCAAGGAACTTCATGGCGAGGTTGGCGCAAGCCGTGCTGCCGTTGATGCAGGTTGGGTCGAGGGTGACCGTCAGGTGGGACAGACGGGTGTTACCGTGCATCCGAAGGTTTACATCGCATGTGGCATAAGCGGCCAGATACAGCACATCGCTGGCATGAAGGACGCTGGCATCATCATTTCGGTTAACAGCGATCCGGACGCTCCAATCAACCAGATAGCCGATTACGTTATAACTGGAACCGTTGAGGAGGTTGTGCCGAAACTGATAAAATATTACAAGCAGAACACGAAGTAAAGGATGGGCGTAAACTCCCGGTCATGTCATGTGGATGGGGCTGGGGGAATGCTTAATAAATAAAACCATGATAGATTCAAAGAAACTTCAATATTACCTCAACGACCCCCTGATGAAGCGCATCGTTGAGCTTAAGGAGCGTGGGTTTGAGGACAAGGATAAGTTCGATTACGCCCCGGTAAACCATGAGGATGCCATTGAGAACTTCAAGCGCATAATTGAAATCACCGACGACGTTGCGAGAAACGTCATTGAGCCAAACTCTGAGAGTGTGGACCTGGAGGGACCGCATCTTGAGAATTGCCGCATGAAGTATGCCTCGAAAACGTATGAGAACATTGAGGCTACGCGCAAGGCTGGCCTGTGGGGTATTTCCATGCCTCGCCGCTTTGGTGGGTTGAACCTTCCCATCACGGTGTTCTCAATGCTTTCAGAAATCGTTTCGGCTGCAGACAGTGGTTTCCAGAACGTGTGGTCTTTGCAGAGTTGCATTGATACCCTGTATGAGTTTGGCTCTCCTGAGCAGCAGGCCAAATACATACCACGCATTTGTGCCGGCGAGACCATGTCAATGGACCTTACCGAGCCAGATGCAGGTTCTGACCTTCAGCACGTCATGCTGAAGGCAACGCAGGATGCTGATGGCACATGGAGGCTGAACGGTGTTAAGCGTTTCATTACCAATGGCGACTCTGACATTCACCTCGTGCTTGCACGTTCTGAGGAGGGCACGCATGACGGTCGTGGATTGTCAATGTTTATCTATGACAAGCGCGACGGAGGCGTTGACGTTCGTCACATTGAGCACAAGCTTGGCATACACGGCTCGCCAACCTGCGAGCTTGTTTACAAGAACGCCAAGGCAGAATTGTGTGGTGAGCGTCGTCTTGGTCTGATAAAATATGTTATGAGCCTCATGAACGGTGCCCGTCTTGGCATCGCAGCCCAGAGTGTGGGCTTGGAGCAGGAGGCTTATGACCAGGCTGTGGCTTACGCACGTGAGCGCAAGCAGTTTGGCAAGGCTATCATAACGTTCCCAGCTGTTTATGACATGCTTTCGCGCATGAAGGCAAAACTCGACGCAAGCCGTGCGGTTCTTTATCAGACGGCACGTTATGTGGACGTTTACAAGAGCCTTGAGGATATTTCGCGTGAACGTAAGCTTACTGCCGACGAGCGTAAGGAAATGAAATTGTACAGCCGCCTTGCGGATGCTTTCACGCCTCTGGGCAAGGGAATGTCGTCGGAGTATGCCAACCAGAACGCATACGATTGCGTAAGCGTCCACGGTGGTTCGGGCTTCATCATGGAGTACAAGGCTCAACGTTTGCTCCGCGATGCGCGCATATTCTCCATTTATGAGGGTACGACGCAGTTGCAGGTGGTTGCGGCTATCCGTTACATCACCAATGGCACTTATCTCAATATCATGAATGAGATGTTGGGCGAGGAGGTTTCCGAGGCTGTGAAGCCTTTGCAGGAGCGCATAGCCAAATGTGTTGCGCTTTATGCTGAGGCTGTCGAGAAAGTGAAGGCTGACGCAAACCAGGAAGCCCACGACTTCCTTGGTCGCCGTCTCTACAACATGACGGGTAACATAATCCTTTCGTTGTTGTTGCTCCGCGACGCTACAAACTTGCCAGAGGAGTTTGAGAAGAGTGCCAACGTTTATGTGCGCATGGCAGAGGAGGAGTGTGTTGGCAGCCACGCCTATGTGATGAACTTCAATGCCGATGACTTGAAAAACTTCGTGACGGAGTAAGTGTAAAAACAGAAAAACACAAAGCAGGACGGCAAAATCTTGTTTTGTAAATATTTGAGGACATGGCAATGTGGCGACATGGAATTGTTGCCATGTTGCCATGTCTTGATTTTTTTCGAATGACATTTGGAGAAAAAATAAAAATAGCGTATATTTGCAAGCGAATACCGTTTTATAATCATACTCAAATTCCCAATACTTTTAGTCAATACCATTTCCAAGAAACATGAAATCGCTAAGAGAGTTGTACCGAATAGGCAAGGGACCTTCGTCGAGCCACACGATGGGGCCGCAGAAGGCTGCGCAAATATACTTGAAGTCACATCCGGATGCCAAGGGCTTCCGCGTCACGCTCTATGGTTCGCTTGCCGCCACAGGCAAGGGACACATGACTGATGTGGCGATTAGGGAGACGCTGGAACCTGTAGCCCCGGTGGAGATTATATGGGAACCAGATGTGTTCTTGCCATACCATCCTAATGGGATGGGATTCAGTTGCGTGGAATGCAAGGTAGAAGACGTTGAAGGCAAATCGGTTGAAGACAATGATGCGTGGACGGATGATTGGGTTGTCTATTCGGTTGGCGGTGGTGCTTTGTCGAGTGGTGAGAATGCTTGTGACTTGTTGCCAAGTTCGCCAGACATTTATCCTCTTCATTATCTTGCTGACATACAAAAATGGTGTGACGACAATGGATGCGCTTATTGGGAGTATGTGCGCAAGTGTGAGAGTCCTGACATTTGGGATTATTTGCTTGACGTGTGGCATGCAATGCAGCTCAGCGTGGAGCGTGGCATTGACCATGAGGGACGGTTGCCAGGACCATTGAACTTGCAGCGCAAAGCCGCTACATACTATACCAAGGCCAAAGGCTACAAGCCTAATCTGCAGACGCGTGGCTTGGTTTATGCTTACGCACTTGCCGTTAGTGAGGAGAATGCCAGTGGTGGCACTATTGTCACCGCGCCAACGTGTGGCAGTTGTGGGGTGTTGCCAAGCGTGCTTTACCATCTTGCCAAAGGGCATGGATTCACCGACGAGAAGATACTGCGTGCGCTTGCCACTGCTGGTCTTATTGGAAACATTGTGAAGGAGAATGCCAGCATATCAGGTGCCGGGGTGGGGTGCCAGGGTGAGGTTGGCGTGGCTTGCGCCATGGCTTCTGCTGCCGCCTGCCAGCTTTTCGGAGGCTCTCCGTCACAGATTGAGTATGCGGCGGAGATGGGCTTGGAACACCATCTTGGCATGACTTGTGACCCCGTTTGCGGTCTTGTGCAGATACCGTGCATTGAGCGAAATGCCTTTGCTGCCACCCGTGCGCTCGATTGCAATCTTTATGCCGCTTTTTCGGATGGACGGCATCGTGTTAGTTTTGATCGTGTCGTTGAGGTTATGAAACAGACAGGGCACGATTTGCCGTCACTTTACAAGGAAACCGGCAAGGGCGGACTTGCCGCATTGCAGGCGGAATGATAAAATGTTTCCTTGCCCCCTTGCCTTTCATAAACTTGTTGGCTTCTCTCTTTGATGTTTGTGGCGAGGGGATTTATTAAATATTTGTATATAATGAAGAAACTGTTGATACCGTTTTCTTTGCTTTTGCTCTTTGCCATTGTTCCCGTTGGTTGCCGCATGGCTCCTAAAGACGAACCTGGCGATACGGTGGCGGCATCTGTGTTTGCGCCTGTTGATACGGCGGCATTGAACCGCAAGGCTCGCTTGGCAATGAAGAAAAGGGTGGCAAAAGATAGCGTTGACATATTTTACATTGGCGATGGCAGTACCCATTCACGGTTGCAACTCGTTAGCTACCCATCGCGTAGGGACACGGTCGTGTATGGCAAGGCTCGTCGTATAACGAAAAAGGGCAATGCCGATTTCGGTCATGTTGTGCGGATAAAGCTGTGGGTTTCCGATAAGCGGGACACGCTTGTGCAAAGCGTTGAGGAAATTGAGGCGTTGGATAGCGTAAAGTCTTCTTCTCGGGTGATTTGAGCGAAATGCGGCTTATTGTGCCATCGTGTTTTTATCCACGTCCGTTAAGCATTAGGTAAATTTCCGCCTTGGTTATGTCCTTGCGGCATATATTCAGAATGTCATCGGCTTTGGCATCTTCCGGCAATTGGGCGATGGCATGACGAATAGCCCTGACTTTTTCGGCAGGGATAACCTTGTCGGCAGTAAGCTCCCCCTTTTTTATGAATACTGCAAGATGACCGTAAATGGTGCTTAGTGCCAATCCGCGTACCTTTGCTATCTGCTCCGCTTTCATGCCCTGCTGTAGCATGATAAGGCTCTTGCGCTTGGTGTCCTCTTTTCTTGGCTTGTTGCTTTGAGTTTTTTGTTTTGCTTCTTGGGCATTTTTTCTGCTTTCTGAACCCTTTGTTGCCGTTTGCGTTGCCGTGTTAGTAACATCGTTGCCGTCGTAAGGGTTCTCGGTCGTGCGTTTCTTGCGTTTTGTGCGGTTTGAGCCAGGCTCGACGGCGTCCATGGCATCAAGCATGGCTTCCTGCTTTATCTGCATGTATTTTGCAACGGAGAAAGTCTCTTCCGCCATTGCGTCAAGTGTTTTTTCTTTTGACAGATATTGCAGCCAAAAGTCCTTGTAGCGCTCGTCCAGAAGTTCCATGCCTTTCTTGTTACCACCTTTTACGGCCTTTGTTTTCTCCAAGAGGCTTGGTATCAGTTCTTTCAGCGTCGCTGCGAAATAGTCGGCACTGCGTTTGACACGCATAGTGAAGGCTTCTGACGTTAAGCTTGTATTTGGCATTGCCGCTGCGCAATCTTCATTGTTCGTGGAGACGGGCGTGTTGCGGATAACGTTCTGCCATTTGTAAGCTACGTCCACGACCTTTAGCTTAACGCTTTCCATTACTTGGCGATGGTATGTGGAAAGTCTGGGGTAGGCGTGGAAAAACTCAATGAGCGTGCGGTGCAGCATTTGCTCAGAAGCATACAATGCGTTGAAATTGAACATGTCGAGCAGCTGTTCACGGTAGTATGCCTCCTTGAGTTGTGGCAACAGCCTTATGCTGTCTTCGGCAGCTTGTCGTTGGTGTGAAATGTAATCGGTGACACGGCTGTCGTTGATTATGCAGCTTGAGTCTATTCGCGAAGCCAAAACCAATCCTTCAAGGCTCTTGCAGCGACTCAACGCGACGTAAACCTGTCCCGACGCAAACGACAAGCCCGCGTCGATTATGGCGTGTTCGAAAGTCAACCCCTGGCTTTTATGGATGGTGATTGCCCATGCGAGCCTAAGTGGGTATTGGGTGAACGTGCCCTGTACCAGTGGCTCTATGGTCTTGTTTTGTGGGTTTATCTCATATTTGGTGTTCTCCCACGCATCCGGTTCCACCTTGATGGCTTCGTTGTCGCCCGGGCACTTCACCTGTATGTTGTCCTCGTCTATTGCCACAACATGCCCTATTCGGCCGTTATAATACCGGTGTTTCCCGGAAGTGTCATTCTTTATGAACATCACTTGCGCCCCGAGTTTCAGCTGCAATGTCTCATCGGCAGGGTAGCTGCTTTCCGGGAAGTCGCCTTCCACCTTTGCTTTGAAATGAAATCGCTTGCCCCCCAGCTTCATCAACTCGCCTTCGTTATAGTTGTCGGCCATGCGGTTGTGGGTTGTCAGTCGGATATAGCCCTCTTCCGCCCTCGGTATGAACGTCGGGTTGAATCGGGTGTTCAGGCAGTCAAGGTCGGCAATGGTGGGTTTGCCGTCACGCACATGGTTCAGTATGTTGATGAAGCTTTCGTCCTGTTGGCGATACACGTGTGTCAGCTGTATCGTTACGTAGCTTGTTTGCCGCAAGGCCTTGCTACCAAAGAAGTATGGCGTGTCATAGTATTGTTCAAGCACCTGCTCATCTTGTGATCTCACCACGGGTGTCAGCTGTTGCAGGTCACCAATCATGAGGAGCTGCACGCCGCCGAAAGGCTGTGTTGAGTTGCGGTATCGGCGAAGCACGGAGTCGATGGCATCGAGCAGATCGGCTCGCACCATGGAAATCTCGTCAATGACAACCATGTCAAGCGAGGCGATGATGCGGCGTTTTGCCTTGCCAAAGTCGAAACGGTCACGTATGGTTGCGCCCGGTATGTAAGGAGTGAAAGGCAACTGGAAAAACGAGTGTATGGTAACGCCCCCGGCGTTGATTGCCGCCACGCCGGTTGGCGCGACCACAATCATGCGTTTCGAAGAGTGCTCCTTCACGGTTTTCAGGAATGTGGTCTTGCCGGTACCTGCCTTGCCGGTGAGGAAAATGCTCGTGCCGGTATGCTCAACAAAATCCCACGCCTGTCTCAGCTCCTTGTTCTTTTCCATCTGTTTGCTAAAATGTTTATGCAAAATTAGCGAAAAACTTTTGGAAAGCACCCTTTCGCTCAGATTATTGTTGTAACTTAGCGGCTGGGAAAATCCAACCGCTTAAAACCAAACAACCAATGCCATGACGTTTGCCGATTATCTTCAAACCCAACCATTGTTGCGCGTGTCCGTTGCGTTTGCCGTTGGCATAGTGGCAGGCGACCACTGCCATGGCAAGGTTGGTGTGTGGTGTTGGCTCGTTGTGGCATTCATGTCGCTTTTGTTGTATTATGTTCTTGGCAGGAAACGAGCCTGCACGCAGTCGGCGTTGGTCTTTTTGGCTGTGTCATCGGTTGGTGCGGCTCTTGTGTCAAGGACAATTGACGGGCTTGCGTTCCCGTTTGCCGAAGAGCCTGTGCGTTATGAGGCAGTGATAACCGATGATCCGAGGGTGAGCGGCAAAACCTTGCGGTGCGACTTGGCTTTGACATCCTTGAATGGCAAGGAACTTGACAAGCCGATATTCGTTAAGGCTGCTATTTTGCGCGACACGGTTGCCGGAGATTGGCGAGCGCTGCGTATGGGCAGCGGGTTGGAGGCTTGGTCGCGGATGCGCCGTCTGGAAAACTACGTTGATGGTGGCAATTTCGATTACGTCAGGTGGTTGCAAGTGCGTGGGTTCAGGGCACGCACATTTGTGTTTTGTTCCGACTGGATGCCGAAAAGGGTTTCCATGCGCTCGCTGTCACGGGCTGACAGGTTGCGGTTGCGTGCGTTGCAAGTAAGGAAAATGCTTGTTGGCAAGACGGAAGCCGTGTCTCGTGGCGACGGTCAAAGGCAAGCGGTGATAGCCGCCATGACGCTTGGCGACAAGCGTGCCCTGAGCCGCTATACCAAGGACGTTTACTCCGTTACGGGCGCATCGCACGTGTTGGCTCTGTCGGGCTTGCACCTTGGCATAATATACGCCATGCTGACGTTGCTTTTCGGTAGGTGGCGGCGTGCGTGGCTGACCCAGGCGTTGACGCTTGTTGCGGTGTGGACTTATGTCGTGGTCGTGGGCATGGGTGCGAGCGTTGTCCGTTCAGCCTTGATGCTCACGATATATTCGTTGGCGGTGGTGGCTCGTCGCGACAGGGCACAGGTAAACAGCCTGTCGTTTGCCGCCTTGTGCCTGCTTGCCGTCAACCCATTGTGCCTTTGGGACATTGGCTTCCAGATGTCATTTTTGTCTGTGCTCGCCATATTGATATATTACCGTCCCGTGTATGATGCCCTGCGGCTTAGGGGCAAGCTTGCCAAGGCTTTATGGGGCATGACCGTGGTTTCGCTTTCGGCGCAGGTGGGTGCCGCACCGTTGGTTGCTTATTATTTTGGTCGTTTCCCTTGTTATTTCCTCCTTGTAAACTTTGTGGTTGTGCCTGCAGCCACCGTCATAATATACGGCACTGTGGCACTTTTCCTTACCGTTCCCGTGCCCACGCTTTCCTTGTTCCTGTCACGTTGCCTTGGCGCTGTCGCCGGTTGGCTCAACGATGTGTTGGCGTTTATCGCTCAATTGCCTGGTGCGAGCATCGACGGCATACACGTCAATGCACTGCAGGTTTGCCTTGTTTATGCCATCATGGCAGCTTTGTCGGTGGCTGTGGTTTATGCCGGCAAGGCGAGCAAGGTGGGTAAAATGCTCAGGCATCCGGGGCGTTTCCCTAAAAAAACGTTGTGATGCCAATATTTTCGTGCCCAAAAGGCATCAACCACGAAGTTTTTTATTATTTTTGCCATTGTAAAACCTAAGTATCATGCAAAAGTACGCAGACTATATTGCCCAGATAGAGATTGATTCGCTGTGGAGTGGCAAAAAGCACATACTGTGGAATCTTGACCGCAGGGTCAACATCCTGAGTGGTGTCAATGGCGTTGGCAAATCCACCATCATCAACAAGGTGGTGAAGGGGCTGTCGGCAGGGGGCGAGTTCCCCTCGCACATGCTCAAGGGCGTGCGCGTGAAGGTAAGTCCCGATGAGGCGAAATGGATTCGCTTTGACATCATACGCTCTTTTGACCGTCCGCTCATCAATGCCGACGTGGTTTCGCAGATGAACATGTCGCTTGCCACCGAGCTTGACTGGCAATTGTACAAGCTGCAGCGCAAGTATCTCGACTATCAGGTTAACATAGGAAACCGCATGATTGAGGTGTTGCAGGCGGGAGGCGCCGATGCCGCCATCAAGGCTCAACGGCTGTCTGAGCCAAAGAAGATGTTTCAGGACATGATGGACGACCTGTTTGCCGACACTGGCAAGAAGATCGTGCGTTCCGACAACGAGATTAGTTTCACGCAGATAGGCGAGACGCTCGTGCCTTACCAGCTGTCGAGCGGCGAAAAGCAGATGCTTGTGATACTGCTCACGGTGCTCGTGGAAGACCTCAACCCTTACGTCCTGTTCATGGACGAGCCGGAGGTGAGCTTGCACGTGGAGTGGCAGAAACAGCTTATAGACCTTATACTGAAGTTGAACCCGAATGCGCAAATCATACTGACCACCCATTCGCCGGCCGTGATAATGAATGGCTGGCTTGACAAGGTGACAGAGGTTGGGGACATAACGGTTTAGCGCCATGCGGTGGCTTTCTCGGACACGGATGTAAATAATGGTGTTTTATGTCAAAAAGGCTGCAAGATAATTTGACATCGGGCTATCTTGAGGCTGCCAACCACCTTGGCGGCCGAGGGAAGCGGCAGAAGATAGTGGCTTATGTCGAGAGCTACGACGACGTGTTCTTCTGGCGGAGCATACTGTCGCAGTTTGAGACCGAGCGTTATTATTTTGAGGTCATGCTGCCCACGCGTCCACAGGAAGGGCGTGCCACGGGCGAGCGTGTGCTGGAGCGTGGCAAGAAAGCCGCGCTGATGAGCGCGCTCAGCGGCAAGACCGGTCAATGGCTGATAGCCTGCGTAGATGCCGATTACGACTATCTTGTGCAGGGCGTTACCGTCACCTCGAAGACCGTAATTGGCAACCCTTACATCTTCCACACTTACGCATACGCGATAGAGAACATGCAATGCTTTGCCCCGGCGCTCCATGACGTGTGCGTGGCGGTGACGCTCAACGACAGTGGCGTGTTTGACATGCGCCGATACCTTGAGGATTATTCTGAGGCGATATGGCCACTCTTCGTGTGGAACGTTTGGTATTACCGTGGCGACAGCTATGGGCAGTTTACCATGACCGACTTCCTGCGCGTCATAGACCTTGGTACGTTCAGCATGAATGCGGCGGACCAGAGCGTTGCCTTGGTTCGCCGCAAGGTGGGGCAGAAGTGCAAGCAGCTTAGCCAGGCCAACCCCAACGCTCGCATGGGATGGCAGGCGGTGGAGCAAGACTTGCTGCGGCTTGGCTTGACACCCAGGACAACTTATCTGTACATTCGTGGCCATTATCTTTTCGACAAGGTTGTCGTGCCGATGCTTTCAAAGGTGTGCGACAGGCTTGTGCGCCAGCGGCAGAACGAGATTGTGCGCCAGAGCAGGCATGGCACGCAGCGGCGCAACGAACTGTCGTGCTATAACAATTCGGTTGGCGACGTGATACCGATGCTCAAGAAGAGCATGGGTTTTGTGATGTCGGAGCCTTATCGGCGCATAAAGGCGGACATTGAAAAATTCATGCAGATGCTTGATGATAAGCAAGGAGTTGGAAACCAGCGTGTTGTGACCTAAGTGCGTTTATGGCGCAATCGCATCGCCATTACGCCATAAACGCACTGCCATTACGGCGCAAACGCAACGTGGTTACGCCGCAATGGCGATGCGATTGCGCCGCAACGGGAAAACCGCCATGAAACAATGAAAAAACGATAAATATTCTCTTAAAAACAATTACGCAAATGAGGAAATTTCTTTTAGCCTTTGCAATGCCTCTCGTCGTGGGGACGGCGGTGGCGCAAACCAATCCTTTATGGATGCGCTTCCCTGCCATATCGCCCGATGGCAGCACGGTGGCGTTCTCATATAAGGGCGACCTTTGGACCGTGCCAACCGCTGGAGGGCAGGCGCGCCAACTTACCACCAACCCTGCTTACGAGGCTTACCCGGTGTGGAGTCCCGACTCGCGCCAGATAGCCTTTGCCTCAACCCGCGAAGGCAGCATGGACGTTTATGTGGTGTCGAGGGAAGGCGGAGTGCCACAACGGCTTACCACCGACAGTGGCGACGAATACCCCATGGCATGGCGCAACGACAGCACGGTCTTGCTGCGCGCCTCCATAATGCCAACGGCCAAGAGCATAATGTTTGCCGGATCAACCTTCCCACAGGTATATGAGGTTGGCACACGTGGCGGACGCATGAGGCTTTTCAGCGAGATACCGATGATGGACATCAGCGTCGGCAAGGACGGCACGCTGCTTTACCACGACCAGAAGGGTTATGAGGACGATTTCCGCAAGCACCACCAGTCGTCGATATGCCGTGACATCTGGATGTGCAAGGATGGCAAGTACACCAAGCTTACAGCCTTTGCCGGTGAGGACCGCACGCCTGTGTGGGGCGACGATGCCAACACTTACTACTACCTGAGCGAGGAAGATGGCACGTTCAATGTTTACAAGCGGCGTGTGGGCGAGCAGGGAAAGACGCGGCTGACAAGCTATAAGGGCAACCCCGTGCGTTTCCTTACGCGCGCTGACAATGGCACGCTGTGCTATGGATATGACGGCGAGATTTATGTCTTGCGCGAGGGTGGCGAGCCACGCAAGCTGGCCGTTAACGTGACGGCCGACGATGGCAGCGACCGTCTGCAACGACAGGTGCTCACGGGGGGCGTGACGGAGTTTGCCATCTCGCCGAGCGGCAAGGAAATGGCTTTCGTGGTGCATGGCGACGTTTACGTCACCTCCATTGACTACAGGACCACCAAGCAGGTAACCGACACGCCCGAGCAAGAGCGCAACGTCAGTTTCTCGCCCGACGGGCGCAGCCTGGTTTACGCCTCTGAGCGAGGTGGGCTGTGGCAGATTTACCAGTCGTCGATAGTGAAGAAGGAGGAGAAGCAGTTTACGTATGCCACGGATCTGAAGGAGGAGCGGCTCGTGGAGTCGTCGTTGGTCGCCATGCAGCCTGCCTACAGCCCTGACGGCAAGAGCGTTGCCTTTATCGAGGACCGTGGCACGCTAAAGGCGGTTGACGTGAAGACGAAGGCCGTGCGCACGCTCATGGACGGCAAGTTCCAGTACAGCTATTCTGACGGTGACCTGTGGTTTGAGTGGAGTCCAGACAGCCGCTGGCTGCTCTCCAACTATATTGGCACGGGGGGATGGAACAACAGCGACATTGCGCTGGTGCCGGCATCGGGCAAGGGTGAGATTTTCAACCTCACCAACGGTGGATACAACGACGGCAATGGCCGTTGGGTGCTTGGCGGAAAGGCGATGCTCTTCCAGAGCGACCGTGCCGGCTTCCGCTCGCATGGCAGTTGGGGTTCCGAGTATGACGCTTACATAATGTTCTTTGACCTTGACGCATACGAGCGTTTCCGCATGGGCAAGGAGGAGCGCGCTCTTTACGACGAGGCCAGGAAGGCCGAGAAGAAGACCGATGAGCCTGTCAAGGAGAAAGGCGGAGTTGAGTTTACCATGTTCAAGAAGAAAGACAAGGCGCAGGCTGGCAAGGACAAGCAAGCCGAGGCTGCCGACAAGGGCGCGGTGAAGCCATTGAAGTTTGACCTTGCCAACTGCCGTGACCGTGTGTTGCGCCTTACGGTGAACTCGTCGAACATGTCTGATGCGTTGCTGTCGCCAGGCGGTGACACACTTTATTACCAGGCTCGCTTCGAGGGTGGCTACGACCTGTGGAAGCACGACCTCGTGGCAAACAAGACGGAACTGGTGATGAAGAACGTGGGGCATGGACTTGAGGCTGACAAGGATTTCAAGAACCTTTACGTATATAATAATGGTGTCAGGCAGATAAACCTCGCAAAGAACTCGACCAAGAACGTGGAGTTTGAGGCTCGTTTCAATTTCCGTCCATACGAGGAGAGGGCTTATATCTTCGACCATGTGTGGCGGCAGGTGAAAGACAAGTTTTATGATCCGGAGCTGCATGGAGTGGATTGGGACGGATACAAGAAAACCTATGAGCGTTTCCTGCCGTACATAAGCAACAATCACGACTTCCGCGACATGCTCTCTGAGATGTTGGGCGAGCTGAACGCATCTCATACGGGCTCGCGTTATTACACCAGTGGCGCGTCGCTGAGGACGGCTGCCCTTGGCCTGTTCTTTGACAATGATTACGATGGTGACGGCCTGAAGGTTGACGAGGTGATAAGGCGCGGTCCTTTTGACGTGCGCAACACGGGTGTCACGAAGGGTTGCATAATAGAGAAGATTGACGGCGAGCAGATAAGAAAAGGGGCTGACTATACGGCGTTGCTCGATGGAAAGGCTGGACAGCGTGTCCGCGTTGGCGTGTTCAACCCCAAGACCAAGAAACGTTTTGATGTTGTGATACGTGCCATAACCCGTGGCGCACAGAACGACTTGCTTTACCGTCGCTGGGTTGACCGCAACCGCGCCATGGTTGACTCGCTGTCGAATGGCACCATTGGTTACGTCCATGTGGAGGCCATGGACAGCAAGAGTTTCCGCACGGTGTTCAATGAGTTGCTCAGCGATTCTATGCGCCAGAAGAAGGCTGTCATCGTGGACGAGCGCCATAATGGCGGCGGATGGTTGCACGATGACCTTTGCACGTTGCTCTCGGGCAAGCAGTATTCAAAGTTTGTTGCCCATGGCAAGTACATAGGCTATGACCCATGGAACAAGTGGGTCAAGCCGTCGTGCGTGCTGATGTGCGAGGACGATTACAGCAATGGGCATGGCTTCCCGGCTGTTTACAAGGGTCTTGGCATTGGCAAACTGGTAGGCGCTCCTGTGCCAGGGACAATGACTGCCGTTTGGTGGGAGACCATGATGAACGGCATGATATTCGGCATACCGCAGGTGGGCTGCCAGGGCATGGACGGTGCTTATTTTGAGAACAAGCAGCTGGAGCCTGACGTGGAAGTTTACAACACGCCCGAGGATTTCATCAACGGGAATGACCGTCAGCTGAAGGCTGCCGTGGAGAGCTTCAATCTCAAGTAGGCGGCAGTGGGTGAGACACCAGTGTGAACTTTAGGATTATGTTATTTCGGAGGAGCGTGCCAGAATGTGTTTTTGGCACGCCCTCTTTGATATTAAAACAATAGGCAAATGATTTATGTTTTTACGATACTTGGCATTGTGGCAGGTGCGTTGATTGGCTACTTTGTTGCCCGTAATGGCAGGGCAGAGGAGCGTGCTGCAATGATGTCAAGGCGCGACGTGCTGCAATCTCAGCTTGACAGTCTGCAGTCTGCTTATGATTCTTTCAAGGAACAGGCGGAAAGGAGCATGAGGGAGGCTGAAGGAAAACATGCCGGCGAGGTTGGGACGCTGAAAGGTGACCATGAGGCGAGGATGGCGGAACTGAGGGGGCAATATGAGTCGTCTCTGCGCATGACCAAGGCTGATGCCGAGAAACAGAAGGAGGAAATGCAGGAACATTATCGGCAGCAGCTTGCCGAATTGCGGGAACAATATGAGTCGTCTCTGCGCATGGTCAAGGCTGATGCCGAGAAGCAGAGGAATGAAATGCAGGAACATTATCGGCAGCAGCTTGCCGAGTTTCATTCGCGGCAGAAAGAGCAGATGGAGCAGCAGTCGCATCTCATAAGAGAGCAGATAAACTCGGCATCGGAAGAAATATTGAAGAAACGCTCTGATGAGTTGTCGTCAAGCAACAAGGAACAGCTAAACTCCATACTGAACCCATTGCGTGAAAACCTCAGGCAGATGCGTGAGACCGTGGAGAGGAGCGACCGCGAGCATACCACGTCGATGGAACGGCTTGATGCCTCAATAAAGGCGAACCTTAGGCAGGCGCAGGAGGTTGGCGAACGTGCCGACAAACTTGCTCAGGCCTTGACTTCGGAAAACAAGGTGCAGGGCAACTTTGGCGAGTTGCGACTGCGTACTTTGCTTGAGAACATGGGCTTGGAAGAGGGCGTGCAGTTTGAGGAACAGGCCGTGATGAGGGATCGGCAGGGTGGTGTGCTGACGGGCGAGGACGGACACCGCATGATACCCGACGTGATACTCCATTTTCCCGACAACCGTGACGTTATTATTGATTCCAAAATGTCGCTTAAGGCATTTGAGGATTATTATAACGCAACGGAACAGGCTGGCAAGGATGAGGCTTTGCGGCGGCACATCGCTTCCGTGAGAAAGCATGTAGGCGAGCTGGCGCACAAAAAGTACGGTAGTTATGTGAATGGCGGAGCCAACAAGCTTGATTTCGTTGTCATGTATATTTATTCGGAAAGTGCGTTGCAGCTTGCGCTTGCCAATGAGCCTACGCTTTGGCAAGAGGCTTATGATCAAGGTGTGATAGTTTCTGGAAGCCAGAACCTTTACATGATGCTGCGTGTGCTGGAGATGACTTGGCGACAAACAAGGCAGGCTGAGAACCAGGACAAGATAATGGATGCTGCCAACGAACTGGTGAACCGTGTGCAGATGTTTTATGAGCGTTTCTCCAATGTTGGCGAGCAGCTTGACAAGACACAGAAAGCTTTTGACGAGCTTAGGAAAACCACCGCTCCGACGGGCAAGAGCATCGTGACGGCGGCGAATAAGCTGATTAAGTTTGGCGCAAAGGAAAACCCAAAGCGCAAGCTTCGACTGCCGAAAGGGGACGAAGGCGAGGAGGTTGCCGCCATGTTGGAAGATAATGATGATTGAATATGACAGCTTTCATTGGTCTGTGATTCTTCAATGTCCGTCAGTATTCATCGGGATGTTAAGCCACCGAGATAGGCTGTAACAAGCAGGGTCTTCTTCAAGCTCAAGCATGGAGTTGATGCAGCCACCACCGTTCTGGCTGTGATATGTTTTTTTTAAAAAAAAACAGGGAGCCTTTAAGTGGATATTTTGTTGGCTATGAACAAGGCTTTGATGTGATATGTTGTAAAAACTGGGCATCTTCAAGGGGATATTTTTTGAAAGGCCAATTCTCAGACTGGGCAATATGGTCGGGCAAATGCGTCTGGTTTTGTGTAGTCAAAGGGAATGGTGGTGTTGCCAAAAGAACGGAAGTCCGCAAGCCTTGCGGACTTCCGTTCTTTGTATTGTTTCCCGTTTTTACCTAACTTTGTTGCGTGATTAAAACAAGTTGGAATTTTAAGGACGTTGGCTTGAAATTTAACACGTAAAATCGGGAATTATGGAGAAAAATGTTTATATTTGCAGTTGAGAACCACGTGAAAAGATGCAACTTTCTTTGTTCGCATTATGTAGTGGCACTCATACATATTGAAAAGGCGTTTATGTAACGCTTTGTTCTTGACGATTCAGAAACTTCGCACCTTTCACTTGTTATATACGCTCCAGCGTGGGTTTCTGCATTGTTACAGATAAGCCTCAAAAAACTATATGAAAAAACTAATGAGTTATGTTAGGAGCAGTAGTAGGGGACATTGTTGGCTCTGTGTATGAGTTCAACAACACAAAGAATTATGACTTCCATCTGTTTACACCCAAAAGTACGTTCACGGACGATACGGTCATGACGTGCGCTGTGGCTAAGTGGCTGACAATGGACAAGGCGCACGGCAAGGAAACGCTTGTAAAGTGCATGCAGGAAATAGGGCAAAAATATCCTGACGCAGGCTATGGCGGGAACTTCGTGAACTGGCTGTTTACTGAAAATCCACAGCCATACAACAGTTGGGGCAACGGATCAGGAATGCGTGTAAGCCCTGTGGGATATTATGCCAACAGCCTTGATGAGGCGTTGGCACTTGCGAAGATAACGGCAGAAGTCAGCCACAATCACCCGGAAGGCATCAAGGGGGCGCAAGCGATAGCCTCAGCCATATACCTCGTCCGCAACAATAAAGGCAAGGATGAGATTAGAAAATACATAACGGACACATTCGGCTATGATCTTGACCGCACCATAGATGAAATCCGCCCGTCTTACTCTTTTGACGTGTCATGTATGGGCAGTGTGCCTGAGGCTATTATAGCCTTTCTTGACGGACACGACTTTGAGAGTACCATTAGAAATGCCGTATCTATTGGTGGAGATAGTGATACGATAGGAGCGATGGCAGGAGGATTGGCGCAAGCCGCATACGGCATACCCAAGGCAATGGCTGGATACTGTTATGAGACGCTGACACCTTCACTCCGTAAAATACTTGATGATTTTGAGGTCATGCTTGGCATGGAAACAGAGGATAAGTTCAACCTTGAAAGGTTTGTTGAAGCCCAAGAGGTTGACTATGGCATTGCATTAGATGAGATGAAAATGGGCATAAGCGCAGCCTCTGGATTTGGTACATATTTCCACAGCTCCGCGGTTTAGGCAGCAGTGCGTACTCTTATGTTTATGGGCTTGCGGATGTTGAAGAGGCAAAGGCATATCTTAATCATCCACTATTGGGAAAAAGGCTAAGGGAAATAATCTCCGCATTGCTGTCACATAAAGACAAAAGTGCAGAAACATTGATGGGAAGTAGTGTTGATGCCATAAAGCTCCGCTCTTCCATGACATTGTTTGACAAGGCACAGCCTGATGATGTTTTCAGTGAGGTCTTGTCCGTTTTATTCAATGGCGAGCGTGATGTTCAGAGCCTGAACATGCTGGAGCATAGGAGCTATGGAAATTAATGTCTTTAATCAATTGAATACTAAAAACGGAATGACTGTGAAAACATGCCATGTTTTTTCCTTTTGCTTGTAGCAATTGGTAGTTGCAATGGAAACACGAAGAAGGCAACTGCCGCCAACAAAAAAACAGATGCAATTGCAATGTACAGTAACAATCGTTTCTGTATGGAATTGCCACAAGGGTGGCTGTGTGATTATTCAAGACTTCCAAAGATTGTAGCCAAGTTATTAATAACCTTGAAAGTTTTGTCGCATGCCGATGAAAATTGCGGGGCTGTGCGACAAAGCTTTCAAGGCTTGCCCATTAAAGCTTAGGCGGAAAATGGGTGCGCCTTAGTGTCTTGTAACCTCAAGAATCCATTGGCTGATGTCCGACAGCACTTCCTGCGCCATGGTCTCTTCTGTGTTGGCAGCCTCCATCGGGTTGCCAGTGGCTGTATGCTGGAACATGTGGCTGAGACCTTTGTAAACCTTTATGGTGTTGTGCTTGTTTTTCGGCAGGTTGGCCTCAAGGCTTGGCACGTTTATGCTCACGGGCACGTTGAGATCCTTGTCACCGCCAAGTGCCAAAACGGGGCATTTGGTTTTCTTTACAAACGCAGTGGCATCGCTGTTCACGAACTCTTTCATCCATGGAGTTTTGCTCTTCATCAGGAGCGTGCGTGTTTCCTCCACGTTGTTTACGATGTCTTTTGGCGAGCCTTGTATGCGAGCGAGTGCGTTTAGCTGTAGCATCATCATCGTGTCTATTCGGCAAGCGGGTCCCGCAAGGCTTACGACGAAGTCAGTTTTCCCTTTGCTTCCAAGCATGTAGCCTATGAGTCCGCCCTCGCTGTGCCCCAACAGTCCTACCTTTGCGAACTTGCCCGACTTGCGCAGCCAATTTATTCCGGCTTGTGCGTCAGAGGCAAGGTCTTTTGTGGTAACGGTCTTGAAGTTGCCTGTTGACTTGGCTGTTCCCCTGTCGTCGTAACGTAATGATGCTATGCCGTGGCGTGCCAGGTGGTCGGCTATTACGAGGAACGGCTTGTGGTGGAACATTTCCTCGTCGCGGTTTTGTGCCCCGCTGCCTGTTACCATCAGTACCACCACTCCTTTGCCTTTCTGGTAGTTGGTCGGGTATGTTAGCGTTCCGCTTAGCGTTGCCGACAAGTCTTCGTTGGCAAATGTTATTTCCTCTGTCTCGTATGGGAATGGCGCTTTAGGCTCTTGTGGGCGGTTGTAGGTTGCCTCGCCCTTCGTGAAGCTGAGCGCCGTGGCGAATGTTTGTTGGCGGAAGGTGCCATCAAGTGTGTTGTCTTTTAGCTTGCCTTCATAGCAGAGGCCCAATTGAGGTATGGAGACGTTTATGGAGTCTTCGCTCAGCCAGCCTACGGTCATTGGGAGTTTGCTTGCTCCTTGTTCAACGACATCCATGGTGACACTCTTTCCGGCTTGGTCAATGTTCATGACAAGCGTCAGCTTTTGTGGGCCGGCTTGCAGTGAGCCTTTCCATTTGCCTTCAAGCGTTTGTGCGTTTGAGTTGACGCATGTGATGATGGTTACTAAAAGAAACAGAAATTTCATGGTCGTGTTTTTTGTGATTGCTTTTAATGTGTATGGGCATCGGTGGGGTGGTGGGAAAAGAAAAAGCCCCATCGCAAATTCATTCATCCTTTGGATGAGATGGTTGTCGATGGGGCTTTGTGTTCGTTTGCTTACAGTTGGCAAAGTTCTATTACCTTGTCAACGGCAGCATGCAATCCGTCTTTGTCCTTGCCGACGGCCTGTGCGTAGTATGGCTGTCCGCCACCGCCGCCCTTTATCAGTTTGGCAGCCTCGCGAATTATGTTGCCTGCGTTTAGGTTGTGCTCCTTTACCATGTCGTCGGAGAAAATCACGCTGAGCATCGGCTTCTCGTGGGCAATGGTGCCGATGGCTGCCACAAGGTGCTCGGGGATGGCTTGGCGCAGTTTGAACACGAGATCCTTGGCCTGTGCCGCATCCAACGGCAGCACTGCCGTTACCACTTTTGCGCCGTTTATCTCACGTATGTTTTGCAGCAACTTCTCTTTCGTGCGCTCAACCATCTGTGCCTGGAAGCGTTCCACCTCCTTCTTCAGCTCAGAGTTCTCGTCAAGGTATTTCTGTATGGAGTCTTGTAGGTTCTTTGCGTTGTTGAACATGCCGCGTATGGCTGTCATTGTGTCCTGTACCGCATAGATGGCTTCCTCGGCCTGCTTGCCTGAAAGGGCTTCGATACGGCGAATGCCAGCCGCCACACTGCTTTCCGAGACAATCTTGAAGAAACCTATGCGTCCTGTGCTCTTGGCATGGATACCGCCACAGAACTCTGCCGACGGACCAAAGCGCACCACGCGAACCTTGTCGCCATACTTCTCTCCGAAGAGCGCTACGGCACCGAGCTTCTTGGCATCCTCGATTGGCGTGTCGCGGTGCTCGTCAAGCGGTAGGTTCTCGCGTATCATCTTGTTTACGATGCGTTCCACCTGACGCAACTGCTCTGCTGAGACTTTCTCGAAATAGTTGAAGTCGAAGCGCAGGGTTTTGTCGTCCACGTATGAGCCGCGCTGCTCTGTTTGCTCGCCGAGCACTTGCTTCAGCGCATAGTCGAGCAGGTGTGTTGCCGTGTGGTTGCAGGCCGATGCTTCGCGTTTCTCGCCATCCACCACGGCGTGGAAATTGGCAGTGATGTCTTGTGGCATCTTCTTCAGTATGTGGACGCTTTGGTTGTTCTCGCGTTTGGTGTCTATTACGTCCACGCTCTCGGTGTCTGAAACAAGCTTGCCCTTGTCGCCTACTTGTCCGCCCATCTCACCGTAGAATGGGGTTTGGTCAAGCACCACCTCGTAGAAGGATGTCTTCTTTTGTGTTACCTTGCGGTAACGCAGTATGTGTGCGTCGCATTCGTCAAGGTCGTAGCCTACAAACTCCTGCTCGCCCTCGCGCACGTTAATCCAGTCGCCGTTCTCCACGGCTGCGGCGTTGCGTGCGCGTTCTTTCTGTTTTGACATTTCGTTGTTGAAACCATCCTCGTCAACGGTATATCCGTTTTCGCTTAGTATGAGTTCCGTTAGGTCGAGTGGGAAACCGTAGGTGTCGAACAGCCGGAAAGCCTTTGCCCCGTCAAGTTGCGTCTGCCCGTTTGCGCTCATCTCGTCCATGTCGATTGTGAGGAGCTGTATGCCCTTGTCAAGTGTGCGGAGGAAAGAGTCCTCCTCTTGCTTCATCACGCGTGTTATCAGTTCTTGCTGGGCTTTCAGCTCAGGATAGGCGTCTCCCATCTCCTGCACGAGGGTTGGCATGAGCTTGTACATGAATGCCGACTTTTGGTCGAGGAACGTGTAAGCGTAGCGCACGGCACGGCGCAGTATGCGGCGTATTACGTAGCCAGCCTTGGCGTTGCCAGGCAACTGTCCGTCGGCAATGGCGAATGCCACGGCACGCAGGTGGTCTGCCACCACGCGTATAGCAATGTCAACCTTTTCCTCGCTGTTCACGCCTTCGCCGTTCTTGCCTCCAGGGAACGTGTGGTTGTACTTGTGGCCTGACAGCCGCTCTATTTCCTCAATGATTGGCGTGAAGATGTCTGTGTCGTAATTGCTGTTCACGCCCTGCATCAGGCGCACAAGTCGCTCAAAGCCCATGCCCGTGTCAATGACGTGCATTTTCAGTGGCTCCAGTGAACCGTCTGCCTTGCGGTTGAACTGCATGAATACGATGTTCCATATTTCAATGACCTGCGGATGGTCCTTGTTCACGAGTAACTCGCCGGGAACCTTCGCTTTCTCCTCCTCCGAACGGAAATCTATGTGAATCTCCGAGCAGGGACCGCAGGGACCCGTGTCGCCCATCTCCCAGAAGTTATCGTGCTTGTTGCCGTTTACTATGTGGTTTTTGGGGAAGTGCTTGGCCCAGTAGCTTGCTGCCTCATCGTCTCGCCCAAGTTTCTCCGAGGCATCACCCTCGAACACGGTCACGTACAGATCCTTGGGGTCAAGGTGCAGCACGTCTATGAGGTATTCGTATGCGTAGTCGATGGCACCCTCCTTGAAGTAGTCGCCGAAACTCCAGTTGCCCAGCATCTCGAACATTGTGTGGTGTGAGAGTGCGGAGTCGCGCCCTACCTCTTCCAGATCGTTGTGCTTGCCACTGACGCGCAGGCATTTCTGCGAGTCGGCGCGGCGGCGTGGGTCGGGTTCCTTAGTGCCGAGAATAATGTCTTTCCACTGGTTCATGCCTGCGTTGGTGAACATCAGTGTTGGATCGTCCTTTACCACAATAGGGGCGGAAGGAACAATGACGTGTCCTTTCGACTCGAAGAACTTAAGGTACGAGTCACGGATTTCGTTTGCTGTCATCATCTTGCTTTGAGGTTTGAACTTTGAACTTTGAGATTTTTTGGTTACTCTCCAAAGTCATATTAGCAATTATTGTTTTTTCTTTATTTGGTGCAAAGTTACTATTTTTTTTACTAACTTTGCAATAAAAGGTAAGATTATGGCTTTGAATACAAACAAGAATCCAAAATTGTATTATTCCATTAAGGAGGTGGCAAAGATTGTGGGGGTCAATGAAAGTACGTTGCGCTATTGGGAAACAGAATTTCCGAGCGTAAGGCCAAAGACCGTCTCCGCAACCAAGGTCAGGCAATACACGGAGAAGGATATTGAGGAAGTCAAGAAAATCTATAACCTTATAAAGGTGCGTGGATTTAAGATTGCTGCCGCGCGCAATTATATTCGTGAGAACAAGGAGGGAGTTGACAAAAGTTCTGATGTCATAGAAACCCTTGTCAGCGTGCGTGACCAGCTAAAAGATCTTAAGAAGCACCTTGACATGCTTTGATGCTTATGCTTCTTGTACGTGGGGGGCGCATGTTGCGGTGAGCCACAAAGTCATGCCTGTCGTGGGCGGTTGTCCAAAAGTCTCACGGCTTGACGTTATAATATCTGCCTTACGTCTTGCATGTCTTCTATTTTCTTTAGCCGCCCCATGATGCTTTTCACTTCCTCGCGGTCGTGAACTTTTATCTCTATTTGGCCTTTGAAAATTCCCTCGTCTGCGGTAAATGAAACCTTGTGGATGTTCACGTTCATCTTGTGTGAGATTATTTCCGCGACATCGTGCAACATGCCCTTGCGGTCAATGCCGTGAACTTCAATGGTTGCGTCAAAGTGGAGGACGTGGTGCATGTCCCATTTAGCATCCAGGATGCGTGATCCGAAGCTTGCTTTCAGTTTTGCCGCCGTTGGGCACGAGCGTTTATGTATTTCCACATGTTTTTTTCCGTCTATGAAGCCAAGGATGTCATCACCAGGTATGGGGTGGCAACATGCCGGGAAAATGTACATGCCAATGGTGCGCTCGGATATTATGCATGGCTTCTTTTTGTCGAATCCCTCGCCTGAGGCTATTAGCTTTGGCATTTCCTCGGCTTTCTCTTCGCTTTTCTTCTTGTTGTTCCTATGGAGGAAAGGAATGTATTTGCGCCAGCCCGACGAGGAAGTGTTCTTGTTTTGCAGTTCCTCAAAATCCTTGTCGCCCAGTATTACGCTCTTTTTGCCTAAGGCTACGAAAAAGTCGTCTTGTTTTTCTATGTCATGGAATTTGCATAGGCGGTCTATCAGTTCCGGGGTTACTTCAATGTCCTTGCTCTTGAACCAGTCGCTCAGCAGTGCTTCGCCTTGCTTTTGCAGCTCACGGCTGTCACGGCGCAGTATTGCCTGTATCTTTGATCTTGCCTTTGCCGAGTAAACAAAGTTGATCCATGACGGTTGCACGTGTTGTGAGTTGGAGGTAAGCACTTCTACTTGGTCGCCGCTTTGTAGCTTGTGGCTTAGCGGCACAAGGCGGTGGTTGACCTTTGCGCCTATGCAATGGCTGCCGAGGAATGTGTGGATTTGGAATGCGAAATCGAGCACGGTGCTGCCCATGGGCATTGTCTTTACCTCGCCTTTGGGAGTGAAGACGAAGATTTCTGTGGCAAAGAGGTTTAGCTTTATGGAATCGAGGAAGTCCATAGCATCGGGCTGGGGATCGTCAAGGATTTCCTTTATTGTGCCCAGCCACTTGTTTAGTTCCGTGTCCTCGTCGGAACTGTTGTGTTCCTTGTATTTCCAGTGTGCCGCAAATCCTTGCTCCGCAATGTCATTCATGCGGCTTGAGCGTATTTGCACCTCAATCCATTTGCCCTGTTTTGACATCATTGTGGCATGCAGGGCTTGGTACCCATTGGCTTTCGGGTGGTTTACCCAATCGCGCAAACGGTCGGGATGGCTTTTGTATATTTGGTTGAGTGCCACGTATATCTGGAAGCACTCGTTTATTTCGTCTTTCTGGTCTTTGGGGCTGAATATGATGCGTACAGCAAGAATGTCATAAATCTCCTCGAACGGGATGTGCTTGTTCTGCATTTTGCACCAAATGGAGTAGGGGCTTTTCACGCGTGCCTTGATGCGGTAGGAAAGTCCCATCCGGTCAAGCGATTCGCGTATCGGCGCAGTAAAGTTCTCGAATAACTTGTTACGCTCCATTTCTGTCATGGCGAGCTTCTTCACTATGCGGTCGTATTCCTCCGGGTGCTCAAACTTGAAGCTCAGGTCTTCGAGTTCTGTCTTTATCTTGTTCAGTCCGAGACGGTTTGCTATTGGGGCATAAATGTAAAGAGTCTCTCCGGCAATTTTGTATTGCTTGTTGGCAGGTTGTGATTCGAGCGTGCGCATGTTGTGCAGGCGGTCACATATCTTTATGAGTATGACGCGAATGTCATTGCTCATGGTCAGCAACAGTTTCTTGAAGTTCTCTGCCTGTGCCGATGCGTGGTTGCCAAATATTCCTCCACTAATCTTTGTCAGTCCATCGACTATTTGCGCAATCTTGGGACCGAATATGTTTTGGATGTCTTCAACGGTGTAATCGGTGTCCTCGACCACGTCGTGCAATAAGGCCGAGCAAATGCTCGTTGAGCCAAGTCCCATTTCCTCGCATGCTATTTGTGCTACGGAAATGGGGTGCATGATGTACGGCTCGCCTGAAAGCCGTCGCACGCCCTTGTGTGCCTGTCGTGCAAAGTTGAAAGCTTTGGTGATAATGTCCACCTTCTTGCGGTGGCTTGAACGCAGGTAAGTATCTAACAGATGGTTGAATGCGTCTGTTATCAGCTTGTTGTCGGCTTGCTCTCTCTCTTTGTTTTTCAGCTCCTGGTCGTCCATGGCAATTCAAATCAAAATTATAAAATCAGGCTACCAAAACTTCTAACCCAACACTATTTTACGCGTAATTTCTTTCCTGCGCGTATGTTGTTGCCTTTTATGTTGTTGAGCCTGCGCAGTTTTGCGACAGTAGTGTTGTTGCGCTCGGCTATTTCGCTTAGCGTGTCTCCGTTCTTTATTGTGACAGACTTTCCGCGTCTCTTCTTTGAGGACTTTTTCCTTGAGCTGCTTTTGGAAGACTTCCTTGTTGTGGTTGACCTTTTGCTTATTGAGCCGTCATTGTCTTCTGGGGCATACGAGCCGTAGCCATTGACCATTGCCACTTTGTTGTTTCTCACAACGTAACTGTCATTCTCGTTGCCAACGGTCACTTCACGTCTCTTTGGCTTGTAATCCTTTGGATTGCAAGCGTATATTGAGTCTTCCATGTCAATGAACGTGCCAATGAGCGTCGCTGGCAACCTCAAGGACGTGGCTTCTGAGTGTCCGTTGACAATGTTGCGGCGATATTGTGGGTTGAGGCTTCTCAGCATTTCCATGTCAATGTCCATTACTTGCGCTATCTGTTCGAAATGAACATCGCGTGACACCATTACGGTATCGTTTTTTTCAGGTAGCGAAGCACTTAATGGGCAAATGTTGTGGTCGCAATAATAGTTCATCACATAGTTTGCGGCGATGAAAGCCGGAACATACCCCCTTGTCTCGGCTGGCAGGTACGGGTATATTTTCCAGTAGTCGCGTTCGCCGTTCGAACGCCGTATGGCCTTGTTGATGTTTTCCGGTCCACAGTTATAGGCGGCGATGACCAAACTCCAATCCTTGAATATTTTGTAGAGGTCGCTGAGGTAGTGGGCTGCCGCATACGATGATTTTATTATGTCGCGTCGCTCGTCAACAAGAGAGTTTACTTCCAGCCCGTAACGCTTGGCTGTTGGAAGCATGAATTGCCACAATCCCATTGCTCCGGCATGCGACTTTGCCATCGGGTTCAGTGCCGATTCTATCACGGGCAGGTATTTCAGCTCAAGCGGCAGGTCGTAAGCTTCCAGTGCTTCCTCGAAGGTTGGCATGAAGAAGTTTTGCGCTCCGAGCATGTAGGCAACCCGCCTTCTCAATTCTCCGGTGTAACGGTCGATGAAAGCCTGCACTATGCTGTTGTAAGGCATTTCGATTATTGTTGGCAACTTTGCCAGGCGATCCTTGTACGTCTCCGCGTCATATACGGGGTTTATGCCCGACATGTTGCAGTCAGAATCCGGACGCAAGTACATCTTTGAGTTGTAAAGTTGCATCAGGCTGTCGAGGTCTGTGGTCATGGCCTCCGGCAGGTCTATTTGCTTTTCCTTTCCGTCTTTGTCCTTGAATGATATGTGTTTTTCATCGTTCTGGGCGCCCACTGTCGTAGCGAGGCTCAGGAGGGTTGCCAATATTATTACAGTCTTTCTTATGTCCATCTTGTTTGTTGTCTTGTCTCACATGGTTTCCTGGAATGGGATGCTGTCTTTGCTTAGAATGTTATGGCACATTGCATGCCCAATCCGGTTCTCTTTAATTGGTTTATGGCAAAGCCGCCACCTGTGTTGTCGTTTAGTATGGTTGGTGACACGTGCAAGCTCAGGTCTGGCGAAATGTCAAATTCAGATAGTGACGCGTCAACGTAAGCGTCGATTACCGACAGGGCATATACGCCGATCATTACGAAGAAACTCATGTCGCGCCACCTTCTGTACTTGTCCTTTCGCTTGCGGAATACCTCTTGCCAACGTTGTTGGTTGTTTGGCGTTATCTGCGTGCCGAGATGCAGGAATTGGTTGTAACTTTGTGTGTTTGGGTCGTCGTCCATTATGTCAAGGTAAGCCTGGCTATAGTCGCAGTACATCATGTTGTTCCATCTCATGGCGTATGCGCAACCCACAAATCCACCATAGATTATAGGCAGTTTCCAGTATTTGCGGTTGTATATTTGTCCGGCTCCAGGCAAAACGAGTGCCAACCACATGGCTCGCTTGGCTTCGGGCTTCCATGTCGCCCAGTTACGTTTGTTGCGTGTCTTTGCGGTGTCAGCTGCGTTTATGGGGCTTGTCTTCCCTTTCACCATCAGCGTGTCGGCTGGCAAGAAATTGTCGGCTCGGAGGGTGTCTTCGCCTATCTCCTTGACATTGGCAAGCCCATGCGTTTGTTGCGTACCTTGCGTTTGGGCTTTTGTTGTCAATGTGCCGATTGGCATGAAGATCGAAAGGCAAACGGCGTATATTATGGAATGTGAAATTCTCACTGTTGCTGGTTTTGTTCCTTCAGTTTGTCGAAAACGCTCATTATGCGTTCCAGGTCTTCCTCGTTCTCAAAAGGTATGCTTATTTTGCCCTTGCCCTTGCTTGAGCAGTTGAGTTGCACGTTTGTGTTGAGGAAGTGTGACAGGCGTTCGCGCAGCACCCCAAAACCTTCTGGCAGTTGGTTTTTTGCCTGTATTTTCTTTTTCCCGCTATCTATTGCTTCGCCGTTTTTCAGTTGTTGTGTCATTTGCTCCACCTTGCGCACTGACCACCCGTTCTTTACTATTTCCTTGAATAGCTGCAGTTGTATTGAAGGGCTGTCGATGGCAAGCAAGGCGCGTGCGTGCCCCATGTCAATTTCTTTTTTCTGCAAAGACATTTGCACTTGCGCCGGCAGTTTCAGCAGTCGCAGGTAGTTGGCGACGTTGGCGCGGCTCTTGCCCACACGAGCGGACACCTGCTCCTGTGTCCCACCCGAAGCTTCGAGCAGGTGCTCGTAGGCAAGTGCTATTTCAATAGGGTTCAGGTCTTCTCGCTGTATGTTTTCCACGAGAGCCATCTCCATCACGTTCTCGTCCTTTGTCGTCCTGATGTATGCAGGGATGGTTTTCAGCCCTACAATCTGCGATGCTCTCCAGCGTCGCTCGCCGGCTATTATCTGGAAGCGGTTCTCCGCCGTCTGCCTGAGGGTAATGGGCTGTATGATGCCAATCTCGCGTATGCTGTCGGCCAGTTCGTTAAGCTTTTCTTCATCGAATAGACTGCGTGGCTGCCCGGCGTTGGGCTGTATCTGGTCAATGGGAATTTCGCTTATCGTCGATGAGCCTTGCGTGCGCACCGATTCCGTTGATATGAGGGCATCAAGCCCACGTCCCAAAGCGTTGTATTTCTTGTGTACTGCCATTCTTTTCTTTTAACTGTTTTTCTCTATGATCTCTTTTGCCAGTGCCAAGTGGTTTTTCGCTCCCGTAGAGTCGGCATCATACAGTATCACCGGCAGTCCGTGTGACGGACTCTCCGAAAGTTTCACGTTGCGCTGGATTACCGTCTTGAAGACAAGCTCCTGAAAATGGCGTTTCACCTCGTCGTATATTTGGTTGGCGAGTCGCAGGCGGCTGTCGTACATCGTCAGTAGGAATCCCTCAATCTCAAGTTTCGGGTTCAGCCGGCTCTTTATTATCTTGATGGTGTTGAGCAGCTTGCTTATTCCCTCCAGTGCGAAGTATTCGCATTGCACGGGAATTATTACCGAGTCGGCTGCCGTCAATGCGTTCACCGTTATCAACCCTAACGATGGCGAGCAGTCTATGAAAATGTAGTCGTATTCGGGGCGTAACGGGTCAAGGAGGCTTTTTATTACTTTCTCGCGGTTGTCGAGGTTCAGCATCTCTATTTCCGCACCTACGAGGTCAATGTGGCTGGGTATGATGTCAAGCCCGTCGATGTCGGTTGTGTAAATTGCGTCGCGCACATCGGCATGATCAATGATGCACTCATAGATTGAGCAGTCAACCTGTGATATGTCAACGCCAAGTCCGCTTGACGCATTCGCCTGCGGATCGGCATCCACCACGAGCACTTTCTTTTCGAGAGTAGCGAGCGAAGCCGCGAGGTTTATGGTCGTCGTCGTCTTGCCCACACCGCCTTTTTGATTGGCTAAAGCAATTATTTTTGCCATTTTGATTCTTGTTTTGTCAAGCCTTTGGTTTCCGGATGACATAGTTTGTTGCAAAGATACATATTTTGCGTGAAACATTAGCGTTTTAAACCTTTTTTTGCTACTTTTGCAGCAGATTTTAGGTCAAAGGAATAAAAAAGAACAAGAAGGATAAAGGGGATGTTGGTCCAATTGGCGGCAGGCGATGGGCAAGATGCTGGCGACGAGGCTCGCCAAGGCGATGGTTCCTTTTTGTGCTTCTACATAAGCGACATGAAACATTATGCGGAATAAACCATTGATTTTGATTTCCAACGACGACGGCTACCACAGTGCCGGCATACGCAAGCTTGTGGATTTCGTGAAGCCGTTTGGCGAAGTGTTGGTCTGCGCCCCGGATGGAGCCAGGTCGGGTTTCTCATGCGCTTTCTCGGCTGCCGATGTCATACACCTGAAGCGTAGGCACAACATGGGCGACGTTGAGGTGTGGTCGTGTACGGGCACGCCTGTTGATTGCGTAAAGATGGCCCTTAGTGAGCTTTGTGACGGATGCCGCCCTGACATCGTGTTGAGTGGCATCAACCATGGTGACAATTCCACGGTCAACAATCATTACAGTGGCACTATGGGGGCGTGCATGGAAGGCTGCATGAAGTACATTCCGTCGGTGGCTTTCTCGTCGTGCTTTTACAATGAGGATGCCAACCTTGAGCCGCTTCGCCCTTACGTTGAGAAAATTGTTGGCGAGGTCTTGGAAAAAGGCTTGCCCAATGGCACTTGCCTGAACGTTAATTTTCCCGCACGTGAACGCTTCGAGGGTGTGAAGGCCTGCCGCATGGCCAGAGGATCATGGATAAACGAGGTTGACAAGTGCCACCATAAGCGGGGCTTCGACTACTATTGGATGGTTGGCGAGTACCGTGACGACGAGCCGGAGGCTGCCGACACCGATCAGTGGGCTTTGCGCCATGGCTACGTGGCAATAACGCCAACGACGGTGGACGTGACCGATTATAAGTTTCTTGAAACCTTGAAAAATGTCTCCTTGTGATTGGGACGTAGGCTTATCGTATGCGATATTACTTGATTGTTGGTGAGGCTTCGGGCGATCTCCATGCGTCGCGCTTGATGCGGTCGTTGAAAAAGGAAGATGCCGAGGCTGAGTTTCGTTTCTTCGGTGGCGACCTCATGCTGAAGGAGGGAGGCATGCGTGTGAGGCATTACAAGGACTTGGCTTACATGGGGTTCGTGCCGGTGCTGTTGCACTTGCGCACCATTTTCAGGAACATGGCTTTCTGCAAGCGCGACATTGTGGAGTGGCGACCCGACGTGGTGATACTTGTCGATTATCCGGGCTTCAACCTGAGCATTGCCAAGTTTGTGCGCAACAACACGCAAATCCCGGTTTATTATTACATCTCGCCGAAAATATGGGCGTGGAAGGAGTGGAGGATAAAGGACATAAAGCGTTATGTCAACGCCATGTTCTCAATACTTCCATTCGAGGTGCCGTTTTATGAGGGCAAGCACCATTACAAGATACATTATGTCGGCAATCCCACGGCTGAGGAGGTTGCGGCTTTCCGGGCGGAGTATCACGAGACGAGGGATGCTTTTTGCAAAAGGAACGGGCTTGACCCTGCTCGTCCCATCGTGGCTTTGCTTGCCGGCAGCCGCAAGCAGGAGATTAAGGACAACCTGCCCGCCATGATTTCGTCGATTGAAGGATTGGCAGCTTGTGGGTGTTCTGCGGACAACGGGACCTTGACCTCAGGTGCCATGGCTGCCCAGCCTGTAATAGCCGGAGCACCTTCCATTGACGATGATTATTACCGTAAGTTTACGTCAGGCCATAGCGTTAAGCTTGTCCACGACCAGACTTATGAACTTCTTTCCCATGCCACGGCGGCACTTGTTACGAGTGGCACGGCAACGTTGGAGACTGCGCTTTTCCGTGTGCCGCAAGCCGTTTGCTATGAGACACCCGTGCCTAAGCTCATACGCTGGGGCTTCAACCATGTCATAAAGTGCAAGTACATAAGCCTCGTCAACCTTATTGCCGACCGTGAGGTGGTTCCCGAGTTGCTTGCCGACCGTTTCAGCGTTGCCAACATACGCTCATGGTTGGGGCGCATAATGCCGGGTGGCGACGCACGCGATGCCATGCTGGAAGGCTATGAGGAAGTGGCTCGCAAGCTTGGCGACGATGTTGCGCCTGACAATGCTGCCCGCATAATGGTGGGAATGTTGCGTTGACCACGCTTCGTGGTGGCATTGATGCGTTCAGGGGCATGCACTTGTGTGCATGCCCCTGAACGTATGTGTTTGCCTTAGTTGCGCCTGCCGCGCCTCTCCTGATCCTCGGTGAATTTCTTGTACTGGTCAGTTGTCATTATCTTTTTAACCTCGGCGTTGTAAGCCTCGCGATTGGCTCTCATCTCCTGAAAACGCTTTTCCATTTCCTCCTTTGATGGTCTTTGGCGTGGAGCCATGGTGGAGTCGCGTCTCATGCCGCCCGGACGGTCGCCGCGCATTCCTGGTCTTCCGCCAGGCCTGCCACCACGCATCATGGGCATCTTCGGGGCGTATTGCTTGTTGAGTTCCAGTATGTTGGCTTGCTGCTTGTCGTCAAGCCCGTAGCGTTGTGCCATCTGCTCGGTCATGCGCTGCGCCATCTGTGCCGGGTCGGGGCGTTGCCCACGCTCCTTGTTGTCGCCTTGCTGTGCCAGTGCCATGCCTGTGGTGGCCAGTGCCATGACTAATGTCAAGAGTATTTTCTTCATGTTGTTTCTTTTTTTAATGATTAGACATTTGTTTCAGTTGCAACTGATTATATGACGAATTTGTTTCCTGCGAGTTTAATTTGCGCCCTTGTTTTTCACATTCTTTTCACTTTTGCGTGTCCACTCTTCTTTCGAGGGTTGTGTTTTCTCAAATCTTTACGACATGTTGTTTGTGGCTGGCGTATTTGCGAACGGAAAATGTTTTGTGAGGAATGGCTTAATGGTGGGTGTGTTTGTAAATTGTTGTCATTTAAGGTTTTATGTGTTTGATGATTTTGGCTGGGTAAAATCGTGGCGCAGGGCAGTGGCGATTGTGGCATAATGGTGATGCGATTGCGGCGTGGTGGTATGCCGGTGGCGGCGCAATGGATGGACGTTTGTTGTGCAAAGGTAGTGCGATTGTGGCGTGGAGGCACTGCCTCACAAACGGGGAGGCTGAAAAATGGCGGTTTTGCGGAGGGTGAAAAACAGAAATCGGGAGCGGCAAGTGTGTTGCCGGCTCCCGGATTGTGTGTTTCGCATGTGCGTGAAAAGTGTCAGTTTGTTTTACAAACAGGGTCTTTTCATTGGCGCGTTGCCTCGGTGCCCTTGGCGCTGTGGTTGTCGTATGTGCCGTTGAAATTGTCTATCAGGACGTATGTCGGCGTGTTGAGATAGTAGGTTATGCCCCCGTCGTAGCTTGTCTTGTCGGTGCTGTCGAATGAAAAATACAGCTGCTTTATGTTCCCGAGCTTGCTCAGGTCAAACCATGTCCAGTCCTTGGCGTAGGTCAGCGTGTTGCCCCTGTGGTCGGCAAGGTAGTAGGACAGCGTGTCAGTGGTGTTGTCCTCCTTCACGCCAATGCAGTCAATGCGGAGCCAGTCGCCTTTCTCGAACTTCTTGGCGAAGCCGTCGCCGTTGAGTATTGAGTTTTGCACGTAGGTGTTCACGGCTCCGTAGAAGCCGCGGATGGTCTTGGCCGTCCCCATGTCGATTGTTGACGGAGTGCCGAATGACGGATAGTAAACCAGGAAGTTCTTGGACTTGTCATAGCCGTGTCCCACGCAGCTGTTCTTGTCAGTCGTGTAATCCTTGAAGCCGGTGTCCTTTTTGCCTGACACGGTGAAGCCCGACCACGACATGTATTTGCTGTCGTAAGAGTAGTTGAAGGTGTAAGCGTTGCTTGCGAAACTGTTCCCTGACGTTATGTCGAGGATGCTGTCGGTGCCAAGCGCAACGCTCTCAAAGTCGGCAGCGTCGGCAGGCTGCTCGATTACGGGGTCGTTTTCTTCGTCGTCTGAACATGATGCGAAGCCGAACGCCAGCACAGCGGCGATGACTGCGAATGGTAAGAGTTTTTTAAACTGCATGATACTTAAAATTTTAGAATGTTTGTTTTGTTTGAAATGTTATTTTGTATTTTTTGTTCGTGCTGATGGCCATGCGGTGGTGTCGTCAACGTCCTCGCCGTTGAGGTGCAGGTCAATGGCTCCGGCAACCTCGGTGCTCGACTCGCCGAGCCATCCGCAGTCTTGGTTCGTGCCGCTGTATATTTTCACGAAGTGGATGCCGCTTAGGTTGGCGGGCTTCCCATTGCCGTCAACAGCCCATTCAATGTTTATCTTCGAACCCAACGAGCCGTTTGGCTGGTTGTCGGCGTATCCGTAGTCGTAGCAGTATTGTACGTAATAGCTGCCGTTGCCGCTCTCGTCGGCATAGTTGTCGGCAAGGCGCGTGCCCGTGAATGTCAGCGTGCTGTCGCCAAGCCACATTGGGAAATAGCTTTCCTGCGTGTGGTATTCGTTCCTCAGTATGAAGCCTGTGTTGCCTTGGTTGTCGCTCCAGCGCACGTCGCCGTCTGAGCGGTGGTAGGTTATCGCGTAGTTGGTTGTTGTGGTGCTCTTGCCGTGCTCGCTACCGGCAATCTCATACCAAGGGTCGTCGGGCAGCCCGTTTCCGTTGACATCTTCGCTTACCATTATTATCCCTGGCTCGGAGCTGCCGCCAGGCCTTGTTGTCTGACGGTCAGAGATGAAAGCGTTGCCCAAGACCTCAAAGTCCATTTTGCCTTTTATGTTGGAAATCTTGTGGTCGAAGCCGAAGACGACGTAGCCTCCGAAGCCTCCGAGCGACAGGGGGCTGTTGGCAGTGCCGGTTATGAACGTTGCGGCCTTGGCGCACATTGACTCCGCGTTGTCGCCGGTCTCATATTTGGGATATTGGTTTATGAACTGTCCGGGTGCCGGGCAATATTCGAAAACCTTGCTTATGTATGGGCTGTGTTGCCTGTCGTCAGTGGTGCCGTCATCATTGCCATGTGGCATGGTCGTGGTGAAAGCAGCATGGGCGGGTATGTCGCCCGTGGCAACTTCCCATTTGTGCTTGCCGTCGTTTGAGAAGCAATGCAGCACGCCCGGGGTAATGTAACCTTTGGCATCGGTTACGTAAATGTCTTTTGTCTTTGGGTGTACGAAAACGGAGTAGGGGGTCTCTATTCTCTCTTCGCTGCCATCGGTGATGAAGTGGCGTGTCGCAACTTTGTGTGTCTTGACGTTTACGATGGCGTATGACGTTTCCTGCTTGTGTGTCAGCTCGTTGTATTGCTTTCCGCAAATGTACAGGGAATCGCTGTCGAGCCAGCAGTCGCCCACGGGAATGTCAATGCTGTCGGTGACGATGTCCTTTCGTGAGTCAACGCAGTAGAGCTTGGGCGATGCCGTGCGGTAGTCGCCACGACTGCTTACCCATAGTTGGTGATGGCTGTCGGGGCGCACGCGGTGCAGGTTAATGGCAACCGGTATGCGGTGCGTCTCACGGAATGTGGCGAGGTCAATCACTGACAGCTCACGCTCGTAGTTGGGAGTCATGTAACCGCCAGAGTTGGCGACGTAAATCTTGCCGTCGGCAATGGCAAGTTCGTCGGGTTGGTAGCCAACGAGGCAGGTGTCAACCACTTGCATGGTGGCGGTGTCAATTTTCGCCACGTATCCGCGTTGCTCGTAGTTGGGATTTATGCTTACCGGACCAGCGTATGACGTGACGTAGGCAAATTGGCCATGAAAACGGATGTAACGGCAGTTGGCAATGTCAATTTGCCCGATGTGGCGTGCCGTCGTCTTGTCCATGACTTCTATTTTGTTTGAGCAGTTTATCACGGCGTACATTCGGCTGCCATGTATTTGGAGGTCGTTGCCTACGTCACCGAGCTGCATTGGTATGGACGGGTTGGCGTTGCCGTAAATGTTTCTGGTGTAAGAGCCTGTGGCAAAGTCGTAGAAGTCGAGGGTTGCCTTGTTGGTTCCCATGTTCCCCTCGTTTAGCAGGTAGAAACCCGTTGTGTTGTCCACGGTTTGCGCAGAGTCAACCCTTTCGTTCTCGGGCGCGATGATGATGTAATCCTCACGGCATGACGACATGAGCGAGGTTAGGCAAAGGAACATGGCAAAGGTCAGGAATGTTTGGAGGTTCCTGCGCCTGCTTGTTGCCATGGTGATTTGGGGGAAGTTGATAGAGTTTATCCTTGCTGTTTCGGTTTTTTCTCTCATCTTGTTTATATTCTCACTTTTATTGTGAACTTCCAGTTTCTTCCTGGCATTGGGTAGTTTAGCACGACATCGTATTGTTGGTTGAGGAGGTTGTTGCACTCAATGGCGAGTGATCCGTCAAGCGGTTTTGTTTTCCAGTCCCATGTTGCGCTTAGGTCGTGCGTGTACCAAGGTTGCTCAAGGTTGGCGGCGATGTTCGCCGAGTTGTGATAACGTTTTCCGACATATATGAAAGCGTAGTTTATGCCGAGCGTCCGCCATGTGATGTTTGCGTTAAGCGAGCCGCTGTGCCATGGCGTGTAGGCAATCTGCCCCTTGTATGTCCCCGATACCGGAGCGTTGTCGGTTGGGTCAGTGTAATCTTGCGCTTTTTGGTATGTGTAAGAGGCACGCACGTTTAGCATCCAGCAGGGAAGCCCCGTGCGGCTTTCCGTCTCTCCGAATCGTGCCACGGCTTGTGCTGATGCCTCAACGCCGTTGATGCGAACCTTGCCAATGTTCATCATCATCCAGCGGTATTGCCCGTTGCCTTTTGGCACGGATATTATTTTGTCGTTTACGTCGTTGTGGTAAGCGTCGGCTTTAAGCTCTATTTTTGTCAGCCACGAGTTTGCCATGTCTTTTGAGTACAGTACTCCCAGGTTGTATTGTGTTGCCCACTCGGGCTTTAGGGAAATGTTTCCCACCTCGGTATAATAAAGGTCGTTGAAAGTTGGCATGCGAAACACACGTTTGTAGAAAGTACGGAAACTTAGGGCGTTGTCGTGCCTGTATGACAGGAACAAGGCTGGCGTGTACTTGTTTAGGGCGTGCCGTTGTTTCTCGAATACGTGTGTGCCGAGCAGGCTGCCCATGACCTTAAGCTTGTGCCATTGGCTGGTTGTGGCAAAAGCCGCAAGCAGGCTGTGACGCCATGGGTGGGTGAAGTGGGTGAGGTTGGAGTTGAGGGTGTTGTATTGGTAATCGACTGAGAGGTTGGCTTCCCAGTTGCTTGTGATGGAAGCGTGGTGTGAAGCTGACAGGTACCACTCTTGTTGGCGGAAGCTGTTGTTGATGTACATTAGCGTGGTGTCAGGATTTAGGTAACGCATGAAGTCGTTGGCATACTTGGCGTTTACTTGATATTCGTGTTTGCTGCCGATGCGTTGTTGCAGGTGCCCTTGCACGAAGAAACTGCGATCCCATTGGCGTTGTGAGCGTTTCCATACATTGTTGACAATGGCTCCAGGAATGCCACGCTCTGAGTCGTAAAGGTATGCCTTGGCATTCCAAACGCCATCATTTGCCTCGCCGAAGAGTGAGCCTTCAAGTCGCCATGACGTTATGTCGCCGTTGTGGCGCACGGCGGTGGTGTCCCATGCAATTGCGCCGTCCTGAAACTTGCGGCGGTAGCGAAACTTGTATTTGCCGCTTGCGTCAATGCGCTCGGCGCTGAATGACGAAGAGAGGGTGTTGCTCCAACGTTGTTCCCATACAAAGGACGGGTCTGACAGCCCGAAAGATCCAAACTTCTCGGTGATTCGGATGTTGTATCGTTTTCCTGCGGTGATCGTTGGGCGGCGTGTGCGGATGTAAACGGTTCCGGCTGAAGCGAAATCTTTTGCCGGTTGGAAAATGTCGCTTTTCTGGCCGTTGTAGAGTGAAATTTCTCCAATGTTGTCCATGGAGAATTTTCCCAAGTCTATTTGCCCATTTTGTGCGTTGCCGAGTTGGATGCCATCGTAGAATATTCCCATGTGGTTGGTGCCCATGGAACGTATGTCAATGGTTTTCAGTCCGCCTACTCCGCCGTAGTCTTTTATCTGTACTCCGGAAAAATAGCGGATGGCGTCGGCTACAGAAAAGCTGCTGAGCGATTGCAGGCGTTGTCCGCGTAGGTGCTGGGCAGGGGTCATCTCGTTTGCGCTGTGGGCGTAAACCGTTACTTCTGATATGTGCTGTGTGCTGTCTGTGCGTGACGGAAGTTGTGCCATGGTGGTGGGCAGTGGCGCAAACAACAGCATTTGGAGAGCCAATAGGCACTCCAACGGGAAGGACGTTTTCCTAAAGTCCATGTGACATTACGGTTATTCACCCCAAGATTAAGTTTGGGGATGTGGTTCTGTCTTTGTTGCCGTCCTCGCAGCTCAAGACGAATACTGGCAATGGCAGGTCTTCTGGCTCGCAGTCAGTAGTGGACGGCCTTCCCAATAAAATGTCAGTGGCCTTTGTTTCTCAATGCTTGGGGATTTTGTGTCCTCAAGGCAAATAGTCCGCTCCCGATAAGACTGCACACAGCAGCGGGACTGTCGGGGATTCTCACCCCGTTCCCTTTTAATTGCGCGTTTCCTTGCAAACCGATTGCTGGGTGCAAAATTAACATAAAAAACAGAGGGCGCAAAGAAAAACTCTTGTTTTCTTTGCGCCCTTCGTTAAAATGTTGTTTTGGGCACGTCCTGTGCGTTTTGTGGTTTAGTTTCCCTGTTGGCAGGACGAATGCAATATGGGATAATCAGAATATTGTGAGCGAATAGAGGTAGATTACGGCTGCCGGTATCGCCATGAGCGAAGAGTCGAATCGGTCAAGCATGCCACCGTGCCCGGGAAGTATTTTCCCGCTGTCCTTTACGCCTATGGTTCGCTTGAGAAGACTCTCGACGAGATCACCCCATGTTCCAAATACTACAACCACGATGCCAAGCCCAAGCCATTGGTAAATGTTGAGCATGTGGGGGGTGGAGGCACTGTTGGCAAGGTAGCCGATGATGCCGGCAACGGCAACGGCGAACATTCCACCGCCAACGCTTCCTTCCCATGTCTTTCCCGGGGAAATGCGTGGGAAGAGTTTGTGCTTGCCGAACATGGAGCCGAAGCAATATGCCCCAGAGTCGTTTGCCCACAACAGTATGAATATGGCAAGCGGCAGCAGCATGTCGTATCCGCTGAAGTCGCCGTTGGCATCACGCTTGAACGCAAGGATGTTTATCATGGCAAGCGGAAGGGCAATGTACATTTGTCCGAACATGGTATAAGCCATATTGGTGACGGCATCCTTGTTCTTTGCGTATAATTCGCTAATGATCAAGTATATGATGGTAAGAATGTAGGGTATCATGACGGCGAACCCCTTTACGTAGTCAATGCTCCATGCCGCTATGGCGATGAATAAGTACACACCGCCTACGGTGGATATGAACCTGTTGGTGTTGACGTTTGCCACTCGATCGTTGACCAGCCCACTGTACTCCCAAATGGTCATGCCGGTTATGATGGCGAACAACACCACCATGGCGCGTGCGTTGAGAAAACCCGCCACCATGATGGCGACGTAAAGGCTGCCGGTAATCGACCGGACTATGAGGTTCTTCTGTTTTGGTGTCATTTCTTTTCTTCTTCTTGTTTTTGATCGTATTCCCGTTGTGCTTGCTTCACTTCTTCTGACATGTCTTCGAGTTTTGGCTCTAAGGCTTTCTCTTTTGCCAGCTTTTCGGCTTCAAGCCTGTCATTCTCTTTCATAAGTTCTTCAGTGCGGCTTTCCCATGGGCGTTTCCCGAATATTTTCTCGACATCCTCATGGTATATTACCTCTTTCTCGAAAAGCAACTGGGCGAGCCTGGCATGTCCTTCCTTGTTGTCTGTCAGGATTTGCTTGGCGCGTGCGTACTGTTCGTTTACAATCTTAAGCACCTCGTCGTCGATTATTTTCGCCGTGGTCTCGCTGTAAGGACGTTGGAAAGAGTACTCGTTATTGTTATAGTAGCAAATGTTTGGCAGGCGGTCGCTCATGCCCGTGTATGCCACCATGCCAAAAGCTGCCTTGGTGCTGCGCTCAAGGTCGTTCATGGCACCTGTTGATATTGAGCCGACAAACAGGTCTTCGGCTGCGCGTCCGCCGAGTAGTGCGCAAATTTCATCGAGTTCTTCCTCCTTGGTTGTTATTACGCGTTCCTCGGGCAGGTACCATGCCGCTCCAAGGGCTTGGCCACGTGGCACGATGGTCACCTTTACGAGTGGGTTTGCGTATTGGCAAAGCCAGCTTATGGTGGCGTGTCCTGCCTCGTGAATGGCGATGGCACGTTTCTCGTCAGAGGTCATGACCTTTGTCTTTTTCTCCAGTCCGCCAATTATGCGGTCAACGGCGTTCAGGAAGTCTTGCTTGGTTACGGACTCCTTGTTGTGGCGTGCCGCTATCAGCGCAGCCTCGTTGCATACGTTGGCAATGTCGGCTCCTGAGAAACCTGGCGTTTGGCGTGCGAGGTAATCCACGTCCAGATTTTCGTCAACCTTCAGCGGTTTGAGGTGCACGTTGAATATGGCTTTGCGCTCGGCGAGGTCGGGCAGGTCAACGTGAATTTGGCGGTCGAAACGTCCTGCGCGCAATAGTGCCTTGTCGAGCATGTCAGCGCGGTTTGTGGCTGCGAGGACTATGACACCTGAGTTTGTGCCGAAGCCATCCATCTCGGTGAGCAGCGCATTTAGGGTGTTCTCGCGCTCGTCGTTGCCTCCCATGGACGGGTTCTTGGAACGTGCGCGTCCTACGGCATCAATCTCGTCGATGAAAATTATGCAAGGCGATTTTGATTTTGCCTGTGCGAAGACGTCGCGTACACGGCTTGCGCCGACACCAACAAACATTTCCACGAAGTCGGAACCTGACATGGAGAAGAATGGCACTCCTGCCTCGCCGGCTACGGCTTTGGCAAGCAATGTCTTTCCCGTTCCAGGAGGACCTATTAGCAGTGCGCCCTTAGGTATCTTTCCTCCGAGGTCGGTGTATTTCTTTGGATTCTTTAGGAAGTCAACTATTTCCTGTACTTCTTGTTTGGCTCCTTCCTGGCCTGCGACATCCTTGAAGGTTATGCCCATCTCGTTGCCTTTCTCGTATAGCTTGGCTTTGCTCTTCCCGACGTTGAAGATGCCGCCTCCGCTGCCGCCCATGCCGCCTCCGACACCTCGGCTGAACCACCAGAAAATAAAGAAGAAGAACAGTAGGGGCGCAAGGTTTATGAGGATGCTCCAGAAGTCGGAACCTCGTTCGTTATTGTAACTATATCCGGCAAACTTGTTTTTTGATTGCTCAGAGTCGAGGAATTTTTCCAGCTCATCCACGCTGCCAAATTGCACGTTGATGTATGGGCTTGTGCCAACTTGCTTTGCGTCCATGTGGAAGACCGTGCGTATGTACTTTGGCTTGACGAACATTTTCAGGGTGTTCTCGGTCTTGTTTATTACCACGCGCTGTGCATACCCTTTCTCCACGTAGCTCTTGAAGTCGCTGTACGACGCTTCCTGGCTTGCGCCGCTGCCCTTTACTATTGGACCTCCGCCACCGGAGAAAAGCATTATGGCAAGCACAATGGCCACCATGATGTAAAGCCAGTTCATGTTGAACCGGGGCATCTTGGGTTGGTCGTTGTCGTTGCCGGAACGGTATTGTCTGTTGTTTTCCATTTTGTCCTTTGAGGTTTAAACTTTGTTACTGCCCTATGGTGTGGCTCTCGGCATCTTCCCACAGATGCTCAAGGTCATAAAAGGCTCTTTGCTCAGGCAGGAAAATATGTACCATTATGTCAACAAAATCTATTGCCACCCATTGGTTGTTCCCGAGTCCGTTGACCCCCACGGGCTTTTCGCCGGCCTCGTCGCGGCACTTGTCTCCAACCGATTGTGTTATGGCCTCCACCTGCGTCGGCGAATTGCCGGAGCAAATCACGAAGTAGTTTGTTATTGCGCCGTCGATGTTTCGCAAGTCAATGATGGTTATGTCCTGACCTTTCTTGTCCTCTATGGCCTCTGTAATGATTTCCAGTAGTTTTTTTGTTGTTGTCGATTCCATTAAATGATTTAAATATGTATGATTTTACAAAGTTAGCGCAAAAAGGGAGAAACTCCAAATTTCTTTTGTTTATTTTACAAAAACAAGCATTTGAAAGTTTTTTGAAAAAAAGTTTGGATAAAATTTGGTGGGTTCGCAAAAACTTGCTACCTTTGCACTCGCAATTCGGAAATACGGTTGCGACAGTGGGGTATGGTGTAATGGTAACACTACAGATTCTGGTCCTGTCATTCTTGGTTCGAGTCCGAGTACCCCAACGCTGAAAAGTCAAGTGGTAAAGTTAGCCGCTTGACTTTTTTGGTTGTTTAAGTTGTTTTTCGTTAACCCTAAAAACTTTATTTCGTCAATTTGGAGAACATGCGGAAATTTGTAACAATACTTCTTAGCCTTTTGTTGGTTGTCGTCGCCAATGCTCAGTCGGTTGCAGAGGACGTGCGTGCGTTGCGGTCGTGGCAAGTCGGTGCAATAGTGAGCGAGGCGGCTGTGATGCAGTATGGCTTGGACAAATGTTTTGTGGCGGTGCCGTTGCCTGACAACGTTTTCGCAAGGATGCAAGGAAAGTCTTATCCTAATGGGTGTCTGGTAAGTAGAAGCGATTTGCGCTACGTCATGGTGCTGTATGTGGGTTTTGACGGAAAAAGGCACATGGGCGAATTGGTTTGCAATAAAGGCATAGCTGCCGATGTGGTCAGCATTTTCAAGACATTGTATGAGAACCGTTACCAGATAGAGAGCGTGAGGTTGATAGACGATTTTGACGCAAGCGATGAGTTGTCGATGCGAGCCAACAACACCAGTTGTTTCTGTTATCGTGTCGTAAAGGGTCGCCGTAAACTTTCTGCACATGCCCTTGGGATGGCGTTGGACATTAATCCTCTTTATAATCCTTGCGTGCGCAGAGGAGCGTCGGGGCAAACGCTTGTGCAGCCGCAGACCGCAAACCGTTATGCAAACCGCCAAACAGATTTCGCCCACAAGATTACCCGGCAGGATTTGGCTTACCGCACGTTCGTAAGGCATGGCTTCAAGTGGGGTGGGGCTTGGCGGTCGGTGAAAGACTATCAGCATTTTGAGAGATAACTTATTGCTGCCCTATGTTTGCGAGCCTACCGGTTGGCATGATGTGGAGGTGCGTGACTTGTGCGTCACAATGCCATTGTCAGAAATCTTTCAAGTCAACCATGTCGTGGTGTTTTAGGTGGCGTTCCTCCACGAGTCGCAACAGTTTTAGCTTGCGTTTGGGCTGAATCATGCGGCGCACGAAGATGTTTGGTATGGCGACGCCAAGTGCGATGAAAAGTATTACGAGCGAGGCCTTGATGGCCCAGTTGAAGGCAAAGGTCAGTTCGCCTACGATTCCATCCATCTGTATGAAGCCGAAGAGAGCCCGGTACATCATGACCCCTGGAATCATTGGGATTACCGATGGTATGGCAATTACCTGATGCGGTATGTGGTGCCAGTGCTGTGACTTGCATGCCATGAGGCTTGCCACGCACGATCCTACGAAAGACCCGATGATTATGCCCTGGTCAAGGCCTATGTTCCCGTTGCTTGGCCCGAGGTTCACGAAGTTGCGCGTGCATACTGCCACAATGCCTGTCAGTGCCAGCACGGGCATTATGCGGCGTGGCGTGTTGTAGATTGTGGCGAATCCCATTGCCGATATGGCTGCCGCTATGGCATAGTCGAGGAATGTGTTGTGTGGCGTCATGCTCAAGTCTTTCACGAAATTGTCAATCCCACAGATCTGTATGGCGAGGGCTATTCCGAATGACATGGCGAGCACCGTCATCAGTGTTGTGACGGCTCGCGTGATGCCTACTTGCACGTAGTCGGACACCATGTCACTGACGAAGTTGATTAGTGGCACTCCTGGTACGAGGAACAGTGCGCATGCCATTAGTGGGTGGTATGGCGTTGACGAGTGCATGAACGAAGGCAGTGCCGTCGCCACGGTCGGGTTGAGGCTTATGAAGGTAGTGAGCCATGCCAGCAATGTGGCGAGGAATGCGCATGCTGCGATGTTTATGTATCCGTTCCAGTGTAGTTTCCCCAGCAGCATCTTCAGCCTGAAGCCGAGTATCGCCGGTATTGATGCATAGAAAAACGCCGGCCAGTCGCAACCGAACTGTACGCAGAAACCACCGCATGCAAAACCAGCGCATACGGCAATCGTCCATGGCGAATATTGTTTTTTGGTGTGCTTCAGGCTTTCGAGCTCTTGCTCGTAGCGGTCAAGGCTCCAGTCTTCCCGTATTGCCGTCCATAGCATTTTGCTGACCGCGGATATTACCGTAAATTCGATGCAGTGGTTGTCCACTCGCTGGTATTTCGAGAAGGAGTGTGTGCCATCGCTGAGGTTCACCATTATTATGTTATGGTTCAGGAAAATATGAATGTATTCGTCGGGTAATCCGAGATACGCCTCGCACCGTTTCATGTTGCGCATGATGCGTGGGCAGTCGGCGTTGCTCGCCATGAGCAAGCACCCTGTCCGCACCAGGAGGTCAAGCTTGCGTCGCAGTGTCTGCACGTTTGTGCCTTCTTCCTCGCGGCGTTCCTGCTGGGTCATTTCGCTTTCCTCTTGCCGTAGCTTTTGTTCTTGTTTCTCTGTGTAAGTCATCGTTGAAGTAGCAGTTTGTGTAAGGGGTGTGGGGTGGTTGTGGTTTCATTTCCGGGTCATGAGAGGAACGCCAGCACCAATATCTGTGTTGATATTATCCTCAGGAACATGGCGAATGGGTAAACCGTGGCGTAGCCTGCGCTTGGCATGTCGCTTGTGGTGGCGTTGTTTGAGTAGGCAAGAGCCGACGGATTTGTGTTGCCTCCTGCGAGCACTCCCATCAGTGTATAATAATTAATGTGGAAACCGAAACGACCAATCAGTCCGCCAATGATTATTGGGATTATTGTTATTATGGCTCCGTAGCCAATCCACTGGAGTCCCTCCGTTGTGGCGAGAGTCTGGAAGAAGTCGTGCCCGGCTCCAAGTCCCACGCAAGCCAGGAAGATGTTGATGCCCATCTCGCGGAGCATCATGTTCGCGGAGATGGTGTTGTATGTTATGAGGTGGTAACGTGGCCCGAAGTGTCCTATCAGTATGGCGATTATAAGCGGTCCGCCTGCCAGTCCCAGCCTTACCGGAGTGGGGATGCCAGGGATGTACAGCGGCAGGTTTGCGAGCACGCATCCGAGTGCGATGCCAAGGAAAATGGGTATTAGGTTGGGGTAATTGAGCCTTTTCAGTTGGTTGCCGAGCACTTTGTCAACCTTGCTGAGATCCAGCTCCGAGCCTACCACCGTTAGGCGGTCGCCGAGTTGCAGGCGCAGGTGCGGGTGTGCCACGAGGTCAACGCCGTTGCGATTTATGCGCGTTACGGTGACGTTGAAGTTGTCGCCGAGGTTCAGTTGCGAGAGGTTCCTGCCGTTGTGCTCGGGCTTCGTCACGAGTATGCGTCGCGATATTATTTCCTGCTCGTATGGCTTCCAGTCGAAGCTGACCGTCTCTCCTATGAGTGCGGTTATGGCATCAATGTCTATTGGCGCCGCCACGACGAGCAGCTTGTCGTTGGTATGCAGTCGTGTCCGCCCGTTCACTATGGTATTGTGGCTTTCCTCGCCGTTGGCCACGATGCGTGATATAATGAAGTGCCTGCCGATGATGTGCTTCACGTTGGCAACCGTGTCGCCGTCGATGCGCCGGTTGGTCACCTGCAGGGTGAACGAGCGCACGGTGAGCTGCTCAAGTTGCCCCAGTCCGCGCTCCGCCTGTTGCTCCTCGGTGGTTGGCTTGATGCGGAGAATGTAGCGCAGTAGCACGAAAGCCACTATTACGCCGATGACACCCATGGGGTATGCTATGGCGTAGCCTGTCGCTATGTCGGGAGCTTCCACGCCCTTGAGACCGAAGTATGCCTGTTGCGCCGCGCCCATTCCGGGAGTGTTGGTCGTGGCTCCCGACAGTATGCCTGCCAGTGCCGTCATGGGCGTGCCCGTGGCGTAGTGGATGCCTATGGTTACGAGCAGGCTTGCAAGGACGGTCATCAGCACGAGCATGTTTAGTTGCAGCCCGCCTTTCTTGAATGACGAGAAAAAGCCCGGACCCACTTGCAGGCCTATGCTGTACACGAAGAGCACGAGTCCGAACTCGCGCATGAAGTGGAGAAGCTCGACGTTGAGGTTAAGGTTGAAATATCCGAATACGGTGCCGGCGATCAGCACCCACATGAGGCCTAATGACACGCCTTTTATCTTTATCCTGCCCAATGCCAGACCGATGGTGATGACCAAAGCGAGAATGAAAAGTGAATGTGAAACGCCGCCGCCCCAGTAGGCTGGAGAACCCTCGAAAAGATTTCTTAGAAGTTCCATTGTCTGATACTTTTTTGACTTAATATGATGAAAATTATTTCTTTCCGAGGGTGCAAAGTTACAACAGTTATGTTACTTGGGATAATTTTTGGCGTGAAAAATTGGTAGTCGGCTCAAAAGGGGTAAAATGGCAATGTTTTGTGGCTGTGGTGGCAGTGCGTCGCCTTTACGGCGTAACGGTCGCGCGATTGCGCCGCAACCATGATGCGATTACGCCGTAAAGGCATTGCGATTGCGGCGTAATGGTGACGCGATTGCGCCGTTGTGGCGGAGCGTGTGTTTTTTGCGTCCCGTTGCGCCTTTTTGGTGGCTTGCGCTTGCTGCTGTCTGAAGGTTTTTTCGTAACTTTGCAACCGGTATAAATAAATGTTATATGGAAGGTTTGTTTCTCATGACATTGGCACCCTCGCAGGCTTGGGCGCAGGTGTTGTTGCTTGCGCTTGGCATCGTGGTGGTTATTAAGGCCGCCGACTGCCTTACCAATGGCGCGGTGGGTCTTGCGCGTCGCATGGGTGTGCCGCAGATTGTCATTGGCCTTACAATTGTTGCCATCGGCACGTCCATGCCCGAGTTTTTCGTCTCGCTTATGTCGGCTGTCAATGGCACTCCCGATCTGGCGGTTGGCAACATCGTGGGCAGCAACATCTTCAATTCGCTGTCTATAGTGGGCGTTGCTGCCATGGTGGCTCCTATCACCATTCTGCGCTCTACGGTAAGGAAGGATATTCCGATAGCCCTGTTTGCTTCGGTGCTGCTCATGGGCATGACCCTCGACGGCAATGTCTCGCGTGTTGACGCTGCGTTGCTCTTTGCGTTTTTCGTGGCTTTTGTGTGGCTTACGCTGCGTGGCGCCAAGGGTGGGGGCGATGATGATGCTCGTGCCGAGTCGGCACCTGTTCCCGTGGTGAGGGCGGTGTGCCTTGTCGTGCTTGGGCTTTTGGGGCTTGTCGTCGGCTCGAATGTCTTCGTTGACAACGCTTCGGCTTTGGCTCGTAGCATTGGCATAAGCGATGCCGTGATAGGGCTGACCATCGTGGCATGTGGCACGTCGCTTCCTGAGCTTGCCACGAGCGTGGTGGCGGCGCGCAAGGGAAACAGTGGCATTGCCATAGGCAATGTGCTGGGGTCAAACGTGTTCAACATATTGATGATACTTGGCATAACGGGGCTTGTGCAGCCCATGGCCATTTCAGGCATAACGATGGTTGACCTGTCGGTGATGGTGGTTTCCATGGTGTTGCTTTGGTTGTTCTCTTACACAAAATACAATATACAAAGGTGGGAGGGCGCCGTGTTGGCTGCCGTGTTCGTCGGCTATATGGTGTGGCTGCTGTAAACGGCGACCTGCCTTGCCATACACCCTTGCTTGGGTGTGGATGAAGTGCATTATTTTCAGGGGTGCTTGCTAAACCCCCTTTAACAAAACAAGAAAAATGGAAAACAGGAAATGTTTTGATGCCTCGCCACGGCGAGGCGCGGTCAGTGTGCTGTTCCTGCTTGTCAGCGTGCTGTTCTGTGTTTGCCTTATATTGGCAAACCTTCTCGAAACCAAGCAGATTGCCGTTGGCCCGGTAAACCTTACGGGCGGATTGCTGGTGTTCCCGGTGTCGTATATCATAAACGATTGTGTTTGCGAGGTGTGGGGGTATCGCAAGGCGAGGTTGCTGATATGGTGCGGCTTTGTCATGAACTTCTTCTTTGTCGCCATGGGGGCGTTGTGCGACTGGATACCCGGTGCGCCTTATTGGCACAACGATGCTGGTTTCCATGCCATTTTCGGTCTTGCCCCACGCATAGCCGCCGCTTCGTTCGTGGCTTTCCTCGTGGGCAGCTTCATCAACGCTTATGTCATGAGTCGCATGAAGATACGCGACGGGGGGCGCAATTTCTCCTTGCGTGCCATCTTGTCAACGGTGGCTGGCGAGAGTTGCGACTCGGCGCTGTTTTTCCCGTTGGCTCTTGGCGGCGTGGTGCCGTTTGAGGAGTTGCCCAAGCTGATGCTCTGGCAGGTTGTGCTGAAGACGTTGTATGAGATTGTTGCCCTGCCGGTAACGATAGGCGTGGTGCGCAAGCTTAAGCGTCATGAGGGGGAGGACGCTTATGACGAGGGGATAAATTATAGTATATGGAAAATATTCAACGTGGGATAGACTATATGGAAGACAGGAAAAATGATGGGCTTAAGGCTCTTGGGACAAAAACAGACTACCGCATGGACTATGCGCCAGAGGTGCTGGAGACGTTTGCGAACAAGCACCGTGACAATGACTATTGGGTGAGGTTCAATTGCCCGGAGTTTACGTCGCTGTGCCCGATAACCGGGCAACCCGACTTTGCCGAGATTCGCATTGGCTATATCCCTGACGTTAGGATGGTGGAAAGCAAGAGTCTCAAACTCTATCTTTTCAGTTTTCGCAACCATGGCGACTTTCATGAGGACTGCGTTAACATAATCATGAAAGACCTTGTGCGTCTTATGGATCCAAAGTACATTGAGGTGACGGGGCTTTTCACGCCTCGCGGTGGCATTAGCATTCATCCATACGCCAACTATGGGCGGCCCGGCACGAAGTATGAGCGGATGGCTGAGAGAAGGCTCATGGAGCGAGAATGAGCCGCTGCGCTCCTGGCATCATTGCCTTGTGGATGCGGCGGAAGGGGTTATTGCTTTGCCTGTTCCAGGGCTTGCCTTGAGCGTAGCGCCGCTATGGCGTTGGCTTTCTTGTTGACATCGTTGAGGTCGTTCTTGCGGTAATAGCTGCGAGAACCGTCGGCATCGCTCAGCACAAGTGAGTCGGCGTCGAGGTAGTCAATCGAGCAAGTGTCATTCTTTAGGTTTGTCACATCGTATTGCCCGTCCTTGCCTATTTTCGGCGTGCCGCTCACCATTATGAACTTGCCGTTCCAGATGTGCCAGTTGGTGAAGTAGCCGAGTGCCGGATATACCACGGGGCTTTCGTCGGCGAGCGAGTTTACTTCTGCCACGTAGCCCACGCTTTGCGCTTCCCACTCGCGTTTTAGGTAGAAGCCGTATTCGCGTGGTATCAGGAACGTCTCCTTCAGCGAGTCGCTCATGTTTTCCATCGTGCGTGCATGAAGTTCCCGGCTCATGCTTTCGTGGTCGCGCAGTTTCGGCATCACGATGTAACACCATATTCCCTCAAGGCGGTCAATGTCAACCACGATGTCGGCTACATGCCGGTTATCCTTGTTTGCCACCACGCCTATGCGGTCGCCAATCTGTAGCTTGCCAAGCACTTTTCCCTTGCGCTTGGCTTTTATTATGTTGTAAGTCACGGGGTCGCTGCCGTCTTCGGGAAGCAGCACCACGACGGAGTCGTTGCATCCCTCGCACGCCAGGCCGTATATCGTCGAGTCTCCCTCAAGCCTTTGTGCCTTGGCTTGTTTGTTGTTTGTTTGGCTCTCGCCTTTGTTGCCACATCCCATTATGAATGCCGTGACACATATAATGGCGCAAAGTATTGTTTTTCTCATGGTATCTTCCGTTTTGTGTGCAAAGTTAGTTATAAATAATAAAAAAAGAGTTATGCAATCGCCACTTTGATATTTTTTATATAATTTTGCACTCAAAAGGAATAATCAAAAAGCAAATATAATGAAGAAAAAGATTCAGTTCAGTCTCGTGTATCGTGACATGTGGCAGAGCAGCGGCAAGTTCCAGCCACGTGCTGACCAGTTGGCTCGCATAGCCCCTGTTTTTGTGGAGATGGGTTGTTTCTCACGCGTGGAAACCAATGGTGGCGCGTTTGAGCAGGTTCAGCTCCTTGCGGGCGAGAATCCCAACAAGGCAGTTCGTGCATTTACTGCCCCGTTGCACAAGGCCGGCATCAAGACCCATATGCTTGACCGTGGCCTGAACGCCCTGCGTATGTATCCCGTGCCTGACGATGTTCGCCAGCTGATGTATCGCGTAAAGCATGCTCAGGGAACCGACATAACGCGTATTTTCGATGGATTGAATGACATTCGCAACATAGCCCCATCCATAAAGTGGGCGAAAGAGGGTGGCATGACTCCACAAGGTACCCTTTGCATCACTACGTCACCGGTTCATACGCTCGACTATTATGAGAAACTTGCCGACGACGAGATTGCTGCAGGAGCTGAGGAGATTTGCCTGAAGGACATGGCTGGTATTGGGCAGTCGGCTTTCCTTGGCCAGCTCACCAAGCGCATCAAGACAAAGCATCCCGACATCATCATAGAGTATCACGGTCACTCTGGCCCAGGACTGTCAATGGCTTCTGTGCTTGAGGTGTGTGAGAATGGTGCGGATATTATTGATACCGCCATTGAGCCGTTGTCGTGGGGCAAGGTTCACCCAGACGTTATTTCCGTGCAGAGCATGTTGAAACATGCAGGCTTTGATGTGCCCGAAATCAACATGAGCGCATACATGAAAGCCCGTGCCATGACGCAGGAGTTCATTGATGAGTGGCTGGGCTATTTCATCAATCCTAACAACAAGGTGATGTCGTCGTTGTTGCTGACTTGTGGCTTGCCAGGTGGCATGATGGGATCAATGATGGCGGATCTTGGCGGCATGCGTGAGACCATCAACAACTTGCGCAGGAAGAAGGGTGAGGCTGAGTATTCCATGGACGACCTCTTGATAAAGCTTTTCGACGAGGTTGCCTACGTTTGGCCACGTGTGGGTTACCCACCGTTGGTGACACCGTTCTCGCAGTATGTGAAGAACATCGCCCTTATGAACCTTCTTTCGTTGGAGCAGGGCAAGGGACGTTATGTTTATCTCGACGAAAACATGTGGGGCATGATACTTGGCAAGAGTGGCAAGGTGCCTGGAGACATTGCGCCTGAGATACTGGAGCTTGCCGAGAAGCAGGGGCGTGAGTTTACCGATGTTGACCCACACACGTTGCTGGAGCCTGCACTCGATGGTTTCCGCAAGGAGATGGAGGATAACGGATGGGAATGTGGTGAGGACGATGAGGAACTTTTCGAGCTTGCCATGCACCCGGAACAGTATCGTAACTATAAGAGCGGACAGGCGAAGAAAAACTTCCTTGCCGATCTCCAAAAGGCAAAGGACGAAAAGGTTGGCGCAAAGGTTTCGCCAGAGGAGGCTGCCGCTTACAAGCATGCTCAGGCTGATGCAATAGTGGCACCTGTGCGTGGTCAGGTGTTCTGGGAATTTCAGGGCGATGGCGAGGCTTCTCCTGCAGTGGAGCCTTACATAGGCAAGGAATACAAGGAAGGTGACGCTTTCTGCTGGATACTGGCTCCATGGGGCGAATTTGTTGAGGTAAAGGCTGACCTTGGGGGCAAGCTTGTTGAAATAAACGCAAAGCAAGGCGCGAAGGTGCAGAAAGGTAACGTGGTAGCGTATATTAAAAGGGGAGAGTGATTTTTACTCAACTTCGCATTTTACGCTTCTCAGATAAGTTATGGATTACAAACACATCATTGATAAGTATTATCCCGAGGCTGGAAGGCTTCGGGATATTTTGATTACGCATTCGACCCTTGTTACCCTGCGTGCATTGAAAATATGTGACGAGCATCCGGAGTTGCACATGGATCGCCGTTTCATAGAGGAGGCGGCAATGCTTCACGATATTGGCGTATGCCGTTGCGATGCTCCTGGCATACAATGTTTTGGTTCGGAACCGTATATTCGCCATGGCGTGATAGGTGCAATGATGTTGGGGGAGGAAGGCTTTCCTAAGCACGCACGTGTGTGTGAGAGGCATACAGGGGCAGGCTTGACAGCTAGGGAAATAGAAGAGCAGAACCTGCCGTTGCCACATCAGGATTTCCTTCCCGAGACATTGGAGGAAAAGGTTATTTGTTATGCCGACAGGTTTTATTCAAAGACGCATCCGGAGAAGGAAAAGTCTTTTGAGAGAGCCAAAGCCAGCCTTGCCAAGTTTGGGCAGGATGGTCTTGAAAGGTTTTTGGCATGGCACGACTTGTTTGAGGGATAGACTGTTTGGGAAGCTTCTTGATGTTTTTGTGAGGGACTGTAAAAGTAGGGAAGTGTGACTTGTCTTGCCCGAAGTCTTGTGCGCCAGCCGTTAAACAAGAAAGTCTGATAAGTGCGGAAATGATTTTCTCATAATGTTGTGATTCGAATTTTGATTAATGGTTTTTTGACGCAAGGTTATGAAGTGGAATAATTCATGCTTTTCTTTTTTGTACAAAAAGGTTTGAATTTATAAGGTAACAAGGAAAATGTGAGTGGTGTTGACGTTAAATTTACGAAAACACCCTTATGTTCGCAATTTTATGTGTAATTTTGCAAATCTATGAGGGTAAAGTCTTTCGTCATATTGTTCCTTTTTGCCTTTGTGTTTGCATGGGCAGACAGCGGTGCGCTCTTTCCACGGAAGCAGTGCGAGGCTTTTGCTGCTGACAGTGTAGCGATGAAAGATACGCTTGACACAGTTCAAAAGTCAAAAGCTGAAATACAAGAGACTGTTGATAGCGTTGAGATTGCTTCTGCTGACACTTTGGGGATGGACTCGCTGCAACTTGCGGTGTACCATCATAACAAAGCTATTGACGATTCCATACGGCTTGATTCTATCAATCGTGCCAAGAAGAATGGCATTGACGCTCCTGTTGTCTATACGGCAAACGATTCGCTTGTGTATGATGCAGATACGAGGACGGCCAAACTCTATGGCTCGTCGGAGGTGAAATACGAGAATATGGACTTGAAGAGCGACAAGATACGCATGAGCTTGGACAGCAGCATTGTGCATGCTACGGGATCGCTTGACAGTACGGAGAAAACTGGCGTAAAAGGTCGCCCCGTGTTCCAGATGGGGGCTGATTCTTATGACACGGATACCATATCTTTTAATTTCAAGACGAAGAAAGGGCTTGTGCAGAACGCCTACACGCAGCAAGAGGATGGTTACTTGCGTAGCCAAATGTCGAAAAGAAATGCCAATGGCGACATTTACCTTGCCCATGGACGTTATACTACGTGTGACAAAGAGCATCCAGACTTTTACATATCACTCTCAAGGGCAAAAGTGCGTCCTGGAAAGGATGCCGTTTTTGGTCCTGCCCATCTTGTGGTTGCTGACGTTCCATTGCCACTTGCCATACCATACGGCTTCTTCCCGTTCACTAAGAGCTATTCGTCAGGCTTCATAATGCCAAGCTATGGCGATGAGAGCGACAGGGGATTTTACTTGCGCGATGGTGGGTATTATTTTGCCATGAGCGACAAGTGGGACTTAAAGCTTCTTGGTGAAATTTACACTAAGGGATCGTGGGGAATGTCTGTTGCCAGCAATTACAGAAAACGCTATAAGTACAGTGGCTCGCTTTTCTTGAGTTTCCAGGATACGCGCACGGGTGACAAAGGCATGCCCGATTATTCAAAGCAGACGAGTTTCAAGGTGCAGTGGAGTCATAGGCAGGATGCCAAGGCTAATCCTTTCAGCTCGCTTTCGGCAAGCGTGAACTTCGCCTCTACGAGCTATGAGCGCAACAATCTGACGAGCATGTACAACCCACAGTCGCTCACGCAATCCACACGTACTTCGTCGGTTAGTTGGAGCACAACCTTCTCAAGCATAGGCATGACTATCAGCTCCACGGCAAACCTGAACCAGAACATGCGAGACTCGACGATAGCAATGACTTTGCCCGATCTGAACATTAGCGTATCGCGTTTCTATCCTTTCCGTCGCAAGCACATGGCGGGCAATGAGCGATGGTATGAGAAAATTTCGATGAGCTACACTGGGCAATTGAGCAATTCCATTTCGACGAAGGAAGATAAATTGATGAACTCTAACATCATAAAGGATTGGCGTAATGGTATGCAACATCAAATCCCAATTAGTGCAAACTTCACGCTTTTCAATTATATAAACCTGAACCCTTCGTTCAACTTTACTGACCGAATGTACACAAACAAGGTCACGAAGTCGTGGGACGAGGCTCGGCAAATGGAGGTTGCGGACACTACTTATGGCTTCCACAACGTTTATAACTGGAATCTTTCGCTCTCGGCAAGTACTAAACTTTATGGCTTTTGGGTGCCGAACAGAAAACTGTTTGGTGACAAGATTCAGGCCATTCGCCATGTCATAACTCCGCAGGTGAGCTTCAGCTATGCTCCGGATTTTGGCGCATCGAGTTACGGTTATTATGAAACTTACCAGAAGACTGACGCTGATGGTAATGTTTCCCTTGTACAATATTCGCCTTATTCCAATGCTTTGTATGGAGTCCCAGGAAAAGGACGTACAGGAAGTGTTTCGTGGGACTTGTCAAATAACATCGAAATGAAGGTGAAGAGTGACAAGGACACCACGGGATTTAAGAAGATAAGTCTTATAGACGAGTTGGGATTTGCCATGTCATACAACTTTGCTACCGACTATCACCCTCTGAGTGACCTTACAATGCGCCTACGCTTGAAATGGTGGAAAAACTATACGTTCAACCTCAATGCTGTATTTGCATCTTATGCTTATGAGCTGAACGAAAGTGGCACTCCTTATGTTGGTAACAAGACTTACTGGGGTATGGGCAAGTGGGGACGTTTCCAGGGAATGTCACAGAATATTTCATATACGCTTACTCCTGAGAAGATAAGGAAATTCTTCAGTGGTGGCGATGACGATGAAGAAGATAGAAAGAATGATGGTGACGAAGAAGGCATTGACACGGGCATTGAGAGCAACGTTGATGATGACATGATAGAAGGTCAGCGTGGTGCTAAGAAAAAGAACGAGGGAGGTAAGGCTGACACAGACGGTGACGGCTATATGGCATTTTCAATGCCGTGGTCGCTTACGTTTGGTTATGGCATTACTATGAGGGAAAATACCGATGTCAAGAAGTTTAATTATGAGACTATGCGGTATCCGTATAAGTTTACGCAAACACTAAATGTCAGTGGTAATTTGCGCATTTCAGATGGGTGGAATATAAGTTTCTCTTCCGGATACGACTTTGATAATCATAAGATGTCAATGACAACGGCTTCTCTCCAGCGTGATTTGCATTGTTTCAACATGAGTTGTTCGGTAGTGCTGGCTCCTTACACCAGCTATAACTTCACATTCCGCTGTAACGCTTCCACGCTTACCGACGCACTGAAATATGACAAACGTTCTGGCTATAGCAATGCTGTGCAGTGGTATTGAGAAAACTATGGAAACTGGGTAAAAAACTACAATGATAATGAAAAAACAGACTCAGGCATTACATGTGCCTTACAGGCGTCGCGACGCATACGACGCTCTCAGCGTTCCAGTTTACAACGCAGTGGCATACGAATTTAAGGATGCCAAGACGATGGCGGATGCTTTTTGCGAGCGTATTGACGCTCCTGACTATTCGCGGTGTCAAAATCCCACGGTGGACAATTTTGAGGATAGGGTACGTGCTCTTACGGGAGCTTTCAGTGTGTCTGCACTGAACAGTGGTATGGCAGCAATAAGCAATGCAATGTTTGCCATTACGGCTGCCGGGAAAAATGTGGTGTCGTCAACTCACATGTTCGGCAATACGTTTGATTTGCTGAACCGTACTTTGGGGAGGTTTGGCGTGGAGCTACGCACGACTGATCTTACGGACATAGCCAAGGTGAAGGATGCCATTGATGGCAATACGTGTTGTATTTTTGTTGAGATAATCACCAATCCACAAATGGAGGTAGCAGATTTGTCAGAACTTGCGCAACTTGCCCATTCCAATGGAATTCCTCTTGTGGCAGACACGACAGTGATTCCTTTCACAATGTTCTCTGCCAAGGAACTTGGTGTTGACATAGAAGTTGTGTCATCGACGAAGTATATCAGTGGAGGAGGGACGTCGCTTGGAGGACTCATTATTGATTACGGCACACCTTATACAAAGGGCTTTACGAAAACTGTCAAGAGTGAGTTGATATTCAATCTTGGTGCTTACATGACTCCGCAAGTGGCTTACATGCAGACCATTGGGCTTGAGACTCTCGATGCGAGGTATCGTGTTCAGTCTGCAAATGCCTTTGAACTTGCGAAGATGTTGGGTACTTTGCCGCAGATAAAATCTGTTAATTATGTGGGATTGGACGATAATAAATTTCATGCGTTGGCACAGAAGCAATTTGGTAAAACTGCTGGGGCAATGATTTGTATTGACCTTGATAGTGAGAAAGCTTGCTTCCGTTTCCTGAATCGTTTGCAACTTGTGCATCGTGCCACGAACCTTTTTGACAATCGCACGCTTGCCATTCATCCTTATAGTACAATATTCGGTTCATTCTCTGCTGAAGCGAAGAAGGCGATGGATGTCATTGATACAACGATACGCTTAAGTGTTGGCTTGGAGGATGTGAATGATGTATTTGAAGACATCAGGCAGGCTTTGGAAGGATAGTCAAGAAGGGTTGCATGGAAGCCGAAGATTGGTTTCATGGCATATGTAAAAACTCTGAAGAATATGCTATACGATTTTGATACGCTTATAGAACGGCGGGGCAGTGGCGACCTAATGCATGAGGCATTGCGACAAAGATGGGGACGGGATGACTTGCAACCTTTGTGGGTTGCCGATATGGGCTTTGCCGTTTGCCGTTCCATTACTGATGCTCTAAAGAAGCGACTGGAACACCCTATTTTGGGCTACACAGTAGAGCCGGACGATTATCGCCCGGCTATCATTGATTGGGAACGTTCGCATCATCAGTGGGAAATAAAGGCAGACTGGATAAGTTTTATTCCTGGTATAGTAAAGGGGATTGGCTTTGTGTGTAATGTCTTTGTGAAACCCGATGAGAAGGTCATTGTCATGCCGCCGGTATATCATCCTTTCTTTCTTACGCCACAGGCTAACCATCGTGAAGTTGTGTGGAATCCGCTTGTCATGCGGCAAGACGGATATTATGATGTGGATTTTGAAGGATTGGAGCGTGTGTGCGACGAAAAATGTCGTTTGCTTATCCTTTGCAATCCTCATAATCCAGGTGGGATATGCTGGGATAGGGAAACTCTCGTTAGGCTCGCCGATTTTTGTTACGACCATAATTTGATTGTAATAAGCGACGAAATCCATTGTGATCTTGCCCTTTTCGGTCATAAGCACATTCCTTTCGCATCTGTTAGCGACAAGGCTGCCGCGATAAGCATCACTATGCAAGCTCCGTCTAAGACTTTCAACATAGCTGGCGTTGTGGCTTCGCATGCCATAGTGCCAAATGATGAAATCAGGGACAAGCTTTATGGATGGCTTAAGGCGAACGAACTTGATGAGGCTCACATCTTCGCCCATATAGCAACGGTTGCGGCTTATCGTAATGCGGAGGAATGGCGTAGGCAGCTTGTTGAGTATATTGAGGGAAACGTGCGTTTTGTGGAAGAATACTGTCGGGAGCATATGCCTAAGATAAGACCGTTGCGCCCGCAGGCAAGTTTTCTTGTATGGCTTAATTGCCGTGATCTGAACCTCAATCATGACCAGTTATTGGATCTTTTCATCGATAAGGCACACCTCGCACTTAACGATGGTGAAATGTTTGGTCAGGGGGGAGAAGGTTTCATGCGGCTTAACGTTGGCTCGCCGAGGGCGTATGTCAAGGAAGGATTGGAAAAGCTTGCGAGTGCTGTTGAGCGAATGGGCTTGCGATAAGTTATGTATGAATGGCATGCTTATTATGGGATTATTTCATGATACTGTTTAAAACCGATAGGATATGAAAAAACACTTTTTTTTAGTAGTTGCGTTTGCGGCTGCTATGGCATTCGCAAGTTGTGGAGGTAAGAATAATACGCCGGTATCTGCCAGCGATTCAACAGAGGTGTTTGCTGATAGTACGGAAGAAGTAGCGGCTCAAGCGTTGTCTCCTGAAACCCAACAAGCCATGGAGTCGTTGACGGGAGCCGTGAGTGAGGCTGTTGGCAAAAAGGATACCAAGGCTGTTACGACGGCGTTGGCAAATGTCGCTGCGACTTACAAGGCTCTTGTCAATGCAGGCAAACTTGAAGAGGCAAAAAAATATGGTTCTGCAGTAAAGAGTTTTATTTCGCAGAATACAACAGAGTTGAAGAATTTAGCTGGATTAGGGCAGGCTTCAGTTGCCACGACAATCAATAATTTGGTGTCGAGCATTGAGAACTTGCCAACCACAGCCGCCACTACTGCTGATGAGGCAAAGGCTGCGGTTGTTGAGGATGTTGTAAATCTTGCCTCTCCTTATATACAGAAAGGAGCGGCTGCTGCCGCTACTGCAGAAACTGCCGCTGCTGCCATCAAGAATGCTCCTGAGACAGTGAAGGCGGCAGCTGAGACGGCTGTTGATGAAACTGTTGGAAATGCAAAAGCTGCTGTGGATAATGAGGTGAACAAGGCTACCACTAAGGCTAATGAGGCAAAAGCAAATGCTCAAAAGAAGGCTTCGGATGCTGTGACCAATGCTCAGAAAAAGGCTAATGACGCAGTTAATGATGCTGCTAATAAGGCTTTGAAAGGGCTTGGATTATAAAAAACAGTATTGGAAGAAATGAAGTAAAGTTTGTTACTTTGCATTCACAACTATTTATTTTCGCCATTGGTGCACTTTTGAGTACCAATGGCGTTTTTTAGTAGTATTTTGTCTGATATAATAATGTTGAAGGATAATAAAAGTCCTTCTTTTTCTAAGCGCATACATAAAAATGAGGTTATGCTCAAGGCACAACCTCATTTGATAGGATGGGAGGAGAACGGAAAAGTTCTCCTAAATCTTTTAGTTGATTTCTTATTTTGCTTCTGCCGCAGATGTGTGGGAAACGTAGTATCCGTTCTTCATCTGTGGTGAGCCATTGTACGATGTTTTCGCTCCAACAAGGGTTATGGTGTCGCCCACTTTTATATTGTTTTGCGACAGGAAGTTTTGCTGGTCGGCTCCCTTTGGTGCACCGTAGCCAAACATGCCGTAAACATAAACGTCTGTCGTGCCGTCGGTGACATATAGGTTTCCGTACAGGTCATTCTTTATTTCCTTGACGGTGCCGGTAATCATCACCATGTCGTTACCATCGGGCAGGGCGTTAAATTCAGCAAGGCTTGCACTCTTGGCTGCCTGTACGTTTTCGATGGTCGGGTTTGCCAATTCTACGGTTTTGTTATATTGATCACGTACGCCAACGGCAGTAACAATGTCACCAACCTTCACGCTCTTGGCGAGGTCGCCAGTCGGCTTGTAAATCTCAACAGAGCCGGAAATGTCAGTGTAATCGTTGATGTAAATGTTGCCGTAGCTGTCAATGCGTGTCACGAGGCCTGTGAGACGATATTGTATATTCGCATCCACCTCGGCTGCGCGGAACTCTGCGAGTGTTGCCGAGATGATGGCTCCTGCCTGTGTGACAGTGGCTTTCACTGACGAGCTGTTTGAGCTTATCACGACATCAGCAGCGCGTGATGCGGCAACGTTGGGCTGTGCGTGGAATGTTATGACGGCAGTGTCGGCAGGATTGGGGACTGTCTTGGTGGGAACGCCGGCAATATATTCGATGTTGCTAACTCCGAGCCAATTCTTTGCGTTCTCAGGAATTGATGGGTTTGCGCCACTACCCTTGTAGGCAACCTTTACCTTGAAATCACCACCGTTCTTGTCGATGGGTTCTTCCTGTGTGCTGACGAGCTTGATGAGAGATTTCGTAATCTTGATGACCGTAACGTCAACAAGCTCAATGGTAGAGCCGTATGTTGTCTTTGGTCCTTCAACGGTTATCTCATCGCCGTTTTCTATATTGAGCGAGGCGAAATTCTTGGTTTTGCCCTCGGCGTCAAGTGTTCCGTAAATTGTAATACGTCCTGTGGCATCCTCAAGATAGAAGTTGCCGTAGGTGGTGTTGTAAATGTCCTGTACGGTACCTGTTACGCGGAAAGTCTTGCCGTCGGCTCCGGCTATCACTTCGGCACATGTGGCAGAAGTTGCCTCCATTGAGCCTTGGCGTATTTGCAGGAACTGGGTTTGGCCGTTGCATGTAATTTTGAGCTGTGCCTCACGGCCAGACTCTGTCTTGTCGGCATGAAAGGTCATGGTGGTTTGACCGGCTGCTCCGCTTTCGGTACTTACTGTGAGCCATGCGGGAGTGCTTTGGTATGTGGTGTCACGTACGTCGCCGTTCTTGGTTATTATTTGGAAAATCTTTTCCAACTGCCAGTTTCCGTTGGCGTTGACAGTCACCGTAGCGTCGCCACCCGTCTGTGAGATAGTGGCGTATGACTTGTCGAGTGTCAAGCCCGACAGCGTTCCTATCGTGTTGTCGTCAGAGCAGGCTGATGCTAAAGCCAGTCCGAGCAACGCAGTGAAAATATGTTTGAGTTTCATAGTTGTTCTATGTTTTGTTTAGTTGAAATAATACTTCAGTCCGACGGAAGCATACCAGCACTGGCCAATAGCGTAGTTTGGCACCCATGTCTTTACGCCGCTCTTCACGGCAGCCGGAGTGGTGAATACAGGGTAGCCGTCGGCATCGGTGTGGTCGTAGCGCAGGATGCGACCCTCGTTGAGCGAAGCGTTCATTGTCTTCATCACGCCCCACTTTGAGTCGAAGAAGTTGAGCACGTTCTTCATGTCGAAGCTCAGTTGAAGCTTGTGGCTTGTCTTGCCGCTGTAGATCTTGAAGTCGTGCTTGTAGCTGAAGTCAATGCGGTGTACCCAAGGATTGTAAACGCTGTAAGCCTCGGCATACTCGCCTTGACGGTTCTTCAGGTAGCTGTCGCCGTGGACGTACTCCATGAAGCGGTCGCGGTCGTCGTTGCTTGCAAAGCGGAACTCGTTGTTTGCAACCTGCTCGTCTGTCGGGATGTAGAGGGCGTCGTAAGAATAACCGTCACCGTTCATATCGTTTGCCATCATGTAGCTGTAGTTGTAGCCGCCGTGGAATGTCTCATAGAACAGTGAATAGTGGTTGCCGCTCTTGTCGTGAATGGTGAGACCTGCAGAAATACGATCCGGTGTTACATACTGCGAGTTGTGCAGCTTGATGTTGTTCGGGCCGAACACTGTGGGTACGTAGGTGAAGGCAGACTCTGCGTTTGAACCTGGCATTCCTGTCACTTCCTTGTTCACGGTATGGTTGTAAGAAGCTTGGAACTCCATCCAGTCGAATGGCTTCGTGTTTACAGAAGCAACGAATGACCAGCCATAGCCGCGGCTCGTGTTGTCAAGTACGAAAGCCTTTGTGCGGTCGTTGCGGAAGCCTGAAGGGAAGATAGGACGGTTGTCAGCACCGTTCCAACGTGCGAAACCTTCTACGGGCATAATGCTCCAGTCGGAAATTGTGGCAGCGTTGAGAGTCTTGTTGAACATGCCTTCCAAGGAGACTGTGAATGGGAAGCTCACGGGCAGTTGGTAATCTACAGCGAGTGTAGTCTTCCAAACCTGTGGCATCTTGAAGTCTTTGTCAACGGCAGATATAGAACTGGGTTTTGTTCCCTCTTCTGAAGATATTGTGGTCGGGTATCCCATGGACGCAAGTCTGTCGTAGAGAGCCTGTATGGTGGCTTTACCGTTTGCATCCGTAACAAGGCCTCCTGCAAACTGGCTCATGTCAATGTAAGTGTTTCCGTTGGCATCGGTCGTTGTCGGGCCTGTGTACCAAGGCATGACATTTTGCTTTTTGCCGGCGTTATAAACGGTAGTCTTGCCGTTTAGTTGGGCGTTGTATTGCACCATGCCCGAGTTGGATGGCATGTTGGTGAAGAATACCAATGGCAAACGCCCGGAGAACAAGCCTGTGCCGCCACGCAAGCGTAGGCTTTGGTCGCCAAGGATGTCCCATGTGAAACCAACGCGAGGTGAAACGCGGACTTTGGCTCCGGGCCACTTGCCTGTGTCAATATGGCGACCGTCATAGTCGAGAGCGAGAATAGCATTGTTTGTCATAAGGTCGCCGTTCTCGTATGCAAGAAGGTCAAAACGGATACCGTATGTCAGCTTGAAGTTCTTGGAAGCCTGCCAGTCGTCTTGGGCATAGAGGCCGAAGTTGTTGCTGTTGATACGGGCTGCAGGGGTCTTTTCGCCATTGTAACCGTAAGTGAGGCATACAACCTCAGGGGTTGCGCCGTTTATAAAGTCATCAACAGAAGCATAGCGGTAATAGCCTGCACCATTGCGCATGTACTGGTTGTCTGCCATCTGGTGCTCATACATTGCTCCAAGGGTCAGCTTGTGATTGCCGAGATACCATGTAAGGTCATCCTTTATGTTCCATACGGTATTGTGTACGGCGTTGTTCCAAGTGAAAAGCTCGTAGCCGAGAGACATGTACTGTACGTTCTGGCCTGTGCCGTCCTGAATGTCGATGAACGGGAATTCAGACGAGTTGCTGCCACGCACGTCATCAAGCTTTGAGAATGTGGCGAGGAACTGGTTTGAAATGTCGTTTGAGATGCGACTGTTGAGGTCGAGTGAGAAGGAGTGTACCTTGTTGTTCGTCGAGTACATTGAGTTGGAGAAAACCATGCTATACAAAGAAGCACGTGAATAAGGCGAGCGTGTGCCGCCGTCCATTGACGTAGCGTTCGGACCAGTCCAGTTCTTGTTGTTCGTATAATTGTAACGGAAGTCCATGTGGTGCATGTTGTTGATGTTCCATGTCAACTTTGCCAAAAGCTTTGTGTTGCTTTTGTCTGCCGGGAACGACGTGTAAGAGCCGGTGTCGTAGCCGTATTTCTCTGCCACGAAGTCCTTGACGCGCTGCATGTCAGCCACAGTTGCGTATGAGAGATATTGCGATTCGTCGCCAACTCCATCTTCTGAAGCGCGCCAACGCACTGCAACTGATGGGGTTGTGGTGTATTCTCCGTTTACGAAGAAGAACAGTTTGTCTTTGATGATTGGGCCGCTGAATGTTCCGCCGTAGGTTGTTGAGCGATCCTTGTCGCGAGCACCGGCTATCTGCTGTCCATAGACGGCATCTCCGCGCATCTGCTCGTTTTGGTGATAAACGTAAGCCGTGCCTTTGAACTTGTTGGTTCCGCTCTTGGTTACGGCATTGATGCCGCCGCCGATGAAGTTGGTCTGGCGCACGTCATAAGGCGAAATCACGACCTGAAGCTCTTGTATGGCATCGATGGAAATAGGGTTTCCGCCACCGGGAAGGTTGTCGGAGAGACCGAAGTTGTTGTTGAAGTTGGCACCATCGACAGTGAAGTTGGCTGTACGTCCGTCGGTTCCGCCAAACTGCATGCCGTTGCCACCGTATGGCGACAGGCGAGTGATGTCTGTAATGCTGCGGCTCACGGTAGGCATGTTCTGCATCTGTGCGTTGTCGATGTTGGTTGCCGCACCAGTGCGCTCTGTCGTAAACTTTGTTGCCTTGGCTTCAATCACGACTTCGCCGAGCTGCTGTGCGTCCTCGTCAAGCCATACGTTCAAGCCAAAAGTTTGACCGAGCTGCAAGTTGATGTCCTTGAAGTCCTTTGTCTGGTAACCAATGTAGCTTACTTTCATGGAGTAAGGACCGCCGGGACGCATACCGTTTATGGCGTACATGCCACGGGTGTTGGTTACGGCTTGATACTTTGTACCAGTAGGCACGTGTATGGCCTCGATGGTCGCTCCGATCACTTCCTCGCCACCAGCGGTAACCTTTCCGCTCATGCCAGAGGTTGTGACCTGTGCCATCATTGTCGTTGTGAGACACAACAGCAACGAAATCAGAAAAAGCAGTCGTTTCTGCATAAGATTTGTTAAATTAATTGATTAAAAACGGGAGTGGAACTCCTTGATTTCTCTAATACGGTACAAAATTAATTAAAAATAATCAAATTCTTATGCAAAACGCTGAAATATTTGTTTCAAAGGAATTATTTCTTTCTTACGTGTGATTGATATGCCTTTTATGAGTTTGTGAATGTGTTTTTTGTACCTTTTGTCATGTTGTGTCAAGACGGTTGCTATATTCTGAGCCTTTCCCTTAACTTGCCACTTCGTCTCATGTATGCCATCAGTAGTATTACGCTGAGCATGTCAATGGAAAGAGACACGAGGTAGGCACCTGCGGCGAACGAATCGTAGAGTCCGTGCAGTGTGGCAGGTATGGCAAGGGCGAGGAACCAGAGTGCGTGGCGGTAGCGTGGGTACAGTCCTGCCATGCCAATGAAGTAACCTGCTATTCCACACCATGTGGCATGCAGGAATGGGAGGGAGGTCAGGCGTGCAATGTTCAGCACGAAGGCTGTGGTGTAGTCGGCTTGTACGTTTATCGTGGTTTGATATTCCACTCCCTCAAACACGCCGAAGGCTATGCCAGCCATAAGACCGTAATAAACCATGGTTTGTGGCAGCAAAGGCTCGCGTGAGTGTTTTTGCAGCACGAACAGTGGTATCATTTTTGTGAACTCCTCCGTAACGCCTACTCCAAGTATGTATCCGATTATGCTGAGTGGAAAGGGCGTTTGGGTGAAAAAGTAAAAGAAATTTATGTTGTGTAAGAATCCGAAAATGATGAATACGCCAAGTTGGGTCAGGAAGAATGTTGTGGCGGTGGTCTTGATGTTTACTTGCCGAGTGGAGAAAAGGTAATAGAAGAAAAGTCCCCAAATGATGGCAAAGTAGAGTGATACTACGTAAAAGACGAGGTAGCCGCCTATTGGCATGAGCATTATTAGCGACAATCCTAGCCCTACGACGGCTAAGACAAGCAGACGCTTGTCTTCGAAGAGATTGTGGCTTTTCAAGTCGTCATGTGGCAGAATAAAGTCGCTGCCTACGTGTCCCAGCTGCTTCATGAGCGATCCGTTGCTGCCAATTTTTGGGCGGATGCCTTTTTGCGTTAGCAGCGTCTCGATGGTGCCCTCTTGCCCTGTTTCAAGATCTTTTGCCCTGTCGCGTAATAACAGTTTGCCCTCGCTTACAAATCTTGCCACTGTGTGTTCGTCGAAAGGACCGTATTCGTGTGTGTTCCGGATAACTGTCAGCATAATTGTAAATGAAAGGCAGTGACCGTGCTTTGCGCTGGACAACAACCGCACAATCGGGGTTGGCTGGCACATGGCACGGTCACTGCGTGTGATGATGGTGGACCTGCGGGGAGTCGAACCCCGGTCCGAACAAGGAAGCCCTATGCTTTCTA
>CAYLUI010000003.1:0-109858 GCA_964386825.1 uncultured Prevotella sp. | reverse complement strand
CATGCCGTGTTTTGCGGCTCACTCCATGTTGAACGCAATGCGGCTGCCTCGTGTCAGCGTGGCGTGCTCCAGGAAGTTGCCCTCATGCGCCTTGCCATCCACGGTCTTCGAGCGGATGAAGCGCTTGGCAGGGTCGTCGGCTGTGATGACGGTGGTGTTGCCGTTCTCCAGCCGCAGCGTCACCTTGTCAAAGTAAGGCGTGCCGATGGCGTACTGCGTGCTGCCAGGGCAGACGGGGTAGAAGCCCATTGCCGAGAACACGTACCACGCCGAGGTCTGGCCGTTGTCCTCGTCGCCGCAATAGCCGTCGGGGGTGGCGCTGTACAGGCGGTCCATCACCTCGCGCACCCAGTGTTGCGCCTTGCGCGGCTGCCCGCTCCAGTCGTACAGGTAAATCATGTGCTGCACGGGCTGGTTGCCGTGCGCGTAGTTGCCCATGTTCATGATTTGCATCTCGCGTATCTCGTGTATCACCTGCCCGTAGTAGCTGTCGTCGAACACCGGCGGCACGCTGAACACAGAGTCCATCATGGCGTTGAAGCCGTCCTCGCCGCCCATGAGGCGTATGAGGTCGTCGGGGCGGTGGAATACTGACCACGTGTAGTGCCAGCCGTTGCCCTCGGTGAACACGTCGCCCCACTTCAGCGGGTTGTATGGCGTTTGCCACGAGCCGTCCTTCTTGCGGCCGCGCATGAGGTTGAACTCCTCGCTGAACAGGTTGCGGTAGTTGTAGCTGCGCTTCAGGTAAGGCTCAATCTCCTTTTTCTTCTTGCCCAGCGCCTTGCCGAGCGTGTAAATGCACCAGTCGTCGTAGGCGTACTCCAGCGTGCGCGCTGCGCTCTCGTTTATGCCAACGTCGCACGGCACGTAGCCCAGCTTGTCATACCATTCCCATCCCAGCCTGCCGGTGCTGCCCACCGTGGGGTGCGTGGCGTGCGCCCCATGGCAGACGGCCTGCCACAGCGTCTCGATGTCCTGCCCGCGTATGCCCTTGGCCCACGCGTCGGCCACGACGCTCGCCGAGTTGTTGCCCACCATGCAGCCACGGTGGCCTGGGCTGGCCCACTCGGGCAGGAAGCCGCTCTCCTTGTAGGCGTTGGCGAGTCCCTGCTGCATCTCAGCGCCCATAGACGGGTAAACCAGGTTCACCAGCGGCATCAGCGCGCGGAACGTGTCCCAGAAGCCCGTGTCGGTGAACATGGTGCCGGGCAGCACCTTGCCGTTGTAGGGGCTGTAGTGCAGCGTGTCGCCGGCGGCGCTTATCTCGTAGAACTTGCGGGGGAAGAGCGTTGAGCGGTAAAGGCACGAGTAGAACGTGCGCAGGTGGTCAACGTCGTCGTCCTCGACCTCTATGCGGCCGAGCACGTCGTTCCAGCGGCCGCGGCCTTCCTCCTTCACGGCCTCAAGGCTCTTCGTGCCAACCTCCTTCAGGTTCTGCCACGCCTGCTCCTCGCTTATGAACGACGATGCCACGCGCGCCGTCACCCTGTCGCCGCGCTTGCAGGCGAAGGTCAGTATGGCTCCGCTGTGCTCGCCGTGGTTCTCGTAGGTCACGCTGAAGTCGCGGTCGAAGGTCATCACGAAGTAGTTCCTGAAGTTGTCGGGCACGCCTCCGCTGTTGCGCACGCTGTATCCCGTCACCGTGCGGCGTGCCTTGTTGACCGTTATCGCCGAGCCCTTGTCGAAGGCGTCCACGACGACGTTTGCCGAGTCGGTCTCGGGCATGGTGAACCTCACCACGCAGGCGCGCTCGGTCGGTGCCATCTCGGCGGTTATGTCATAGTCGGCAAGGTAAACTGAGTAATAGTAGGGCGTTGCCGTCTCGGCCTTGTGCGAGAACCACGATGCCCTCGCCGTCTCGTCGAACACGGGCTTGCCCGTCGTCGCCATCAGCGCGAACTGCCCGTAGTCGTTTATCCATGGGCTGGGCTGGTGGGTCTGCTTCAGTCCCCTTATCTTGTTGGCGGTGTACGAGTAGGTCCACCCGTCGCCCATCTCTCCCGTCTGCGGGGTCCAGAAGTTCATGCCCCATGGCAGTGCCGTGGCGGGGTAAGTGTTGCCGGTTGACAACTGGAAGTTTGACAGGCTTCCCACGAGCGTGTTCACGTAGCCCACGGGGTTGCCCGCTGCCCCCTTGGGCTCGGGCGTGGTTTGCGTCATCGCCGCCATTGCGGCTGTCGCCGTTGCTGCCATCAAGGCAAGTGTCAATGTTCTTTTCATATATAGGTGTTTTTCTGATGTTATAACACAAAAACCATGCCATGGCACTTATTTTCCCCCACGTTTTTTCTCGCTCCGCGCGTTTTTCGATCCGTCGGGAGAAGGGTGTGCCTTACGCAACCTGAGCCGCTCGGCGGCGTGGCATGTTCCACGCCGTGGAGAGGCTCGGCTGTGTGGTTGCGGCTTTGTGGCGTTGCCTTTGCGGCGTGGTGGTGTCGCCATCACGCCGTGGCGGTGCCGCCATTGCGGCGCTCAGGCAACGCCATTGCGCCGTCAGGGTATGATGACCTCCATCGGGCGGCTGTAGTTCCAACGGCGTGTGCCGCTTCCGACGGGCGTGTCATAGTTGATGCGTGCCGCTGCGCGCACCCATACGTGGCGGCCGGAGGGTATGGCCTGCCCCTTGGTGGAGCGTATGGTGACGGGCGTGCCGAGCAGCTCGTCGAACGACTTGCCGTCGTAGGTCTGGCTCGACGACCAGCGCTCGTCGCGGGCGCGGTAGCCCACCGACGACGAGTAGCTCACGAAGAGCTGTATGTCGGTCACGTCGGCGAACGACTCGTCGTAGTTGCCCATTGGCTCAATAAGTTCCCTGAACTCGTCGCGCCCTATGCCGCGCGTCACCTTGACACGTGCCGTTATGCGGCCGTTGGACACCGTGGGGTAGCCCACGAACTCGACGTTGAGGAACGGGCGCACGCGGAACAGGCATTCCGTGGTGCCCTGCACCTTGACCGTCTGCGAACCGTCGGCTATGGGCGTGCCGTCGCTGTTCTCGCGCACGATGGGCACGAACGGGCCGTCAACGGTTACGTTGTATATGCCCTTGAACACCTTGGTGTTGCGGAACGAGCCGTCGGGGCGGCAGTAGAAGTCGGGGTTGTGGGTGGCGTTGTCGCTGTAGTCGAGCTGCGTCATACGCACGCGTATCCCCTCGCTGCCCTGGTCGGTCTGTATCGAGTCGCCGGTCTGGGCATCCACCACGGCACCGTGTATTGTCTCTGACGGCTCCTCGTAGTTGTCCAGCTCGAAGACGTCGCAGCTGCCGAAGAGCGCCATCGCCAGGGCTATTATTGGATATAGTGTCTTTTTCATGTCGTTTGGGTTTGTTGTCGGGTATTTTGTCGTTACTGTTATCTGTTTGGCTGTTGGTCAATGTACTTGCTCTTGTTCACCTCGCCGCTTGGGATGGCCCAGTAGTAGTCGAGCACCGAGTAGCTGAACGTCTTCTGGCTTATGAACTGGTAGTGTATGTCAAAGAACCACTTTTTGGCCTCGGTCGAGTAGAACGGGTAAATGCCCTTGAAGCGGTAGTTGCTGTTGTTGCTGTAAGCGTCCTTGTCGCGCTCCTCGCCCCAGAAGCCGTCGCGTCCCTCGTAGTGGTTCACGCGCCAGCGGCGCAGGTCCCACTTGGTCTTGCCCTCGAAGGCCAGCTCCTTGCGGCGCTCGCGGCGCACCACGTTGCGTCCGGCGTTGGTGTTGTCGATGGTGTTGGTGAGCGTTGGCGCCCCGGCGCGCTCGCGCACCATGTTGACGGCCTCGGTGGCTTGCTGCAGCAGGTTGCCGCCGTCGGGGGCCTGCACGCCGGCAAGCGACATCTCCACGGCTGCCTCGGCCATGTTGAGCAGAACCTCGGCGTAGCGTATGAGCACGAAGTGCTGTGCCGACTTGCCCTCGCCTATGACCGCCGACGCGTCGGGGTTGAGGTACTTGCGCACCATGAGTCCCGTGAGGCACGACTCGCCGTTGTTGTAGAACGGGCCGTTGGCGCCCGAGGCGTTCATCGTGGTGCCGTCTGCCAGTGGCACCTGCTCCTGGCTGCTGTTGGCGTTGGGGCTGAGGTACAGCTGCTTGGGCTTCTTCGAGTAGGCGTCAAGCTGCTGGTAGGTGCGGTCTGACGTGGCGTATGAGTAGTCGTTGAACAGCGGGCTGATGGGCGTTGAGCCAACGTATGTGCCGGTGCGTATCTCCTGGTTGCTGTCCTTGAAGTAGTCGCCGGGGTATATGACCCATGCCCTCAGGCGCGGCTCCACGTTCTTGTAGAAGTCCATCGGGTGGTCGAACATCAGGTAGTGGCCCGAGGTGTTGTTGGCGCCATCGGTGACGCGTATCGTGCCGTCGGGGTAGCGGCCGAAGCCGTCGAACAGCTCACAGAAGTCCGCGGTGGGGCACATGCCGCACGACAGGGGGCTGTGGTATATGAACGGCGAGTTGTATGCGTCGTATCCGTGGGTGGTGGTGGGGTAAAGGTATTCCCTCACGTCGATGTTCTCGGGGCTGTCGTTGTCGAAGAACATGTTGACCATGTTCTGGTATTGCGCGTCGGCGTCGGCTGCCTTCCAGTTTTTCTTGTACAGCTCGTAGCGGCCGCTGGTCATCACCTGCTTGGCGGCGTTGTAGGCCTCGGTGAAGTATTTCTTCGAGGCTGCCTCCCAGCGGTCGGGGGCGAAGCCTATGACGCGCACGCCCGTCTTGCTGCCGGTGCCTGTCAGGTTGCCGCTGACGGTCTGGTTGTACTTTGCCACGCTTCCGGCGTAAAGCATCGCCTCCGACTTGTATGCCAGTGCCTTGTACTTGTTGCAGTAGCCAGCCTTGGGGCTTGTGGGCTGCAGCAGCTCAATGGCGCGGTCGAAGTCGGCGAGCACCTGGTTCCAGGTCTCCTCCTCTGAGGCGCGCGGCACCTCCAGGCTGTCCGACTCCTGCGGGTACTGTATGACCTTGGTCACCAGTGGCACGCCGCCGAAGCGCTTTGCCATGGCGTAGAACACGGTGGCGCGCACGTAGTAGGCTTCGCCCAGATAGTGGTTGTAGGTCACCTCGGGGAAGTTGGCCTTGTACTTGGGCAGGTTCTCAAGCATGAAGTTTGCGTCGCGCAGCTGCGTGAACGCCATGCCCCAGTAGGGGGTGTCCTCGCCTGTGAACGCGCGGCAGATGCCGTCGCGGTTGGTGCACTCGCCGGTGCCCTCGATGCCCATGGCAACCAGCCAGCCGCTGAAGTTGAAGCCCCATTGGCCCATGTACTTGAAGTCCTCGTAGGGCATGTAGCTGTAAAGCCGCGCGAGGTAAATGTCCATGCCCGACTCGTTGGAGAGCAGCTGGTCAGACGTGACCATGTTTTTCGGTGCCACGTCCATGTCAACGCACGACGTCATGAGGAGCAGCGTGGCGGATATGAATGACAATATTTTTTTCATTGCTTTTTATCGTTTGGGTTTTGTTAGAAAGAGACCTGCAAGCCGAAGGTGAACGTGCGGTTGAGCGGGTAGAGGCGGCCAAGCTCGTCGCTCGGGTGCTCTGGGTCAACAAACTTCACGCCCGTGATGGTGAACAGGTTGTAGGCGTTGGCGTACACGCGGACGTTGAGCGTGGGGTAAAGCTGCCATTTGGGCAGGGTGTAACCCACCTCGACCTGCTTCAGGCGCAGGTAAGCCGTGCTTACGCGGTTGAATGTGGAGTTGGCGTATGGGGAGTGGCCGGTGAAGGCGTAGTAGCCCTTTGTCCACTCGACCCTTGGGTCGTATGGGTCGGCTCCCGTCTCCGTGGGATGCCAGCGGTCCCAGTATTGCTCAAGCGCGCCGCCGCCGTTTTGTCCCCAGATGGAGTAGAGCGGCTCCTCGTATGACATTGAGCCCATTGCTGAGCCTTGCCACAACATGCTGAAGTCGAAGCCCTTCCACTGTGCGTCGAAGCTGAGGCTGTAGTTGAGCCATGGTGTCTGGTCGTAGGCGTATGGGTGCTCGTCGAGGTTGTTTATCTCGCCGTCGCCGTTCCAGTCCTCGTAGCGGTAGTCGCCCGGAAGCACGTCCTTCTCGTGGTAAACGTCGTCGTTCCAGATGTCGTCCCAGCTCTCGTAGCGTCCGTTGCCCTCGTAGCCGAACTGCACGCCCTGGTAGCGGTTGGTCAGGTTGTCGTAGCGCCACTGGTCGTAGGCGTTGGCGTATGGGCCGTTTTGTATGGCCGTGAGGAATTTCTGTCGCGTGACGGTGGCAATGGCCTTGACGTTGTAAACGAAGTCGCGGCCTATCTTGTTGTGGTGGCGCAGCTCAAGCTCAAGGCCGAAGTTGCGCGAGCTGTTGGCGTTCTCGCGTGGAGGGTTCGCGCCTATGACGGTGGGGAACTCCGACGTGCGGTACTCGTACAGCCCGGTCATCTTGCGGCTGAAGTAGTCGAGCGAGACTCCGAAGAGGCCGTCCCAGGCATTGAGGTCGAAGCCCACGTTGAACGTCTGCGCCTTGTACCATGATATGTTGGCGTTTGGTATTGCCATCGGCGTGGCGGCGTATATGAACTGTCCGCCGAAAATGTATCCCGGGGCGTACTGGTTGTAGTATCCGTTCTCGGAGTTGCTGTTGGTTGACGGGTACGTGAAGCCGGAAACCCAGTCGTAGCCTGCGCCCGAGTCGTCACCCATCTCGCCGTAGCTGGCGCGCAGCTTCAGCTGGTCAACGAACGCCAGTGGCGACTTCTTGAACCACGGCTCCTCTGACACTACCCATCCGCCGCTCACCGACGGGAAGAAGCCCCAGCGGTTGCCGGGTGCGAAGCGTGAGCTGCCGTCGTAACGGAACTGCCCCTCGATGATGTAGCGGTCGGCGTAGCTGTAGTTGGCGCGCCCGATGAAGGCGTTGTAGTTGGCTGCGTAAACGCTGCCGGGGTAGCTGTTGCCGATTTGCGCGTCCTCCACGCCGTTGAAGAGGTAGGGCGAGGAGAAGGCGAGGTTGCGGGCGGAGTAGAAGTTGTCGCCGGTGCGGCGCTGGGTCTCCATGCCGAGCAAGGCTGCCACGCTGTGCTTGCCGAAGTCGCGGTTATAGTTGATGGTGATTTGGTTTAGGAACTGCTGCCTGTCGTAGAACTCGCGCGTGAGACGGTTTGGCGAGCTCGACGAGTAGAGCTTCTGGTTGTATGTCCCCGTCTCGGGGTCGTAGGCGTACTGGTAATACTCGCGGCGGAACATCGTGTTGTTGTCTTGGTGGTAGTCGTAGCTCACCATTGCCTTTGCGCTGAGTCCCTTCAGAACGTCGGTTATTGTGCCGAAGTCGTACTCGATGGTCGCCGATGTCAGCAACTGCTTCTTCTTGTAGGTCCTGTAGCCGGAGATGCTTGATGTCATCTTTGCCACGGTGTTCTCCTCAAGGTCAAGGCCGTCGTAGTTGAGCATGGTGCCTGCCTCGTCGGCGTATGCCGGGAAGAGCACGCCCTGTCGCCAGTAGTTGCGTATGATGTCGGTTGAGGTTGACCACGGGTTGTTTTGCCTGTCGGCGGAGCCGTTGATGTTAAGTGATAATTTAAGTCCTTTGAAGATTTGGGCGGTGACGTTTGATGTCACGTTGTATTTGCTGTAGTTGAGGTCGCCTGACTTGAAGAAGCCCTCCTGGTAGAGGTAGCCGAAGCTGAGGAAGTACTTCACCTTGTCGCTTCCGCCCGACACGCTAACGTTGTGGTTGGTCTGCGGTGAGCTCTTGGCGAATATCAGGCTGTTCCAGTCGGTTTGGCGGCGTGTCCCGTTGCGGAACGCCTCATAGTAGTCTTCGGTGAATACTGGCGCTCCGCCGTTGACGTTGTTCATGGCTTTCTCGTTGTAGAGGTCCATTGTCTTGAAGGCGTCGAGCAGCCCTGGCATGCTCTTCGGCTTCTGCATGGTGTACGACCCGTCGTATGACACCTTTACGGTGCCCTCGTCGCCCTTCTTCGTGGTGACGAGCACCACGCCGTTGGCCGAGCGCAGTCCGTAGATTGACGCTGAGGCGTCCTTAAGCACCGATATGTCCTGTATGTCGTTGGGGTTCATGCGCTGGAAGTCGCTCATGTCGCGTGGTATTCCGTCGATGATGACGAGCGGCGACCCCATGCCGCGTATGTCAAAGTTGTTGTTGTATGAGCCTGGCTCGGAGCTTTTCTGCCATACGCGCACGCCAGCCACGCGGCCGGTGAGCATGTTCTGCGGGTTCTCGTTCTTGGTCCTTACCATCTCGTCGCCCTTGACGGCAGCCACGGCTCCCGTTATGGAGCCTCGCTTCTGCGTGCCGTAGCCCACCACGACCACGTCTTGCAGCAGGCTAACGTCGTCTTGCAGTATGACGTTGATGACGTTGCGCCCGTTTATTTGCTGTGCGTGCTGCTTCATGCCGACGTAGTTGACCACCAGCTTGCCGCCCTTGGGCGCCTGTATGGTGTAATGGCCGTCGATGTCGGACACGGCGACCGCGTTTGTCCCCTCGATTGATATCGTGGCCCCGATGACCGGCTCGTTGCTCTGGTCGGTGACAGTGCCTTTCACCGTGACATTCTGCGCCGAGACTCCTGCCGATGACATGGCGAGGATTGCCGCGAGCGCTGTTTGCTTTAGTATTGTTTTCATGGTTGGTTGTTTTCTATGTGAGTGTTATTGCTCGCCACGTGCCCGCTGCCAGTTGGCCAGCACGGCGTACTCTGACGCGTAGGCGAACGTTGACAGGCTTTCCACGTTGTTGTTGGCCTGCGACATGCTCCATCCCACGAGCAGGTTGGTGGGCAGCAGTCCTTGGCGGCGGTGGTTGGCCCATGCGTAGTCGAGGTTGGCCTGGAATGTGGCAAGTGCCTCCTTGGTGCCTGGGTGCTGTTGGTAAGCCTCGGCGTAGCCGCGCATGAGCACGTCGTTGAACCACACGCTGAAGCCATCTATCGGGTAGTTGTAATAGCCCTCCCTTGTCTCGTCTTCCTTGGCGAATGTGCTGAACGTGGCTTCGGTCAGGGCTGCCACGTCGGCGAGGTACTCGGGCTGGCGCGTCACGCGGTACAGCTCGGCTCCGCCTGAGAGCATGGTGCCGCTGTTGTATGTGTAAGCCCTGCCCGACGGGTCGGTGAGCTTGAGTCCCTTGAGGTATCTGGTGCCGTCCACGGTCTCGTATTGTGGCGAGTTGGTGGTCGCGCCGATGAGGTCATAGTAAACGCCGCTCGGCATGAGCAGGTGCCTCTTCTGCCATGCGTATATTTTCTTCGCGAAGTCGAGGTAGTAGCGGTCTTTTGCCTGCGTGGCCTGGTAGCGTTTGCCGTCGAGGTCAATCTTGCCGTAGGTCACTTGGTCGGCCTTGCCGCGGTAAATCTCGTAGAGCCACACCAGCGGAGCCACCATCGGGCCGTTGCTGCATGCGTGCTTGGTCACGTAGCCGGGACCCCATGTTATGCCGCCGGTCTCGTTGCCGTTGGCGTCGGTGGCGCAGTCCCATCCATCGAGCACGTATTCGGTCAGGTACTCGGCTTGGCGCAGGTATTCGGCGTTGCCTGTTGCCCTGTACGAGCGCACCATCTCGCGTATGAGCCATTCCTGGTCGTCATAGACGTTGAGAATGCCCGTCACGTCTGCCGCACCTGGCTCGTTGGCGCGGTTGACGGCATACACGCGCCACTCCTTGGTTTGCGTGTACGAGGTCAGGGTGAACGTGCCGGCGTAGTACTCCAGCCCAGCGTAGAGCCTTGAGAGCAGTGCCACGTAGCGGTCGTGGTTGTCGGCGTAGAGTTGCGGTACCTGCGCGCGCATGTCGTTGAGCGACAGCAGCACTGAGTTGACGGCCTCAATGGCGCTCGTGTACATCCAGACGCTGCCCACCTCGCTGCCCGCCGAGCGTGTCACGGGGTTGTAGTGGCGCATGAGCGTCATGTTCTCGCCCGTGAAGTAGTGGGCCATGGCTGAGTCTGTAATCTGTATTGCCCGGGTAAGGTTCAGCTGCGCCAGTTCGGCTCCTTGTTGCGTTGGCAACGGCTCTCCTCCCATGGTGTACGGGATGCTGTCCATCTCGATCTTCTGGCAGCTGGAGAACCCTAACACGCTTACGAAGGCTGAGACCAATGTTATGAGTATCTTCTTCATTTGTGTGATGTTTTTAGTGGGGTGGGGCAGTGTGGCCCCACCCGTGTTGTTGCGGTCTTTGTCCGTCAGCCCGTTGTCAGTTCACGTTGATGCTGTGGATGCAAAGCTTGTTCTCGTCGCCGTTGTCGGTTCCCTTGTACACGCCGAGGCACAGCGTTACGTCTTGCCCTGCAAACTGTGTCAGGTCATAGGTGAACGTGGCGTAGCCCTCCGGGTTGCCTGCGGATCCGTTCTCGTGCACGAACCACACGCATCCGCTCTCGGCGTTGCCCCACTGGTCGGCTGACACGGCTTGTGGCTCAAGGTGCGTCACCTGCATGTCGTTGGTTATGGCCGTCAGCTTGAAGTAGCTGGCGTTCGTCGCGTTGAAGTTGCGGCAGCGCAGGGTGAGGTGGTCGTGGCCTGAGGCGATGGAGAACTTGCTGTAGAAGTAAGCCTGTGGCTCGGTGAAGCTCACGGGCGTGCCTCCGCCGTTGGTCTTCATCACGAAGCCCTCGCCTGCGAACGGCTCAGTGTCCTTGTGCAGTGGCACGAAAGCCCATGTGGCTCCGATGTGCGACACCTCGCGCCACGAGCGGTATGCGTTGACGTAGCTGTCGCGGTTGCCGCCCTCGGGTGATATTCCGGAGAAGCTGTATATGGTCTGCGGCATCATGGAGCGTACCATCTCCTGCGTCAGTCCCCATCCCGACAGTTCGTCGTTGATTGGCGTTCCTGCCAGCCAGCCCCAGTCGCCCTCTGCCACGGGCTTGTTGTTGAAGGCTATGCGGCGCAGCACGAGCTGTTTCCAGTAGTCGCCGGTGCGAGCGCGGTATGTTCCGATTGCTATCACGATGTCCTTGCCTACGTACTCGCTCAGGTCAAACACCTCGCTTGAGTAGCTGCCGTCGGTGCGGTCGAGGGTGCGGTTGTCGCCCAGCTTGACGGCTGCCGGCGAAGCCTGGCTCATGTCTATTACCTGCACGCCCCACACGGTCGGGTCGTCGGCGGAGGTTGAGTGGCTGCGCACTTGTATGGTCATCGTCTTGTTGTCGTCGGTGACGTGCTTGCGGCCATATACGTATGAATCGAAGTGGTTCAGGTCGGCTGGGTTGCCCTTGCCGGCGTCGTCGTTGACGATTTGCAGCGTCGTGCCCTCGTTTTGCTCCTCCCACTGGCCGTAGAAGTCCATCGTCGCCATGAAGTTGGTTGACCAGTCGAAGTGTGGGTAGTTTTCGGCGTTGCGTCCGCCACGGTACTCATTATAATACCAGTGGTCGCAGTTTTCGATGTCCTCAAGGGTCTTGTGCGGCAGGATCTGCCTTCCGCCCATTGTCACGTCAAGCTTTGCCACGCCATCCACGAACGCGTCAATTCCGATCTGGCGCGTCACGTCCTCGTATCCGTCGTGGCTGAATGTCACGGCGTAAGCGTCGAGGGGCAGGTTGCTTATCGAGTATGTGCCGTTGGCGTCGGTGGTGGTCTCCATGCCTCCGCCCAGACTGACCTTCACGCCTGCCATGGGGCTGTTGCCGTTCTTCGCGTCGAGCACCGTTCCCTCGATGCGAGCCGCCGCGTACTCCATGGTTGCGTTGACGAGCGCCACGCCGTTGTTGAAGCTTTGCGGCGTTATGGTCACGTTGATGGTTTGGTAGTCGGTCTTGGAGAATGTCAAGACGTTCTTGTCCATGCCCACGTCGGTCAGCGTGAACTCGCCGTTGGCGTTGGTGGTTGTCTTCTGGCCCGTAGCGTCAATGCTTACGTTAACACCGTCGAGCGGACTGTTGTAGTCGTCGGTGATGATACCCTGCACCGTGCCGATGGTGGCCTGTGCGGTCTCCTCGTCGTCGCTGCACGAGCTTGCCGCGAAACCGAGGCAGCATGCCAGCAACAATACTGACAGCTTGCTGAAAAACTTTCTCATGCTTTTTTTGTTTTTAGGATGTTTGGTTAATGTAAATTTTTTTTCTGTTTACGGTTTGTCGCCCGTTGGCTTTGGCGGCGTGCGCCCAAACCTCGCCACAAAATTAGGGGTGGCGTGGTTACGGGAGGGGTTAATTGGTGGTTAATTTCACGGATATTTCGTTAATTGTGGGAAAAAATAATCATTTTGTGGGCTGTTTGCTTAAAAATAACCTGATTAACCTTGCCCTTGTGACATGAATTAACTATCTTTGCGGTAACGTAAACCTAAAAACACAATAAAAATCAACATGTTTTTGAAGTGTCTTATAGCAATGTTGCCCATGCTTCTCGTGGCTCTCGGTTCCATGGCGCAGGGGCTGTCGTTCCAGAGCACAGTCAACTCGATAGAGAAACGCACGTCGTATGACGTGTTCGGCGGGCAGCGCCACACCTTCAGGCACGTCCTGGACATAAGGTTCGAGATGAGGCTGCCGTTGCGCGAGGACGTGGGCTACGTTGTCCGCGTGACCGACGGCCAGCGCAGGCAGGCGTACAACATGTTCTACGACGGGCGTGGCAACGATTACTTCGCCCTCAACGAGGAGGGCAACAAGGTGCTGCTGCTGATACGCTTCGACCGTGCCAAGCTGCGCGCCAAGCAATGGTTCACGATGGGGCTGCGCTTCGACCTGGACAAGAAGACCATAACGCTGGATGTGGACGGGCAGGCGAGGACGGTGAGCCATGCCAACCTGCCCGATGCCATCAGCCCAAACATAATATTCGGCAGAAGCGACTATCTCATAGACGTGCCGACGTTCTCCATGCGCGAGCTCTCGGTTGCCGACGGCGACCGAGAGTGGCTGTTCCCGCTGAGGCAGGCCACCGGCGAGAGGGTTTACGACTCAAAGGGGGCGAAGACGGGGAACGTGATAAACCCCTACTGGCTGCTCAACGACCATTACCGGTGGAAGAAGGTCTTCGCCTCGGCATCGAAGACTCCGGCGGGGTACAATTACGACGAGCGCAGGCACACATTATTATATTACAACCGCGACGTGGCGCACCTGTATGACATTACTGCCAACAGGGCTGCCGACCGGGCGTTCGCCTCGCCGTGCCCCGTGAGGCTGTGGCTGGGCACCGGGTTCATCGATGCCGCCAACGACCGCCTTTACACCTACGAGGTGTTCCGCGAGGGCAAGGGGGGCGACGAGCCTTCCGTGGCGAGCCTCGACCTTCGTACCTTCGCGTGGCGTACCGAGTCGGCCACGCAGGTCAACGAGGGCCCCATGCACCACCACGCGGCGTGGTTCGACGGCGGCACGGGCGAGTTCACCATCTATGGCGGCTTTGCCAACATGCGTTACCACTCTACGTTTTACACTTACTCCACGGCAGAGCGTCGGTGGGCGATGCGCGACGACATAACGGGGAAAAGGTTCCCGCGCTACTTCCTCACGGCGGGCTACGACGGCAAGCGTTACGTTTACATGTTCGGCGGCATGGGCAACGAGTCGGGCGACCAGACCGTGGGGCGCGTGTTCTACTACGACCTGCACCGCCTTGACACGCGCACGGGCAAGCTGGTGAAACTGTGGAACGCCGACTTCGGCGATGGCAACGACCGCCTGGTGTTCTCGAAGGGCATGGTGATAAACGGCGACAGCTTTTACACGCTCGGCTACAGCGAGTATCTTTCCGACTCGTCGCTCAAGCTGTTCCGTTTCAGCATCCGCGACGGCTCGTGGCAGATGCTCGGCGACTCCATACCCATACACCCCAACCGCATAGAGAGCGAGGCCAACCTCTTCTACGACCGCCTGCTGCGCAGGTTTGTTGCCACGGTGATGGAGTATGGCGACAAGGACGCGTCAACCTTCAGGGCTTACGTGCTCAGCTCGCCAGCGCTGTCTGAGGAGGCTTTCGCCGCGGCGAGCGTGCCGCCCAGCCGTCCGTGGCTGTGGGTGTTGTGGCTGCTCGTGGCGGTGCCGGTCGTGGTCGTGTCGGCGGCAGTGGTGCTGGTGCGCCGCCGTCGCAGGCGAGCCGTCATGGTGGCGAGTGCCGTGGGCGGCCGTCATGGCGTGGAGCGGCGTGCCAACTCGGTTTGCCTCTTCGGCGAGTTCCTGGCCACCGACCGCTCTGGCAAGGACATCACTTACATGTTCACCGACAAGCTCAAGGTGATATTCTGCCTGGTGCTGCAGCACTCGGCGGAGGGCGGCATCTCGTCGCGCTACCTGGGCAACCTCGTGTGGGGCGACAAGGCTCCCGAGAAGATAAAGAACTCGCGCAGCGTGGCGCTCAACCACCTGCGCCGGGTGCTTGGCGAGATGGATGGCGTTACGTTGGTGTACGAGTCGGGCAAGTATTGCCTGCGCCACGCCGACCCGTTCCGGTGCGACTTCCTGCGCATGTCGGAAATAATAGCCGAGGGAGGGCACGACCCGTCGGATCGTGCCGAGATGAGGGAGATGCTGGCGCGCGGCAAGTTCCTGCTTGGCATGGACACGCCTTTGCTCGACGGATTCAAGTCGGAGGTGGAAAACATGCTCATGCCCGTGCTGAAGGCGGTCTTGGGCAGCGTGGTTGCCGCCAACGACGCACAGGGCGTGCTCGATTGCGCGAAGGCGATATTCAACATTGACCCTGCCGACGAGGAGGCTTACATGGCGCAGATGCGCATGTTGAAGCGCACGGGGCAGACGCTTGCCGCGTTTGAGGCTCAGGTGCGTTACAGGAAGGCTGCTGGGGGCGACGGCAGGGAGAGGTGAGCGTGCCCCGGCGGCGCAATGGCGACACCATTGCGCCGCCGGGGTGGGATGGATGCGGCGTGAAGGCGAAACCATAGCGGCGCAACGGTAATGCCGTTGCGCCGCTATGGTGTATGTGTTTTTCCTGTGGTTTGCGTGCCTTTGCCTCACGACACCAGCAGCTCGCCCAGCGTGGGGTGTATGTGCACGATGTGGTGCAGGTCGCCGATGGTGGCCCCGAGCTGTATGAGCGCCGTTGCCTCTTGCACGATGTCGGCGGCGTGTGCCCCGAGGGCGTGGCATGCCACGATGCGCCCGCCCTCGTCGGTCAGTATCTTCACCAGGCCGTCGGTGGCATCCATTGCCACGGCCTTGCCGTTGGCGCGGTAGAACGACTTGTGGACCTCGAACGTCGCGCCTTGCTCCTTGAGCTGTGCCTCAAGCGGGCCCACGCCGGCAAGCTCGGGCACGGTGAACACTGCCGATGGCACCGGCACGTCGCTTGGGCAAGTGGCTGTGCCCTTGCCCATCAGCCTCTCTACCACCTGCCGTCCTTGCTGCTCGGCCGCGTGCGCGAGCATCAGCCTGCCGTTGACGTCGCCGATGGCGTAGATGCCCTTTGCCGTTGTCTCAAGGTTCTCGTCCACGGTTATGCCATGGCGGTCGTATGCCACGCCGGCGGCTTCCAGCCCCAGCCCCTCGGTGTTGGGGTGCCGTCCCGTTGCCACGAGCACGGTGTCTGCCTCGATGGTCAGCTCCTTGTTTTTCTGGCAGAACGTCACCTGTGCGCACGGGTCGGGCTGCGTGGTCTCGGTTATGCTCTTTGCCGCCGCGCCGAGGTGGAACTTCACGCCGCGTTTCTCAAGCAGCTTGCGCAGTCGCTTGGCGAGGTCCTGGTCCATTGGCGGCAGGCACTCTTTCATGAACTCTATGACCGTGACCTCGGCGCCGAACGCCGCGAACGCCGATGCCATCTCCATGCCTATCACGCCTGCGCCTATGATGGCGAGCCGCTTGGGCAGCGTTTCCATGGCGAGCAGCCCCGTTGACGTTACCACGCGTGGGTTGCCGATGCCTTCTATGGGTGGCATTGCCGAGTGTGAGCCGCTGGCTATTATGATGTTGTCGGCGGCGTAGAGGTGGCCGTCGCACTCCACGGTGCGCGCGTCCTTCAGGCGTGCCTCGCCTTTCACGTAGGTTATGCCCGGGGCTGCCATCAGCGTCTCAATGCCTTGCCGCAACTGTGCCACCACGGCTTCCTTGTGGGCGTGAACCGCCGGGAAGGATATTGCCGTGGATGGGTGGGCTGAGGGTGTCAGCCCGAGGTCGGCGAGCTTGCGCTGTTCGAGCAGCGTTGATGCCACGTGGCAGTAGGCCTTGGTGGGTATGCAGCCACGGTTGAGGCACGTGCCTCCGGGCTGTGCCTTCTCGAAGGTGGTTACGTTGAAGCCGTTGGCAGCCGCGAAGGCCGCCGTCTGGTATCCGCCGGGGCCGCAACCAATGATGATGAGGCTGCGGCCGGGGGTGGCTGTGGGGTTGTTTTCGGTGTTCATGGTGATGTGGTTGGGGGTGGGGCTTGCGGCGTGCCACGGCACGCCGCAAACTGTCACTTGTGGGTCAGTATGGGGTGGCGTGCGGCGAGCACGTCGTCAACGCGCGTTATCGGCGCGTTGTGTGGCGCGCTTTTCACCACCTCAGGCTCCTCGCGCGCCTCCTTGGCTATGCGGCGCATCACGTCGATGAATGCGTCAAGCGTCTCAAGGCTCTCGTTCTCGGTTGGCTCAATCATCATGGCCTCGTGGAACAGTAGCGGGAAGTAGATGGTTGGTGCGTGGTATCCGTAGTCGAGCAGCCGCTTTGCCACGTCGAGGGTGGTTACGCCCGTCGATTTGTCCTTCAGGCCGTTGAACACGAACTCGTGCTTGCACACGGGCATGCCGTGGGTTCCGTCGGCTGGGCTTACGCCCGCTATGGGCAGGTCGTAGTCGTCCTTCAGGCTTTCCTTTATGTAGTTGGCGTTGAGTGTTGCCAGCGGTCCCACCATCCTGACGTTCTCCTTGCCGAGCGTCAGTATGTAGGCGAGCGCTCGCAGCTCGACGGCGAAGTTGCCCGTCCATGCTCCTACGCGTATGCCGTTGTCGGCAGCGTCGGCTTCGCCCGCTATTGGCCTTGGCAGGAATTGCTCAAGCCCCTCTCTCACGCCCACCGGGCCCGAGCCGGGTCCGCCTCCGCCGTGTGGCGTGGCGAATGTCTTGTGCAGGTTGACGTGCATCACGTCGAAGCCCATGTCGCCCGGGCGGCAAACGCCGAGCATGGGGTTGAGGTTTGCCCCGTCGTAGTACATCAGTCCGCCGCACCCGTGCACGAGCCTTGCTATCTCGGGTATCTCCTTCTCGAACAGGCCGAGCGTGTTGGGGTTGGTCATCATCATGGCGGCGATGTCGGGACCGAGCAGCGGCTTGAGGTCTTCCACATCTACGAGTCCGTCGTCGGTGCTCTTCACCTCGACAATCTCCAGTCCGCACACGGCTGCCGACGCCGGGTTCGTGCCATGCGCCGAGTCGGGCACTATGACCTTGCGCCTTGCCTTGTCGCCACGGCTCTCGTGGTAGGCGCTTATTATCATCAGTCCTGTCAGCTCGCCGTGTGCTCCGGCGCACGGGTTGAGGGTGAAGTCGGCCAGCCCGGTCAGCGTGGCGAGCGCGTGGCGCAGCTCACGCTCCGCCTCGACGGCTCCGCCCACGGTGTCGGCAGGCTGCAAGGGGTGTAGGTTGGCAAACTCGGGCATGTTGGCAATCTCCTCGTTAATTGGGGGATTGTACTTCATGGTGCATGAGCCGAGCGGGTAGAAGCCGTTCAGCACGCCAAAGTTGTTGCCGCTGTGGTTGGTGTAATGGCGCACCACCGTCATCTCGTCGCATTCGGGCAGCCGCGCGTCGTCGGCACGCCTCGCCTCCGCCGGCATGTCGTAGTGGCGGAAGCGGTTCTTGGGCAGCGAGCAGGCGCGTCGTCCCGGGTGCGAAAGCTCGAAGATTAGTGAGCCGTATAAATGGTTGTTCATTTCTTTTCCATGTTTGTTGATAGGGGGTCGTTTCCGTGTGGCTTTTGGCCGTCGCCGTGGCGCTGGTGCGCCGTGGCGGCGATGGCTATAGGGCGCAGAGGCTTGCCAACTGCTCAGTTTCCTCCGGTGTGCGCTTCTCGGTGACGGCAATCATTATTACGTTGTCGCCGATGTGCACGCCGCCGAGGATGCCGTTGTCGGCAAGGCGGCTGAGCAACTCGTCGGCGTTGCCCTTGTAGCGCAGGCAGAACTCGTTGAAGAACGGCTTGCTGAACACCTGCTCGAAGCGACCCGTGGCGAGCAGCTCGTCGTGCAGGTGGTGCGCTCCGTCGTATGACATCTGGGCGGCCTCCTTCAGCCCCTCCTTGCCCATGAGCGACATGTAAATGGTGACCCACAACGCCATGAGCGACTGGTTGGAGCAGATGTTCGAGGTGGCTTTCTGGCGGCGGATGTGCTGCTCGCGTGCCTGCAGGGTGAGCACGAACGCGCGCTTGCCCTCGCTGTCAACGGTCTGCCCCACTATGCGCCCGGGCATCTTGCGCACGAGCTTCTCGGTGCAGCACATGTAACCGAGGTACGGGCCTCCGAAACTCATGGGTATGCCAAGGCTTTGCGCCTCGCCCACCGCCACGTCGGCTCCCCATTCGCCCGGTGTCTTCAGCAGGGCGAGGTCGGCGGCTACGCTGTTTATTATGAGCATGGCTTTCTGGGCGTGCGCCTCGTCGGCCATGCCGGTGAAGTCTTCCACGATGCCGTAGCGGTTGGGCTGCTGCGTTATGACACCTGCCACGCCGCCCTCGTTGAGCCTTGCGCTCAGGTCGGCACGGTCGGTGACTCCGCCGTCCTCGGCTATGGTCTGCATGTCGATGCCGTGGAAGTGGCAGTAGGTCCTCACCACGGCGAGCGTGCGCTCGTCAACGGTGGATGACACGAGCACGGTGCTTGCCTTGCGTGCCGATGCCACGGCCATTATCGCCGCCTCGGCGGTTGCCGTGGGACCGTCGTACATTGACGCGTTGCTCACGTCCATGCCCGTCAGGCGTGCCATCATGGTCTGGTACTCGAATATGTAGTGGAGCGTGCCCTGTGACACCTCGGCCTGGTAGGGCGTGTAGCTTGTCAGGAACTCGCTGCGCTCCACAATCGACGGTATGGCTGCCGGGATGTAGTGGTCGTAAACGCCTGCCCCGGCAAAGCACGTCAGCTGGCGGTTCTTGGCGGCGAGCGCCTTGAAGTGCCGGCGCAGCTCAATTTCGTCCATCGCCTCGGGCAGGTCGTATTCGCCCTTGAACTTCAGCTCGTCGGGCACGTCGGCGTACAGGTCGTCGAGGCTTTGCGCGCCAATCCTGGCGAGCATGGCCTCGATGTCGGCCTGTGTGTGCGGGAAGTACTTAAAGGTTTGCGCAGTATTCGTCATAAGCCTTGGCATCCATAAGGTTGTCGAGTTCAGCCATGTCGGAGATGGTGACCTTCATTATCCAGTTGGCGTATGCGTCTTGGTTTACAAGCTCGGGCTGGTCTTCGAGAGCCTCGTTGACCTCCACCACGGTGCCCGTAACGGGCGAGTTGAGGTCGGAAGCGGCCTTTACGCTCTCCACGGCGCCAAACTCTTCGCCTGCGCTTACCTCGTCGTCAACCTCGGGCATGTCCACGTAAACGATGTTGCCGAGCTGCTGCTGGGCGTAATCGGTGATGCCAACGTAGCCGGTCTCGCCTGCTACACGTACAAACTCGTGTGACTCAGAATAATAGAGTCCCTCAATAACTTTTGCCATATTACTTTTTAGTTTTTATTTTTTATTTTTTATTTTTTATAATGTTTGTCGTAGAATTTCTTTTTCACTATCGTGCCGGGGAATGTCTTCTTCCTTATTTGTATGTCAACGCGGTCGCCGAGCTTCAGGTCCGAGTCCACGAGAGCCACGGCGCAGCTCTTGTCGGCGGATATGAGGCGGTAGCCCGTTGTGACCTCGCCGACCTCGCGCCCGTCCTTCAGCACCTTGTATCCGTGGCGTGGCACGGCGTGGGCATCGAGCTGTATGCCGCGCAGGCGGCGGGCAACGCCCTCGGTCTTCTGCCTTTGCAGGGCTTCCTTGCCTATGAACTCGGGCTTGCCGAGCTTTACGAACATGCCAAGTCCTGCCATGATGGGCGATATTTCGTCGGACAGCTCGTCGCCGTAGAGCGGCAGCCCAACCTCGAAGCGCAGCGTGTCGCGGCAGCCAAGTCCGCACGGCGTTACGCCTGCGTCCATGAGGCGGTCCCAGCAGTCGGCAATGAAGGCTGGCGTGCCGTAAACCTCGAAGCCGTCCTCGCCGGTGTATCCGGTGCGCGACACGATGATGTCCTCCTCGCTGTGGCGCAGCGTCTTGACCTCGTAGAAGCAAAGCTCCTTGCACGGTATGCCAAGCGTCTTCTCCATCATGTCCTCGCTCTCGGGACCCTGTATGGCAAGCTGGGCGTAGTCGTCGCTCTTGTAGCCTATCACCACGTTGTATCCGTTGGCGTTGTCGGAAATCCACTGGTTGTCCTTGGCTATGTTGGCGGCGTTTATGGTGAGCAGGTAAAGGTTGTCGCCGAGCTTGCAGATGCACGTGTCGTCCACGGTTCCGCCATCGGCGCGGCACAACATGCCGTACATCACCTTGCCCACGGCCATGGTGCGCACGTCGTTGGTGAAGATGTGGTTGACGAATGTCTCGGCGTCGGGGCCGGAGACGAAGACCTCGCCCATGTGCGACACGTCGAACACGCCACAATGCTGGCGCACGGCGTTGTGCTCGTCGATGATGGACGTGTATTGTATTGGCATGTCGAAGCCGCCAAAGGGCTGCATGAGTGCCCCGAGCGCCACGTGGCGTGAGTGGAGGCAGGTCTTTTTCAACTCGTTGTTCATGTGTGTTTCAGGTTTTTTGTTATGTTCCCGTCGCTTTCCGTGTGTGGTGGCTGGGGGAAGGTTTTTATGGTATGTTTTTTTGTGTGTTGGCGTATCGCAACGTTATATAATATCGCAACATTAATATAATAATGTGTGTTGCGGCATATAATAATGTGTGTTGTGGCGGCGACGTTGGTCAGCCTCTTTCAAAGCCCGAACACGAAGTCGGGGTCAAGGTATTCGCGCTCTATTTCCCTGACCTCGGCAATGTCGGCATCGGTGAGTCGGTAAACGTTGTCGCCGCACAGGTGTCTGCGTATGCGTGCCTTTATCTCGTCGAGTGGCAGCGGCGTGTAGTCCTTTAGTAGGCAGATGCGCTGGCGCACGCTTTCCACGCCGTGCTTCGAGAGCTTGGCGTGCGATGGCGTTATGGCGTGCAGCATGTTTTCCATGTCGGTGTCGTATAGCAGCGTGCCGTGGGCTATTATGCGGTTGGGCAGGTGGTAGATGGCGTTGCCCGAGACCTTGCGGTCGCCGAGCATTATGTCGTTGTGCCCTGACGGACATGCGTCAAGCCCGAGCGTGCGCAGCGTCTCTGACACCATATTGAGGTAGCTGGCGAAGGTCTCGGTTACGTTGTCCTCGGGCGTTATGTATGAGAGCATGACGTTGCTCATGTCGGCGTAAACGCATCCGCCACCGCTTTTCCTGCGGTACATCCTTATGCCGTTGTGGCGGCAATATTCGGTGTTGACCTCGTTTTCAACCACTTGGTTACGCCCGAATATTACCGATGGCATGACTTGCCACATGAAGAAGTATCCGGCGGCAGGCATCCGGCGTGCTGCCCATTCTTCCATGGCGAGGTAGAAGGAGAGTGGCTTCGTGCCGTCGCCATGTTGCAGTGGTGGGTTGTCGCCTTCGGCGGCGGTGTGCCGCCGCTCGCAATCGAGGTATGTGAGCTTGTAGGTCATGTTCTTTAAATAGGTTGCCTTGTCTTAAGAAAGGTAGGTTGGTTTTTCGGCGTAAAGATATGAAATGTTTTGCAAACGTGGCGGCTTTTTATCATTTTTAACGTCAGTGATTGGCCGTCTTGGCTTTTCGGTCTTTTTGTGGTTGGGAAGGCTTGGGCTTCAGTCTTTCAGCGAGTAGGTCACGGTGCTCACCACCCTTACGCGCTTTATCCAAGGCGTATTGCTGTCGCGGTTGTCAATGGAAAACTGCCCTTGGTCCGCCGAGACGATCTTGTTGAGTTTCGACTCGCTGTTCTTGGCGAATTGCTCCGCCGTCTTGCGCGCGTTTTCTATTGCCTCGGTCATCATGGTGGGCTTCATCTGCTTGAATGACACGTACTCGTAGCTCACGGGGTTGGTGTATTCGCCTGAGACGATGGCCACGCCCTGTTTCAGCAGTTCTCCCTGCCGAGCCATTATGCCGCGTATGCGGTCAACGTTTTTCGATGTCACGGTTATCACGAGCGTGATGTTGTAACGGTATGGGTTCTGGCCGTTGCTGTATTGCTCGGCTGACATGTCTATTACCTTCGGGGCGTTTATGCTCATTTCGTCTTGGGTCACGCCGTTCTTGGCAAGGAACGCCTTTATCACGCGCTGCTTCTCGCCAATGCGGTTGTAAAGGTCGGGCAGGTCGTTGCCTATTTCCTTGTACACGATGGGCCACGTCACCTTGTCGGCCTTGACCTCTTTCTCTGACAGTCCCTTCACGGTCACCTTGCGGTCTTTCTCGGTGAAGTTGTCAATGCCGCTTTTCATGCAAAGTCCCAGGATGATGATGCCGATGGCAATGATTGTCGCGGGGATGGTTTTGTCTTTCATGGTATGTGGTTGTTGGTTATTGCCGTTGCGTGGTTTCGCTTGCAAAGATAGCGATTTGATTTGAACGAATGGGTGTCGTGGTGTTAAATAAATCAACAGTTATGTTTAAATCAATTAAAAGCAGCTCAGGCTGTTGCGTGCCATGCTTGCCTGCGTGACGTGGCGGTGGGGCTTAAACGTGATTGTGGTTTGTGCGTGAAAGTGGGTTTTCCCCATAATAAACATTGTGTGCGCACACAATATGTTGATTTAAATCAAAAATGTGGGATGATTTGAAGATTTTTGAATGAAAAAGTTGTAGGGGTGTAAAAAACACACTACCTTTGCACTCGTTAAAAGGAACAAGATTAATAAGTAGTAGATTTTTCATATAGGTTTTTAGTTTTTAGGTTTTGATAGATTGTTTTTTAGGTTCAAAAGGTTATTAGTTTTTTAGGTTTAAGATTGATTTAAGTTTTCAGGTAACAATTTGATGCAAGATTGGTTGGTTGACGCCGTGAGGCGGAAACCATCAAATCAAGCTCAAAAAATCTTTAGGAAAAAGTGTTTTCATAAGATAACGTTAGTCCCCCGACCTTGTGGTCGGGGGACTGCTTTTTTATATGTGCCATTGTCCTCGGATGGTTGTGGCTTTGTGGGAATGTCGTTTGCTGAGAGGCTATTGGGTAAAAAAGAAAATCCTTGGGAAGCCACCAACGCTTCCCAAGGATTTTGAATGTATTTCCTGTTTTTGGACCTTCCTGGAATTTTTTGGTGCCTTCCTGGAATTTTTTAGTGCTTTCCCAGAATTTTTGAGAGTCTTCCCTAAAAACGAGAATCTTCTCTGATTTTTAGAGTTGCTTCCTGGAATTTAGAGTTGCTTCCTGGAATTTAGAGTTGCTTCCTGGAATTTAGAGTTGCTTCCTGGAATTTAGAACGCCTCTCCGAAGGGATTGAGACCGCTTTCCCAAGGATTGACTCTTGCCGTCAAAGCTCGGCTGCGCTCCTCTATTTCGTCCATCATGTTTATTGCCAGTTCGTTGGCAGCCTCCGCTGTCGGAGCCTCTGAATAGACACGGATGATTGGCTCGGTGTTCGACTTGCGCATGTGGACCCACTTGTCGGGGAAGTCGAGCTTCACACCGTCGATGTCAGTCACCTGCACGCCGTCCATCTTGCTGTATTTCTCGCTCATGCCATCGAGTATGGCATCCACGTCGGTCCCTGCCTGCAGGTCAATGCGGTTCTTTGCCATGTGGTAGCTCGGGAACGAAGCCCTCAGCTCGGAAGCCTTCAGCCCCTTTTGCGCCATGCTGCTCAGGAAGAGCGCTATGCCCACGAGCGCGTCGCGTCCGTGGTGGCTTTCGGGGTATATTACGCCGCCGTTGCCCTCGCCGCCTATCACGGCTCCAACCTCCTTCATCTTCGTTGTGACGTTCACCTCGCCCACGGCTGCGGCGTAGTAGTGGCAGCCGTGCTTCTCGGTCACGTCGCGCAGGGCGCGCGTCGAGCTTAGGTTGCTCACGGTTGCGCCCTTCACGTGGTCGAGTATGTAGTCGGCAACGCTCACGAGCGTGTATTCCTCGCCGTACATGCGCCCGTCCTCCTGTATGAACGCCAGGCGGTCAACGTCGGGATCAACCACGATGCCGAGGTCGTATCCGCCCCGTGCCACCTCGGTCATTATGCCGCCGAGGTTCTTCTCCAGCGGCTCTGGGTTGTGCGCGAACTGGCCGTCGCACTCGCCGTTTATGAACTTGTGTTCCACGCCCAGTGCGTCGAGCAGGCGTGGCAGTATCCTGCCGCCTACGCTGTTGACCGAATCGACGCAAACCTTGTAGTGCGCCGCGCGTATTGCGTCAACGTCAACAAGCTCAAGCGCGAGCACCGCGTCAATGTGGCGTTGGTCGTATGAGTCGTCTTCAGTGTACGAGCCGAGGCTGTCAACGTCGGCGTAGCAGAAGTCTTCCCTCGCCGCTATGTCCAGCACCTCGTTGCCGTCGTCCTTCGTCAGGAACTCGCCCTCGTGGTTCAGCAGCTTCAGCGCGTTCCACTGTCGTGGGTTGTGGCTGGCTGTTATTATTATGCCGCCTGCCGAGTGGCTCATGCGCACAGCCAGTTCGGTGGTGGGTGTCGTGGCGTAGCCGATGTCTATTACGTCGTAGCCCATGCCCATCAGGGTGCCGCACACCACGCTCCTCACCATTGGGCCAGAGATGCGCCCGTCGCGCCCCACCACGATGGTGTTGCTGTCCGACTTGCCGCTCTTGCGTATGAAGGTGGCGTAGGCCGATGTGAACTTCACTATGTCGAGCGGGTTCAGCGTGTCGCCCGTGGGTCCGCCGATGGTTCCGCGGATGCCTGAGATGGATTTTATAAGTGTCATATTAGGAATTAGTGTTTTTCAGCTTTCTGTTCTTTTTACCTTCCCCTCTGGAACGTTATGTCGTAGAGGCACGGATAGACGTTCGACGTGGCGTACTGCTGTCCCATGTCGTGCGGCACTATTATGCGCACCTTCGCCAGCTCGTCGCCCTCGTTGGCGTAGCGTCCCAGGTTTATGTATGGCAGCACTGCCAGCCATCCGCTGGGCACGGTGGTGGTGCCGTAGAACAGGTACATCAGGCTGTTGTTGGCATCGAAGCTGCCCTCGAAGGTGCCCGAGTTGTTTGACACGTTCATTGCCTCGACGTAGCGATAGTAGAACGGCGATATGGTGTTCGACAGCTGGATGGAGTCGGTCAGCAGGTTGCGCTCGGTGTAGCGGCACAACACCGTGGCGCTCTCGCCGTCGGCCATGGGCTTGCCGGCGCCCTTGCGCACTATTTGCATGTAAAGGCCGCTCGACTCGAACAGCACGAACTCGTTCTTTGACACGTCGGTGGTGCTGTCCTGCGCCCAAAACTGGTTCTCGGTTATCACGGTTACCGCCGAGTCGGCGAGATACTTGTTTATCGCCGTGCGCTCTTGCTTCACCTGGTCGGCGTATGTCACGTCGTCGTCGCAGGCGGCGAAAAACGCCATGCCGGCAATCAGGAGTAATAAGTATGTGAGTTTTCTCATGATCAATTTTTTATCAACCTATTATCGTTCAAGGTGCAAAGTTAATAAATTAATTCAGAAATGGCGTTCCTTTATCGAATAATTAACATGAGGCGTGCCCGTGGCGGCATGGCTGGCGTGCCGTGTGGCGTGTGTGGGAAAAATGCCATGCGCGTGGTTACTTTTGCGTGCCATGTGACATTAATGGCGGCACGGGGTGGTGCCGTGGCATGGCGAATGTTGCGCCTGGGGGGTTGTCGTGGAGCCGTGTGGCGTAAAGAAAAAACACATTGTCAGATAACATTTTATAATTATAATGTATGGGATTTAAAACTTTTTCGCTAATTTTGGCACGTGAAAGTCAAAACCCAAAAACATCCATAAATAATATTGATATGATGCAAAGACTTGCGTTACTGCTGTTGTCCGTGCTCGCGCTCAGCGCCTGGGCAGGCCCCGTGTCGCGCCGCTCGGCGCGTGCCGTTGCCGAGGACTTCCTCGCCGCACGCGGCGTCACCATGTCGTCGGGCGCCAAGGCGTTTGCCGCGCCCAAGGCCGATGCCGCAACGGCCGACACGGCTGCCACCTACTACGTGTTCAACGTCGGAGCCGACGAGGGCTTCGTGGTCGTCTCGGGCGACGATGCCACCGAGCCGGTTCTCGGCTACTCGCTCAGCGGCACGGTGACCGAGGATGCCATGCCCGACAACATGCGCTGGTGGCTCGGCGAGTACGACCGCCAGATAAGGCACCTGCGTGCCACGGGAGCCGCCACTGCGCCTGCCACGCGCGCCACCGGCGACCGTGCCCGGATAGCCCCGATGCTGACGACCAAGTGGAACCAGACTTATCCCTACAACGCTTCTTGCCCGAAGGTTGGCTTGACCCACGAGTCGGTGACGGGATGCGTGGCGACGGCCATGGCGCAGATGATTTACCACCAGTATCAGCGGCACCCTGCGAAGATGGTCGCTGCCACGACCGCCGAGATACCGGGTTACACGTGCAAGACCAAGTGGAACGGCTATGAGACCAAGGTGGCGGCTGTGCCCGAAGGCTCGAAAATAGACTGGGAGAACATGCCGCTGTCATACGACGGCACTGCCACCGATGCGCAAAAGAAGGCCGTGGCAGACCTCATGCTCTATTGTGGGGCTGCCGTGCGGATGGACTATGGCCCGGCGAGCAACGGAGGCTCTGGGGCGGTGATGTTCAACATCCCATGGGCGTTGAGGAAGTATTTCGGCTTTGACGCTTCGGTCATGGCCATCAGCCGCGACGACGGCTATTACACTGAGCAGTGGAACGACATCGTTTACGAAGAGCTGGCGGCCGGCCGCACGGTGTGCTATTCGGGGCAGACAAGTAGCTCGGGTGGGCACGCATTCGTGATAGAGGGTTACGACGCAAACAACTTCTTCTACGTCAACTGGGGCTGGGGCGGCATCGGCGACGGTGCGTTCCTGCTGTCGGTGCTCAACCCCAACGACACCGGCGTGGGAGCTGGCAATGCCTCCAGCTCGGAAGGATACGCCTATTCGCAGCAGATGATAGTGGGCGCCGGGCCCGACCATGGCGGCAAGGCTGCCTCTACGGCTGTGATGCATGATTACAAGTGGTTTGACAACACACGCTTTTTCTGTCTGGGCAACGCCGCGCTTGAGACGGTTTCTTACGACTATGCGTTCGGCTCTGTGGCAGACGACGGCACGCTGTCGCCGCTGTCCAATGTGGTGACAGTCAACAACATGCCAATACAAACTTACGTTTCCGCCGCGGCGCGCATTGACCTTGGCACGTTGGCGCCGGGCAATTACACCGTGGTGCCCATGGCGCGGCAGGCAGGCGTGGATGCCGACTGGAGCAGCCTGTGGTACAAGCGCGTGCTGCGCGTCACCGTTGCCGACGACGGCTCGGTGGTGGCCAGTGACACCGACGAGCCCGACATGCTGTCGTCGGTCGCCGTGACCTCGTTCGCCGTTGACGGCGCAGTGGTGACGGGACGTTCTGCGAAGGTGTCGGCTACGTTAAAGTCTGACGGCTCGTGCGCCTTCGAGAGCAAGCTTTACCTCTTCGCGAGCCAGACCGGCGACAAGGGCAAGGCCCTGGCTTCTACCCAGGTGGGCATGTATGCCGGCGGCACGGCTGAGGTGTCAATGATATGGCACCCGTCGGTCTCGGGCACATACACGCTGTGGCTGTGCGCCGACGCTTCGGGCAGGGCCGTGCTCGCCACGCTCGGGGACGTTGAGGTTACGGGCGAGGATGTCTCCGGGCTGTTCTACTTGGAAAGCATGACGGTTACGGGCGAGGACGAGTCGTCGAAGACCGTCGATGCCGACGGGCGAGTGGTTGCCAACGTGCAGGGCAAGAGCATCGTTGGCAAGGCCGTCCTCGTGAGCAACGACAAGGTGGCGGCGGGCACCAACTTCGCGGTGTTCATAAACAGGTACGACGAAGCCACGGGCAAGTACGTCGATTACAACACCAAGGCCCTTCCCGACGGAATGCCTTTGGCCACCTTGAACAAGGACATTGAGGCTGGCACCTCAATCTCGCTTTCCTTCTCGTTCACTGACCTCCCCGACGGCAAGTACGTCATCCGTCCCGAGGTTGGCACGCTGAAGGCCAGCAGCTACTATTACATGTCGCCCGAGCTGTGGTTCGACGACAGCCACGCCTACGTGCTGGACGCATCCACGGGCGTGCCAGCCGCCACCGTCGCCGACCCGTCGCGCATGGTCACCGTCCACGACCTGCAGGGCAGGAAGGTTGGCGTGATGCCTGCCGACGGCGTGCGTCGCCTGCCGTCGGGCATGTACGTGGTCGATGGCAAGAAGGTTGTCGTGAGATGACACGGCTGCCCGGTGCCAATGCGCCGGGTGCACGTTTTGGCAATCGCGTCGCCGTTACACCGTAACGGCGACGCGATTGCTGTTTTATGGCGTGGCGATTGCGCCGCAAGGGGGGTGCCGTTGCGCCGCAATGGCAGCGTGATTGCGCCGTTGCCGCCACCGCCTTTTCGCCGCGGCTGTGGCGAGCCTTGCGGCCGTGGCTGTTTCCCGATGGCGCTGATGCCTTGCGGCTTATTTGCAAACAAAGGTGAAACCAGGTGCCGAATATCCCCGAAAATGTTAACTAAATGAATAAAAAGCTTATATTTTATCAATTATAACATTCGGCAGAAAAAAATAACAAAAATTCTTTCACGTATCGGAAAAATATATACTTTTGCAGCCGACAAATGTCTAAAAGAGTTAAAAAGGCGTTGTAAGCGAGCTAAAAGACATTAAACAGAGAGAATTTATAACATTTTAAACTTTTCAGACTTATGAGCAAAAGGCTAAGTTTGCTCCTCCTCTGCTTGTTCCTTGTAGTGGGGGGGGTATTTGCCCAAGTTAAGATTACCGGCTCCGTCCTTGACGATAAGGGCGAGCCGGCAATTGGAGCTTCCGTCATGGTGGAAGGCTCCAAGGTGGGCACGGTTACCAACAGCGACGGCCGGTTCACGCTTGGCGTGCCGTCGGGTAAGAAACTTGTTGTCAGCTACATCGGTATGGCATCGCAGACCGTCACCCCGCGCGACGGCATGACCATACACCTGCAGGGCGACGAGAGCACGCTGGGCGAGGTCGTGGTGACCGGTGTCCAGCAGATGGACAAGCGCACCTTCACCGGAGCTGCCACGAAGGTGGATGCCGGCAAGGCGAAGCTTGACGGCGTGGCCGACATTTCGCGCTCGCTTGAGGGACGCGTGGCCGGCGTGTCGGTGCAGAACGTGTCGGGAACATTCGGCACGGCCCCACGTATCCGCGTGCGCGGTGCCACATCCATTTACGGTTCGTCGAAGCCCCTGTGGGTGGTCGATGGCGTGATAATGGAGGACGTGACCGATGTTGACGCCGACGACCTCTCGTCGGGCGACGCCAAGACCCTCATCTCCTCGGCGATAGCCGGGCTCAACTCCGACGACATCGAGAGCTTCCAGATACTGAAGGACGGCTCGGCCACGTCAATCTACGGAGCGCGCGCCATGGCGGGCGTGATCGTGGTGACGACAAAAAAGGGACATGCCGGACAGAGCAGCATAACCTACACGGGCGAATATACCATGCGCCTGAAGCCAAGCTACAGCCAGTTCAACATAATGAACTCGCAGGAGCAGATGGGCGTTTACAAGGAGCTTTACAACGCCGGATGGCTCAGCTTCGGGCGCACCTACCGCGCCTCGGAGAGCGGCGTGTACGGCAAGATGTACCAGCTCATGAACCAGTATGACCTCGCCACCGGGCAGTTTGGCCTTGCCAACACCACCGAGGCGATGAACGCCTACCTGCAGGAGGCTGAGTACCGCAACACCAACTGGTTCGACGAGCTGTTCAGCACAGCCGTGCAGCGCAACCACTCCATTTCCATGTCAACGGGTACCGACAAGGCACAGTATTACGTCTCAATGTCGTTCATGAACGACCCGGGATGGACGCAGGCCTCGAAGGTGAAACGTTACACGGCAAACATCAACGCAAACTACAACCTGTCGAAGCAGCTGTCGCTCAACATGATAGCCAACGCTTCGTACCGCAAGCAGCGCGCGCCGGGCACCACGAGCCAGAGCGTGAACGCCGTGACGGGCGAGGTGAGCCGCGACTTTGACATAAACCCATACTCGTATGCCATAAACTCCTCGCGCACGCTTGACCCCAACGTGTTCTACACGCGCAACTACGCCCCGTTCAACATCAAGCACGAGCTTGACAACAATTACATGGACCTCGACGTGGTTGACATGAAGTGGCAGGGCGAGCTGACCTACAAGCCGCTGAGGCAGCTCACCCTCAAGGGACTCGTGGATTACAAGTACTCGTTCACCAACCAAGGGCACCGCATAAGCGAGAACTCAAACCTCGCGCAGGCTTACCGCGCCATGGACGACGCGACGATGCGCGACAACAACCCTTGGCTTTACACCGATCCCGACGACGCCAACTCGCTGCCGGTGACAGTGCTGCCGAAGGGCGGATTCTACCGCGAGACGAAGTACAGGATGAACGCCTGGGACGCACGCTTCACGGCCAATTACAACGATGCCTACGGAGCTAACGACCAGCACATCGTCAACCTGTTCTACGGTATGGAAATGAACACCACCGACCGCTTCTCCGACTTCTTCAACGCCGTCGGACTGCAGTATGGCAACGGCATGTTGGGCAGCTACGACTACCACTACTTCAAGCAGGCCTCCGAGGAGAACAGCATTTATTACAACCTTGCCAACAGCTACAACCGCAAGGCTTCCTTCTATGGATACGTAAACTACTCGTACAAGCACCGTTACAACCTCAATTACACCATGCGATACGAAGGCTCGAACCGCCTCGGAAAGTCGTCGAACGCACGATGGCTGCCCACGTGGAACGTGTCAGGCTCGTGGAACGCCGACGAGGAGCCTTGGTTCCAGAAGACGTTCGGCAGCACGCTGTCGCACTTCATGATGCGCGCGTCATACTCGCTCACCGGACAGGACCCTGCCACGAACAACGCATCGGTCATCATACAGAGCTTCACGCCGTGGAGACCGTTTGCCACCGACAAGGAGGACGGACTGGAAATCTACGACTTTGCGAACCCCGACCTCACGTATGAGAAGAAGCACGAGTTCAACCTCGGGCTTGAGGCTGGTTTCCTCGACAACCGCATCAACGTGGTGTTCGACATTTGGTGGCGCAACAACTACGACCTCATCGGCTCGAAATCCACGGCGGGCGTGGGCGGCGTGATACGCAAGTATGCCAACGTGGCCGACATGAAGTCGCACGGTGAGGAACTCTCGATATCGACGAGGAACATCGTCGCGCCAAAGTTCAAGTGGAGCACCGACTTCATATTCTCGCACTTCAAGGAGAAGGTAACCAACCTTGAGACCAACAACCGCATTTACTCGTTCCTCACGGGCAACGGCTTCACCATGGAGGGGTACCCCCACCGCGCGCTGTTCTCTATTGATTTCCAGGGACTCAACGAGAACGGTCTGCCAACCTTCATCAACGAGAGCGGCGAGCTGACCGTCAGCGACATCGACTTCCAGAGCCGTGTCACCGACTACCTGCACTACGAGGGACCAACCGAGCCTACCATCAACGGATCGCTCGGCAACAACTTCACCTACGGCAACTGGCACCTGAACCTCTTCGTTACCTACTCGTTCGGCAACAAGATCCGCCTCGACCGCGCGTTCCACTCGGCTTACTCTGACCTCGACGCAATGCCGAAGGAGTTCAAGAACCGCTGGACAAAGGCAGGCGACGAGCTGTTCACCGACGTGCCCGTCATTGCCGACTTGCGCACATACCAGAACGACCGCTACCTGAGCTACGCCTACAACGCCTACAACCTGTCCACGGCACGCGTGGCCAAGGGCGACTTCATACGCATGAAGGAAGTGTCGCTTGCATACGACTTCCCGCAGAAGTGGATCAGCGCGCTGCACCTGTCGAAGCTCTCGGCGAAGCTCCAGGCAACAAACCTGTTCCTGTTCTACGCCGACAAGAAGCTCAACGGCCAGGATCCGGAGTTCTTCAACAACGGTGGCGTGGCTGTGCCGATGGCGCGCCAGTTCACCTTCACGCTGAAGCTTGGGCTGTGAGCTGCCCATTAAGTAGCAAACAAAAAAACTCCATTACACAATGAAAAGAAACACATTATATATAATGATGACGGGCATGGCGCTGCTCTTCGGCTTTGCCGCTTGCGACAGTTACCTCGACAAACTGCCCGACGACCGTGCCACGGTTGACACGAAGGAGAAGGTTGCCGGACTGCTGGTCTCGGCGTATCCCAGCAGCCTGCCTGTGATGATGTTCGAGATGGCGTCTGACAACGTGACCGACAACGGAACGCAGTATGCCATGCAGCCCGACCAGGACAAAATGTACCGCCTGGAGGACAACACTTATACGGGCAACGATGACCCTTACCTGATGTGGAACTCCAATTACACGGCAGTGGCGACCGCCAACGAGGCGTTGCAGGCCATAAACGAGATTGGTGGCCCCGAGGCCATGCCGGGCGAGTATGCCGAGGCGTTGCTGGTGCGCGCCTACGCCATGTTCGTGCAGGCTAACATCTTCTGCATGAGCTACGTGCCCGACTCTGCCGAGGTTTACCTTGGCCTGCCTTACCCCACCGAGCCGGAGAAGAGCGTGGAGACCAAGTATGAGCGTGGCACGCTGAAGGCTCTCTACGAGAACATTAACAAGGACATCGAGACCGCGCTGCCGCTGCTGAGCGACGGCCACCTCGTCACGCCGAAGTACCACTTCAACACCAATGCGGCATACGCCTTCGCGGCGCGCTTCAACCTGTTCTACCACAATTACGCCAAGGCCATCGAGTATGCCAACAAGGTGCTCGGGTCGGCTCCGGAGGGTATGCTGAGGGACTTCTCAGCGCTGGAGAACCTCTCCGGCATAGAAGACATACGTAATTCGTACCTCGCGTCGTCGCTGAACGCCAACATCATGCTTGAGCCAATTTACACGCTGGCTGGCCGCATGTTCGCCGCGTCGAGTTACCTCCGCTACGCTCACAACAACGTCATCGTGACCAACGAGACCGTATGGGCATCTGCGCCATGGGGCAGCGGTTCGAGTGCCAACACGCTCATGATGGCGCGCTTGGTCTATGGCAATAACCAGACCGTTTATTTCCCGAAGCAATATGAGATGTTCGAATACACCGACAAGGTGAACGGCACCGGATACCCACACTCCGTGATACCGGTGTTCACCGCCGAGGAGACGCTCATGACGCGCGCCGAGGCAGAGGCTCTGACCAACGACTACGAGGGTGCCATACGCGACATGAACCTCTGGGTGAGGAGCCACTGCGCTGAGTCGCGCGTCTTCACCTCTGGTGGCAAGCAGTACCGCTTACGCCGCCCGACGCTCACCGTTGAGTCGGTCAACGAGTTCATCGAGGGCAAGCCTTACGCCATCGTCGATCTGCAGTCGGACAACGAGCGGTCCATCCGCAAGACGCTCAACCCACAGGGCTTCACCGTGGCATCGGGCACGCAGGAGAACCTCTTGCAACTCATACTGCACATGCGCCGCATTGACACCATACACGACGGCTCGCGCTTCCTCGACCTGAAGCGTTACGGCATTGAGTACCAGCACAAGCTCGACGGCGAGCCTGCGGTTTGGGTCAAGGCCGGCGACAAGCGCATGGCGTTCCAGCTGCCGGTGGAGGCGATACAGGACGGACTGGCCGCCAACCCAAGGTAAGCCGCGCCAAGGGCCGTGCCCGCCACCGGGCGTGACGGCTCGGCGGCAACACACAAAAAACAACAAAAAACGACAATTCACATGAACAAGATAAAACTGATTTCGCTGGCAGCGGCGGCGTTGCTCACCGTAAGCTCGTGCGGCGACGACGACCTCAGCCAGCAGAGCATCTTCGGCAACGAGGAGACATCGCAGTCGGCTTTCGACAAGTGGATAAAGGCCAACTACACGGATCCTTACAACATAAGGTTCGTTTACCGTTACACCGACTACGAGACGGACAACAGCTACAACGTGATACCGGCATCGGAGAAGAAGTCGGAGGCACTCGCCATCCTCATCAAGTATGTATGGGTTGACGCTTACGACGAGGTGATGGGCAACACGTTCCTCAAGCAGTACGCGCCGCGCATATTCCAGCTCATCGGATCGAACGAGTACAACTCGCAAGGCTCGGTGGTGATGGGAACCGCCGAGGGCGGCGTGAAGATTACGCTTTTCGACGTGAACAGCATTGACCCGTCGAAGATCCTCATCGACCAGGACTCGCCGCTGCCAAACTACAGCAGCAACCCCGTGGACCTCAACTACCGTTACTTCCACACCATACACCACGAGTTCTGCCACATCCTGACGCAGAAGAAAAACTACAGCACCGACTTCCGCACCGTGTCGGCGGGCAACTACCACACGTCCGACTGGATAAACGTTAAAGACGAGGACGCTCCGTCGATGGGCTTCGTGACCAACTACGCGTCGAGCGAGTACAACGAGGACTTCGCCGAGATTTACGCCACATACGTCACCCACTCCGACAAGGGATGGAAGGCGTTGCTTGACGAGGCCGTCATTGCCAAGACCGACGAGAACGGCGACACAGTGTGGATGAAGGACAACAACGGCAACTTCGTTTACACCAAGGACGAGAACGGCAAGGAGGTCCGCGTGCCATCATACGACTACTCGGGCTACAATGCCATCATGCAGAAGCTCGACTTGGTGAAGGATTATTTCAAGTCGCAGTGGGGCTTCGACATCGACAAGATGCGCGAGGTGGTGCTGCGCCGCTCCAGGGAGGCTGCCGACCTTAAGTTAACAATCGAATAAAACAATGCGACCAATGAAGAGTTTAAGATTTATGATATTCGCCATGGCTGCGATGCTGCTGTCCGTGGCTTGCACGCCCGAGGTCGATGACAAGTTTGACCAGCCTGCATCGCAGCGCGTCGAGGCGGCGCTGGCGGAGACGCGCCAGCTGCTTGAGGACGCGCCCAACGGGTGGATAATGTACTATTACGGCAATACCGACTTTGGCGGCTACAATGTCCACTGCAAGTTCAAGGACAGCCAGGTGACGGTGAGGAGCGAGTTTTTCGGCGCCGCCTCGGAGACATCGCATTACAGCCTTATGCAAAGCTCGGGCGTGCTGCTCTCGTTCGACGGCTACAATGAGATTTTCCACTTCTTCTCCGACCCGAGCCTTGAGAAGTATGGCAGCATTGCCAACAATTTCGGCATAAACGGCAAGGCCTTCGGTGGCGACCTGGAGTTCCGCGTGCTCGCCGCCACGGCCGACAGCGTGGTGCTGCAGGGCAAGAAGCACCAGTCGAAGGTGGTGATGTTGCCGGCTCCCGACTCGTTCGACTGGGAGGCTTACATGGCTACGGTTAACAAGGTTGAGGAGGGCATGTATTATGCCAACTACGTGGTGACCAACGGCGCCGACACGCTGCTTGAGGTGCAGCCTGACGGGCGCATGCTCGTGGGCACCGACAAGGAGGGCAATGCCCACGAGATGCCATACGTGGTGACCGACAAGGGGCTGCGCCTCTACAAGCCCGTGGTGGTGGAAGGCGTTACGCTGACAGGCTTCCAGAACGCCGAGGGCGACAGCTACGCCGACTTCTCCGGCAACGGTGCCGCGCTCACCAAGGTTGACCCGCCGCTCAACGAGCAGCTCGTGGCTGGCGCGTGGAACGTGTCGCTGGGCAACATGGGCGCATTGGGGCAGGCCTACTGGAACAAGGCGAAGGAATACTCCGACGCCGCAGGCGAGGAGATGTACCTGGCCGTGTTCGGCACATACATGTTCAGCAGCAACTATGGCAGGAACTTCGGGCTTACCTTTGCCAGCGCGGTGGACGGTGGCGCTTACTATGGCACGCTGGTGATGGACTGCCAGCTCGTTGGCAAGGACGAGATTACGCTCTCTTACACGGGCAAGCGGAACGTGCTCAACGGCGACTATTACATGAACAACATGGGCTACGCTTACGTGCTGTACCCGTTCTGCTACACGTCGGTGCCACGCACGTTCAAGCTGACGGCCGACAACCCGAAGGCACCGTCGTACATCGTGATGACCGACGTTGCCGAGCCGAAGAACGTGATAAAGGTGACCAAGGTTAGCGGCAGGCCGCAGACGTGGCCGTACAGGAACTGATGAGGCTATGCTGACGGCAGCCCCGGCGCGCACCGTTGCCGGGGCATGTGAAAAGCCCGGGCTTACGCACCGCTGACATGCGGACATGGCGTAAGCCCGGGCTTCTTTGTCGTGGGGCGCGTGGCGGCCGTCGCCGCCGGGTGGCGAGCCGCGGGCACGGGCTGCCCTACCTCTTGCGCAATATTATGAGCGTCACGGCCGAGAGTATCAGCACGATGCCCAGGGCGAGGCGCAGGCTGAACTGCTCGCCGAAGAGCGTGCACGAAATGATTACCGCCGTCACCGGCTCAAGCGCGCCCATTATGGCGGTGGGCGTTGACCCGATGCTCTTTATGGCGACGTTGATGAAGAACAGCGACAGCACGGTGGGCAGCAACGCCAACTGGGCAGCCCACAGCCATCCCGTGCCGTGGAGCAGCTGCGGGGTCTCGCCGCTGGCTGCCATGTAAGCCATCACGGCCAGCCAGCCGAAGAATATGACCCAGAAGGTGAACTTCTCCGACGACATGACCATCTTGAACTGGCTGACGTACACGATGTAGAGGGCGTAGAGCAGCGACGACAGCAGCACGAGCGTCATGCCAATGGTTGACAGCGCCTCGCCGCCCTCGCCGCCGCCACGGTACAGCATGGCTATGCCCGACAGCGCGAGGGCTATGGCGATGGTGGTGCGCCACGTCACGCGCTCGTGGAAGAACATCACCATCAGCATGGCCGTCATGATGGGGTACGAGAAGAGGATGGTCGATGCCACGCCGGCGTTCATGTAGTGGAACGAGACGTAGAGCGTTACCGACGACATCGACATGAGCGTGCCGAGGATGGCGAGCTTTATGGCGTGGCCCCACCTTATGGCGAGCCCCTCGCCCCTTGCCAGGAGCCACGCGGCGAATATGAGCACGGAGATGCCGTAGCGGTAGAAAAGCACGTTGCCCGACGTTATGCCGTCGGCGTAGAGCGGCAGCGTTCCGAGAGGGTTGGTGCCATAGAAGATGGCGGCGAGGCAGCCGGCGGCGATGCCCTTCGCCATGGAGCCTTGAGAGTTGTTTCCTGTCATGTTTTTTCCTTTGTCCTTGTTTCGGGGCGCAAAGTTAGCCATAATTTGATGTTTGTCCAAGTCCCGGTGACGCTTTTTTCGCACGCCACCGACTTTGCGGCGCGAGAGGCGTGCCCCATCGCGCCGCAAGCGAGTGCCCGTTGTGGCGCGATGGCAGTGCGTTTATGGCGTAACGGCGTTGCCATTGTGGCGCGATGTGACACGCCTTTGCGCCGTGGCCGCACCCGCTCCTTTGCCGCCCGTGCGCCGCGGGGCGGGCTTGCCGAGGGGTGGGGCATGGTAATAAAACATAATTATATGGAATTTTTCTTTGCGCAACCGTTTGAAATCATTAACTTTGCGTGACAAAAACACACCAACCAACATAAGCGCAGATGAATGACGTGAAGAAGATAGTGCTCACGGGTGGCCCGTGCGCCGGGAAGACCACCGCCCTGGTGAAGATTATGGAATACTTCTCCAGCCGTGGATACAAGGTGTTCACCATACCCGAGGTGCCTACCATTTTCTTGCAGGCCGGCATGGATTACCTCACCACGAACGAACGGTGGTTCTACGAGGGCGAGAAGGACACGCTGAAGACGCAGCTCGCGCTGGAAGACTACTTCTCGGCGATGGCCGAGACCATAGACGGACCGGTGCTCATAGTGTGCGACCGCGGCACGCTGGACATTTCGTCGTACCTGTCGCCTGAGATGTGGGCGGACATAACAGCCCTGTGCGGCGTGACCAACCAGCAGCTGCTCGACCGCTACGACGCGGTGCTGCACCTGGTGTCGGCCGCCGACGGCGCCGAGCGGTTCTACAACACCACGACCAACGAGGTGCGCACCGAGGGGCTGGAGAAGGCGCGCCTGCTGGACCGCAAGGTGGTGCAGGCGTGGACCGGGCACCGCCACCTGCGCGTGATAAACAACCACGACAACTTTGACACCAAGCTCAACCGTGTGCTGCGCGAGATAACGGCCGTGCTGGGGCTGCCGCAGCCCATTGCCGAGGAGCGCAAGTACATCGTCGAGACCGACGGCACGAGTATGCCCAACGCCGTGGAGTGCGAGATCATGCAGGCGTATCTCGTGGCGGAGCCCGACTGCGAGGTGCGCCTGCGCCGCCGCGTGTGGAAGGGGGGCAAGACGGCCAACGTGCACACCACGAAGAAGCACCTGCCGGGCAACGAGCAGGTGGAGACCGAGAGGCAGGTGGGCGACGCGCTCTACGAGTCGCTCATGGCGCAGGCTGACCCATACCGCCGCACCATACACAAGAGGCGCGCGAGCTTCATATACGAGGGACAGTATTTTGAGCTTGACCGCTACCTCGACCAGCTGCAGGGGCTGGTGATCCTTGAGACCAAGGGCGTGGCGCAGGGCGAGGAGGTGAAGCTGCCGGCGTCGATAAGGATCGTGGAGGACATAACGGGAAGGCAGGAATATTACAACTATAACCTCAGCCTCATACAAAAGCACTGACATAAAAGAATGCACATCGTAATAGCAGGAAACATAGGCAGCGGCAAGACGACGCTGACGAAGATGCTGGCGCACCATTACGGATGGGAGCAACGCCTGGAGAGCGTCACTTACAACCCCTACCTGTCCGACTACTACAAGGACATGGAGCGGTGGGCGCTGAACCTGGAGGTGTTCTTCCTGAAGGAGCGACTGAACGACTTGCTCGACATAGCGCGCTCGGGGAAGACCGTGATACAGGACCGCTCGATATTCGAGGGAGTTTACATATTCGCCGCAAACAACCACGACATGGGAAACATGTCCGACCTCGACTTCGAGACTTACATGGAGCTGTTCCAGTTGATGATGATGGTGGTCAGGCAGCCCGACCTCATGGTTTACCTCAGGGCTTCGGTGCCGCACCTCGTGGACAACATACACCGCCGAGGGCGCGACTACGAGCAGGACATGAGGCTCGACTACCTGAAGAACCTGAACGACCGCTACGACAAATTCTTCAGCGAACGCTATGACGGGCCTAAGCTCACGGTGGACGTGGACGGGATGGACTTCCTGCACTCGCGGACCGACTTCTCCGCCATCGTGGGAAAGATTAACAGCCGACTGGGACTCGGCGAGGGCGGACTGTTCGAGGGAATAAAGTGAGGAACTGACATGGAAGAGGAAGACAAGGGACGCAAGCTCGACGGCCGCTACCTGCGCATGGCGAGGATATGGGCCGAGAACTCATACTGCGCGCGACGCAAGGTGGGCGCGCTGGTGGTGAAGGACCGCATGATAATAAGCGACGGGTACAACGGCACGCCAATAGGCTTCGAGAACGTGTGCGAGGACGACAACAACGTGACCAAGCCTTACGTGCTGCACGCCGAGGCCAACGCCATAACCAAGCTGGCGCGGTCGAGCAACAACAGCGACGGGGCGACGCTTTACGTGACGGCGTCGCCGTGCATTGAGTGCTCGAAACTCATCATACAGGCAGGCATACGCCGCGTGGTGTATGGCGAGAAGTACCGCCTCGACGACGGCGTGAGGCTGCTCATGAGGGCTGGCGTGAGGGTGGAATGCCTTGACCTTGGCGACGAGCCGGGTGCCGTGCCACCTGCTGCGGCCGACGGGCACGCCGCCGACAAAACAGTGAAGTAATGTTATGAAGAACGAAAGCAAAAACCGATTCATGCCCCTGCTGATGGCCATAAGCGTTGTCATCGGCATTGTGATAGGGTCATTTTACGCCAACCATTTCTCGGGCAACCGCCTGACGGTAATCAACAACGGCTCAAGCCGGCTCAACAACCTGCTGCGAATAGTTGACGACCAGTATGTTGACAAGGTGAATATTGACTCGCTCGTCGATAAGGCAATACCAACCATCCTTGCCGAGCTTGACCCACACTCGGTTTACATCTCTGCCAAGGACGTGCAGGCTGCCACCGACGACCTGAAGGGCAGCTTCTCGGGCGTTGGCGTGGAGTTCACCATACGCCAGGACACCATACGCGTGCAGAACGTGATAAAGAACGGTCCCGCGGAGAAGGCTGGGCTGCTGGCCGGCGACAAGATTGTTTTTGTTGACGGAAAGAAGTTCGTGGGCAAGCAGGTCACCAACTCCGAGGCCATGAGGCGGCTGAAGGGGCCGTCGGGGTCGAAGGTGAAGATTGGCGTGCTGCGCTACGGCCACAAGAACGTGCTGACTTACACGGTGACACGCGCCGAAATTCCCACGAAGACCATAGCCGCGACCTATATGCTCGACGACTCTACCGGATACATCAAGATAAAGAGCTTTGGCGAGAAGACGTACCCGGAGATGCTCATCGCGCTTGCCAACCTGCAGCAGCAGGGCTTCAACAACCTTGTGATTGACTTGCGCGACAACACCGGCGGACTGTTGCAGAGCGCGGTGCAGATGGCAAACGAGTTCCTGCCGGCCAAGAAGCTCATCGTTTACACCGAGGGACGCAAGTCGCAACGGCAGGATTACCGCAGCGACGGGCACGGAGCTTACCAGAACATGCCGCTCGTGGTGCTAATCAACGAGACCACGGCGTCGGCTGCCGAGATTTTCGCCGGCGCCATGCAGGACAACGACCGTGCCATGGTCATCGGGCGCCGCTCGTTCGGCAAGGGACTCGTGCAGCAGCAGATTCCGTTCTCCGACGGATCGCTCATACGCCTCACCATAGCGCGCTATTACACGCCGTCGGGGCGTTGCATACAGAAACCGTATGTTGACGGCGAGGACCCGGGCTATGCGCAAGACCTGATTGACCGTTACCAGCATGGCGAGTATTTCTCTCGCGACAGCATAAAGCACACCGGGCCGGCTTACCACACGGGCATAGGGCGCGTGGTGTATGGCGGCGGTGGCATAACCCCCGACATCTTCGTGCCTGAGGACACCACGGGCATGACTTCATATTACAAGCAGGCGGCTATGAGCGGGCTGATATTGCAGTTCGCCTTCACTTACACCGACAACAACCGCCAGAAGATGAAGGACTTCAAGGAGATGCTTGAGCTTGCCGGATACCTCAAGAGGCAGAACACGGTTGACCAGTTTGTCGATTACGCCGACAAGCATGGGCTGCAGCGTCGCAACCTCCTGATACGCCGCAGCAGGCCGTTGTTGCAGAAATACATTGACGCTCGCATAATATACAACATGCTCGACGAGCAGGCTCTCGACGAGTATCTCAACCAGGACGACCCGGTGATAAGGGCGGCTATGCGAGTGTTCGCCAACAAGGAGTCGTTCCCCAAGAAGCCTGCGGATGCCAAGGGGAAAGGCGATGGCAAGGTTGCCGTGGCTGCCCCATGGCATGGCGCTCGCCCGGGCGTGGTGCCCGACAACGTCATAAGTCTTCTGGGCTGAGGCGCGGCCATGGACAAGCGTGACATAAGGAGCCTCGTGGCGAGGCTGAAGCGGCGGCACACGGCGGCGGAGCTTGAAAAGATGTCGCTTGAGGTCGTGGAAAGGCTAATGGCCTTGCCACGCATGTCTGCGGCGCGCACCATCCTGCTTTACCACAGCATGGCAGGCGAGGTGGGCACGCATGGGCTTGTGCGCCGTCTCCATGCCGAGGGGCGGACGGTTCTGCTGCCAAGGGTGGTTGACGGCGAGCGCATGGTTTTGGTGCGTTACACCGGCGACGCTTGCCTGAGGCAGGTGGGCGATTTTCACGTCCTTGAGCCAGTGGGCGAGCCGTTCACCGATTACGCCGCCATCGATGTCGCCGTGGTGCCGGGCATCGCCTTCACCGCCGACGGCAAGCGCATGGGGCGTGGGCGCGGATATTATGACCGTATGCTGGCACTCATGCCGCAAGTGTGGAAAGTGGGGCTGTGCTTCCCGTTTCAGCTTCTCGATGACATTCCCGTGTCGCCTCACGACATAATGATGGACGAGGTGGTGGCGTGATGCCGCGGGATTGCGAGTGATGTTTGGGCGTGATGCCATGGCGCAGGCGATGGCTTTATGCCGCAAAGCGTCGCGATGGCATTAAAAAAGCAAAAAATTGCAATAATTATCATTTTGAAGGTGCGTTGTCTGCGGAAAAAGCAGTAACTTTGCACCGATTTATGCCGTGGAGGCTCGAAGAAGTGACGGCAAGTGCTGTCCGCCTCGCGGTGAAAACCGTTTATTTAAAACAAAAAATGTACGCAATCGTAGAGATTTACGGTCAGCAGTTCAAGGTCGAGACGGGCAAGAAGCTCTTCGTGAACCACATGAAGGATGTCGAGGCTGGCAACGCTGTAGAGTTCGATCGTGTGCTGCTCATTGACAATGAGGGAGCAGTGACAGTAGGTGCGCCCACAGTGGAAGGCGCAAAAGTAGTAGCCGAGGTGGTGAACCCGCTCGTGAAGGGCGACAAGGTGGTGGTGTTCAAGATGAAGCGCCGCAAGGATTACCGCAAGAAGAATGGTCATCGCACACACTTCACCGAGGTTGAAATTAAATCAATTAACGCTTAAAACAAGGAGGTAACACACAATGGCTCACAAAAAAGGTCAAACCAGTTCGCGCAACGGTCGCGAGTCAGCAAGTCAGCGTTTAGGTGTTAAGATTTGGGGTGGTCAGAAGATCGTTGCCGGCAACATCATCGTTCGCCAGCGTGGCAACAAGCACTTCCCAGGTGAGAACGTAGGTCAAGGCAAGGATGACACATTGTTTGCCCTGGCTGATGGCGTGGTGTACTTCCACAAGGGGGCACGCGACAAGAGCACCGTTTCTGTGCTTTCACCCGAGGCTTACGCTGCCAAGACTAAAAAGGCAGAGGCTTAAACAACAAACAAAAAAAACTTATTCCAAACAAACATAGAAGCCTGTTCCCGTGAGGGAACAGGCTTCTCCCGTTTTTGTTATCTTTGTCTTTTCGTCTTCTTGTATTTTTCGTATTTTTGTCTTTCCTTTGCCTTAGTTTGTGCTTGCGGTTTGCCATACGGCGGTGGCGTGCGTTTTCATGCGTAGCCCTTTTCCCTACAGCCCCTTGCCAAAGTCGGGGATGCCGTAGCCGTAAACGTTGTCGGGACTGTCGTGGCGGTCGCCAAGCCTCCTTACGAGGCTGATGAGTTGCTTGGCTGTAAGCTCGGGATGAGCCTGCCACAGGCACGCCACCATGCCGCATATTATGGGCGACGAAAACGACGTGCCCGAGTTGATTGTCAGCCTGCCCTGCCCGTCAACCACGGTGGCGGGGCTGCCCATGGCGCACACGTCGGGTTTTACGCGTCCGTCCTGCGACGGGCCGACGCTTGAGAAGGTTGCGCTGCTGCCGCTTGGTGTCACGGCTCCCACGGTTATTATGTCATCGGCATCGGCAGGCACGCTGATCTTGTGCCACGACGAGCTGCCCTCGTTTCCGGCACTGCTGCAAAGCACCATGCCCTTCGAGGCGAGCATTGAGGCGGTTCTCGATATTAGCGTTGCCTTGCCGTCGAGGTCGCGCAGCCTGAAGGCTGTGGTGTCGCCGTCCCAGAAGTGGTATCCGAGCGACGAGTTGATGACATCCGCCCCTATCGAGTCGGCGTATTCCACGCCCATCGTCCACGAGTCTTCCTCGGCACGGGTTTCCGTGGGTATGTCCTCGGTGCGTATTAGCACGTAGTCGGCGTCTGGGGCCGTGCCAACCATGGTGTCGGGGCGGTTCATTGCCATTGTTGACAGCACCATTGTGCCGTGGTAGTGCTCGGCGAAGATGTCGTTGGTGCGCTGTGGAGCGAAATCCTTGGTGGCAATGATGCGTATGTTGCTGAATGCCGGTATGCGGTCGGCGTTGTGGTATCCTGCATCGAGGATGGCTATCGTCATGCCCTTGCCGCGGAAGCCAGCGTCGTGCAGCCTTGTGCCGCGCAGCATGTTTATCTGCCCAGCCCCGTTGCCATACTTGCCCCTTGCCGTTGAGTCGGGCGCCATTTGCCGCTCCACGGTTTTCCTTGTGGGCACGGTCAGCGAGTCGGGGGAGACGTAAAGGCGTGTCACGCCTGTCACGAAGGCGAGGCGGCTCACCCGCTGTGCCACGTCGTCGGTAGGCGATGACACCGTTGCCGTGTTGTGCCATCGGCTTGTGCCCATGACGCGCAGCCCGAGCTGGCGCAGTTGCGACAGGTAAACCTGCGATACGGGCAAGTCGGTCGAATCCACTCTTATGCCCTGCCGCTTGCGCCTTTGTATGGATTTCTCGGAGAGGAATTGCTCTGGACGGTCAAGGCTGAAAGATGTCCCCTTTTTGTCGCACAAGTGTATGCGGTATTGGTATTGCTTGGGCTGCTTTGTCTTTGCGGCGTTGGCGGAAAGGCACAGTGACAGTGATAGTATTGTGAAAAGATGCTTCATGTTTTTTCTTGGTGTTGGATTGTGTGGTTGGTGTTGGATTGTGCGTGATGGCTTGGTTTGTGTTTTTGGTGTTGGCTTGTGTGGTTGGCGTTCTGCTTGCGCGTGATTGGCTTGGCGCATGGCGTGTGTGGTTTTCTCCCTGAGTTTTGTCACAGGTTTTCGCTCGCAATGAGGTCTTTCAGCTCCTCGCAGCGTCTTGCGGCAGCCTCGTGCCCCATGCCCGCGGCCTTCTTCCACAGCCTTATGGCGCGCCCGGCGTCTTCCACGACCCCGTTGCCGCTCCAGTGGCACTGGCCGAGCATGAACATGGCCTCGGCGTTGTTGTATCGTTCGGCGTAGCGCAGTATTCGGCATGCGTCCTCATGGTTTCCCTCATCCATGAGCCGTTTTGCCCGGCTCACGGCGTGCTCGTATGTCTCCTTTGGGTCGTCGTCTTCGGCGAAGCCCAGAAAACTTCTCCACAGGCTTTTCATAATTGCTATGTTGTGTTATGAGTGTCGTTTGGGCGTGGCGTTGCTCGCTTGCCCTTCCGCATGCAAAGGTACGCATTTTTTTCCATGTTGCGCATTGTTTGTTGGCGACCGGGGGAAATAAATGCCTCTCGGGCTTGTGCGTGGCGGACTTTCCTTGGGGCGTTGGCGTTTTGCCGTTGCCCGTCAGTGCGGCTCGCCCAGCTTGCCGAGCAGGTAGGCTGCCGCGAAGTCGAGCGCGTTTATGATGTGTGGCACGATGGTTGCCGTTGCCTCGTCGGGTGTTGTCTTGTGGTCGTAACTGAGCGAGACGCTTCCGCAGTTTAGCGTCATGGTCTTTATGAACTTCACGTTCCTGTTGGTCTCGTTGATGGCTTTGGCGAGCCGCTCGCTGTCGTATTCGGAAGCCTTTGCCAGGTGTGGGATGCAGAAACGCAGCAGGCCCTCGCGCTCGTGGGGCATGCATACGTAATGGTGCCGGTTGTAGAAAAAGTGCCAGCACATGTCGGGCCACAATTCGGCGTTGCCGCATTTCTTCCTTATTTCGTCCACTATTTCCTCTTGTCTCATGTCTCAAATGAATGTTGTGTTTTTATCATTAATGACACGAGGGCGTGGATTGTAACCCGTGTGGGCGGCGTTCTCGTCTCATGTCGCCGTAAGGATCGTGATGCCATTATGGCTTATTGGCAATCCCGTTGTGGCTTATTGGCAATCCAATTATGGCTTATTGGCAAGCCCTTTATGGCTGGAAGCCGCTGTTGTTGAAGCCCTGTTGCCCTGGGTCATTGGGGGCGAAACCGTGATACCCGAAATCGTTGGGGTCCCAGCCGCTGTGGTTCCAGTCGTTGTTGTTGAAGTGCTGTTGCCCGAAGCCGTTTTGCCAGGAATGTTGTGCGCCAAAGCCGCCGCGCCCGAAGCCTGCCGTGCCGTGTCCCGTGTGGTGGTCGTCGTCTTCATCGTCTTCGCCAGGGGCGTAGCGTTGGTTGTGGTATGCGTATGGGGTTCCCATGAGGAGCAGCAGCAACATGGCGATGAAAGGCGTAATGAACAGGCTTGCGAACACCCATGCGGTGGCGTTCCTGTTCCTGCGCATTGCCATTGTGGCGACGAGGACATACAATCCGACGCAAAGGTTTATGCCCAGCAGGAGGAGGGCAAGGTTTTTGCTGCCATGTTGCCCGAATGTCCAGTCGAGGAACTCGCCGGCTTTCTTGACGGTCGTTGACAGCCAGCCTTTGCCCGACGGGGTGCCATGTTTGTCGGGCGTTGTTTCCTCGGTCGGGTAGGGGAAATCCTGGTCTGCGGTTTGTGGGGTTGCCACGCCGTTGTATTCTTTCAGCTCAAACCTTATCTTGAACCTGTGTGGGGAACTTGGGGCAGCTTCCGACTTGTAATATGAGAAAAACCTGCCATGCTCGTAAGCCGGTATTGCTAATTCCCTTGTCATGCCGGGTGCAATGGATGTTTTGCGACTGTAAACCTCGTAGTGGAGCTGCACGCCTTTCATGTTCAAGTATATAATCTGGAACTTCAGGTTGGTTATCTCCTCGTCGGTGTTGTTTTTCAGAGCTATTTTCCCATCGTAGTCCATCCAGCCTTGGTCATAGGAGACCATGGTTATGGCCTTGCGGCTTTCCTTGTCCAGCGCAAGCGCCATCGTTGCCACCAGCAGGGCAAGTATGGTTAGTGCGGTTTTCTTTTTCATTCAAATAAAAAAATAGGTTCTTGCGGTTTGTCGTGTTGTCCTCAGGTTGTGTGCGCTCCCCCAACGGTGGCAGCTTCCCCCTTGTGGGGGAGACTGTCGGGGCTTGCCTTGTGGGAAAAAGCCGCAGGGACACTGCATGGCTGCGATGGCTGCCACGCACGTGCCCCTGCGGTCGTGTTGTTTTGCGGGTTCGCCCGGCTTCAGGCTTCGGCTTTTATTGTCTCAGCCGGCTTGAAGCCCTGCGCCCCACTGTTTTTTTAGTATGCGAAGAGAGGGTAGTCTTTCATGGTGGCGTTCACCTTCTCCCTCACGCGCTTGATCACCTGTTCGTCCTCCGGGGCAGCGAGCACCTCGTCGATGAGGTCAGCCACGAGGTGCATCATGTCCTCCTTGGCTCCGCGTGTCGTCATGGCGGCCGTTCCGAGGCGTATGCCGCTCGTCTGGAATGCCGAGCGCTCGTCGTAAGGCACCTTGTTCTTGTTTGCCGTGATGTCGGCTGCCACGAGGGCGTTTTCTGCCACCTTTCCGGTCAGGTTGGGGTACTTGGGACGCAGGTCAACCAGCATTGAGTGGTTGTCGGTTCCTCCTGACACTATGGCGAAGCCCTTGTCGGTCAGGTCTTGTGCCAGCACGGCGGCGTTTGTCTTAACCTGTGTGGCGTACTCGATCCACGACGGTTGCAGGTTCTCGTAGAAGCCCACTGCCTTTGCTGCGATGACGTGCTCAAGCGGGCCGCCCTGGTTGCCGGGGAACACTGCCGAGTTGATGAGCTGCCCCATCGTCTTCAGCACACCCTTCTTTGTGGTCTTGCCCCATGGGTTTTCGAAGTCCTTGCCCATCATTATCACGCCGCCTCGTGGTCCGCGCAGCGTCTTGTGCGTTGTCGTGGTCACGATGTGCGCGTACTTCACGGGGTTCTTCAGCAGTCCGGCTGCGATGAGTCCTGCCGGGTGAGCCATGTCAATCATGAGCAGCGCGCCCACCTCGTCGGCTATTTTGCGCATGCGCTCGTAGTCCCATTCGCGGCTGTATGCCGATCCGCCGCCTATTATGAGTTTCGGCTTGTGCTGCAGCGCAAGCTTCTCCATGTTGTCGTAGTCAACGCATCCCGTCTCCGGGTTCAGCGTGTATCCCACGTGGTTGTAAAGTATGCCTGACGTGTTGACTTCTGAGCCGTGGCTGAGGTGTCCGCCCTGGTCGAGGTCAAGTCCCATGAACGTGTCGCCCGGGTTCAGCACCGCGAGCAGCACTGCCTGGTTGGCCTGCGCGCCGCTGTGCGGCTGCACGTTGGCGAACTCGGCGCCGAAAAGCTTCTTCACGCGCTCGATGGCCAGGTTCTCCACCTGGTCCACGACCTGGCAACCGCCGTAGTAACGCTTCTCGGGCAGGCCCTCGGCGTACTTGTTGGTCAGGTAACTGCCCATGGCAGCCATCACTTCGTCGGAAACGAAATTCTCACTGGCGATAAGCTCCATGCCCCTGAGCTGGCGTTGGTGCTCTTGCTCGATAAGCTCAAAAATAGTTTGGTCTTTTTGCATTTTTGATATGCTTTTGTTTTGTTATTTATTTCACACCAATGCCACTTCATCGATGTGCTGTTCCTTGTCGCAATAATGGCATTTCACGATGCCGTGCGTCTTGTCCACCACGTTGAACCACGTGCGCATGGGTTCGTTGTTGGTGATGCACTTTGGGTTGTTGCACCTTATTATGCCCCGCATCTCGTTGGGGGTCTCCACCTTTTTCTTCTCCACGACCTCGTAGTCGCGTATTATGTTCAGCACGATGTTTGGCGCCACCACCGACAGGCGGTTTATCTCCTCGTCGCTGAAAAACTTGTCGGCAATCTTTATTATGCCTTTCCTGTCGAGCTTGCTCGACGGCAGGTTGAAGCCAATGGTGACGGGCTGCGATAGTTTCTCAAGGTTGAGGAGTCTCACCACCTGGTAAGTCTTGTTGGCCGGTATGTGGTCTATGACGGTTCCGTTCTCGATGGCCGCCACCTGCAGTTCTTTCTTTCCCATCAGTGTTTTCCTTTCTCCTTTTTTATATTATCGTCTTGTCGTTTCTCACGTCGTCGAGCGTTATGCCCAGGCAGTGGCAGAATATTGCCTCGCGTGCGTAAAGCCCGTTCCTCGCCTGCTGTATGTAGTATGCGTGCGGGTTGTCGTCCACGTCGTATGCAATCTCGTTCACGCGTGGCAGCGGGTGCAGTATCCTCATGTTTGGCTTTGCCTTTTCGAGCATGGCAGCGCGCAGTATGTAAACGTTCTTCACGCGCTCATACTCCATCAGGTCTGAGAAGCGTTCCTTCTGCACGCGCGTCATGTAAAGTATGTCAGCGTCGGCAATCTCCTCCTCGCTGAACCTCGTGTGCTCCACGTACTTTATTCCGTGGTCCTTGCAGTAGTCCTTGTATTCCTGCGGCATGGCCAGCTCGTCGGGCGCGATGAAGTGGAACGTCGGGTTGAAGTGGCGCATGGCCATTATCAGCGAGTGCACCGTGCGCCCGTATCTCAGGTCGCCCACGAGGTAAATGTTGAGGTTTTCCAGCGTGCCCTGCGTCTTGTATATCGAGTAGAGGTCAAGCAGGCACTGCGACGGGTGCATGTGCGCCCCGTCGCCGGCGTTTACTATTGGCACCGGCGACACCTCCGAGGCATATTGCGCCGCTCCCTCTATGAAGTGGCGCATGACTATTACGTCGGCGTAGTTGCCCACCATCAGTATGGTGTCCTTCAGGGTCTCGCCCTTGGTGGTGCTTGACGTCTTCGCGTCGCTGAAGCCTATAACGCGCGCGCCGAGGCGGTTTGCGGCTGTCTGGAAACTAAGCTGTGTGCGGGTGGAAGGCTCAAAGAAAAGGGTGGCCACGACCTTCCCCCTCAGAAGCTCACGGTTGGGATGACGCTCAAACTCCTCGGCCATGGCGAGGAGGTAGAGAAGCTGGTTCTTGTCGAGGTCGGCAATCGTGACAAAATTGTGCTTTTCCATTTGTGATACTAATGTTTGGTTGGAAATCGAACGCTAAGTTAGTCATTATTTTCCATAAGCGAGTGGTATTTTTAAAGAAAAGTATTATTTTTGCAGAAAAATATTTTCAAGAGGCATTTTACCCAGATAGTTACCGATGAGAAAGAAGTTTGTCATAACCCTGTGGTTGCTGCTCGTGACGGCCGTCGCCATGGCGTGTGCCCTGTTTTTCATGATATGGCATGGCGTCATAGGCTACTCGCCCGACATTGACAACCTGCAGAACCCAATATCCAAGTCGGCGTCGCAGGTCTTCTCGTCCGACGGCAAGATTATCGGCACCTACAACGCCGACCGCGCCAACCGCATACCCGTGTCCTACGGCAAGCTGTCGCCATACCTCGTGCAGGCGCTCATCGCCACCGAGGACGTGCGTTTCCACGACCATTCGGGCATCGACTTCATAGCCCTCGGCCGCGCCGTCGTGAAGCGTGGGCTGCTGGGGCAGGCGAGCGCGGGCGGCGGCAGCACCATAACGCAGCAGCTCGCCAAGCAGCTTTACACCGAGCACCCGGCGCGCACCACCTTCCAGCGCATGCTGCAGAAGCCCATAGAGTGGGTGACGGCAGTAAAGCTGGAGCGGCTTTACACCAAGGAGGAAATCATTGCCCTGTACCTCAACTACTTCGACTTCCTGCATGGTGCCACGGGCATAAAGACCGCCGCCAACACATATTTCAACAAGGAGCCGTCGGAGCTTACCGTCAACGAGGCTGCCATGCTCGTGGGGCTGTGCAAGAACCCATCGCTGTTCAACCCCGTGCGCCATCCCGACCGCGCTCGCGACCGCCGCAACGTGGTGCTGGCGCAGATGCGCAAGGCCGGATACCTGTCGGATGCCGAGTGCGCCCGTTTGTCGGCAATGCCCGTGGAGCTGCATTTCCACCGAGCCGACCACAAGGACGGCACGGCGGTGTATTTCCGCGACTTCCTGCGCCGCTACATGATGATGGACCGCCCCGAACGCGCCGACTACCCGTCGTGGAACCGCAGGCAGTTTGTGATAGACTCCATCGCCTTCGCGCGCGACCCGCTTTGCGGATGGTGCAAGAAAAACACCAAGAAGGACGGCAGTTTCTACAACATTTACACCGACGGGCTGAAGATTTTCACCACCATCGACTCGCGGATGCAACGCTACGCCGAGGAGTCGGTTTACGGACACGTGGCGCGGTACCTGCAGCCGGCGTTCGACAAGGAGAACGCCGGCAAGGCAAGCGCGCCATTCAGCGGCAAGCTGACCAAGAAGCAGGTGAACCAGATAATGGAGCGTGCCGTGCAGCAGAGCGAGCGTTACATACGCATGAAGGAGGCTGGCGCGTCGCCCGACGAGATACACAAGGCGTTCCACACGCCAACCGACATGTCAATATTCACCTACAGGGGGACCATTGACACGCTGATGACGCCAATCGACTCCATACGCTACTACAAGTCGTTCCTGCGCGCGGGCTTCATGAGCATGGACGCGCGCACGGGGCAGGTGAGGGCTTACGTCGGCGGACTCGACTTCGCCAACTTCCAGTACGACATGGTGATGAACGGCCGTAGGCAGGTGGGCTCCACCATCAAGCCTTTCCTCTACTCGCTCGCCATGGAGAACGGCGCGTCGCCGTGCGACCGTGTGCCAAACGTGCAGCAAACCTACATGGTGGGCGGCAAGCCGTGGACACCGCGCAACACCAGCCGCAGGCGTTACGGCGAGATGGTCACGCTGAAGTGGGGGCTCGCCCAGTCGAACAACTGGGTCTCGGCTCACCTCATGTCGCGCCTCAACCCACGCCAGCTGGTGTCAATGCTCCACAAGTTTGGCATCAACAACCCCGACATTTACCCGTCCATGTCGCTTTGCCTGGGGCCATGCGAGGTGACGGTGGGCGAGATGGTGAGCGCTTACACCACGTTCGCCAACAACGGCATACGCATGTCGCCCGTGTTCGTCACGCGCATAGAGGACAGCGAGGGCAACGTGGTGGCGAAGTTTGAGCCGCGCATGAGCGAGGTCATAAGCTCCGAGTCGGCATACAAGATGATAGTCGAGCTGATGGCCGTCGTCGATGAGGGCACGGCAGGCCGCCTGCGCTACAAGTATGGCATTGAGGGCGAGATTGGCGGAAAGACGGGCACGACCAACAACAACTCTGACGCATGGTTCGTGGGCTTCACGCCACAGCTGGTGAGCGGCGTGTGGGTTGGCGGCGATGACCGCGACATACATTTCGACTCCATGCGGATGGGGCAGGGCGCCACCATGGCGTTGCCCATCTGGGCCTACTACATGAAGAAGGTTTACCGCGACCGCTCGCTGCCATACAACGATGCCGAGACGTTCGACGTGCCCGAAAACTTCAACCCCTGCGTAAACGAGGAGGAAGAGGCCGCCGGCGGCAACCTCGGCATCGACGAGGTTTACGAGTGACGCCTTCCTTTTTGGGAGAGCCTCTCTTTTGGGTTGGAAACGCTTCTTGGATAGCAACAATGGCTTCGGGCATTTCCGCTTTTGGTTAGAAACTCATTTTTTGGGAAAGCCTTCTTGTTTTGGTGGAATGCCTTCTTGTGAGGGGAGCCTTTTGGGGAGGATACTAAAAAACGCCGGGGAACAAATTCCCGGCGTTTTTCGTGTCTTTTTTTCTTCCGTGCCACAGGCAGTCAACAGGTTTATGGCATTGCCGTGCAGCCTCGTGTTTCCTGCCACGTTGCGTTTGCGGCGCGATGGCTGCGCGATTGCGCCGCAAGCACGTTGCCGTTACGCTGCAATCGCGCAGCCTTTATGGCGCAACTGCGTTGCCATTGCGCAGTAATGGCGTTTGCCTTGGCACGTAAGGATTGGCTTGAAAAGGCATCGCTGGCTGTCGGCTTCCCTTGTCATTCGCTTTCCCATGTGCCGCAGATGCCTGTTTGCCAGTGTCTTGCGGATATTTTTCCCATGCTTGTCACGCCTTTGCTTATGTTTTTCACGCCTTTTTCCGTGCTTGTATCATCTTTTCCCGTGCTTGTCTCGTCTTTGCCAATGTTGAGCTTTATGAGATACAGCTTCCCACTTTCAAACGTGTGTTCCGTGGGATGGGTGTAGGAGAAGGTTCTGCCGTCGGCGGTTATTGTCACCTTGAATTGCTCGCTCACGGGCGCATGGAAAATGTATGGCGAAGTGTATTCCCCCTTGGAGGTGGCGGTGCCTGGGGCGTGGCTTCCTTCGTTTACGGTGAATGTCAGCTCACCGGGTTGGGGGTTGTCACCATCTTCGTTGCCGTTGACGACGGTTCCGTCAAACACGCTCAGCTTTCCGCTGACACAGTTTGAGCTTATCTTTATGTCGGTTATCGGGTTGTCCGCCTTGCCGTCTTGGTAAAACTCTTCGGCGAGGGTTACTTGCACTGCCACCTTGCAGAAGGCGTGCGCTAACTCGATGTTGAGCTTTTGGCCTGCTACGAGTGTGCTTGCCATGCCGGTTTTGCCAACCCACAACAAGTCATTTTCCAGCTCTGGCCGCTCGCCCTGGGCGGTTAAGTCGAATGGTATCTTGCCGTCCGTGACATCGGCCTGTGCGGGGGCGTAGGCATAAAACTCGTAGTTTGCGTTTTCTCCTTTCCACGGCATCGTGGCATGTTGGCTTTGCGACCATTCGCCCTGCCCGTTTTTGGCGAACATGACGTTTGGGAAAGTGTACTTGTCGGTTTCGTTGTTCCAGTCGGGTGCCTCGCACGGTCGGATGTACAGTCCGAGAGTCGTTCCTTCGTAAGGCTCCGCCTCGGTTGCCGCACGTGTCGCAAGCGATGGCCTCACCTGCGTGGATATGCGTATCTCACCGTCTCTTGGCAGCGCATTCTGCGGAGCGAAATCCTCATCACTCGTGCAACTTGCCAAGATGGCGGCAAAGGTTGCTAACACGATGAGCTTCTTCATGTTTTCTTGGTTTGGGTGTTGTCTTTTCGTTGTTTCAGTTTTCCACCGTTTCGCCGGAGATGGGTTCCTCGGCATCTTCCCACGGCGTGACGGTAACGCCGTCAAGCGTGATCTGGTCACGGCCTACGTTGAGATTGACAGTCGTCACCTTGCCGCTTGCGAAATTGATGTCCGCGTTGTGGGTGTAAGTGAATTTCTTGCCGTCCGCCTCGATGGTGATTTGCCTCACTCCGCCTTGTGGAATTACGATTGATGCGTATTGCCGGTTTTCCGTTATTTTGGGGATGCTCTGGTCGATGCGGCTGTCCGTGGATGGGGTAACGGCTTTCGTGAGGAGGTTTACCGTTGCCCGGTTGGCTGCGCCCACGAGCTTCACGCCGCTGACGGTGGGCACGATGTTGTTGCCGGCTTCGTCAACGCCCCACTGGTTGCGGAACGTGAGGTTGACGGCTATTTTCGCCATCGTGTGGGTGAACGCCAGGGGCACAGTGCCGTAGCCTGCCAAGATTCCGTCGGTCTGTACAGCCACGAGGAGGTCGCTTGCCTCCTCATTGTCGGGGTTGAGCGTGTGAGCGTATTGGGTAAGGTTGTCGTCAAGCCCCTTGCCTTGCTCGATGGCTGGGTAAACGCCGATGAAGTAATGTTTTTCCCGCATGTCTCTCCACAGCATCTGCGGTGCTGCCACCCATGATCCGTCGGTGAGTGTGTTGTGCGAGTTGTTCACCACGCGGTCGTCTTTCGCCGGGGCTGCTATTTGCCCCTCTTTGTCGGTTCCCGTCCACGCATATACGCTGATCACGTCGCCTTCCTCGAACGATTGTTCGCCCGTGGCATCGGTGGCGACTCGTGTCATGCCGCTGATATTGGTGGATACGGTGATGTGCCTGTCCGGGTCTGCTTGCCGGGCATCGTCGTTGCTGCAGCTGCTCAATGTGATTATTGCTGCCATAAGGGCAATGGTGTAAGCTTTCTGTCTCATTGCTGTAGTCTTTGGTTGTTCTTGCTTTATGGTGTTGATTTTTTTCTGCGTTTGTTTTTTCCCCTCTCTCATCTTTCCCACAATGTCTTTACCAGCCTCTCCGCTCAATCCGGGTTCAGCACTTCGCCGCTGATAGTCCATTCTTCTTTCCATTCGCCTATCTTGACGGAATTCAGGTACATGATCGGAGCCATGTCTGCGAAATCGAGAGCTATGGTATAGTTTCCCCCTATCCCCATGGGAGGCCCATATATGGTAAAGTCATTCTTTTTGGTGCTTGGGTAAATGAGCTGCATGGCGATTTCCGTATGGGTCGCGCCCCGCACCGAAGGCATCAGGCGGAAGTCATTTGTTTGCAACATGCCTTTGGTTGACACGGCTTGGGGCAGCGTGACAGGCACGGCCACGTCCGACGGGATGCCATATTCGCCGTTGGGACCTTTAAGTGCCGGGTATATTCCGGCAGCCGCATTCTCGATATTGCATTTTAGTATAGTGCCTTTGGGTACGCCCTTTATGGTGAGCGTCAGTTCGGCGAGGATTTTCCGCATGGGCGTTTTCACCGTCTGCGGCTCGTTTTCCACAACCTGCACCTTGGCAACGCTGTAATAGGCTTGCTCGGGCGAGGCGTTGGCTTCTTTCAGGCTGATGAAATGCCTTGAGCCGTCAGTGAAGGTGGCGGCTTGCGTAAACTCGTTTGTGAACGGGGGCAAAAGGTTGGTGGTGGCAAGCACCAGGTACGTGCCTGTGGCGAGCTTGTGCCGCTTTTGCTCCAGTTCCTGTTGGCTGGCAAAGTGGTATTCGTCAACAAACATGCTGTCTTCCTTATGCAGCCATACGCAAATGTCCTTTATGGAATCGTTGCTGTTCTGTGAGTCTTTCCACGTAAGGCAAATGTTTAGCCCTGAGGGTGGCTGCTGGTCTTCGTCATCGTCGCAGGCGGTAATCGCGGGCAGCGCTACCAGGAACATCGTCAGCAGTTTGAGCTTTACATTAAATTTCATAGTCAACTTCATGCTTCATTTCTCATTTATCCATTCATGGGCATTGTATTTTACAGGAGGGCGGTGTCGGTTGTTTTCACAGCCCGTCATGTTTGCCGCGGGAAACAACGTGAAGGCCGTGTGGCTCTGCCGCTATGCTGCGAATATGCAACATGGCGGCGTTCTCGGCACATTGGTTTCCGTGGCAAAGTTAAGGAAAAAATGGTTGATGCCAAAGGCTTTGATTGTTAAAAAATCAATAGCCGGCCTTATCCCCATCGTTGAGGCTTTGGCTCATGGGCGTTTTCACCCTCTCCTCAAACTCAGAGCGGCGACATGCCGCCATGTTCTTTGCCCGTGCCCGGTAATTGTATATGCTGGTTGGCGAGTAGCCAAGTATCTCGGCTATGCGTGAGCTTTCGGTTATGCCGAGGCGTATGAGGGCGAATATGCGCAGCGTGGCGTTCATGCGCTCCTTGCCGGAAGGGCGTATCTGGCAGTCGGGCTTGAGCAGGGCGTTGAACTCGTCAACGAACGATGGGTACAGGCTCAGGAAGATGTCGTCGAAATTGTCCATGAGAGCCTTGTGCTCCTCGGTTCTCATCTTGTTTGGGTCAGTCATGTCCATGAGCTTGTTTTCCATTCCTGCCTTCAGGTTGCGCCTCACCTTTGAGCGGAAGTTGTCAAGCTTCTCGATGTAAGCCGAGCACATTGAGAAAAACTTGCCTATGTACTTGTCTTTCACGCGGTCAGACTCGTGCAGGGCGGCGTTGGCTCGGTTCAGCTCCGCCACCGTCTTGCGCAGCCTGCGGTTGCTTTCGGCTATGGCGGCTTTTGCCTTGCCCAGCTGCCTGCGCTTGTGCTGCACGTATATCAGCAGGCCGAGGCTCAGGGCGAGGAGCACGGCGGCAAAGGCAATGCTCACGGAGAGCCGGCGGTTGGCAAGTTGGGTCTTTTGCTGGTACGAGCTGTTTATTACCGTCAGTATGGGCGTTACGTCCCAGGCACGCTTGTGCGACGAGAATTTTGACACGCACCGCCACGAGTAGTCCATGTATTTGTATGCCAGGTCAATGTCGCCCTCGCGGTATATTATGGAAGCCAGCGTCCAGAGCGAGGCTTGGTCCATGATGGAGTTTCTCAGGTCGGCGATGGCCGACTTTGCCAGCCACTCCTTGCGCCGTTCGTTGTCGCCCATTGAGCGGAAAATCTCCGATCGGTAGTATGCCATGATGGCATAGTCGTGCGTGTTTTCCTTTACCGTCTCTCGCCACCTGTCGCTTGCCTCAAGCGCCGCCTTTGCGTCCTTTTCGTTGTACAGCTTTTGCAGCAGCCTGTTCTTCAGGTATTCGGGCGACCTTCGTGATGCCGTTGCGTAAAGGCGGCTGCGCATCTCGTAGGAACGCTTTCGGTAGGCTTCCCTCATGGCGGCATCGTCGGTGGAGTGCCCCATGTTGCTGTAAAGCTCGCGCCCCACGTCGTAGTATTTCACCATGAGGGCGTGGCTTGTGGTGTCCGGCGCCGTTGAGCGGTAATGATGGTCAGCCTCGATGAAGTAGCCCGACTTGGCGTATTGGCTCACGAGGTTGAGCGTGGCGTCGGCGGTGACGGCGGGGTCGGCAAGTTGCCGTGCCATGCTGAGGCTGCGCTGCCCCCAAGCCACCGCCGAGTCGTTGTCGTATGAAGAGTATGTTTTGAAAATGCTGTCGGCAAGCGCCTGCCTCAGCCTTGCTTGCCTGGTGTTTGCCAGTTGCTGTTTCAGCGAAGCCAGGTGGGCGTTGATGGCGGCCGTGCCTTGTGTGTCGGCGGCGATTGCGCTGTCAATCTGCCGGTAGAGAGCCGTCATCTTGCCATCGTGTCCGGGTGAGCAAGCGGCGATGGTCGCCACTGCCATTAGCAATGTTGCATACAGGTTTTTCATGCTTGCAAAGGTAAGCAAAAAAAACGTAACCGCATGGTTGCCCGGTGCGTATTGACGATATTATTTTCTATATGCTTTTGCTTGGGTGTGAAACGTTAAAGCGTTTGGTGTCAATGAGTTGCTGGAAGAAGGTTTGCCCGTTTACCTATATTCTTGCCTATATGGAAATGATGGCAAGCTTTTTTTTGCTAATTTTGCAAACAGGAAACCATAAACGATCAAGATGAGAAAACTGAAAACGCACAGCCTGTTGCTGTTTATAGTAGTATTGATGTTTGTCGTGATGCCGTCGGCGGCGCAGGCACGGGGCGGCTATCCAGCCAACTATGCCCGCTTTCCGCGTTTCAAGGCATTGATAGTGTGGGACCCACATGCCGAGGAAGCCCACGTGCAGTTTGACAAGCAAGCCATAGAGTTTTTCCGTAAGCTGTCGTATGGCAAGGGCTTCCTGTATGATACCACCACCGATTTTCATGAATATGCCGATTCGCTGTCGCAATACAACATCGTGATCTGGCTCAATTATTCGCCCTACTCCCAGTACGACCGCGACGCTTTCCGTAGGTACATGGAGAACGGCGGCGGATGGATGGGCTTCCATGCCTCGGCGTATAATGACAAGAACACCAAGTGGCCTTGGTTCAACGAGTTCCTTGGCTGCGGCACGTTCTATTGCAACAACTGGCCTCCGCAGCCGGCGCTTGTTGAGGTTGATGGCGGCGCCCATGCCGTTACCAGGAACCTGCCGTTGGAGTACGTGGCTCCGGCATCGGAGTTTTACCAGTGGAGTCCCTCGCCACGCGAGAACAAGGACGTGACGGTGCTGCAGTCGCTGTCGCCGAAAAACTATCCCATTGGCATAAAGGATGTGGTGAAGTTTGGCGACTTCCCATTGGTGTGGACAAACAACCGTTACCGCATGGTTTACCTCAACATGGGGCATGGCGACGAGAGTTTCATTGACGCGACGCAGAACCTGCTGTTCACCAATGCGTTCCGCTGGGTGGTGAGCCGTGACCCTAAGGGCGACCCGTTTGAGCGTTGAGCGCAGCCCGGCGCAAGCGGCGCCAGGTGGCGGTGTGCCGGCGCCGCAAAGGATGTGTAAACAACAAAACATTGAGATGAGGAATAAAGGAAAGGAACATGCGCCATCAGCCAATGGGCGTCCGCTTCTTTTGGGGAGTGGGGTGGTGAGGCTTTTGGCACTCTGCATTGCCGTCATGGGAATGCGGGCTGGCGTTGCGCGTGCGAATGCCAACGGTACTGATGTCGTGGGGGCTTACATAAGCTCTTGGACGCGCGTCGTGCCCGACCCTACGCTCATGACCCATGTCTTTTACGCCTTTGGGCATGTCAGCGAGACGTTCGACGGCGTTAGGGTTGACAATCCCGGACGGCTGCGCGACATCGTGGCCCTGAAAAGGCAGAACCCAAGGCTGAAGGTGCTGCTCTCCGTGGGCGGCTGGGGTTCGGGACGCTTCAGCGAGATGGCTGCCTCTGCCGCCAACCGTGCGGCGTTCGCCAAGGACTGCCGTCGCGTGGTGTCTGAATTTGCGCTCGACGGCATTGACATCGACTGGGAATACCCGACGCAAGGCTCGGCGGGCATATCGTCTTCGCCCGATGACACAGGCAACTTCACGCTCCTCATGCGCGACCTGCGCAAGGCTTTGGGCAAGAGGCTGTTGCTCACTTGCGCCACGGTTGCCAGCGGCGAGTATGTTGACTTTGCCGCTTGCATTGAGTACCTTGACTTCGTGAACGTGATGGCATACGACATGGGCAATCCGCCCAGGCACCATTCGGCTCTATACCCGTCGGGCATATCGGGGTGGATGACCGGGGCGCAGGCCGTGGAAGCCCACCTGAGGAAGGGCGTGCAGGCATCGAAACTCGTAATGGGCGTGCCGTTCTACGGCCGTGGCGACAGGAAATACGCGCGGTGGGCGAAAAACCAAGGCTTCGGCAATGATGGCGGCGTGCGCCAGAAGTGGAGCGAGGCTTCGAAAGTGCCTTACCTTGCGAACGATGGCGACACGCTTGTCTTCGGCTACGAGGACACGCGCTCGCTTGCGATAAAATGCCAGTACGTAATCGACAAGAGACTGCGGGGCGCCATGTACTGGGAGTATGCCGATGACAACACGCAGCTCGACTTTGCGCGCACCGTGGCATTGAGCATAATGAGGAACCAGCGTGGCACCATGGCTCCGAAGCGCATACTTGCCGTTGCCGAGCAGGGCACGCCCCACCAGGGATTTTGCGATGCCGCCAAGGCTTGGCTTGACGAACATGCCATGAGTGACTTTAACGCCGAGGTGACATACGTCGCCGACCTGACGCACATGGAAAAGGGTGAGATGGGCAAGTACCACCTGGTGTTGATGCTCAATTATCCGCCGTTTAGCGCTCCCGTGGCGTGGAGCCATGATGCCGCAGCCGACTTTGAGCGTTACATTGACCGTGGCGACGGGGCGTTCGTAGGCTTCCACCACGCCTCGCTCCTTGGCGACATTTTCGGCGCCGGCAAGATGTGGCAGTGGTTCAGCGACTTCATGGGAGGCATAAGGTGGAAGGGGTATGTGCCCGAACTTGCCGACGGCACCATTTGCGTGGAGGACAAGGAGCATCCCGTGATGCGTGGCGTGGCTGACACCGTGCGCATGCCAAAGGACGAATGGTACACTTACGACCGCAGCCCACGCCCCAACGTGCGTGTGCTGGCTCATGCCGACGAGGCAAGTTACTCGCCGGCTTCGGGCGTGCGCATGGGCGACCATCCCGTGGTGTGGGTCAACGAGGGCAAGGCCGCGCGCAACGTGTATTTCCAGATTGGGCACAGCGAGGAGCTTTTCTCCACGCCCGGCTTTGTAAGGATGTTCGCTAACGCCATAGGCTGGGCTTTGGGCGTTGCGCCGTAATCAGGCTTGCCTTTGCGGCGCTAACGCAGTGCGTTTACGGCGCAAAGGCGACACCATTGCGCCACAAAGGCGACTCCGTTGCGGCGTAATCGTGTTGACGATGTTTCGTGGTGGCAGCACGTGGCGTGTGCCCGTGTTGCCTTATTTCTGTCTTTTGCGACCCAGGTCGGTCACTTTCCATGGCTTTCTCACGGCAGCGTGAGCCGCCTTTTGCGCCAGCCTCGCTGTTTCCTGCGCCAGCCCTTGCGGCACGTAGCTGTTGCCTTCCACGTTGCGCCCCGTTAGGGTCTCGTACCATGTGCAGGCTGCCGTGTAGCGTCCGTGCTTGTAGTCGAGGTGGAAGCCGTCGCGGTTCATGTGGTCGCCTATGGCCGACGTGCGTGCGTTTTGCACCGCCGTGCCCGATGGCACCACTGTGGTTATGCCGTGGTCGGCCATGGCCTTCTTGCCCGCGGATATTATCGCGCGGTACATTTCCATCTGGTCGTTGTGGTAGTTGGGGAACTCTCCGTGGTCGGAGTCCTTGGCGTATGCCCATGTCATGTGCCACAGCAGCTTGGCCTTGGGCAGCCTGTCCCTGACGTATGCCACCATGTGTGTGAGGTATGGCTCGAAGGTGGGCTTCATGCCCGACACGCCGCTTGCCTGTTGCAGGCTAACGTAGTCCCACGGCTCGTCGGCCAGCCCCTTGGCAATCGTTACGTTGTCTTCCTGGGTGCGGTTGCCGTCGGCGGTCACCTTCCTGTACCTGTATTCGGCAGCGTTGCCGCTGGCGTTGCGCCAGTGCCTCTCAAGCGTGCAGCCGCCTATGTACAGGTTGCCGACGATCATGGTGTCGCCTGTCGCCATGCCCAGCTCGTGCAGGTTCTGCTCCACGGCATCCTCGGAGAAGCTGTTGCCGATGGCGAGCACCCTGATGACCTTGGCAGGCGCCTCGCCGCACCATGCCGACAGCAATGTCAGCGCCAGCAGTGTGCGCAGGGTCTTCGCCATCGTGCGCCTGGTGTTTCCATTTCCGGTGTTTCCTTTCATTTTCAATGCTTTTTTAGGGTTTGGGGTTAGAGTCGTTACTGTTGCCCTGCGGAAGGACCTTGGCGTGGGCACTGCTACGGTGTGGTGTTTTCTCGTTTGATAGGCTTTGGTTTGGCAGGCAAGGCTCTGTGCTTTGCGGAGAGTCGTTCCCGTTGTGCCCGGCCTGCCGCTCGTTCAGTACGAAGCCGTGCATTTTATTCCGGCGTCGGTCACCATGTCCCTTATCCTGTCGAGGTCATCCCTCGTGGCCTTCCTCAGCGTCTTGTCGGGCGTTTCCCTGTCTATGGTGTAAACCATCACGGCGCTGGGCCTTATCTCCTTCAGAGCCTCAATCCACGGCAGCACGTAGCTGTCGGCAGTGTTGGCCGTGCCTTCGCCCGACATGAACATGGTCTGCACGATGACGTGCCCCTTGAACCACTTCATGCTGTCTATTATCTTCCTCACGTCGTATTCCGGGTTCGTGGGGCGATCCACCAGGCGTATGTACTCCGGGTTCACGGTGTCGAGTTTCAGGATGTTGTTGTCAACCCTCATCAGCGCTCGCCTCACGTTGTCCCTTGCGGCGAGCGTGGCGTTGCTCAGCACGGTAATCCTTGCCTCCGGGCACCACTTGTCCCTCAGCCTCACCGTGTCGTCTATTATCTCCTCGAAGTGTGGGTTGGCGGTTGGCTCGCCGTTTCCGGCGAAGGTCAGCACGTCAGGCGTCTCGCCTTCGCCTGCCATCCTCGCGAGCTGGCTCTCCAGCGCCTCTGCCACCTGTTCCCTCGTCGGGTATGGCGACCTTGTCCTCCTTTCGGCGTTGAAGCCACACTCGCAGTACAGGCAGTCGAACGTGCAAATCTTCCCGTCTGGCGGCATAAGGTTTATGCCGAGGCTCAGCCCGAGCCTTCGGCTTCTCACCGGCCCGTATATCGGGCTTGGGTATATTCTCGTGCTCATGTGTTGCGTGCTTTTTATTGTTGTGTTGCCATATTGCGTGGCAAAGATACCATCTTTTTGCATAAAAAAGCGCAACGGTGGCAAATAATTTGCCAAAATCGCTTGCTTTTTTCAAAAAAACGCCGTACCTTTGCACACGCAAACGCCCAGATGGCGGAATCGGTAGACGCGCTGGTCTCAAACACCAGTGGGGCAACCCATCCCGGTTCGAGCCCGGGTCTGGGTACGAGCAAAAATGATTAATCCCGTATAAGTCGCAGATTTATACGGGATTTCTCGTTGTTGGGGGTGGGATAAGGTGTTAATCTTGGGCAAGAATTGGGAAAATGAAAGGCTGTTCCATCAATCTTCACACATTCTTTGCCAATGTTTGCGGTAACCTAATTTATGGTGCATACTGTGTTTGTAATGTTTTTCAAGTCGTGTGCAAAGGTCTTGGAGAACATCTTTGCGCCCTTATCCCAAAGATGTACGTGGTCTTTAAAGTAGTAGGGGCGGTCAAGGTAGAGACCACAAGTATGGTAATCCATAAAAGGGATGTCGCGCTGTATGGCGAAATCTTTCAGTATGCCGTAATAAGATCCACCAACCTTTGTGAACTTAGGAGAAACGGTGAATATCAGTTTTATTCCATTGCTTTTGCATAAAGAACAAAAACGGTCAAGGCATTCCAATTTTTGCTGGTCAACGATTGTATCATCCTCTTCATTGTAGGCTTTGCTGGGGAACAGGTTTGGTTTGGGCAAAGGCATATAGCCCTTGTCCGCATTTTTCTGTCTGTTAATGACGAGTCCCCACAGGTTTGATGCCGCCTTGGCATTGTAACGATATAGATGTGAGATGCGGTATTCATAATAATTACCAGCGAGGCGATATATTGAATCGGCTTTATCGTTGCCAAAAAGCGGTGCGAAGAAACGAGTGGCTGAAAAAGAATTCTTTTCCATATTATAGTCGGAAGGTGATACTTCCAAACAAATAACCTTTGGTTTGCACCTATTTAGTATATGACACAATACGATATAGTCTGAATATATATTATCGGCTCCACCCACGCCTGCATTATATACCGACATTTTCAGGCTGTCCTCAATGAGGGAAGGGATATAATGGTGATGGCATCGAGAGTTTCCTATGAGCACCACGTTTTCATGAATGTTGTTTTTTATGTATTGCAGTTTAGGAGCCAAGACATCTTTTGAACTTTTATTTACTTGGAGCATTATTGCACCGCCGATTCTGTCAACAAAAAACAGTCCAACTATTATTATGGATATGAATATAGCAAGTTTTTTCATGCGCCTGAGTTCTAAAATTGGAAATAAATGAACTGGCCTCCGTCAAGAACGCCGAAAAGCATTACAAAAGCAATCATCGTTATGATATAAAAACAGACAGCGAAGGAAGATTGCTTTAGACGAGCCACTGGCTTCCACGAGAGTTCTTCGGCAAAATCCTTAAGGCATAAAATTCCTATGGCAAATATGGCAAGAGTGATTTCCGTGAACATAGAGAAGCTGATATTAGGAATGCCAAAGTTGGTAAAGATTCCTTTTATGACCATTATGGCATCAGAAATGTTGTTTGCCCGGAACAAAATCCAGGCAAAACTGACTAATATAAATGTGATGGCCCAATGAAAAATCATATTTGCGCCATTATATTTCCTGTGATTTATGCCTAACGCTTTTTCAACACAAAGAAACATGCCATGAAGAGCGCCCCAACAGAAAAAAGTCCAATTGGAACCGTGCCATATTCCACTTATAAAGAAAGTAATAAGCAAATTAAAATAATTTCTCCACCTGCCGACCCGATTGCCACCGAGAGGAATGTAAACATAATCCTTGAACCATGTGGATAAAGATATGTGCCATCGGCGCCAAAATTCGCCGACACTGCAAGAGAAATAAGGTCTATGGAAGTTTTCCATAAGTTTGAATCCCATAATCTTAGCAGCTCCTATTGCTATGAGTGAGTAGCCCGCAAAGTCGCCATAGATTTGGAATGAGAATAGGAATGAGGCCAATATATATGCTCCGCCATTATGTTTGTCAACATTGTTGAAAACAGCATCCACATACATGCCGCATCGGTCGGAAACCGCTAATTTCATAAAATATCCCCATACCATCAATTTGATACCGGACATTATGGCATCGTAATTGAAATGATGCTCTTTCTTGAACTGGGGCAATAGGTTGCTCGACCGTTCGATGGGACCGGCGACTAATTGTGGGAAGAAGGATACGAATAAAGCATATGTCGGGAAATCTCTCTCCGCCATGGTAGTGCCACGGTAAACGTCAATAGAATACCCAAGTGCCTGGAATATGTAAAAGGACACTCCCACTGGTAATAACAAGCCAAAGTTTGGCAAGCTAATTGCCAAGCCGCTTGTCTGCAATAGCGTATTGATGTTTGTTGCTGCAAAATTATAGTATTTGAACAAAAAAAGCATGGCGAGATTCAAGACTAAGCTAAACACAAGAAAGAACTTTTTCTTTCTCTTGTCTTCATGGCGTGAAATGCCTAATGCTGCAAGATATGTAATTACGGTGCTTGCCAACAGTAATAAAGCATACGCGGGTTCCCAATTCATATAAAAATAATAGCTTGCAGCGAGCAATAATATGTTCCTCGCCTTTGGCAGATTGGAAGGAATGCTGTAATACAGTAAGCAAACTGTCGGGAAGAACAGTAAAAAGGGGATGGAGTTGAACAGCATATGTGTCACTTGATATGCCCGTTGACCCCGTTTGGACAATTCTTCAAAAAAGTTATATTATTAAGCTTGTTTTAACGAAAAAGCGTGGGTCGCTATACTGTCACCCGTCCTACGCTGAGAGGCCTTCGCATTGCCCATTGCCGTCAGAACGAGCAACGCAGAAGCCCACGCCGATATGTACAATACACCCATGGATGTACGCCTCCGGCAAGGTGGCGCACATCACAAGTAGATGAATACACATCCACAAGGCATCTACCGTAGCTCTGCTCTTTGACGGCAATTGAAAGTTGCGAAGTTTCTCAGCGTCAAGAACAAGCGTTAGTAAACGCTTTCCCATATATGTTTCCCACCCTTGGGGCTTCTGCGAAAGACATCAGCCTTTTAGGAAGGATGTCGCAAAGGTACAAAATTTTAATTAATTCTATCGCCAGAATGCGAGAAAAAATAAAAGAACTCACCCAATGACATTCTCATCATGCGTGAAATGCCATTGGGTGAGTTCTTTTTTCTTGTTTGCCGTAAAGTGGGGTGGGCTTTGCGATTGTGGCAACGGGCAAATCAGTCGAGCATTACGAACGCTGCCCAATGGAACGGGTCGGGATATTTTGCTCGCATTGCCGCCTTGGCGTTCTCGAAGGCCTTGCGCTTGTCAGCGGCTTTGGTGGCGGTCAATTGCTCGTAGAATGCAACCATGAAGTCGGTTGTCACCTTGTCGCTTACGTTCCACAGCGACATCACGATTGTGCCCACGCCGGCTTTCTTGAAAGCGCGTTGCAGGCCGTAGAGTCCTTCGGACGTTGCCCTGCCCTGTCCTGACTGACATGCCGATAGCACTGCCATCTCGGTTCCGCTAAGGTCGAGTCGGGCAATGTCGCTTGCTGTGAGTATTCCCCCGAGCACGCCGTCGGGCACTTGCCTGCCCGTCCATGCGGCGTTTGCGCCCGACAGCACGATGCCCGACAGCAGCATGGCGTCAGAATAGTCTTTCAGGTAGTCAATTTCGCTTGCGCCAGCCGGGGTGTAATAGAAGCCGTGGGTGGCGACGTGCAGCAGCTGTGGCGACTTGCCGTGCATGCTCAGGAACGACTCCTCGGTGCCTTCCATGCCTGTGCGCGACGTGACCCGCCACTTGCCTGTTTTCAGCATGGCAGCTATCCTTGTCACCTCCTCCAGCGAACCCGGCAAATGGCGGAAAATGGAGTCGCCTCTCACCATGCCGCCTCGTTTTGCGAGCAGGTCGGGCAGCTCATATTTTCTTGCCTCTTCTATCATGGCAGTGGGTTGCAGGTCGTATTGCAGTCCGCCATACAGCACGGCCGTTTGTGGCGTTGCCGACAGCGATTGTTTTTTCGCCCTTACGAGTTCGCGTGCCGACGACAGCCTGACAAAGTTGTAATGGCTGCCGAGCAACGATCCGTCGGCGAGCGGCAGCGATTCGAGTGAGACCTGGAACAGCAGTTGCGATGGCACGTAGTAAATGGTGGAGCCTTTTGGCACGAGTTTCTCCAGTGGCTCCCACATCAACCTCAGCACCTCGGGGGCGTAATCCTTGTCATAATACATGTCGGGACGCGTTATGCCAAGTGAGTCAATTTGCCTTTCGGCGAACAGCGGCTTCAGGCGAGGGCACTCGTCGTTGCTGTTAATGATGTATGCGGCGTATTTTCGCCCTTCCGATTTCGACACGAAGTCGGTGAAGTCTATCAGGAAGTCGTTGGCTCCCAGGATTTTCCTCACTGCCTCGTGGTCAACGTCCATGAACTCCGTCACGCTGCCATATCCCCGGCATCTCTCAGACAGGCGTGTTGCCAGCATGTCGGCTCTTTGCGACAGAGCCAGTATGCTGTCGGCGAACTGCTTGTGGTTCTTTTCCATTTCCTTGACTCGTTTCTTTGTCAAGGTCAGTTCCATGTAATCGCGCATGTCTTCCTCCGTGCCCTCTTTTTTTACGATTTCAGCCAGCGAGCGTTCTGATTCGAGCAGGAACGCCTTTGACATCACGAGAGCGTCGTAGCAGCTTTTGGTAAAAGCCGTCTGCCGATGGCCTGCTTGCAGTGCGAAAGGAGTCATGTGGGAGAAAAGCGTCGAGATTGGTTCCCAGAAGCCCTCGCGCTCTTCCGAGCTGATGTATGGAATGCGCTCTTTCATCAGTAGTTTTAGTCTGGCAGCCGCAGCAGCGTAGTCGCGGCAGCCGGCTTCGGCGTTGCCGTTGAATCCCTCGGCGTTGGCAAGGGATGTCAGTGCCCGTATGTATTCCATGCTGTTCTCGCCATACGCTTGCTTGGTGTACTTGGCGTAGAGCTTGTATTGCTCCTCGGCTTCGGCGTTATGCCCAATCTTTAGTTGCATGGCTGCGGTCTGTGCCATCAGCTTTATCCTCGAAATGTCGCTTGGCGGATATTTTGTGGCAAGCGTCTCGTCGGCTTTCTTGTAGTCGGCCAGCGCCGATGAGTTGTCGCCGAACGAGCTGTGGCAAGAAGCCCTGACCTGGTACAGCAGGCTCGCCTCCCTTGGCTCGGTTATGTTTGGAAGGTCCAGCGACATTGAGTCGAGGCAGGCGTAGCAGTTGGCCTTGTCGCCCTTCTTGTTGTAAATCATGGCCATCGTTATGTATGTGAAATACTGGCCGTTCGATTTCTTGTAAACCCTCCTGAACTCGGCGTTAGCCTTGTGGCCGAATGTTATCGCGTCGTCGTACCTGTTGATTGTTGTGTACAGGTTGTGGAGCTTCATGTACGAGGTGTGCCTGCTTTGCCTTGTGACGCCAGAGCCTTCTTGCTCTGCCAGCTTCATGCCTTTCAGGTACCATTGCTCGGCTATGTTGTGTTGCCCCCTGGCCCTTGCCTCGTCGCCTTTTTGGTTGTAGAACTCGAATTTTATTTTTGCGTCTGTGGTGGCTTCCGCCAGCGAGTCTATTGCCGCCGAACACGAGCTTGCCAGCTTCATGTCGCCGGTCTTGTTGCCCAGCGCCAGCATCTCTTTCAGTATTTTCATCTGTACGTTGGCGTCGTCGGTTTGCCTCGCCAGTGTCAACGCTTGGTCGTACATGCTCTTTGCCTCGGCGAAGTTTCCCAGTTGGTTCTTCACGTGAGCCATTTCCTTCAGAGCGCTAATCTCGTTTTTCGTCTCGCCCAGTTCACGGAAGCCTTTCAGCGCGTTGTCGTACAGTGGCAATGCCTCGTCGTATTTCTGTGAGATGGTGCGTTTCGCCCCCTCAAGGTAATAGGACATCGGAATCTTTGGCAGTATGTATTTCTTTAGCCTCTCGTCGGCATACGGTGTTATCTCACGCAGTATTTTCCTGGCTCTCTCGTAGTCGTTTCGCCCGTTCTTGTCGGTCTTTATGAAACTGCAGGCATGGTGGTATCCGTTTGTGGCAAACAGCCTACTTATGTCCTTCCTTTCCTTTTCGGCCAGGTCGCCCGCCAGCAGGCTCTTTGCCAGCTCGTAGGCTTCCCCGTGTCGCTCCAGCTTTTCGTAGCACAAGCATGCCATCGTCTGGCTGGTGACGTAAACCTGCCTTTCCGTCTCCGACCGTTGTGGGCGTGTGTTTTCGCCCACGATGAGGAATGCGGCAAGTGCGTCGGCGTGCTTGTCAGCCTTTACGTGTTCAAGGGCGAGGTTCATCTTCGCCGTAACCTCAGCCTCCGTGAGTTGTTGCGCCGCCATCTGCGACAAAAAGCAGACAAGCGCGACGCACGTCATTATTATCCTATTCATCCGTGGTGTTTTTTTCTTCCCTGTAAGTCTTTTCTGCGTTTGCGCTGTCATTGGCAGTCGTGTCAGCTGGCACGGCGTTCTCGAATACGTCGTCATCGCCACGCGTTTGCTCCGTAGGCGTACCGCCGTTGCTGTGCGATGGGTCGCCGATTAGGGCAGGCTTGACGACGAGGAAAGCCACGACGATTGCCGCCGCTATGCCCGAAGTCCACAGCCACGTCCTTTTGCCGACGCGTCTTGGCGCAGCCTCGCCATGCCCGTGTCCGGTTTCAGCCTCATGCCTTTTCTTTAGCTCGGCCAGTGTCTCCAGCTTTGCGGCGCGGCTGCAAATGGCATCCCTCACGTTTTTTGAAAACTCAAGTTGCTCCCTTTTTCCCTCGTCCTGCCCGGCCTCTTCCAGGAAACGAGCCTTCTCTTCCTCAGCCATGCTGTCGCCATGGAGCAAATACTCGTCTATTTTGTCTTGAAACTTAGTGTCCATGCCCGTGTTCGTTTTCATGAGTTCAAATATCTGTTGTAAATGTCTTTGGCCGACTTGCGCAACGTCTCCATGCACTTGTGCTTTTTCGATTTCAGCGCGTCCTTCGACTCTATGGTTGGAACCTCTCTCATTATGGCATCCAGGTTTTTCTCCTCGTAGTAGAATTTTGTCAGTATTTCGCTGCACCTGGGCGACATGCGTGATATCACGTCGGATATTATTTCCAGCATCACGTTCTCGTTCGAGTCGTACAGCAGCTCGGCGTAGTCACTGTGGTCCACGCCCTCGGCTCTTGCCTTCCGTGCCGTTTCAGCCTCCGGGTCGGCGTGCCGTGGGTTCTTGCGTGCGTATTCCAGGTATTTCAGTTTCGCCGTCTTCATGAAAAATGTCAGTATGCTGCCGTTGAACGGCTTGCCGTCCTTGCCAATCAGCGTTCCGTCTTCCACGGTGATGTAGCGCCTCTCCACTTTCTCCCACAGGGTGATGAAAGTGTTCTGGAAAATCTCTTCTGCCGTTTCCTCGTCGGCGAAAAACATGCCCCTGTAACATGCCCGGAAGTATTCGGAGCAGTAAACGTACAGTTCGTATTGCGCTTTCCTGTCGTTGCCGATCAACCCGGCTATGAGCCTTGCCTCCTTCGCCTTCGTGGCCGCGCTGGTTTCCATAGTCTTTGCCATAGTCTTCCTGAAAAAGTCTTTAGCGTTTATCTTAATTAGCCTTTATCTTAATATGTCGGTTATCTTGTATTTGCCAGTCTCGCCCGACATCACGGGGTGCTGTGGGCGGCTTGCCGTGTTGGCGTTGACGAACATCCTTATCCGCCTGAACAACTCGTCGTTGCTCCCGTCGCCCTTTTCCCTTGCCTTCTTGTACAGGGCGTAGGTCAGCTTGCCCACCGTGGGGCTTTTCATCTCAATGTTCACTTGGTCGCTTCCACATGCGCTGAGCGTTATCCACCGCTCCGCCCTTGGCCTTGCGTTGGGGTTTGCCGCCGTGCCTTGGCGAGGCTTGTCGGCGTTTGCCCCGTCGCCTCCAAGCACAAGCGACTTTATCGCCTCGAAAATGTCGCTTACGCCCCTCGTGGTCTCGCTGTCGTCGCCCCTTGTGCCGTCGCCACTGTGGCAAGCGTCAATCACGACGAGCATCTTGCCGCCGTCGCCCACCTTGTCGCGTATGGCGTTCAGCAGTGCGTTCACCTCGTCGTCGGTCAGGTGCTTCTCGCCCCGGTCCTTGGCGCATGGCTTGCGGTATGCGTCGTAGGGTATCCAGCACTCGTCCAGCCCGTCGGCCTCGTCGCCGTCGGTGTCCCTCATCTGCTGGCCGTGCCCCGAGAAATGCACGTAAACCATGTCGCCTCGCCCTGCCTGCGCCGCCAGCCGCCTGAATGCGCCTACGATGGCGGCCTTGGTGGCTTGCCGGTTCACGAGCTTGGTTATGTTGGCAGGCTTGAACCTCGCGCTTGCCAGCATCTCCGTGACGTAAGGCACGTCCTTGTCGCCGTTTATCTTGTTCCACGCCTTGTCCTCCTGTTGTCCTATGCCAATGACGATGGCCCGCCTCGTCTGTGCGGTGGCGGTCAGTGTGGCAAGCGTCGCGAGGAGCGTTATCATGATATGTTTGACGTAAGCCATGGGCTTGGTGCGTTTTTTTGTGTGGCGAGCCAACCGTGTCCTGTTTCGCGTGGGGACATGTTGCGCCCATGTCGTTGGTTTTAAAGGTGATGGCGGTAATAAGCGCAAAGGTAATCAAAAAAAAATGCGATAGCCAAGTGGCTTGGTATGTTTTATTTCCAAAGCCGTCCAATTATTAATTTATCCTAAATAACATGGCTTTATTTGCTCAGTTGTGAAAATATAGCGAAAATTGCACAGCAGTTTCAAACTACGAGATTGTTTTCAGGCCGGGACGGGAGTCCCAGGATAATGAAATTACCATTTTAAAAAACAGACATTTGGAGAGACAAGGATGAGACACATTTTGCTGATGAGCCTTGCCATGGCAGCGACTGCAACGGTTAAGGCAAAGGGGGACGGGAACGGCGGACCATTGTTCCGCGACAGTCTTTACCTCGACGAGATTGTGGTTACGGGCCAGGGTGGGGCATTGCAGCGCCGCCGGCTGTCGGCCAAGGTTGACAAGGTTTCCGCCAAGGATTTGGGCAGCCTGCCCATGGATCGCCTCGACCACCTGCTGCAAGACGCACTTCCCAACGTTCAGGTTAACATAAACAGCGGCCAGCCCGGCACGACGTCTAACATACGCTCGCGTGGGTTGTCATCGGCTTTCTCCAATTCCACGCCGGTGGTTTACGTCGATGGCGTGCGCGTTGACAACCTCAACACCGGAGCCACCATCGGCTATCGCGCGAGCGGCTACGGCTCAGAGCCTTATGGGCTGAGCGACTTGCCGATGGGGGAGACGGCGGCGTCGGGGGCGCTTAGCGACATTCCGCTTGAGAACATTGACCACATTGAGTACCTCACGGGCGGGGCCGCCACCACGCTCTACGGCTCGGATGCCGCCAACGGCGTGATAATCATAACCACGAAGAAGGGTGGCGACGGCAGGTTCCACGCCACGGCGGGGATGGAAGTGGGGCTGACCACGGCGGACAGCCATTGGTACCATTTCGGCCGCACCGCCGACCTGCTGCACCAGACGGGCGTGTACCAGAAGTACCGCGTGGGCTTCAGCGGCGGCAACGACCGCTTCGGCTACAGCCTCGGAGCCTCGATGCAGCACGATGGCGGGATGATGATACACGACGGCAACGAGAACAAGAAGTATGACCTGCGCTATGGCTCAAGGCTGAAGATCAACAGCTGGCTGAAATACGACAACTCGTTTGGGTTCGTGGCAAGCGACTTCTCGCGCAGCCGCAACGGCAACCAGGGGCTTTACACCGGGCTGTGGACCACGGAGTGCGGAGCCGCCGCCGACATGCATTACACCGCCGCCGACGGCTCGCGGCGCAACTTCCTTGCCGACATTGACGCGATGGACGACTATGAGTACCGGGCGTTCAGGCAGTTCGTGGACAGGGCTGAGGCGTTGCAGGACAACAAGGAGAGCGTGAAACGCTTCCAGATGGCGCACACGCTCACGCTCACGCCGCTCGCGGGGCTTACCGTGAAGGGCATACTGGGCATCGACTACCGTGCCGACGACTTCAAGGAGGTGATAACCAACGCTTACCTCATACACACGCAGGTGAAGCCCGATGGCACCACCGATGCCGGGCGCGTGAACAACACCTCGCGCAACACCCTTGGCATCACTGCCGACGTTGGCGCCGAGTACCGCTCGCGATGGGCCGACGTGGTGAGCAACATTGCCACGGCGGGCTTCCAGTACTTCTCCACCGACGACCACCAGGCCGCCTACAACGGGCGTGGCGTGCGCGACGGGGCGAGCGTCATGGGCGGAGCCGCCACCGTGACGGCCAACGAGGTGAAGAGCCACGTGAACAGCGTGGGCGTTTACATGCAGGACAACATCGGCTTCATGGACCGCTATTACCTCGACCTCGGGCTGCGCGTGGATTACAACTCGGCTTTCGGCTCTAACGTGGGGTGGCAGGCTTATCCCAAGGTGGGACTCTCGTACATGCTGACCGACGAGCCTTTCATGCGTAGCGTGGTGGGCGGAGGCATGGTGGGCAACGTGCGCTTGCGAGCCAACTATGGCGTGGCTGGCACCTATCCGCCCGCCTACTCGTATGAGGCCACCGTCAACGAAAGCCCGTACCTCGGCCAGCTGGCAGCCACGTTCGGTCAGCAGGGCAACCCCGACCTCGGGCCAGAGCGCAAGCACTCGTGCGAGCTGGGCTTCGACGCGTCGTTTTTCCACGACATCGTTGACCTTTCGTTCACCTTTTACCACAGCGTCACCACCGACGCTCTGTTCAGCGTGCCCACGTTGCCGTCGTCGGGGCGCGAGTCGCATTACCTTGCCAACGTGGGCAAGATAAGCAACCGCGGCGTGGAGCTTACGCTGGGGCTGAAGCCCGTTGACACGCCATCGTGGACCGTTGACCTGCGCGGCTCGCTCAACACCAACCGCAACCGAGTGGTTTCCACGGGTGGGCTGCCAACCTTCCAGGTAGGCGGCTTCTCCAGCCGCACCATCATGACCGCCGTGACCGAGGGCAAGCCCGTGGGCTACCTTTACGGGGCGAAGGCGGTGCTCAACGACGACGGCACGCTGAGGGAGGTGGTGCAGGGAGCCGACCTTGGCTCAACCGTGCCGACGCTTTACGGCAGCATGCGTGCCAACGTGCGCTACCGCCAGTGGCAGCTCTTCGTCAGCGGCGACTGGCAGGCGGGCAGTTACCTGCACGAGTGGAACCGCCAGTTCCGCTTCCGCAAGGGGCTGAAGGACGATGCCGTGCCCGATGCCGCCCTCATGGGGCGCACGCAGGGCGAGGCGTGGCTCGACTACACGAACTTCTTCGTCGAGAAGGCCGACTTCCTCAAGATACGCAACATACGCCTCGATTACACGTTCCGCCCACGCCGCCTTGGCGTGCGGGACATCAACGTGGGGCTGACCCTGTACAACCCGTTCTCGTTTACCTGCGCGCAGGACGATCCCGAGGCTACGCTCTCAGGGGCGCGGTCGCAGGGAGCCGTGTCAACGGGCGGCATAAACTACGCCTCGTTCTCCTCGCCGCGCCAGTATGTGGTGAGCGTCAGCGTGAGCCTGTGAGCCGTGGCGGCAGTTTTTTGCCACACGGCCATGCGCGATGGCTGTGGGGCGATGGTAAACGAAAAAGAGATATAAAAAGAACAATGAAAAGAGCGAAAACAATAGCCATCTTATTGGCAACCTTTTCGTTGTCGTCGTGCGACCTGTTGCAGGGCGACGGCAACGCCGATCCCAACGTCAACGAGGACGACTTCCTGCAGTCGGCCAACGCCATGAAGGCGTGGGTGGCAGGCACCGAGCTGCAGCTGTCGCAGGCCGTGGGATCGTACACCCAGCTGCTGGAAATACTGTCAGACAACTATTACAACAATTACTCGCGGTCGAGCAACGTGTTCGACAAGCCGCAGCTGCTCAGCACCGACGACGACGTGAAGGATCTGCAACGCTGGGTCGGCACGCTGCGCGAATCGGTCGATTACGCCTTCAGCACGGTGGCGGCGCACGATGCCGGAATGACACCCGACCAGCGTTTCCGCCTCACGTGCATAAAGGGCTACGCTTACGTGCTGGCAGGCGAGACGTTCACGGGGCTGCCCTTGGAGGCAGGGGGCGAGGTGCGCCCGTGGCAGGACAACCTGCGCCGGGCGGCAGAGTGCCTGCGCGAGGCCGTTGACATTGCCCCTGCCGACAGCGACCGCGCCTATGCCCAGACGCTGCTCGCGCGCGTCTATTACCGTCTGGGCGACCGTGAGCAGGCTGCCGCCATGGCCGGGCGTGCCCTCGGCAGCGACGGATCGTTCGTGAGGTATGCCCTCTACGACGGCGACAACGGCGTGAGCAACATCGCGCAGGAGGCGATATGGGGCTTCTGGTTCCAGCCCTTGCCAAGGCTCGACTTCCTTGACCCGAAGTATTTCCAGGGCAAGTCGTCGAGCGAGCAACGCCCCATCTGCATAGCCAAGGCCGAGGAAAACCACCTCATACTTGCCGAGGCGGCACTTGCCGAGGGCGACCTGCCACGTGCCCGGGAACGCCTGCTCAGCCTGCTGGCGTTGGTGGGCAGCCGTCCGGTGGCGCACGGGGTCAACGATGCCGTTGACAACCGCTACAACGGTGGCACGAGGCGTTACCCGTCGTCGCCCCTCTACAGGGTGCGCGCCTCTGCCGCCGACCCTTATCGCTCGGGGCTGGTGCAGGACCACTCGTCGGTGAGGGTCAACGAGGCGGGCGAGAGCGTTGCCGACTACCGTGTCAGCATTCCTTACGTGTCGGGCACGTCGGTTGACTCGGCGATGGTCGCCGCCGCCACAGGCCATGATGCGCTGCTCGAACTGGTTTACCTCATGCGCCAGGAGATATTCTTCGCCGAGGGGCGCCGTGTTGCCGACCTTGGCATAAGGCTGCCCGTGAGCGATGTCGAGGCTGCCAACACGCCGTCGGCAGCGCCTTACGCCGAGGCTCTCATACCGCCGTTCATTCCGCTCGACGGCGGCATGGACGCGTTCGAGACGGACGAGGCTGCGAAGACGGTCACCATACGCCACAACATGAACCGCCTGATAGTGGAGAACCGCCTGACGGAGTTTGTCGTGCCGCTGGAGTGATGCCGCCTGCGGGCTTGTGGCCTTTACGCCACAACCGTGGGTGCGTTAGCGGTGCAACCGCCACGCCTTTGCGCCGCTAACGTGATGCCTTTACGGCGCAATCGCAATGCGGTCGCGCCGTAACCGGGATTGCGTCACGGTGCCATTATCACATTTAAATAATAAGAGTTGACTTTTATGCCTTGTTCTATTCGTGCAACAAGGCATTTTGTGGCTTGGGGTTTACTTGCTGGAAAAGTTAAGGTGAAAAGTGGCGTGACAATTGACCGCCATGAAAATGGTTGCCACTTTTCTTCAGTAAACCTTTACGTCGGTGATGACGCTTGACCCTACGGCTTCGTTTATGCGTCGCGTAAGTTGCGTGCGCATCATGCTCAGGTCTTGTCGCAGGGCAGGGTTGTTTATCTTCACGAACAGCACTTGGTTCTTTATGAATTTCTCGCCCGTGTATCTTGCCACGACGTTTCCCGTGACCTGTTCCCAGACCTCGATGGCACGGCGTTGCAGGATGGGCGTTTCCAGCCCTTCCTGCCGCAGGAAATTCTGCAATATGTCGTCAAGTGATTTTACTTCGCGCTTGAACATGGCGTATCCTTAGTTTTTCCGTTCCGTTATCTCGCCGTCGGCAACGTCGAACAGGCGGTAGTCGTGGTGGCTGTGTGCCAGTATGCTGTCGAGGTGGTCGCGGTTGGTGTCGGTTATGAAAATCTGCCCGAAGCGGTCGCCTGACACGAGGCTCACTATTTGCTCCACGCGGCGGGAGTCGAGCTTGTCGAAGATGTCGTCGAGCAGCAGCAATGGCGTGGTGTTCGACGACGTGCGGCGCAGGAAGTCAAACTGCGCCAGCTTCAGCGCCAGCACGTATGTCTTGGTCTGCCCCTGGCTGCCCTCGCGCCGCATGGGGAATCCGCCGATCAGCATCTCCAGGTCGTCGCGGTGGATGCCGTGCAGCGAGTAGCCCACGGCACGGTCGCGATGGCGGTCGCGCTGTATTACGTCGAGCAGCGGCCCGCGCTGGCAGTGGGACACGTATCGCAGCGAAACGTCCTCGCTGCCGCCTGATATGGTGGCGTGTATGTCGCGGAACACCGGCGTGAGCTCCTGCACGAAGGCGTCGCGGCGGGCAAAGATGTCCTCGCCCGTGGCAGCCATCTCCTGCTCCCACAGTTCCATGAGCGTGGGATCCGGCTCGGTGTCGGCGCGCAGCAGGGCGTTGCGCTGCTGCACGGCCTTGTTGTAGCGTGTCAGCAAGTCGAGGTAGCGGTGGTCGTATTGCGAGATCACCACGTCCATCAGCTTGCGCCGCTCGTCGCCCGAGCCAGTGACGAGCGTGTTGTCGGACGGCGTGATGAATATCAGCGGTATTAGCCCGATGTGCGCCGACAGCTTCTTGTACTCCTTGTCGTTGCGGCGGAAGTGCTTGTGCCGCCCACGCTTCATGCCGGCGTATATGCGTTCGGGCGAGCCGTCGTCGGTGAGGTAGTCGCCCTCCACGACGAAGAAGTCCTCGCCATGGGTTATCACGGTGCCGTCCTGGTTGGTGAAGCTTGAGTGGCAAAACGACAGGTAATAAACGGCGTCGAGCAGGTTGGTCTTGCCCACGCCGTTGCTGCCGATGAGGCAGTTTATCTTTGGCGACAGCTCAAGGCTTGCCTGCCGTATGTTCTTGTAATTGACGATGGAAATCTTCTTCAGTATCATGTTTCTTCGGTGAAGAGCGGTGCAAAGTTAAGTGTTTTGACGCTGAAAATGAAAAAAGAAAGGAATAAATTTCAGTATGTGGGATAAAATAAGTAATTTTGCCACAATAAAGACAATGCATCGAAAAATAATAAAAACAAAAATAATGGCAAACAACAACGAAAAGGCAACTTTTGATGCCTCGCAGAAGTCTGAGGCATTTTTCGACAAGAACAAGAAGATTATCAGCGGTGTCATCATCGCAGTGATTGTGGTTGTGGCAGGCTGGCTCTGCTACCGTCAGTTTGTGTCTGTTCCGCGCGAGGACAAGGCAAGCACCGAGCTGGCTAAGGGTCAGGACTTCTTCAACGCAGAGCAGTTTGACAAGGCTCTCAACGGCGATGGCGCCGGATACGCAGGCTTCGTGAAGATTGCTGCCGACTACAGCAGCACCGATGCCGGCAACCTGGCTAACCTGTACGCCGGCCTGTGCTACGCCAACCTTGGCAAGTGGCAGGATGCGGTGAAGTACCTGGAGGCTTTCTCCACCAAGGGCGACGCCATGGTCAGCCCTGCTGCCATCGAGGCCCTGGGCAACGCCTACGCACACGTGGGTCAGGTGGATAAGGCAATATCAAAGCTGAAGGACGCTGCCGCAAAGGCCGACTCGAAGGCCAAGGACGGTGTCAACAACAGCCTTTCGCCGACATTCCTGCTGCAGGCTGCATGCCTGATGGAGTCGCAGGGCAAGGCTGCCGAGGCCAACAAGGTCTATGGAGAGATTAAGAAGAAGTATGTCAACTCTGGCCTCGTGCAGAGCGGCGAGATTGACAAGTACATAGAAAGGACCGCCAAGTAAGCATGGCTACCGAACTTCATAACCTCAGCGGTTACAACAACGTGGACATACCCGATGCCAGCAACATGAACTTTGGCATCGTGGTGGCAGACTGGAACGAGGAAATAACAGGGGCGTTGCTCAGCGGAACCGTGGGCACGCTGGAGGAGCATGGCGCTCTGCCTGAGAACATACACGTGAAGCACGTGCCGGGCAGCTTCGAGCTGGTTTATGGCGCGCAGCAGCTTTGCAAGAACGATGGCTTCGACGCGGTGATAATACTTGGCAGTGTGATACGCGGTGCGACTCCGCACTTCGATTACGTTTGCCAGGGTGTTACCTACGGCATAGCGCATCTCAACGCCACGCAGAACATACCCGTGATCTACGGCTTGCTGACAACCGACACGCTGGAGCAGGCTAAGGAACGCAGTGGCGGAAGGCTCGGCAACAAGGGTTGCGAGTGCGCCGCCGACGCCATATTGATGGCAAAGTTCTGAGGCGGATTATATAGGAATGTGAAAAGTATGATGCGCAAACCACGTGCCGGAATGGCACGGATTTGCGCGTTGTGCTTTTTGCGTTTGATGTCACACATTATTATTATATTAGCATGAGACTTTACGAATTGATGCAGGCTTACGAGTTTGACGAGATAATGCCCATTGTGGTTGAGATGTTCCCGGGCACGGGAAAATACAGTCCGCAGTTGCGTCAGGCATGGGAGCTGCTGCTTGGCATGAACCCTGTTTCGTCGAAAAAGGTGATAACCTATAAGCTGATGAAGGGGCAGAATGAGCATGAGAACTATGTTGGCGCTGAGGATCGCGACTTTGATGCCCAGTGGAACGTGATACTGGGCAAGGACCTGAAGCGCGAGCGTGGCGTTGACCTCAACGATGCCGAGCTTATAGCCAACTGCCTTGTGAATATATGCCTGATAGGGCAGCGTCCAAGGTCGTTTGACGAAGCTTACAAGATACTGACCGCCCCGGAGCGATAATGGGGGCATGTGCGTGGTGCGCCACGCCCGTTTGGTGTGGCGCGTCATTGGCATGGCGGCATGGAGAAGACCCATCGTGGGGGGCTCCATGCCGCCTTTTTTCGTGCCGCCGCAAGGCTCAAGACCATGCGCCAAGGAGCCACGGTGATGCCTGGGCAAGTTTAACATTATTTTGAGAAAAAAGAAGGAAAATCCTTGCGCATTAAGAATTATTTCTTAACTTTGCAATCGAGACAGTCTCCCTCGATGGAACCCGTCTCAAGAGACATGATGTTTAACCTTTAAAACAGTTTACAAAAAAACAGACATTTCTTTTTCTTTACGGAAAAATACATAGGGCTTGAAGCTCTTGTTCTCTCTTATGCGAATGCCGCCAATATTCCAATCCAAGAGAACAGTGATGCTGAAGGTTCATACCTGCGTGGTGTGAACTCTGACGTACTTGTTGTTGGATGAGGTGAGCTTGGCGGCAACCTGCATAGGAAGCAAGTATTCGGGGTTCACGCTTTTTTTGTTTCCATTGGGGAGTTTTTTTGTCCCCATTGGGTTACTTTCCCATAAGGCGTGACATTAATGGTTGAATAAGGGTTGCGGACCGACCGCGACACCCTGTTTGCTTGGACGACGGACAACAAAGCTCTTAGTTCTCTCTTATGCGAATGCCGCCAGTTTTCTCATCCAGCGGAGAACCAACAGAGCCTCGTCCCAAAGTCCTCGGGCGTGGGCTGTTTCCTGCTTGTCTTGTGATAACGGTTGCCTTTTGCGGGCACTTGCAATAGCATGTGGAGAAGGCTCGCGCCCATTTTCATATACATGTATTAGGACAAAACAATAAAAAGCAAAAATATGAGCACAAGATTTTTTCATTTTTTTTCGTCGTTGATGGTTGCGTCATTGCTGACGGGTTGTGGTAGTAAGAAAGAAGTGCCTTCACCGGTAATTCTGGTGCATGAAGTTTACTCGCAGGGTGAGAACATTAATTTCACCAAGGTGCATGAGTCAAAATACAAGTGTGAGTATCCGTTTGGTGGAGACAACGGAAAGAACCTTTTCTTTTCAATGCGTGACAATGAGTCGCAGAGCTTCAGTAATATTTGCCGCAAGGAAGATCCCGTCGGGATGTCCGTGATCCAGCTTACGGGCGGTAATAATCAAAACTTAAGGCCTTCTTACAGTGCCGTGACCAACATGGTCGCTTTCCAAAACTCGCCGGAGGGAAAGGGTTGCAGTGACATTTACATGGTGAACGCCACGCAAGGAGGTGCCTTGCAGCAGGTGACCAATACGCCCGACTATAACGAGACGGATCCTTGCCTGAGCCGTGATGGTAGGAAGATTGTGTATGAGAGGCGGCGTTATGGCGCTTCGTTGCACAACACTGAGATATGGGTCAAGGACTTGCAGACCAATGAGAACATACAGCTTGGGCTTGGGCGTACCCCGTGTTTCTCGCCTGATGGCAGGAGCATTGCTTACGTGAAATACGCCAATGACAGTTATGCAACATACCTGTGTACCATCAACATCGATGGGACTTCCCTGACGCAGCTTGCGGACGTAAGCAAGGGCTCGGTGCTGAATCCGTGTTTCAGCCCCGATGGCAGGCGTATCGTCTTCCAGTGCCGCACGCAGCAAAAAGATGACAATGACCTTTATGTAATAGATCGCAGCGGTAGCAACTTGACGCAGCTGACCATCAACAAGTCTTACGACGGCGAGCCTTACTGGGCCAATAATGGCAATATTTATTTCACCAGTGACCGCGGAGCCGCCAACGAGCATTACCAGATATGGAGTTTGAATTATGGGCAACAGGTTTATCCACAGTCAAGCTCAACGACGACGGGCAGCGTTGCGCCACAGCAATATTATGGCACCTACCATACGGTATTGGGTGGCGAGACCATAACGCAGATTGCCAAGAAGTATGGCATAACGGTGCGTGATGTCGTGAAGTGGAACAAACTGACGACCATGACACTTGTGCCAGGCATGAAACTAAAAGTGTCCGCACAATGACAATGTCTCGTTTGCGCTTTGCGATGCTCCTGTCGCTGGTGGCAGTCACGCTGGCATTGCCTGCGCAAGAGTACAAGGCAGACAGGCTGAGGCGTGCCGTGGAAAAGACGGGGCTGGCCGTGCCTGCCGACTCGCTGCTTCCTGAGAAGACCATGCTGCTTAAGGCAAGGGACGGACAGGACATAAACTTGCGTGTTGGCATAATGGGCGAGGTTGAGCATGTGGGCATACCACTTTTCAACGACATACAGCGACTGCTTCAGCCGTCGCCTGTGTATGACTTCGTTGAGTATGCTGCGCTGAACCGCAAATACAAGGTGGATGCCAACCAGCTGTACCTGTCAAAGGTCATCTTTAAGGATGGTGGCTGGAACTCGTTGCTTGCGGGTGGGCTTGACACTTGCAACTGTTCCATCGAGAACCGTGACGACAGGCTTTATGTCGTGACATGGAAACGGCACGACAAGGTGCTGGTGTCAATGGGCATACCGGTGGATTATGAGTTACTGAACAATGACACGCGGCGTAACATGGAGCGTGCCTTGGTGCGAGAGCTGGAAGAGAGTCCTGCTGTCACAATCGTAAGGGACTCGTCGTTTGTTGAGGAGAGTGACTTGGGCATATACGGTACGGAGGGCTTGTTCGTGTTGCAGGGCAAGTCGTACATTATTGACTTGCTCAACCAAAACACTTACTACAAGCTGACTTCGGTGTATGAGACGGCTGACACCATCATAAGGAATAAGGTCGTGACGCAGAGGATGGAGATGGTTATGCCGGTTGCGGTGCGTGAAATGGACTTCCCGGCAGAGTCTTTCGCCAACATCGTGATGTGCGACAAAGTTGCCATCCCCGATGCCGTGGTCGAGCTGGATTTTCACCTTAGCGACTATCATAGGCGGCAGGTGAGCGTGCCAATGAGCAAACTGAAGGCTTTCTGTAGGCAGCAGGGATGTGAGTTGTATTTTGCCTGCGACGGAGTTTCGAATGGGAAAGTGCACGGGATGCTGATGGTGACCAACCTGCCTAAGGGCTACAACCATCTGTTCAGCATAGGCTGTGCCGTGGAGCAACTTACTTCTGAAAAACCACAGCTGCATGCTGACGTGTATCTTTTCATACCACCGATAACCAAGGAAAAAATGTTTGGGATAGCCCCAAAGAAAAAGTCGAATGCAAATTTTAAACTGCCATGAGCAAGAGTTTTCCCATTATAATCATAGGCTTGTTCCTGTGCCTGATGTCTGCGAGTGGGCAGGGGAGTGCCGTGCTTAAAAAGCGCATCAACGAGATAAAGCAGCAGAATGACCTGTATTACTGGAATCAATACACTGGATACAATGCTGACACGGCAAAGGTCAACGCCACAAAGTGGCTGTTGCTTGAGATAAACTCCAATCGTCAGGGAAATGAGATCCTTACGGTGGAGGAGGCAATGACGCGTGCCAAGTATATTTCCATAGACCGTGGAAATGCGGTGCAATATTTTGTTTATATTGCCAAGGCTGAGGCTGATGTCCTCAAACGCTCAGGCTCTGCGGTTGTTGCCAATGAAGTGCTTGCTCCTTCTGGCGTGGAGTCTTCGGCTAATGATGCCCCCATTGTCACCCAAGTGGCAGAGCCGCAACCTGTGGTTGGGGTGACAAGGCATTTCGTGCCAGACGCTTTTGTTCAGCGCATAATGGAGACGGAGAGGTTCATGGATGTTTACCAGCTCCTGAAATCGTTGCAGGCGCAGGGGACGGTGCTCATGTTCGGGAAGTTGAGGGACGTGGAAGATTACAGTTCGCTGGATCTTATCCTCTTTGACATGAAGAGCCAGGAGATTGTAACGTTGCTGTCGGCTGAAACAAGCCCCGGGGTTAGGACAAACCTTGTAAGTGGCAACGATGACACGCTCAACAATTACCCAACGGAAATGACAGCCGTGATATGGTACATAAAAAATTGACGCAAGAACAAAAGACAGCAAACATAAAACAGATAACAAAATATAATATGAGGAAAGTTATATTTTTCATGACGTTGCTTTTCTTGAGCCTGAATGTAATGGCGCAGGACGTTAGTGTGTCAATATCCGACGGCATAGGGGATGGTGAGGTAAAGCGGCGTATGGAGCGTGGCATATCCGACCTGCTCAGCGAGATTAACCGCGCATGTGCGCAGGAGCGTGCGTTGCGCCTCGATAACATTGACATGGCTCTAAGCGGAAAGCGTTCGTTGCAGGCTTTGTGGAAGAACCTGCATTTCCTTTGCGAGGACAACAGCATCGTGGAACGATGCCTCACCACCGCCGAGGGATATGCCATACGCAACATTTACGTTGAGGTGAACCCGATGGTTCAAAACTATAATGACGAGAAGGAGCGCGCTCTCACCATACGTCTTACGCGCGATGGAAAAATAGCCAGCATTGCCATGGCGGCAAGCGATGCGGTGTATGGACGCATAATGGAGCAGGGACTGAGTGTTACCGACTTGGAACGACGTGCCACGATATTGAGTTTCGTGGAAAACTACCGCAGCTTTTATGACGAGAAGGATCTTGCTTCCATAAACCGTGTTTTCAGTGAGGATGCCATAATAATCACGGGAACGGTTCCCATGGTGAAGACCGGGAGCAGTGACATGGGCAATTGGAGTCAGAACATAAAATATACGGTTCAAAATAAGGCGAAATACATTAAAAATCTTGCCGCAAATTTCAAGCGCAACCGTTACATAAAGGTGACATTCAGCGATGTTGAGGTTGTGCGCCATCCTGCCAACCCAAACTATTATGGCGTGACGCTGCACCAGCATTGGAAGTCGAGCAATTATGAGGACGACGGTTACTTGCTGCTTATTTGGGAGTTCCGTGATGGTGAAGACCCGTTGATACATTACCGTACATGGCAACCTGACCGCATAGGCAAACGCTCGCTAAGCAAGGACGAGATAATAAACATCATGGACTTTAACATCCCGTCCATAGCGCAATGACAAAACAAGTTCCTTGTGCCCATCGGGAAGGGGGCTTGGGCAGTGTAGCCCGTCGGACAAGGAAACGCTTTTTTGAAACAGCTTTAAATAAATAGTAAAAAACAAACAATATGAGTGCTTTTTTCTCAGGTAAAAAAAACGTAGCATGGCTGGCCTTGCCGGTTATGCTGTCTTCGTGTGCGACAATTGTCTCAGGTGGCAGCCCCAAGGTTGTCGTTGATGGTGACGTGAAGGATCCTGTTACCATCGTCACAAACAAGCGAACCTATGCCAACGTTACGTTGCCTTACGAGGTTAAGGTGAGCCGTCATGGATTGGATGGACAGCAGATTTATGTTTACTCGGACGTAAGGCGTTACAAGGATATTATTCTGGAGAAGAAAACCAATGCTTGGGCATTTGGCAACATTCTGGCAGGTGGCTTTATAGGTTGGGGCGTTGACCTTCTTACGAATTGTGTCGTCAAACCTGCCGAGACATATTTTTATGTCAAATCGGAGGAGCCTGCGAAGTGATTTGCATGTGGAAAATGGAATATAAATCTTTAGAGATGCAAAGAAGCGTAAGAGTTGTGTTGTTGGCAGCGTTGCTGTTTGGGTGGTTTTCCATGCTTGCCATCAATGCCCAGAAGGCGGTCACGGTGAAAAGTTTTGCCATGACCACCGATCACATACCGAGCGGCGACAGGCGCAATGACCTGAATGGCGCCCCGTGTGCCTTGATCAAGATACAGGTTGTTGACGAGATTGATCGCATTGAGGGCAACAATATTGGCGAGGTGATAAACCGTGGCGTTGAAAAATGGGTTTACATGTGCAAGGGCTCACGAAACATGAGAATACACCTAAAGAACCACTTGCCCGTGAGGGTGATTTTCAAGAACCACAAGATAAACGGATTGCAGGGCAACCGTGTGTATGAACTGGTGTTGAACGTGCCCGACCAGGCTGCCATGCCTGCCAGCGTGGCGGAGGTGAGCGGCAACAAACTGCAGATAAAAATAGATCCGCCACAAGCCACAGTTTATATTTGGGGTGAGGAGTTGCAGAGGAAGGTTTACAAACCACTCGACGATGGAACCATTACGGTGCACCTGCCTTATGGGCGTTATCATTATGAGGCTAAGGCTGAAGGCTATAACAACGTTGAGGGAAACGTGTTTGTAAACGACGAGGACAAATGGGAGGACGTGAAAATGGTTCCGATACAAGGGACGCTGTTCATGTTATGCTCAACGAAAAAGGTTGAGTTTTACGTGGACAACCAACGGGTTTCTGGAAACGATTCGCAAAACACTTGGATTGGCCAGCTGACACCGGGCAGCCATGCTGTTGAGGCTCGCAGGGACGGATATGCCACGGTATCAAAAACGGTTGAGGTAAGGGCAAACCAAACCACTTCGGTCAATTTTGGCAAGTTGCTTACCGATAAGGAAAAACGTAAGATGGACAAAGGCAAGGCTAAGGTTGCGAAAGTCGATTCTCGTGCAAAGAAGGCGAAGGAAGTAAAGGGGACAAAGAAGACAAAGAAGGCGAAGGAGACAAAGCAAACAAAACAAGCAAAGCAAAAACAGACCACTACGCAAGAACAACCGCAATCGTCAGGTCCAAATTACATACTGTCAAAGTTGAAGTTTGGGAAAAAGTCATCCACTGCTGCATCGGAAAATAAAGCCAAGGAAGCGCGGCGATTGGCAAAAGCCAAGGCAAAAGAAGAAAAACGAAGGATTGACAAGGAAAAACAGCAACACAAAGCTCAACTTAAGGAGTCCAAACCGAAAAAAGTAGTGCTGAAAAATCTTTTCAAGAAAAAGTCAGACAGGAACGGACAGTCTTGGCAAAAGAATTCCCTTTACTGATGGATTGGGTGTGGTGAGCTTCCATTATGTTGGTTGAACATAGTAAACGTTTTGTCTTGGCACTTTTATTGGTTGGCGAGAAAGCAGCATACGACATAGGAATATTTTATTAACAGAAGTTGCGCACGACACGAACGAAGTGCATGAAAAGTTATGAAAAGCAAGAAACATTTTTTAGACGTGTTCTCCCTATTGGGGGGGGTACTAATGCTTTGCGTTAGTTTGGGACTGTCTTCGTGCAGCAGTTCCGATTCAGAGCTAGAACCTGAGCTTAGCGTTTATCCTTCTTCCATCAAGCTGGCTGCAACGGGTGGCGAAAGCCAAGAGTTTGACATTGCCTGCAACACCAACTGGATATTGGCTGTTGACGAGAGTTGGCTTGACGTGTCTTCCAGAAAGGGCAATGGTGACGAGACGATAACCGTGTCGGCTGAGGATAACACGGAATCCACCGCCCGTACCGCTACCGTCACGATCACTGCAGGTGACATACAAAAGAAAGTGAAGGTTACGCAAGCGGCAGGGCTTAGCCTGGAGCTTGACAAGGAAGAAGTTACCCTTATGGGAAGTGCAAACAGCAGTGTTACCATAAACATAACATGCAATTCGGCTTGGGAAATCTCAGGCGCGCCAAGCTGGCTAACATTGTCATCAAACAGTGGCAATGGAAATAGTTCTGTCACTTTGACGGCTAATTCTGAGAATTATTCAGCTTCGATGCGTGAGTGCAAATTGAACATTGTTTCCGGCTCAAAGTCATGCCAGTGCAGGGTTGTTCAGAATGGCACATTGGCTTCCAATTGTACGGTAACGCCAAATATAATTGTTTGTTTGGCAAATGGTTTTGCTTTTGATTATACTTATGGAAAGAATGTGGCTTATTATTATGTCAAACTTTATAATCCAAGAGAAATAGAGCGTAAAACAGATGCTGAGATTATTGCGGAGATGTCAGCCGATGCCTCAGATCGTGATACCCCCAATGATGATTACGTTACGTCATGGAAAAACCTCAGCCCTGTTACGGAGTATGCGGTTTGCACCGTTGCCTTTGATAAAAATGGAAACCATGGTGAATTGGTAAAAACTAAGATAAAGACCAAGAGTGGAACAAACCAAGCTTGTGCTTATATTAGCGATGTAACATACACAGCTTCTTATTTCTATTGGAATTCTACGGTTAATGGTTATGTGAAAAAATATTATCGAGTTTATTTTGATAGTGGATTATACAATGCTTCTGATGCTGCATTGGCATGGTTTGCTAAGAAATGGATAGAAGAAAATCCAAGTAAATACACAGCAGCTGTGCAAAGTGGTTCATGGAGTGTTTTACGTAACGGTGATACTTCTATTGGTATTATGACTTGGGCAAAAAATGAAGAAGATGAATACTCTGGTGTTATAGACAGGTATGTGGGGTATATTAAGTCTTCATCCAAGCAGCTGCAAACCGTGAAGTCGCAAGGCAGCCAATCTCCATTTAAGGCTTATAAGAATAAAAAACAATAAATTCTTTTCTCACGCGGTGGTTGCATGGAAAAATGCAACCACCAAATTTTTCTCAGCCATGAAGAGAATTTTATGTTTGTTTGCGGTCTTGTCCTTTGCGTATAGTGTTTTGGCGGTTCCTGCATATCCTAAACGCATTAGGGTCGTAGAGGGGCGTGACACGGTGCTCATAACCCTGAAGGGGGATGAGCGTTGCAAATACGCACTCGACGAGGAAGGTTATGGCTTGTTGCAGACGGCAGACGGATGGCGTTATGCCACCAAGGCAAGCGGCGGCAAGGTTGTGGCTTCTTCTTTTGCGCTTTCGTCGGTGAAAAAAAGAACTGCGGAACTGAGCCTTTTCCTGTCAGGACAGGAAAAGGGATTGTTGCCTTATGCCAAAACTGCTGACATGCTTAAGGCGCAGGGACGCAAGGCTGTTGGGGCAAGGGTACGTCCCGTTGTTGGCGAGCGTAAGGTGCTTGTCATCATGATGCAGTTTGCCGATAGGAAATTCACAAAGGGCAATGATGATTTCCAGCGTTTGTTCAATGAGGAGAACTATCGTGAAGACAATGCCGTGGGGAGTGTGAGGGATTATTACGACTATGCGTCATACGGCAAGTTGCGTTTGCGTTGCGACATTGTTGGTCCTTACACTTCGGCGTTCCCCATGAGATTTTATGGTGGCAACAGTGGTGCCGGGGGAAACGACCAAAACCCATACGCCCTGTTTGAGGAGGCTGTCAACCAAGCTGCCAACGAGGTGAACCTTTCTGACTATGATGCCGATGGTGATGGTTTCGTGGATAACATCCACATTGTGTATGCCGGCTATGGTGAGGAGGCTGGAGCGTCTTCGGATGCCATTTGGGCACATAAGATGTCATTTGTGGCAATAACCGTTCAAGGCATGAAAATTGACACTTACTCGTGTGCCCCAGAGCTTAGGGACAACATGGGTGACGGCATTTCGCGCATTGGTCCCCATTGTCACGAGATTGGTCATGCGCTTGGGGCGATGGATTATTATGACACAAACTATGAAACAGGCGGCAGCTATCAGGGTACGGGGCAATGGGACATCATGGCGTCTGGCAGTTGGAACAACTCAGGCATATCGCCTGCCAATTTCAATCCTTATGCCAAGGTTTACGATTTTGGTTGGGCTGAGGCGAAGGCTTTGGATGCCAATGCCGTCAATACCATAGCTCCAAGCTCCTATGAAGATAATATTTACAGGATTGATACCGGGGAAGATGACGATTTCTATTTGCTCGAAAACCGTCGTCGGCATTCTTTTGACAAGTCGGTGCCTGGCGAAGGCTTGCTGGTTTTCCACATAGGTCCCAACATTAAGGCAAAGTCGCTCACGAACACCATCAATGCCACATACCCACAGCAGTGTTATCCCGTGTGTGCCTCGTCGCAATATGCCACGACTGGTGCGGCTGCCAAGTATTACGGTGACATCAACAGCTCGGGCTGTCCTTTCCCGGGCACGAGTGGCAATGGTGCCTTTACCGACGATAGCACCCCTGCGGCTTGTACGTTTCAAGGGTCGCGGTCAGGCATTTCCTTGACTGACATAATGGAGGATGGCGAAAGTGTGTCCTTTTACAATGGCAGCGAAACGGTCACGCCCCCTGACGAGCCTGACGTTCCCGGTGGGCAGGATGGCAACGTGCTGTGGCATGACGACTTTGAGGGCATGGAGCTGTCGTCGTTTTGGTCTTACGCCGATGTCGTGGGCCAAGCCGATGTGGTTGTCATGCACAAGCTTACGAGTGATGACACTCCCAAGTCGCCATGTGCGGCAAGCGGATATGGTTTCTTGGAGTATTCGCCACAGACACAGGTCTCGTTGCAGAGGGAAGGCACAAGTGGCAGGCTGTCTGGTGGCAACATAAGTGTGAGCAATGGCAAGCGTTATTTGCTACAGCTTAAGGCAAGGAAATTTGCGCATTTTGACGAGTCACGTGACACGTTGTTCGTAAACGTGTGCCATGGCAGTGCCGGGGTGCAGTCGGTGGCTGTGCCAATAACACGGCAGGAAGAATGGCAGGTGGTCAGCGTCCCGTTTGTGGCATTGTCTGCGAACCTTAGCTTGTCTTTTGACGTGGTGGCTGATTACAAGTCGGACATTTTCCTCGACGACATGAAAATAGTGGAGGATGTTGAGGCGAATGGCGTGAAAAACACCGTCGTCGGCAATCGTTCTTGCTTGGTTTATGACTTGTCGGGTCGTCCATCGACGATGCGCTCGCCTGGCATCAAGATTGTATGGCAAAACGGCAGGGCGGTGAAGAAAATCGTTGTGCGCTGACCGTCCCTGAGCTTCCACGCCTTGTCATTCAGGTGCTTCCACGCCTCGCCATCACGGCTTGTGTGGGCGAGGCGTGGAGGTTACTCTTCGTCCAGGTTCTCTACCTTCTTTATCGATACCGCTCCCGAGGGGCTTACGGAAAGGGCAAGGGGGGCAAACTCGTCGCTCGCCCTGTCGGGGTTGCCCACGGTGACGGCAAACTTCAGGTTGCCGCCCTCCACCTTGTCGAAGACAAAGCCCAGCAACGCACCGTCCTTGTAATAGGCGTTATCAACGTATTGCCTGAAGTCGTTCTTGGTGAACTTGCGCGACAGGAAGGGCGTGCCGTCGGGGCGTGATATGCTGAGCGTCACGCAGTTGTCGTAATAGTCGGTCACGCCGTCGGTCGCCGTCGGCAGCGATGCGTCAGCCTTTAGCCTTAGGCTTATGTCATATTGTGCCCCTGCCCAGCTCACCGTCTTCTCCACGTTCATGTCGCCCGTCTTTCGGGTCTTCTGCTTCTCCGCCACGGTAGGCTTGCGCACTATTATTATGTCGTCTTGCTTCTTGTCCTTGCATGCCGCCATGGTCATCATGGCGAGCGCAAGCAGGCAGCATTTTGCCAGTTTTCCCATTTTTTGATAAGATTGATTGCGATAACTCGTGCAAAGGTAACAAAAAATAGATATTTCTTCTTATCTTTGCCACGTTAAAAGTTCGCAACCATAACATTTAAAGCCAATCATAGCCGCATGAGAAGAGTGAGAACTTCATTCCTGGCATTGCTTGCCACGTTGGCGTTGCTGTCGTCGTGCCGTCGTGGCAATGGTGGCAATGCCGCTCCGCCCGAGCCAAAGGTTGACACCATGTCCGTGTTGGTGACGCGCATGGAGCGTTGCTCGCGCCTTTACACGTCCGAGTACCGGCTCCGCAAGATACTCGTGTACGACAATCCAGCCGTGGTCAGCGGCAGCCTCATGCACCGCGACTTCAAGATAAGCCTGCCCTTGGGCGAGCGTCGCATAGCCATTCCCGTCACAGCCACGGCAAAGGCCTACGTTGACATGGGCAAGCTGACAGCCGACGGGGTGCGCCGCCATGGCGACCGTCTGGAGATAACGTTGCCCGACCCCGAGGTCACGCTCACCTCTACGCGTGTTGACCACGAGGGAGTCAGGCAGAAGGTGGCGTTGCTCAGGAGCCGTTTCTCTGACGAGGAGATAACGCGCGTGCAGCGGCAGGGGCGCGACGACATGGTGAGGGAGCTTGCCAAGACAGCCATCCTTGAGGATGCCCGTGCGAGTGCCGCGCGCCAGCTCATACCGATGGCCGTGCGCATGGGCTTCAGGGAGGAGAACGTCACGGTGACCTTCCGCAAGGATCTTACGGCGGGGGCGAGCCTGCAATCGATAATAAAGATAGTGGATTGACAGCTATGAGGATTATAGGATTAAAGTTGGCGCTTGTCGCCGTGGCTTTGCTCGTGGGCGTGGCTGCCGTGTGGTGGGTGCTGAGCGGCACCGAGGTGCACCGCGAGGAGAAGGCTGCCCTGGAGGTTACGCCGTTGCAGGTGGAGAGCATAAGGAACATTGGGCAGTGGGAGTTCCTGTCGGTGAGCGACGAGGAACTTGTTGACACCATACGCCATGGCTTTTTCGGCGACGACGAGCTGGCTCGCGTCTATTATGGCACGCTGCGCCTGGGCGTTGACCTCGCCGATGCCGGCGAGGGATGGATAAGGATGGACGGCGACACGGTGAGGGTTACGTTGCCTCGGGTGAAGCTGCTCGACGACAACTTCATCGACGAGGCGCGCACGCGTTCGTTTGCCGAGGAAGGCAAGTGGACTGAGGCCGACCGGGCCGCACTCACGCGCAAGGCCGTTGCCGCCATGCGCCGCCGTTGCCTGACGAAGGACAATCTTGCCCGTGCCGAGGCAAACGCCAAGACGCAGTTTGCCTCAATGATCCGTGCGATGGGCTTCCCACACGTCTCCGTGGGCTTCTGATGCCGTTGGCTTCTGCCGCCATGGCTTATTTCACCACTATTTTCTCCACGCCCTCCTGCGTCTCGGCCTTCAGGTCGTTTATGCAGTGGTTTCTCACGTCGTCAAGCATCACCGCCGGGCGATAGTCGGGCTTGCGCGTGGTGAATGTCACGTGGTTCACGTCCAGCCCGTCAACGTGGCGCGCGAACAGCCCGTAAGCCGGCGTCTCCTTGGCGAATTTTGGCTCGGGGTAGTTTGTGCCCTGCTCGCGATACTCCTTGTTGGCAAGCTCCCTTGCCCCGCCACCGCGATACTCTATGCGGATGTTGCTGAGCGCGATGTCGCGCAACGGCGCTCCCGCCATGCCCGTCACTATTATCCCCGCCAGCGAGTCAACGTCCTGCGCCAGCACGTTGCTTATGCTTATGTTGCCGCCATACGAAGGCTGCTTCACGTCCTTCGGGCCACGGTTGCGGCATCCCGTCGTTATGTATATTGGGTAATGGTGCACGTGGTTCATCGTGATGTTGCTCACCGTTATGTTCTCCATGCGCCCCTGGTCAACCTCCTCGAAAGCCATCCCGCTTGAGTACATCATCGTGCAGTTGCTTATCGCAATGTCACGGTATCCGCCGTTGCTCTCCGTTCCGAGCTTTATGCGTCCGCACACCCATCCCACCTTCTCGGGCACGTATGATCCGTCGAGGAATGTCCCGAGCTTGTATCCCGTCACGAGGCAGTTGGTTATCATCACGTGCTCGCAAGGTGATGCCTTGTGCAGGGCATACGAGCTTTTCAGCACTATTGCGTCGTCGTGCGGCGTGTTCACCTTGGTGTTGCTCACCGTGACGTATTTGCAGGCGTCAATGTCAATGCCGTCGCGGTTGGTGTCAATTGTCACGTTGTCCACCGTTGCCCGCTCGCATCCAGTCATTATTATGGCGAAGTGCCCTCCACGGAATATCGTAACGTCGCGTATCAGCACGCCCCTGCACAGCTTCAGTGCAATCGCCTTGTCGCCCGTTCCCACGCTTCCGCCGCTCGTTATGTTGCCTGCGCGCTCGTTGTCCTTGCGCGTCAGTCCCTCGCCGTCAATCATTCCCTGTCCCGTTATCGACACGTCCGTCGCCCCCTCGGCCCATATCAGGCTGTTGTGGAAATAGGTGTGTCCGCCGTCCTGGTATTGCGGACCCTCGAAGTGCTCAGCCTCGTCGTATGCCTTCATCGCAGCCGGTGCGGCGATGATTTTCGCCCCTGCGGCGAGGTGCAGGTTCACGCGGCTTTTCATCCTTATGCTTCCGCTAAGGAATGTGCCCGCCGGCACGTACACCGTGCCGCCGCCCTGCGCCACGCACGCGTCTATGGCGGCGTTTATGGCAGGCGAGTCCAGCGCGCGCCCGTCGCCCTTGGCCCCGTGGTCGCGTATGTTGATGACAGTCTGCGCTTGCGTTACGATGGCAAGCATTGCGAGGCAAACGGCCGTCGCGAGTCTTTTGTGCGTCATTGCGTAAAGTGTTTTTGGGTTTTATGTGGCAAAGGTAAGTAAAAATGCGCAACCAGCCACACGACAATCGTACATTGTCTGAAACTTTCGTTCACGCTTCCATGCCCGTGGCGCGTTGGCGGCGCAATCTTCGAGCCTTGCCGCTGTTGAGTGGGCGTTTGTCTGTTAAGTCTTTGGAAACAAATGTTGAGTCAAAATATAAAAAAAAGAGGATATAACAACTTTCATGTGGATTAATTTGATTAAATTTGCATTGGCAGTGACTTATACCTAAACCACTTGTTTGTTATGGCAGCATATAAAGATATTATAAATGGAATATGTAATAGTATCCACACAGGACTGATTGATTTTTCAGAACCACGTAGTAAAGCATCAATGCCAACACAAGCTTCTTCGGAGTTTATCACCAATAAACAGCAGGGAGATTGGGCTGAGAACGTAATATTTAGGGCGATTAATGATAATTCGAGAAATGTAGTTGCCGTGAAATATGGAAAGTCAGATAATCTTGTTGCTGGCGATTTAGGCTTTGAGAAATTCTTTGATGATTATCAAGAAGAACTGGACACTATTGGCAAGCGTCCTGATATCTTGTTGTTCAATAGGGACGATTTTGATGAGACTCTTGGTTATGACATAAGTTCTAAATCGAATGCGGAAATTGGTAAATATGTAAAAAAGGCAGTTGCTGGTATTGAAGTTCGCTCAAGTGCTTTCCTTATTGATAAATACACAACAGAGGCTAATAAGGTAGTGAGGGAAAATACGGAAAGAGCCATTGGTATTAGGGATAATATTCTGAAAAATTACACTGATATTCTGGAGAGAAAACGTCCAGAATTAATTAGCATACTTCAGCAACTGAATGGGGTCTCCGTAAGAACTATAGATTTTCGCGCTACGACATGGAGAGCTTCGCAACGCCTGCAAGAACTCTCTTCGTTGCTTTCTGAACTGAAGAGATGCCTGAAGGCAATCCAAAAACGAAATACTCTCTCGATTACGCCCAAAGTGGAAGATTTAAAGGTTGTTCATAAGTGGATAATGAACTATGACGTTCCTCATTTCTATTTACAGGTTTTCTTTGATAAGATTTATGGCGTGTCATTCAAGCATATTCTTGAGTTGGTTTCTAATCCAGACTTAGAGGATAATAAGTTTTTTATTGAGCATGATGCGAAAAATCAGAACAAGACAACTATAAAAATCCCGTCTCAAGATGGAGTTTGTATTGCTGAGACAGTTAAGGAACCCGAACACCACAGTGTGAGAAAAGAGCTTAATAGGGGGCGTTTGCTTTTCTACGTGGCGTTTGATGGAGGTGAAGCTTGCCTTGATGCGGAAAACTTTGAATTGCTTTTTGGAATAAGACTCTGATTTATGACACCTGAACAAGAATATACGGCTTCTGTTTCCCTTGAACATCGCAAGAAGTTTGCGCAGTTCTTCACTCCGGAAAAAATAGCGGAGTTTATGTGCAAGTGGGTAATGGAGGGAAAGCGGAAGACAAATGCCCTGGAGCCGGCGTATGGACTGGGCATCTTTTCCCGTATTCTGAGCCGAACAAGAACACTGCCTATTGATGCCTACGAAATAGACAAAGTAATGTTTTCGTTTGCGTCTGTAGGGCGACCTGATGGCGTAAGTCTTTGGAACAAAGATTATTTCGAAAGCGAATGGGATCCAAGGTATGATGCGATAGTGTGCAACCCACCATATCTGAAATTTCATGACTACGATAATGCAACCTATATTCCTGATGTTAACACTCATTTGGGAACGAGGCTGAACGGATTTACGAATCTATATGCGCTATTCTTGCTAAAGTCAATAGCCCAGCTAAGAGAGGGTGGGCGGTTGGCTTACATCATACCATCTGAGTTCTTGAATGCTGATTATGGCGTGGAAGTAAAGCGGGCGTTAATTGAAAGCAAAACTTTGAAGCATGTTGTTGTCATAGATTTTACAAGGTGCGCTTTCGATGACGCACTGACTACCGCATGCCTTCTCCTTTGCGAAAACACAAAGTCTGACACGGTGCGTTTCTCGTCTCTGGAAGACATTGAAAGGATAAACGGGTGTTTGAGTGAATATAAGGAGTACAGTGTAAAAGAACTTGATGCTGGTATAAAGTGGAAGGCTTATTATGAGGAAGCTAACAGTGCGAAATATCATCATTTGGTTCCTTTCTCTGATTTTGCGAAAGTTTCACGTGGCATTGCGACGGGGGCAAACGATTACTTTACGTTTAAGCATTCCAAGGCAAAAGATTTCAATATTCCCAAAGAGTGTTTGAAGCCTTGCATTTGTAAGGCCTTGGATGTCCCACAGACTTTTTTCACGCAAAAAGACTTTGTGCGTCTTGCAAATGGTGACAAGACGGTTTACTTGTTCAATGGTTGTGCGAATGATAATAATCCGAATGTAATCAGGTACTTTGCGCTTGGTGAACAGGAGGGCGTCAACAAACGGTATTTGACAGCAAGCCGTTCGCCATGGTATTCGATCGAGAATAGGCCTCCTGCACCAATTTGGGTGTCTGTTTTCAATCGGAAAGGGTTGCGTTTTGTCAGAAACGAAGCGGGCGTTTGCAACCTTACTACTTTCCATTGTGTTTATCCGAAAAAAGTTGTGGACACAGATGTGCTATTCGCATATCTCATAACGGATGTCGCAAAGGAGATTTTTTTGGACAATTCACGCCAGTATGGAAACGGGCTTGTAAAATTCGAGCCTAATGACCTTAACAAGGGGAAGGTCTTGGACTTGTCACTTCTGTCAAAGGAAGAAATTTGTTACATAAAGAGATTGTCTGGTTTCATAGTAAATTCACGGCGTGAGGAGCAAGGGGTTGCATTGCTTAATAGATTCTTTCACAAGAAATACACTGTGGGGGTGATTGATTTGGAAACGATAAATTCAGAATTGGATTTGTTGGCGAAAGGCAAGAGTGTGGCGGCTGAGGATGTCAAAAAAGATGCCCGTGGCGCGTTGGCGGCACAATGGTGACGTGGTGGCGGCGCAAACGCGATGCGTTTACGCCGCAATGGCGATGCGTTAGCGCCGTGAAGGCAATGCGTTTGCGCCGCCTTCGCCAAGGCTTGTTCCGGGGAGGGGGCTTGTGTGGCGTGGCGGAGCCTCGTGGGCGTGTTGCGCAAAACAAAAAACGCTTTTCGTTTTGCTTTTCCGTCGTTTTGCATTACCTTTGCATCTGCTTTTCCATGAAAAGGTTATGACAAATTCGTAAAACAGGTAGTAAGGATATGCGGATGCTAAGCGACGCCGACCTGGCGCAACTTCTCGACAAGGACATTTTCCACAAAATCTCACAGGCCGCCGACTCTCTCGGCATGGAAGCCTACGTGGTGGGCGGATACGTGCGCGACCTTTTCCTTGAACGCCCGAGCAACGACATCGACGTGGTGGTCGTGGGCAGCGGCATTGAGGTGGCAAGGGAGCTGAGGCGCGTTCTCGGCAAGGGGGCGCACCTGTCGGTGTTCAGGAATTTCGGGACGGCGCAGGTGAAGTGGCGCGACCAGGAGGTTGAGTTCGTCGGGGCGCGCAAGGAAAGCTACAGCCACGACTCGCGCAAGCCGCACGTGGAGGACGGCACGCTGGAGGACGACCAGAACCGCCGCGACTTCACCATCAACGCCCTTGCCGTGTGCCTGAACAAGGAGCGTTTCGGCGAGCTGGTGGACCCGTTCGACGGGATATACGACATGGAGGACGGCATCGTGCGAACGCCGCTTGACCCCGACATCACGTTCAGCGACGACCCGTTGCGCATGTTGCGCTGCGTGCGCTTCGCCACGCAACTCAGGTTTTTCATTGACGAGGAAACCTTCGACGCGCTTGAGCGCAACGCCGAGCGCATAAAGATAATAAGCGGCGAGCGCGTGTCGGAGGAGTTTAACAAGATAATGATGTCCGACCAGCCAAGCCGGGGCTTCGTTGACCTGCAGCGGTGTGGGCTGCTGAAGCTTGTCCTGCCCGAGCTTTCGGTGCTCGACATCGTGGAGACGAAGAACGGGCGCGCCCACAAGAACAACTTTTACCACAGCCTTGAGGTGCTCGACAACGTGGCGCGCGCCGACACGGGCGCCGACCGCTCCGAGCTTTCGCTGTGGCTGCGCTGGGCGGCGTTGCTCCACGACATTGGCAAGGCCAGGACCAAGCGGTGGGACGCGGCGCAGGGCTGGACGTTCCACAACCACAATTACATCGGGGCAAAGATGGTGCCTGCCATCTTCCGCAGGCTGAAGCTGCCGCTGGACATGAAGATGAAGTATGTGCAGAAGCTCGTTGACCTGCACATGCGTCCCATTGCCATCGCCGACGACGAGGTGACCGACTCTGCCGTGCGCCGCCTGATAAACGACGCCGGCGACGACATTGACGACCTGATGACGCTATGCGAGGCTGACATCACCAGCAAGAACCAGGTGCGCAAGGCACGCTTCCTGGACAACTTCCGCATCGTGCGCGAGAAAATAGCCGACCTGAAGGTGCGCGACTACAAGCGGCTGTTGCAGCCCGTCATCGACGGCAACGAGATAATGGAGATCTTCGGGCTGAAGCCGTCGAGGGAGGTGGGCACGCTGAAGCAGACGCTGAAGGATGCCGTGCTCGACAACAAGGTGCCAAACGAGCGCGAGCCGCTCATGAGGCTGCTTGAGAGGAAGGCCGCCGAGATGGGGCTTGAGCCGAAGCGGGCTTAGCCCTGGAAGCCATGCCGGGGAGGGAAATGTGCCGCCACGCACGGGCACATGCCCTGGGTCTGCCCTTTCTGTATAAGAAAGAAAAACCCATCTAATTGTTGTTAAAACTTGCGAGGCAAAAATAGTTTTCTACATATTTCTTTTTAATTTTGCATCGTTTTTCTTACGCTTAATGGCCCATGGAAGGTCACGTTACAGGATAAAAGGAGATTTTACATTATATATTATATTAAAATAGGTATGAAGATTAAAAGTTATTTGTTTGTGGCTACGGCTGCTTTGGCTCTCGCCTCTTGTGGTGGCAAGGGCGGCAACGGCCTTGCCAATCTGGGTAACGACCATTACCCCGTAGTGACCGTTGGCGAGACCACGGCAGACATGCAGACTACATTTCCAGCTACTATCAAGGGTATTCAGGATGTGAACGTAAGCCCGAAGGTCTCGGGTTTCATAACCAATGTCCTCGTGCACGAGGGTCAGCGCGTGAGCGCGGGCCAGGTGCTCTTCACTATTGACAGTGAGACTTACCGCGCTGCGGTGCGCTCGGCACAGGCTGCCGTCAACACGGCCAAGGCTCAGGAGAAGACAGCCCTCATGACTTTCGAGAACAAGAAGAGCCTCTTCGAGAAAAACATCATAGGCCAGTATGAGCTTTCTACTGCCGAGAACAGCTATGCCACGGCAAAGGCTCAGGTGGCACAGGCCGAGGCTGCGCTTGCTTCGGCAAAGGAGCAGCTCGCATGGTGCTCGGTCACGTCGCCGGCAAGCGGCGTCGTGGGCAGCCTGCCATACAAGAAGGGCGCGCTCGTTAACGCCGCAACCCAGCTGACCACCGTCTCCGACGTTTCCACCATTGAGGTGTTCTTCTCAATCAACGAGTCGCAGATGCTCGCCATCGAGAAGGAGTACGGCTCGTCGGCAGGTGCGCTCAACTCGTTCCCTGAGCTGAAGCTGCAGCTCGCCGACGGAACGGTGTACAACCATCCCGGCAAGCTCGTGAAGATGAGCGGCGTTATTGATGCCACAACCGGCGCATACAGCCTCATTGCCCACTTCACCAACCCCGACGGCCTGCTGAAGAGCGGCGGCGCTGGCACCATCATCGTGCCGCGCGTGCACAACAACGCCATAATCATACCGCAAAACTCTACGGCTCAGGTGCAGGACAAGATTTTCATCTACAAGGTTGACAAGGACAACAAGGTGCACTACTCAGAGGTCGGCGTTGAGCCGCAGAACGACGGCATCAACTACGTTGTCAGCAAGGGTCTTGCCGTGGGCGACCGCTATGTCGTGAAGGGCATAACGAAACTGACCGACGGACAAGCCATCACGCCTATCACCGAGGAGCAGTATGAGCAGGAGTTGAAGAAGGCTGAGCAGCTTGGCGCGGCACAGGGCAACGCCAAGGATTTCGCCAACGCGATGAGCGGCAAATAAAGTAAGCCCACAATTAATGGTTTAACAAGCGCGTCGCCTCCCTCTCCTTGGGAGAGGGGCTGGGGGTGACGCTGCAAAAGTAAGAATATATGTCTTTTACCAACTTTATAAAACGCCCGGTACTCTCCACGGTGATCTCAGTCTTCTTCGTGTTGCTGGGTACCATCGGGCTTGTGTCCCTGCCTATTGAGCAGTATCCGGACATCGCACCGCCAACCATCATGGTGTCCGCAACCTATTCGGGAGCTGACGCTGAGACGGTGCTGAACTCCGTAATCACGCCTCTGGAGGAAAGCATCAACGGTGTGGAGAACATGACTTACATGACTTCGACCGCCACGAACACTGGTTCGGCAAGCATCACCGTTTACTTCAAGCAGGGCGTAAACGCCGACATGGCAGCCGTCAACGTGCAGAACCGCGTGCAGCAGGCTTTGCAGTTGCTTCCTGCGGAGGTTACGCAGATGGGTGTGTCGGTGACCAAGCGACAGACTTCCAACGTCATAATGTACTCGCTGACAACCGACGACGGCCGTTATGACACCAAGTTCCTCACCAACTACAATGACATCAACATCGTGCCGCTCTTGAAGCGTATCAACGGTGTGGGTGACGTGCAGGGACCAGCCTTGGCCAACTACTCTATGCGTATATGGCTGAAGCCTGCCAAGATGAAGGAATATGGCCTCATGCCGTCTGACGTAACGGCTGCACTTGCCACGCAGAACGTCGAGGCTGCGCCTGGATCGTTCGGCGAGCAGACCAACATGGCTTACGAGTACACGCTTCGTTATACTGGTCGCCTGAAGACACCTGAGCAATTCAAGAACATCGTATTGCAGAGCAAGACCACGGGCGAGACCCTTTACCTTAAGGACGTTGCCGACGTGGAGCAGGGACAGTTCATGTACAACGTGAACCTGAAGAACAACGGCCACGATGCCGTCATGGGCATGGTGCAGCAGATTGCCGGCTCAAACGCCACGCAGATTGCCACCGATGTCAAGGCAGCCCTTGCCGAGGCTCAGAAGTCAATGCCGCCTGGCATGAAATACACTATCGAGCAGGACGTTACCGAGTTCCTCTTCGCTTCGATTCACGAGGTTGTCTTCACGCTTGTCATCACGCTGATACTCGTGTTCCTCGTTGTTTACGTCTTCTTGCAGGACTTCCGCTCTACGCTTATCCCTATGATAGCCGTGCCTGTGGCTCTTATTGGTTCGTTCGTGTTCCTGCAGTTGTTCGGCTTCTCGCTCAACCTGCTCACGCTGTCGGCGTTGCTGCTTGCCATCGCCATCGTGGTTGACGATGCCATCGTGGTCGTGGAGGCTGTCCACGCCAAGCTCGACCAAGGTTACCAGAGCGCGCTCACGGCTTCGATTGATGCCATGAATGAGATTTCTGGCGCCATCATATCCATTACCCTCGTGATGTCGGCTGTGTTCGTGCCGGTGTCGTTCGTGGGCGGCACTTCCGGAACGTTCTACCGTGAGTTTGGTGTCACCATGGCTGTGTCAATCGTGATTTCGGCCATCAACGCCCTCACGCTGTCACCGGCTCTTTGCGCCATGTTCCTGAAGCCTCACGCTGAGAAGGGCGAGAAGGAGATGTCGTTCCTGGATCGTTTCCACGCCGGTTTCAACCGCACGTTCGACAAGTTGCAGGAGAAGTACAGGAAGGGCGTTGAGCACTTCATCAACCATCGCATAATCACCGCCATCTCTGTTGTCGTGGGTGTTGTGGTTCTCGTCATAACGATGTCAACCACCTCTACGGGTCTTGTGCCTGATGAGGATACGGGTACGTTGTTCGTCACCATGTCAAGCGCGCCAGGTACGAGCCAGGAGCGCACGAAGGAGATTGCCGACCGCATTGACAAGATGCTTGCATCCAACCCTGCCATCTTGCGCCGTGAGCAGATCGTGGGTTACAACTTCATCGCCGGACAGGGTTCTGACCAGGCAACGTTCATCATCAAGCTTAAGCCGTTTGAGGAGCGTGAGCAGAAGAATATCTTCTCGCGCCTGTGGAGCGCCGTTACAGGTGGCGGCATGGAGCAGCTGTTTGTCAACCCGATGGAGGCAAACATGGTGCTTGGCATGATTTACAAGCAGACCGCCTCTATCAAGGACGCTCAGATCCTTGCCTTCGCACCGCCAATGATTCCTGGTTTCTCTGCCAACAACGGTGTATCAATGACATTGCAGGACAAGACTGGTGGCGACCTGAACACGTTCTTCAAGGTCACCAAGGATTATCTTGCCGAGCTTAACAAGCGTCCGGAGATCATGAACGCCATGACCTCATACAACCCCAACTATCCGCAATACATGATTAACGTGGATGTTGCCAAGTGTGTGCAGGCTGGCACAACTCCCGCGTCGGTGCTTGGCGTGCTGCAAGGCTACTATGGCGGTCTTTACGCTTCCAACTACAACGCTTACGGTAAGTTGTTCCGCGTCATGATACGCTCGGATGTGGAAAGCCGCATGCGTCCTGAGGACATGAGCAACATTTACGTGCGCCTTGCCAATGGCAAGATGGCTCCTGTCAACGAGTTCATCACGCTTAACAAGGTTTATGGTCCGTCAAACATCGCCCGTTTCAACCTGTTCACGTCAATCAACCTGAACATCACGCCTAACACCAATGGCGGTTACTCTTCGGGTGATGCCCTTAAGGCTTGTGAGGAGGTGGCTTCGCAGGTGTTGCCCACGGGTTACGGTTACGAGTATTCGGGTCTGACACGTTCCGAGGCAGAGTCGAGCAACTCAACGGCTCTTATCTTCGTGCTTTGCTTCATCTTCGTGTACCTGATTCTTTCCGCTCAGTACGAGTCGTATATCCTGCCTCTTTGCGTGTTGCTGTCATTGCCGTTCGGTCTTGCCGGAGCTTTCATCTTCACTCAGATTTTCGGTCATTCCAACGACATTTACATGCAGATTGCGCTCATCATGCTTATCGGTCTGCTTGCCAAGAACGCCATCCTCATCGTGCAGTTTGCCCTTGAGCGTCGTAGGACGGGTATGGCAATCAAGTATGCCGCAATCCTTGGTGCCTCAGCTCGTTTGCGCGCCATCCTCATGACATCTCTCGCCATGATTATCGGCTTGTTGCCTCTGATGTTCGCGTCGGGTGTAGGCAAGAACGGTAACTCAACCATGGGTGCCGCCGCCGTAGGAGGTATGCTTATCGGTACTACTTGCCAGCTGTTCGTGGTTCCGGCTTTGTTCGTGTTCTTCCAGTGGTTGCAGGAGAAGTTCAGCCCGCTGAAGTTTGAGGACGAGGTCAATCCTGAGGCTGCCGTCGAGTTGAAGCAGTATGCCCACAACAAGAAGATGACTGTTTACAAGGATCAGTTCGGGGAGTAACAAGAATTTTGCCACCGGCTCCTCCCGCCTATGGCGATGGGGGATGCCGGAAGGCATTGGTCTTGAAGTTTCCAATGGAAATCCATACTATTCTATAAAAAGGAAAAAGATGAAATCATTACAATCAATCATATTGGTCGGTTTCGCAGCGTTGTCGCTTACAGGCTGCAAAAGCCTCTACGGCAAATATGAGCGTCCGCAGGTCAACACGTCGGGCATTTTCCGTGACCCCGTGTCGGCAACCGATACTCTTGCCGTGAGCGACACCACGACGCTCGGAAGCATGCCTTGGCGTGAGGTTTTCACTGACCCACAGTTGCAAGCCCTCATACAGAAGGCAATCGACAACAATCCCAACATGCTCAATGCCGCCCTCAATGTTGACATGGCTGAGGCTCAGCTGAAGATTGCCAAGCTGGCATTCGTGCCTCAGTTCACCTTCACGCCGCAGGGCACCATCACCCGTTTCAACGAGGCTACCACCCGTAGCTATTCGCTTCCGGTCAACGCATCGTGGAACCTGTCGCTTTTCGGTGGCTTGACATCTGCCAAGCGCACCCAGCAGATGGTTCTCGCCCAGACGCGCGACTACAAGCGTGCGGTTCAGACTTCGCTTGTCGCAGGCGTTGCCAACCTTTACTATACGCTCCTCATGCTTGACAAGCAGATGGAGATTGTCGCCGACATGGAAAGGCTCACCAAGGAGACTTGGGACATCATGAAGGTGCAGCACCAGGAGATTGCCGGCGTGCGCTCTACTGCGGTTCAGGCAGCTGAGAGCAATTATTACAGCGTTCTCACGCAGAAGAAGGAGCTTGAGCGTGGCATACGCGAGGCTGAGAACTCGCTGAGTCTCATGCTTGGCGAGCCGGCACATGCCATTGCGCGCGGCAACCTTGACAATCAGGTGTTGCCTACAAACCTTGCCACTGGCGTTGGCGTGCAGCTGCTTGCCAACCGTCCCGATGTGCACGCCAATGAGATGAGCCTTGCGAGCTGCTTCCATCAGGTGCAGTATGCCCGCAGCCGATTCTACCCGAACATAACCATCAGTGGCACTGGCGGTTTCAGCAATGGCTCGGGCATGGTGAACCCTGGCGAGTGGCTTGCCTCCGCCGTTGGCTCGCTTGTGCAGCCAATCTTCATGAACGGTCAGCTCACGGCAGGCTTGCGCGTTGCCAAGGATCAGTATGAGCAGGCGTTCAACACATGGCAGCAGAGCATCCTTCAGGCTGGTTCCGAGGTTAGCAACGCTCTTGTACAATACAACAGCTCAGCCGAGAAGAGCCAGATTGAGGCGAAGCAAATAGAGGTGCTGAAGAGGAATGTCGAGGACACTCGTGCCCTTATGGCTTCGGCCGGCAGCACGTACCTTGAGGTCATCGGTGCGGAGAGCAGCCTGCTCAACGTGCAGCTCTCAAAGGTCAGCGACGACCTGTCAAAGATGCAGGCTGTGGTGACCCTGTACCAGGCTCTGGGAGGAGGCTCTTACTGATAACGTTGCGCATGACCCATGGCGCATGGCCATGGTGTGGGGCACGCCTGAGGGCGAAAGCTGGGGTTGACAGTCCGCACGTCTTGGCAGCGTGTGGCATGGGTCGTGAGGAGCGCAGGTTAGTGAGGGATGTTCAACAATCATGAATTTTTGAATAAACGATTATGAATTCAATAAGTCCAAAAGCTGTTGTGTCGCCGAAGGCAAAGATTGGCAACAACGTAAAAATATATCCGTTCGTATATATCGAGGACTACGTGGAGATTGGCGACAACTGCGTCATCTTCCCGTTTGTGTCAATACTCAATGGCACGAAGATGGGCCATACCAACATGGTGCACCAGGGCACGGTGCTCGGTGCGTTGCCCCAGGATTTCGAGTTCTGCGGCGAGCGCACGGAGTGCATCATTGGCAACAACAACATCATCCGTGAGAACGTGGTGATAAACCGCGCCACGCACGAGGGCGGCCAGACCGTAATAGGCAACGACAACTTCATAATGGAGGGCGCTCACGTCAGCCATGACACGAAGATTGCCGACAAATGTGTAATTGGCTATGGCACGAAGATTGCCGGCGACTGCGAGATTGGCACGGGTGTCATTTTCTCGTCGTCTGTCATTGAGAACGCGCACACGCGTGTCGGCGACTTTGCCATGGTGCAAGCCGGAACGACATTCTCAAAGGACGTGCCGCCTTACATCATCGCCGGAGGCTCGCCTGTGAAGTATGGCGGCCCCAACGGCACCATGATGACCACCGCTGGCATTGACGATAAGGTGCAGAAGCATGTTGCCAACGCTTATCGCCTTGTGTTCCACGGTCTTAACAGTGTGTTCGATTCGGTTCTGCAAATAAAGTCGCAGGTGCCCGACAGCCCTGAGATTCAGAACATAATACAGTTCCTTAGTTCCACTAAGGAGGGTATAATAACGAAAATGTAATTTTTCATACCTAATACATTTTTTGCCAGTTGGGGCATGTCGCGAGGCATGCCCCTTTTCTTATGCCTGCCTTGCCGGGTATTGCAGGTGGTTCATGGCGTGCCCTCCCCATTCGGTCTCGTTCACGAACCTGAAGCCTATGGCGACGTACAGCCTCTCGGCCCACGGGTGCGTGTGGTCCACGAGCAATCCCACGGGCTGTTCGCCGTGCCTGTCTATTATGGCGCGTATCAGTTTTGTGGCGATGCCACGCTTGCGGAATTTAGCCTTCACGCACAGCGAATCGATGTAATATTCACCCTTCCGTGTCTCCTCGTCCATTGCCGAGAAGTCGCGCCCGAGAAACTCTTTTGCGCCCTCTACGAACCTCTTGCGCAGCGTTAGCAAGTCCTTGCCGTCATATCCCACGATGCAGCCCGCCACTTCGTCGCCTTCCATAGCCACGAGAGTGTTCTGGTAACTGTACTGGCTGTCGTCCAGCCTCACCAGCGCTGTCATCATGCGGTGAAAGTCGTCGAGCGTATGCTCCTGCCCGGCGAAGTTCTGGCAACAGTCGTGATCCATTGCCTCCATTATCAGGTTTGCTATCTCTGCCGCCTGCTCTTTTCTCGCAGGCACAATGCTTATTGCGTTTTGCGTCATGAGAATATATGTTTTTTCGGTATTGCCTTGCTTGCGCTTCCCGTGATGCCTGCAAAGATACTACAAAAAAGGCGCAACCCACAATGTTGCCGCCTCGTTTTTTCTTCGTGCCCCATGCGCCGTGCCACATTGTGAAGCCGAAAGCTTTGATAATGTTGTGTTTACGGATTGTGTTTCCCGTCAAATATAATATTCGGCGGCATCCACAAGCCCCGAACGGAAAGCGTGCTTGATGGCCTCGTAGGCGTTGTTCACCTGCAGCTTCCTGAAAATGTTCTTCCTGTGGGTGTTCACGGTGTGGAAACTCGAATTGCGCCTTGCCGCTATCTCCTTGGTGGTGAAGCCCAAGGCGATGTCTTTCAGTATGTCCCGCTCTGTCGCGGTGAGCGTTGCCTGAATGTCGGAAGCCGTTTCCACAGGCGAAAGAAGCGTCTCCATCACGTGTGGCGACACAAACCGCCTGCCTCGCAAAGCCTGCCTCAGACACTCCACGATGTCTCCCTCAGTCGAATCCTTGGGCAGGATGCTTACGCGCGAAGCCGTAGTCATGACAGCACGGATGAACTCGCGCGAAAGCTCCTCGCTGAACAGAATCCAAAACGAAGCCGCAAAGCGGCTTTCAAGAATGACAAGCTCCTCGACGTTATTGATGTCGAAAAGCGTGTAGTCGATTATCACCACGGCATCCTCGTGGCGTTCGAGTGCGGCAATCAGCCCCCTCTTGTCTGTGGCGTTTACAACGCACGTCTGCCCCAAACGCCGGGCAACCGAACTCATTCCTATGCGTGTGATGTCCTGCCTGTCTGCCAAAATTATTGCCATGACCGCTACGTTTTGGTTGCAAAGTTACTTGTTTTCTGTCTATAAAGTGCGAAAATGTAGTTTTTATGTGACAAAAACTTTGTTAAACGCATGTTTTCCATTACCTTTTCAGCATTAAAGAAAAGTTATGAGCGAAAAAGAACGTAGCGAAGTGCTGCAAGAAACCATCGGCAAGCTGTCGCGTCCCGAAACCATTGGCGGTCTTTGCAATAACCGCTGCGATGCCAGTCCGTTGCCGTCTGAAGTCTCCCTGCGCGAGATTATCAGCCTTTCGCGCTCCATTTTGTTTCCAGGATACTATGGGGAATCCAACATCAACGGCAAGAACATTGGCTATCACATTGGCGTTGAGGTGGAAAGGATGAGCCGACTCTTGACCGACCAGGTCTTCGCCGGCCTGTGTTTACAGCAGGGCAGTGCCACGCTCTCACGCCACGAAGCTGCCGAGCAAGCCGCCGACATTGCCCTGCGAGTGATAGAAAAACTTCCCCATATCCGCAAGGTGCTCGCCACCGACGTGCGTGCCGCCTACGACGGCGACCCTGCCGCTACCAGCTATGGCGAAATCATAGCGTGCTATCCGGTCATCAAGGCACTCACGTGCTATCGGCTGGCACACGAGCTGGGTGCGCTGAACGTGCCGCTCATCCCACGCATAATAACCGAGATGGCGCATTCGGAAACGGGCATTGACATCCATCCCGCCGCACGGATAGGCAACTATTTCACCATTGATCATGGCACGGGCGTGGTGATAGGCGCGACATGCGTCATCGGCAACAACGTGAAGCTTTACCAGGGCGTGACGCTCGGCGCGCGCAGTTTCCCACTCGACGAGGACGGCAACCCCATAAAAGGCATCCCGCGCCACCCGATATTGGAAGACAACGTGATTGTCTATTCCAATGCCACCATCCTCGGGCGCATAACCATTGGCCATGATGCCGTCATCGGTGCCAACATGTGGATTACGGGCGACGTGGAGCCGGGCACGAAGGTTTTCAAAAGATAACGTCCCCCCTTTAAAGCGGATATTCCTCAAAGGCGAAGAGCACGGTGGAAAGGTATCTTTCGCCGGTGTCGGGCAGCAGGGCTACGATGCGCTTGCCCTTGTTCTCTGGACGCTTTGCCAGTTCTGCCGCGCCAAAGGCTGCCGCTCCCGAGGAAATGCCTACCAGGAGACCTTCCTGCTGCGCGAGCTGGCGGCCCGTGCGAATGGCATCGTCGTTTTCTATGTCAAGCACCTCGTCAACCACCGTTGCGTCATAGGTCTTGGGGACGAAGCCTGCCCCGATGCCCTGAATCTTGTGAGGCCCGCTCGGTTTGCCGTTAAGCACTGCCGAAGACGACGGTTCCACAGCCACAATCCTTATGTTCGGGTTCAGTTCCTTCAGGCGTTTGCCCACACCCGAGACCGTTCCGCCCGTGCCCACGCCTGCCACGAAGATGTCAATTTTGCCGTCGGTCTGGTTCCAAATTTCATTGGCAGTAGTGTTATAGTGTACTTTCGGATTGGCAGGATTGGTGAACTGCTGTAGGATGATGCTGCCCGGAATGGAGTCGCGCAGTTCCTCGGCTGCCTTTATCGCGCCGCTCATGCCAGCCTTGCCGTCGGTCAGCTTCACCTGCGCCCCATACGCCTTCACGAGGTTGCGGCGCTCCACGCTCATGGTTTCGGGCATCGTGAGGATGAGCTTGTATCCTTTCACCGCCGACACCCAAGCCAGCCCCACGCCCGTGTTGCCGCTCGTAGGCTCAATGATGGTCGCCCCCGGCTTCAGCAGTCCCTGTCGCTCAGCGTCTTCAACCATTGCCAGCGCAATGCGATCCTTCACGCTTCCGCCGGGGTTGAAATATTCCACCTTGGCTATTATCGGGGTGTCGAGTCCCTTCTGTTGCGAAAACCTGTTCAGTTCCAAAAGAGGCGTGTTGCCAATTAACTCTGTGAGTTGTTTTGCGATTTTTGCCATAACCTTGTTCCTTTCTTGCTTTTATGTTACACTTATGTCTGTTATCCGGTTGCAAAGTTACGTTGAATTATCGAATCCCACAATACCACGAAAACTGTATTTTGCATACCACAATTGTGTTATGCGTGCCAATCCTTATATGCAATGAAACAATCATCCCTTCCCCTCCCGTGAGTAGCGTTTTTCCGTTCTGCCCCACGCTTGTCTCCAAATAAGCCAATGGTGAAAAGCTTTGCAATCCTCTGGTTATCAAGGTTATGTAAAATGGAAACTTTTTGGCGAGTTTGAAGCCTCCACGTTTATGCCGTAAAGGCACGACGATTATGGCGTAAACGCAAGACCTTTACGGCGTACAAGCGAGTCAATTACGCCGTAAATAACAGACCGAAGCGCCGTAAAGGCGAAATACAGGCGGCGCACGAGTGTTGTCCGTCAGCCGTCCGAGCACCAGAAGTGGTATTCCGCGCTTCTGGAACACCACTTTCCCGTTGTCCATATTTTTTACTTTTTGTTGATATATTTCAAACTTCTAACTGTTCTGACAGACTAAGATTTCTATTCAACCAAAGAAACCAGTGCCTTTTCTTGTTTTTGCAAAGCAAAATAGTTATCTTTGCAACATAATAACAAAGAAAGGAAGAATGAAAGGAACCGCTTCTGAACGACTATCACAAGAAAGTAAACGCAATCAAACTACAGTCGATAGCATCCTGGAGGGAGCTGAATCTGTCGCACAAGGAGTGCTCGAATCAATTCAAAAGGTTGCGGGAGCAACGGCTTGCAAGGGAGTCCAAATGGCATTCATGACATTTTGATGCTTCTCCAAACTGAGAAAAAACGAATGTGTGATGCAAGGTTTCATGTATTTGCGCATTTGTCTAATATGGACAAACTATTAATTAAAGAGGAGCAATGAAAACTAATGTGTTTTTTGCGCTTGTGACCCTGCTTGCAGTGGTTGGGTTGACAGGTTGCAGCGATGACAATGAACCGGGAACGGTTGCGTTTGTTGAAAATGCCAGGCTCTTGGAAGACGGGAAAGTTCTTGCCCCGGGGGCAATTGTTCATCTGGAAGGCAAAGGCTACCTTGAAACCGACGACGTAATATTGAATTTCT
>CAYLUI010000002.1:119049-137366 GCA_964386825.1 uncultured Prevotella sp. | reverse complement strand
TAATTGTTTTCTCTCATTTATATTTTTTATTAAATATGTGGTGCACAAACGGATTCAACATTTTGAGCACCACTTAGTTAATATGTTCTTAAAAAGCTCGCATCATTTGGGTCTTTAGTGTTTGTCAATGTAATTCGCAATCCACTCACCAACCTCTTTGGTACCGTAATGCTTACCGTCTTCTACTTGAATTTCTGGTGTGCGAACGTTTTGTTCAAGGCTTGCGTCACAAGCCTTACGAATTGCTTTGCCTTCTTCTTTTAGTCCGAAATGCTCAAGAAGCATTGCTGCAGACAGGATTTGGGCAATTGGATTAGCAATGTTTCTACCTGCAGCTTGTGGCCATGAGCCATGCACAGGCTCAAACAAAGGAGTGTGCTCACCAAGAGAAGCTGACGGCTGCAAGCCCATCGAACCAGTTATAGCACTTGTCTCATCTGTGAGAATGTCACCAAAAGTATTCTCCGTGACAATTACGTCAAAGAAACGAGGCTCAGTCAATACACGCATTGATGCATTATCAATGAACATGTAATCAACATTGACTTCTGGGTATTGTGGCTCCATTTCCTTAGCTATTTGCCTCCACAACCGAGAACTTGCCAATACGTTAGCTTTATCAACAACTGTCAGATGTTTATTACGGCTTAGTGCAAAATCGAAGGCAACTTTCAGTATACGTTCTATTTCGGGACGATAATAAATATCAGTATCATAAGCCTTGTCATTATCTTGGTACTTTTCACCAAAATACATGCCTCCAGTAAGCTCACGTATCACTACAAAGTCAGCATTCTTGATAAGTTCTTCTTTCAACGGACTTTTATGCAGTAGGCAGTCAAAAGTTGCCACAGGGCGCACATTGGCAAAGAGTCCTAATTGTTTACGCATGGCAAGCAACCCTGTCTCAGGACGTACTTTAAGTGTAGGGTTATTGTCAAAGCGTGGATCTCCAACTGCGGCAAAAAGCACAGCATCTGCTTCCATACATGCCTTAAACGTTTCCTCAGGGAAAGGATCGCCACAAGTATCAATTGCATGGGCACCACAGATGGCTTCCTTGTAGATAAACTCGTGTCCAAACTTTTTTGCGATGACGTTCAGGACATTGATTGCTTCTGGCATTATTTCTGGTCCAATGCCATCGCCTGGCAAAACTGCAATTTTGAGTTTCATAACTAAAAACAACTTAAAGCCTCACTTCAAACGATATTTTCCCAGTTCAATTACATTCATATTAATAATATGCAGGCAATCTATAATGGGATAGGGAACCTTCCCAAAAAAATGGAGAAATGAGACATTATTATACTTATATGTTTATTGTAATCATTTGATTTGAAACGGTGTAGGAAGTATTTTGCTTTCCAGCAACTTTTTTATGTGCTTTTTAATGGGAAGACATATTTTCCAGTTCACACAATTCTTACTTTTCTTCCTCTATCATATTCAGCATTTTTATCGTGGCTTTTATTGCTGCTTCTGTTTGGTCAGCGTCAAGCCCACGAGTACGCCATTGCTTCTCACCATCATTCCATGTAATGACCGTTTGTACAAGAGCATCAGTATGTCCACCAGGTGGGATTGTTACGGCATAATTCTGAAGAATGGGGAATGTGCGATTGAGTTTTTCTCTATAAATTTTCCTAAGTGCTTTGACGAAAGCGTCATACTGTCCATCTCCTGTAGAGTCTGCCTCATATTCGTGACCATTGATTTCTATTTTGAGGCTTGCTATTGGTTTTAGTCCATAACTTGTTGTTACAATATAGCTTACCAGTCTTACCTTTTGTTCTGGAGAGGAATGTTTCAGCACATCGCTAACAATATAAGGCAAATCGTCTTGTGTTACGAGTTGTTTCCGGTCACCGAGTTCCGTAATACGCTGAGTAACGGCATGTGTTTGCTCTTTTGTCAATTCGAGCCCAAGATCCTCAAGATTGCGCACAATATTGGCTCTGCCAGAGTTCTTGCCAAGTGCAAACTCACGGTGTCTGCCAAATCGCTCTGGAACCAAAGCGTTACTGTAAAGATGAGCTTTGTTGTCGCCATCTGCATGAACTCCAGCAACTTGTGTAAAAACATTCTCGCCTATCACAGGGGTGTTTGGCGAGTATCCTATACCACTATAGCCAGCAACGAGATTGCTTATGCCCATGAGAGATGACTCGTCAATGTTCTCATGCACATTTTTTTGATCTTTCAGCATCACGTGAATGCTACTTAAAGGAGCATTGCCACAACGTTCACCTAGCCCATTGACTGTAACATGAAGTCCTGAGCAGCCAGCCTCAACAGCCATAAATGAATTGCCAATAGCCATATCATAATCGTTATGGGCATGGAAGTCAAAACGCATTTCAGGATAGCGATCTACCATAGCTTTTATATATTGAAATGTATTGACAGGGTTGAGTATGCCAAGTGTATCTGGCAAAAGGACACGGATAATTCCAGTATCCTTTAGGCTATCCATCATTTGCCATACGTAGTCAATACTGTCACGCATTCCCTGTGACCAATCCTCAAGATATAAATTTATATTTAATCCTTTACTATGAGCATATGTGATAACTTCTTTAATATCAGAGATATGCTCCTTGGGAGTTTTTTTCAGTTGATATGTGCAATGCCTTAGGGAACCCTTAGCCAAAAGGTTTATGGTGCGACAACCACATTCGTCAATCCAATCGACAGATTTTGTGCCATCAACAAATCCAAGAACTTCAACTCTGTCAAGTATTCTATGCTGTCGAGCATAGTTGCAAATCATGCTAACAGCTTTTTTCTCACCGTCAGACACTCTTGCCGAGGCTACTTCAATGCGATCCACGCCAACCTTTGACAAGAGTTCACGAGCTATCATGAGTTTTTCATGTGGCAAGAAACTCACGCCATTGGTCTGCTCGCCGTCACGCAGAGTAGAATCCATTATCTCTATGACACGCTTACTTTTACTCATTTCTTAATTGGCATTTTCTTCTTCCCAAACCTCTACTTTAGCTCGGTTTTGCACAAGGAAGTCAACATCGTCAAGGCCGTTTTCCAAACAATGCTTCTTGTATCCGTTTATGTCAAACTTTTCGCTATGTCCAGTGGAAAGATTGGTAACCATTTGGTTTGGCAAATCTATGCGAACCTGTGTGCCGTGGTCTTTGTTAATGCTATCAAAAAGTTCTTTCAAGAAGCTTTCACTTACCACAACTGGTAGAACAAAATTGTTTAATTCGTTGTTTTTATGTATGTCGGCAAAAAAAGAACTTATTACAACACGGAAACCGTATCCAGCAATTGCCCATGCAGCATGCTCGCGTGATGAACCCGAACCGAAATTTTTACCGGCAACAAGCACTACGGCATCTTTAAAATCAGGATTATTTAGCGCAAAGTCTTCTTTTTTGCTGCCATCTTCATTAAAACGCCAATCGTGAAAGAGATAAGGACCAAAACCGTCTTTTTGTGTCAACTTTAAATATCGTGCCGGTATAATCTGATCGGTATCCACATTCTCCAATGGGAGTGGCACGCATGTAGATGTTATGACATTAAATTTATATTTCATTTTTAATGAATTGCTTGATTTATTATATGCACCTTGGATCTGTAATTTTTCCTGTTATCGCAGCGGCAGCGGCTACGAGTGGAGAAGCAAGGATTGTACGCGAGCCTGGGCCTTGGCGGCCTTCAAAGTTTCTGTTACTTGTGGAGACGCTGTATTTGCCCGCAGGAATTTTGTCATCGTTCATGGCAAGACATGCCGAACAGCCTGGTTGACGTATTTCAAACCCTGCATCCTCAAGCACCTTGTCAAGTCCTTCTTCATGTATCTGCTTCGCAACAAGATGTGAACCCGGTACAAGCCATGCTGTTACCTCAGGAGCTTTTTTCTTGCCTTTCACCATGTTGGCAAAAGAGCGGAAATCTTCAATACGCCCATTGGTACATGCCCCTAAGAAAACGTAGTCAACAGGATGCCCTATGAGTTTTTGTCCAGGTTTAAATCCCATATATGCGAGTGACTTCAAGAAGCCGGCTTTACCCTCTTCAGGTATTTCCTCTATTGTTGGTATGCACTCATTTATGCCGATACCCATGCCAGGATTAGTGCCGTAAGTAATGCGTGGCTCTATGTCGGTAGCATTAAAGTTTAGTTCTTTGTCAAACACAGCGTCTTCACCGCTTCTCAGTGTTTTCCAATAAGCAACGGCTTTGTTCCAATCATCCCCAACTGGTGCATACTCGCGCCCTTTGATATATTCGAATGTAGTCTCATCTGGGGCAATGAAACCACCTCTTGCTCCCATCTCTATGGATAGGTTGCATAGCGTCAAACGCCCTTCCATGGACATATCGCGCACAACTTGTCCTGCATATTCCACAAAATATCCAGTGGCACCACTCGTCGTGAGTTGGCTCATTAAATATAGGGCTACGTCTTTTGCCGTTACACCTTCATTAAGTTTACCATTGATATTTATTCGCATCGACTTTGGTTTTTGCTGCAATATGCATTGTGAAGCGAGTACCATTTCCACTTCAGAAGTACCAATGCCAAAAGCTACAGCACCCATGGCACCATGAGTGGAAGTGTGAGAATCGCCACATACAATGGTCATGCCAGGAAGCGATAAGCCTTTTTCAGGTCCAACAACATGTATGATGCCATTGTCCTTTGTGTTGTATTTAAACTCGGCAATACCAAACTCTTCACAGTTCTTGTCAAGCGTTTCAACCTGATTACGCCCAACAGGATCTGATATTGGCTTATCTTGGTCATGTGTTTGTGTATTGTGGTCAGGCATGGCATATATGTGGTCAGGGCGAAAAACCTTCAAACCACGTTTCCTAAGCCCCTCAAAAGCTTGTGCGGTAGTTACCTCATGACAGTAAAGACGGTCAATGTAAAGTTGCGTTGGACCATCTTTTACTACTTGAACTACATGTTTGTCCCAAATTTTATCAAATAAAGTATTCATTGTTTTTTTCACATAGGCCTCTTGGCAGAATCCTCATAATGACATGCCAAAAAACTCTTATGATTTGTATTAGATTACATAATATTTAAAATTCTCTGAAAACCTTTTGCTTTATTCCTAATATGTTCAGTAAGGAAAAGACAGCTATTTCCTAAACTTGTTTATGCAGTCGAGATAAGCTTCTACGGAAGCCGTAACTATATCAGTGTTAGCACCAAAACCATAATACACGTGACCATCATATTCAACCTGCATATGCACTTTACCTACGTCATCAGAGCCTTGTGTGATAGCCTGTATTGTAAATTCCTTTAAAGTCATTTGCTTGTGTATGATACATTTCATGGCTTTTATTGCAGCATCAACAGGTCCATTGCCAGTAGCACTATCTTCAAACTTTTGACCGGCGATGTCAAGCCCAATTGAAGCAACATTGCGAACTCCTTTTCCCGACATCACCTGAAGGTAATCAAGCTTAACGGAATGGCTGGCAGCCTTGTCGGCTCCTGCAAGCATAAGCACGTCATCATCGGTGATTTCCTTTTTCTTATCGGCAAGTTTCAAGAAATCTTCATAAATCTTGTCCAGCCGCAGTTGATCCTTAATATCAACGCCGTTAACTTCAAGACGATATTTCAATGCCGCACGCCCTGATCGCGCCGTCAATACAATCTCATTATTGTCTAATCCAATGTCTTTCGGATTTATAATCTCGTATGTCTGCACATTCTTCAGCACCCCATCCTGATGAATGCCACTGGAGTGGGCGAAAGCGTTGCGTCCAACAATGGCCTTGTTTGGTTGTACTGGCATATTCATCAGAGAAGACACCATACGCGATATAGGATAAATCTTATGCGTATTAATGTTTGTGTCAATATCAATGTCTTTATGGCATTTCAATATCATGGCTATCTCCTCAAGAGAAGTGTTGCCGGCTCGCTCACCAATGCCGTTGATTGTCACCTCAACCTGCCGTGCTCCGTTAAGCACTCCCTCAAGGGTGTTTGCGGTAGCCATGCCAAGATCGTTATGGCAGTGAGTTGAAATTATGGCTTTGTCTATATTACTGACATGCTCTTTAAGGTACTTTATTTTCTGTCCATATTCATGTGGCAAACAATAACCCGTGGTGTCGGGTATGTTGACAACCGTTGCGCCAGCCTTAATCACGGCTTCCACAACACGGGCAAGGTACTCGTTGTCAGTGCGTCCTGCATCTTCTGCATAAAACTCCACATCCTCAACATATTTTTTTGCATAAGCCACAGCACGCATGGCACGCTCAAGTATTTCCTCACGATTTGAATTGAACTTGTACTTGATATGTGAATCGCTTGTTCCCAAACCTGTATGTATGCGTTTGTGTTTGGCATATTTCAGAGCCTCTGCGGCACAATCTATGTCCTTCTCGACAGCACGTGTCAGTGCACAAATAGTGGGCCATGTAACGGCCTTGGATATCTCAACAACAGAACTGAAATCACCAGGGGATGAAATGGGGAAACCTGCCTCTATGACATCCACTCCAAGCAACTCAAGTTGCTTGGCCACCTGTATCTTCTCAACCGTGTTGAGCTGGCAGCCTGGAACCTGTTCGCCGTCGCGTAGTGTGGTGTCAAAAATATAAAGTCTGTCACTCATAACTGATTATACTGTATAAATTTTATTATCTAACTATATTTTTGGACTAACGAAAAAAGCCTTTCCACTTACTGGAAGTGGAAAGGCTTTGTCGTTTTATCTATCATCAGACTTTTGCGCATACCATCACACTTCCAGCTACTTTCCGTAGTCGAATGCTAATAATAATGCTTAGAATGATGAATATCGCTGTCATAATCTTTTCTTTCTTATTTTCGAATGCAAAGGTATGCAATAATGTGGAGATAAACAAGTAATTTGTTATTTTTTTCTTGTTTTTTCTTTTAAATTGTCGTTTGGTATTTCCAATCCTTTAAAAAGGAGTGTTGCATAAGCTCTTTAGAATGGTATGGTTGCGCACTGTTATGTACCAATAGGATCCCATGGAATGTCCATAGGTGCTGACGCAAGTGGATCATCCTCAAATCCAGAACTGTTCGCATTGAGACGTGATCCCACAATCTCTCCTTCCATGCTTAGTGGCGACAGCTGCACATCTTCAGGGTTTGAGAAACGCGTATATTGCCCCTGGAATGTGAGCAGAACATCGCCTGTGGCACCCTTACGGTGTTTTGCGATCAAAATTTGGGCTTTGCCGCGCAAGTCGTTGCCCTTCTCGTCTTGAAGTAAGTGGTAATATTCTGGACGGTGCACAAAAAGCACCATATCTGCGTCCTGCTCTATGGCACCAGACTCGCGTAGGTCACTCAACTGTGGGCGTTTACCATCCAGACCATCACGATTTTCCACTGTACGGTTAAGCTGTGACAGTGCAATTATTGGTATGTCAAGTTCCTTGGCAAGCCCTTTCAGTGAACGCGATATGGTTGACACCTCTTCCTGGCGATTGCCAAAACGCGCACCATTGGCGTTCATCAATTGCAAGTAGTCTATCATTATTACCTTTACCCCTTTTTCCCTCACAAGGCGGCGAGCCTTAGTACGCAACTCGAAGATTGACATGCCAGGTGTGTCATCTACGTATAGTGGCGACCCGGTAAGTTTCTTGAGGTTTTGATCAAGCTTCACCCATTCGTCCTGTGTCAACTGCCCGTTCATAATTTTCTTGCCCTCTATTTCACAAACGTTTGATATCAGCCTGTTGACAAGCTGCACGCTGTTCATCTCAAGTGAGAAGAAAGCTACAGGTACGCGATAGTCAACTGCAATGTTCTTGGCTACCGACAGTGCAAAAGAGGTTTTGCCCATGGCTGGTCGTCCTGCTATTATCACAAGGTCACTTTTTTGCCACCCCGATGTGGTTTCGTCGAGTTTTGTAAATCCAGAAGGTATTCCTGTGAGACCAGTCTTATTGCCAGAGGCTTTCTGTATTATGTCAACCGCCTCGCGTATCACAGGATCAATCTGCGTATAGTCTTGCCTCATGTTTTTCTGTGAAAGCTCGAACAGGTTACTCTCGGCTTCCTGCATGAGTTCGTCCGTATCTACCATTGGGTCAAAAGCCTTGGTCTCTATGACGCTGGCAAATGATATAAGCTGACGTGCAAGAAACTTCTGTTGCAATAGCTTGGCGTGGTAGGCAATGTGTGCCGACGAAGCAACGTGCGAGGCGAGTTCCATTATATATGCAGGACCACCTACGTCGTCGAGTGTTCCCTCTTTCTTAAGCTCTTCGGTGACAGTCATTATGTCAACCGGATTTTCGTCGATGTTCAGCTTCTGTATGGCAGTGAATAGCTTTTGGTGGCGTGGCTCATAAAAAGTTTCCGGGCGTAAAGTCTCAGAAACAATCGAGAAAGCATCCTTGTCTATCATTAATGCACCGAGTACCAGGCTCTCTATTTCGACTGCTTGCGGTTGTAGATGACCATATGTTGGGTCTATTGGTTTGGAAGACCTGCGTCCCCCGTTATTGTTATTTTGTGATGGCATGAACTATATAATACTGAGTGAGATATGTGATGTGTGAGTTGTCTGACGACAAATGTGGCGCAAATTTACAAAAATTATATTGGAAAAGAGGCTGTTCTCGGAAAAAAATGATATTTTTGCATTATGGGTTAAGATACCACGTAACGCATGTTTTTTACATTGTTTAAATTCAAGACCATATACAGCCATGATAACATTTCCTTGTGCCAAGATAAACCTTGGACTAAACGTAATAGGTGAGCGCATTGACGGCTATCACGATATTGAAACTGTGTTTTATTCCGTGTCTCTTACCGATGCGCTGGAGATTAAACGCATGGATGACGCTTTTCCGTCAGAGATGCCATGTGACCTTAAGGTGACAGGGAATGTCATCGATTGCGACGAGCGCAAAAATCTCGTGATACGCGCCTACGAACTGCTTTCCGCAGACTTCGAATTACCACGTGTTCACGCTCATCTTGTCAAACGCATACCAATGCAGGCTGGGCTTGGCGGCGGTTCTGCTGACGGGGCGTTCATGATACGGTTGCTCGACGAGCGTTTCCGCCTTAATATGGGTATCGCAGAAATGGAACGTTACGCTTCCATGCTGGGCTCGGATTGTCCATTCTTCATCACCACCGAACCTTCGTTTGCAACGGGGCGTGGTGAGATTCTTGAGCCTGTCAATGGGGTGGGCGAGAGTCTAAACGGTTATTACATTGCCATTGTGAAGCCAGACATCGCAGTATCCACACGTGAGGCATACAGTCAAATAAAGTGCCAAAAGCCTGCGCAATGTTGCCGAAACATTGTACAACAGCCTGTCACGACTTGGCGAAATGAGTTGTGTAACGACTTTGAGAAGCCTGTATTCAAGGCACATCCAGAACTGGCCGACATCAAGCAACGTCTCTACGACATGGGTGCGGATTATGCCCAAATGTCAGGCAGTGGCAGTGCCATATATGGCATATTCAGAGTTGAGCCACACAATCTGCAACCAGCCTTTCCTGATTGCCAAACATTTGTTTCAGCTTTGTAGGATGTGCCATGAGACTATGGCAACAGTTTGCGCCCCCTGCTTTCGTGGCAGGGGACACTCACAATGCGCCAAGGGCTTTCAGTTCCTCGTAAACCTTGTCCACTGGAAGTCCCATTACATTGTAGAAGCTACCATCAATTCGCGTCACCCCCATGTATCCTATCCACTCTTGGACTCCATACGAACCAGCTTTGTCAAACGGCAGATAGTGGTCAACATAATAGTCAATCTCACTGTCGCTTAGATTGCGAAAAGTCACAGCCGTGGTTTGCGCAAAAGCCCTTTGGTGGAAACTATCAACAGGCATGTGACATTCATCGCTTTTGCTTCCACAGTATTCGCCACAACCGTTTGCTGTTATGCATACGCCCGTTATCACATGGTGTGTGCGACCACTCAACCTATGCAACATACGCTTTGCGTCGTCGGTATCTGATGGTTTTCCCATAATATCGCCATCAAGCGTCACTACGGTATCAGCCGTTATCAGCACCTCGCCATGTTTGACGGAATAAGCCGCAGCTTTCTCACGAGCTATATAAAGAGGTATTTCCTCTACTGCCATACCGTCAGGATAGCTTTCGTCAATACCTTTTATTACCTCCACCTCGTATTCAATGTCAAGCCCTTTCAGCAACTCACGCCGGCGTGGCGAGTTGCTTGCAAGTATAATCTTCATTTTTGTACTCTTTCGTTTTTTGCTATGTATGATTTCATGACGTGCCATTTGTAATGCGCCTATTTTTTGTTTTATAAACTAAAGGCAAACGGACAAAAACAATGGCACATTGCCAGAATATATTATCGGGATGCCATGCAAGTTTTATGGGCATGCCCTTAAAGTTTTATGGGAGTGCCATGAAACTTTAAGGGGAATGCGATAAAGCTTGTGTCGTCACAAGGCTTTTTTCTTGTCAGCACCAAACGGTTCCTTCACCATAGGATGCCGTTTACATTACGTTCCCTTGCACTCTAATATTCTACTTCCCAAAGGAACAGTCCCTTGGCTGGCATCGATTCGCCAGAGTCGGAACGTGAGCCACCATCCACGACATCCTTAAACCTGTCAAGGCTCATCCTGCCCCTGCCGACTTCCATGAGTGTTCCAACCACGGCACGCACCATGTTGCGCAGAAAGCGGTTGGCTGAAATCTCAAAATACCATGAAGTGTCGTTTAGCTGCACCCAATGTGCGGTGGTTACGTTGCATATCGTGGTCTTGTTGTCCGCACCAGCCTTGCAAAACGCCTTGAAATCGCTTGCCTCAAGCAGGTATGCTGCTGCCTTGTTCATGGCATGAAAATCAAGGGGATAATGCGTCTCAACCGAATAATGACACAGGAATGGATCCTTGCACGTGTGGATAAAATACCGATAACTGCGCTTTGTGGCTGAGAAACGGGCATGCGTGTCTTGTGAAACGGGCTTGACATCCAGACAGGATATGTCACGTGGCAAAATATTGTTCAGTCTGTAACGCAATTGCTTGCAATCTATGCCTTCAATGGCATCGAAATGGCATACCATTTGGTGGGCATGAACACCGGCATCGGTTCTTCCTGCCCCCGTAACTTCCACTTTCCCACGCATTATTTTCGACAGGCAGTCTTGCAGCTTTTGTTGCACGGACATGCCGTTTGGCTGTATTTGCCAACCGTGGTAGGCTGTTCCGTCAAAACTCAGCGTAATGAAATAACGTTGGTTTTCGGCTGTGGAGAAACGAATGTACGCACGGTCATCAAATGACACATTATCCATCATCAATCCCTTGGTGGCCTTGAAAGTGCTAATGTTGAACGGATCTTCGGCAAGTTGCCTGCTAAGTTTCCTTTCGCTCTTTTCCAATGTTGAACAAAGGAAAGGGTAGCCGTCTGATGCGAGTACAATTTCTGACGTGCGTGCCGTCTCGCTGTTTCCCACTGTAAAATCACTGGGCGCCTTGCCTGTTTGTTGCTCAGCCAACCGTATCACCTTTATGCCCTCCCTGTATATCGGGAAACCATCTATTACAGCGTATGTGTGGTTCTCGTTTCTCATTTCTGCCACTATTTCCGACAGAATGGCATCGCGCGCATAGTCGTGTATTATTCGACCGTCCTTGGTCATGTCAGGATGCAATGCTTGTTCTTTTACGAAAGTTTCCGCACGGCGGCGTGCCAAAGTTGCCTCGTATGGCTTATCATTGGTATATCGCTGACCACCAATCATACACTGGCAATCGCCTATCATCCAAATTTCCTTGCGTTTGTTGCTATATATTATGGCACTGGCGCAGAGCCTTTCTTCAGGATGCTCACGCATGCGAGAGCAACTGGTAGAGTAGAGGGCTTGGATGGTTGAGGTTATTCCCTCACAGAAGTCGTCAAGGCTGGTTTCGGCAGCCATGTTACTTATGTAATCGGCAATGATGGTCATGCAATAACGCCCATTGCTCATTTCGGGATTTATGCGCTTGGTTGTCTTGCTTGTACTGCCGTCTATGACAGCGACAAAGTCGTCGGTAGCCACTATTCCGTCTTCACAATCGTGTTCGCTTCTTTTTCCTGTTATGTTCCGTTCTATTATTGTCATGGTCAAAAAGAACATTTTCAATGTTTCGTATTGCCAATGGGAATGGCATGGATTTCAATACCCCTTGTTTCTCCTATTTGTTTTTCCGTTACCGTGTGAAGATCCATAGCCTACATTGTTGGCATTATGCCTTCTGCCTGCATGACCAGACTTCTTTTCTTGGGAGGCTTCATTTCCATTATTGAATGCGCTGTTGCCTCTCTTCACATTATTCTTTTGTCTGACGGAATTTGTTCTTGGCGACGAGCCAATGGCCTTTGAATCATAATGAACGTGGCCTCGATAAGCCACTCCGTCATAGAGTTTTTTTATGAGATCTTGGCGTCCTATTCGCCTAAGCTCACGCTCAATGTTGGCTCTTTCTTCAGGTTTATACCAAAAGAAAAACATTCGTTGTGCAAGTTTTTCATTTGGAGTGTGAGCGCAGGAAACTGGCTCAAGCGTGTAAGGGTCGTAGCCTGTGTAAAAAGCTGTAGTGCTGACAGTCATGGGCGTAGGGGTAAAGTCTTGCACTTGCTCAAGGTGAAAATTCAATCCCTTGGTTATCACGGCAAGTTCGGCCATGTCCTCTTCCTTACAGGCTGGATGTGAGCTGATGAAGTAGGGGATGAGTTGCTGGTTTAGGCCAGCTTCACGATTAATCTTGTCGAAGAGATTCTTAAACTCGTGGAAAAGCTTGAACGATGGCTTACGCATGAACTTCAGTACCCTGTCAGATGTGTTTTCTGGAGCAACTTTTAGTCGACCACTGACATGTTTGGTTATCAGTTCCTTGGCATATTGCATTGCCGCCATGTTCGACTTCTCGTCTTTTGACTTGTGTAATATGAGGTCATAACGCACCCCACTACCTATGAAACTCTTCTTTACACCTGGCAATGCGTCAATAGCCTTATATATTTCAAGCAACTTGGAATGGTCGGTAATAAGATTTGGGCAAATCTCCGGATTGATGCATGATGGGCGCCGGCAACGTTCGCATGCCTTAAGGTTACGCCCATGCATGCCATACATGTTGGCCGAAGGTCCGCCAAGATCCGAGAAGTAGCCCTTGAAATCGGACATCTCTGTGATTTTTTTTGCCTCACGCAAAATGCTTTCCTTTGAACGACACACCACGAACTTTCCCTGATGAGCCGAAATCGTACAAAATGCACACCCCCCAAAACACCCGCGGTGCATGTTTATGGAGAACTTTATCATCTCAAACGCAGGTATTGTTTTCCCCTTGTATTTTGGATGCGGCAGGCGTGTATAAGGCAAGTCGAAACTTGCGTCAAGTTCTTCGCTTGTCAGTGGCTCGTACATGGGATTTTGCACCACATATTCATTGCCAACCTTTTGCAACATGCGTTGGCCGTGCATGCGGTTACATTCCTCTTCAATATGGCGGAAGTTCTCTGCGTGGGCTTTCTTGTTGTGCAAACACTCCTCGTAAGAATGAAGCAGAATATCGTCGTCTTTTATTCCACCGAGAATGTCTTCTTGCTTCCGCAAGAAAGACGTTTGTGGTATGTCATTAATCTCCCCAATGTTCTCTCCACTATCCAGTTTCCTGCAAAGTTCCAGTGTGTTTTTCTCACCCATGCCATACAACAGGAAATCTGCACCGCTAAGGCACAGTATTGGTTTGAGCAACTTGCCTTGCCAATAGTCATAATGTGTGAAACGGCGCAATGAAGCTTCTATTCCACCAAGCACTACAGGAACATCGGGGAACAGCTTTTTTAATATTTGCGTGTAAACGATACTGGGATAATCAGGGCGCATGTCATGGCGTGAATCTGGGCTGTATGCGTCGTCATGGCGCATACGGCGATTGGCAGTATAGCGATTAACCATGCTGTCCATATTTCCTGGTGATACTGCGAAGAAGAGCCTTGGACGACCAAGTTTCTTGAAATCACGGTAATCGCCATGCCAATCTGGCTGTGGCACAATTGCCACCTTGTAGCCAGCAGCCTCAAGGATACGTCCTATGACAGCTGGCGCAAAAGCCGGGTGATCAACATAAGCGTCACCAGAAAACAATATAACGTCAAGCTGCGTCCATCCTCTCAGCTCACATTCTTTTTTTGTCGTTGGCAGAAAATCAGTAAGCTGCATTATTTATGCTTTATTTTTATTACTTTTGCGTATTGGCTGGTAAAAACCAGCAAAAACACAAAAAAGAGTGGCAAACGTCAATATGCCACGGCTTGTTGCTCCTCCTCAGTATTGTTTTGCTGTTGTTTGCCTTTCCATTCTATGTAAAGCAAGACAAGCTCATGCAGACCATAAGCTTTCATGTTGGCGTTGTATATGACATCGAGGCAAAGGTCAAGCAGCAAACGGTCACTACCATTTTGTCCTTCAAGCAGTGAACGCACATTGAGTTTAAGTTTATCGAGCACAGACTCGTCTATAATCCCATTGCTATCAATTAGATTTCGCAGGAGCGAATATTTGTCAATAGTTTCAAGATGGCTCTCGCTTATTTCAATGCTCCTTGTACCTGAATGGTTTGCTTGTATTTTCATAATAAAGTTGGTTTATGGATTTACACTTTTTAGTTTGGTAAAAGAAAGGCAAGTATTCCCCTCATAATATTTCCACGGGTTATGGCATCAGTAATGCACTCAAAAGGAAAACCCATGGTGAATGTTTTCTTGTCTTCACCATCATATCCTACAGCCGCAGTACTGCCGTCACTATATTTCATGGCGCAAAAGGCATTTCCCACAGGTTGAAGCTTGTCGGCTTTCTGTACGGCATAGTGTTCGGGATTGAACAGGCGATGGAAGTCAAAATTTTCAATCCCCATGCCTGTTGCCCCTGAAATGGTATCGGTTTTAAGCTGTCCAATGCATGTGACATTCAACATTTGCCTAAGCCACTCTTTTTCGTTGACTTCATACATGTCCGAGCCTGTATATGCGCCACTTGCCATCAATCTGCCACCACGTTGCAGGAAATCAGCAATGTGGCGTTGTAAGGCAGGTGTAAAAGTTTTATAATACTTCACGGAATATGGATTGAAACGCTCCAGCCCAAGTATTAAGTCCATGGCCGCATATTGAGCAAGCTTTATCTTGCCATTCTCCACGGCTTTTGATGAGCAACTTGCTACATTGTATTTATGCGCTGTTGCTATTGCCTCGACATGCGATGCCACATAATTGAAATCGTTGCCTGCGATAAACTTCCCTGCAAGTTCATTGCCACTGTGTCCAAGCGCATTTTTGCCGGACTTGCCCATGCCAGAACGCTCAAAATTGATTTGTTTGCCATTCCATCCAGCCGTGACTCCGTTACTAACGCCAATGTCATCGTCAAGATCAAAACCTTGACATGTTGCATTGTTGATGACACTAGGAGCCGACAAGCGGTGAAATCCGTTCACTATCAATACAGTATGTATTGCATTGGGCTCGTAAAGTACAGACACCGTTTCTGACGGGAAGCTCTCCCCGCCACGGTTTATGGCTGTTACCTTATAATGGTAAGGAACTCCTGGCTTGATACTGAAACTTGCGGTTGTACTCTTTATTTTAACACCATTGTCGAACCCACCATTACCAATGGCGGTATAAACAATATAAGCATCAGGTTCAGCCGACTTTTCTTGTAAATCCGTCTGCGGTGTCCAGTTCAGTATGGCTTTTCCATTTTTCAGCTCAGCGGAAACGCCTTGGGGAGCAAGCGGTTCTATTACCACAGGCTCACCATGCATCCCGTTGACATATTTCACGATAGTCTTGTAGATTGACCGTGCCATATCAAAGCGGAAGTTAGGATCGTGTCCAAGGAGCATGTCTGGGAAACTTTGGTGTGAAAGAGTCTCAAGTATGGCCGAAGGTACTGCCGGCAAACGAGTTTCCGAATAGTTTCGATCCCATAGGTATCGCTTGGGCCAATTGTAGTATTTATGGGTTAAATCCTTGGTCACGTTGTCAAGAAGGAGTGATGCAAATTGCTTTGACGCTTGTCTGGTTATTCCTGATGCCAACCTGCCATCATTGAAATCAGTTGTGCAAACAGCAAGACTTCCCCAAGGCGTCTTACCATCGTTGGCATATCCAGCATCGCTGTGAATGGCAAGCGAAAGCTCTATTGGAACTCCCAACCCTTCATGTACAGGATTGAATGCAGAACCACCAGAAAGCCAATTGGTCATGAGCGACCGCACATTAATATCATCAGAATAGTCATCGGTGCCCATACGGCAGCTGTAAACGTTATATGGCATGCCGGCCCATTGGGCATAATAGCGTGCGCCTTCGATGGCACGTGGATAGCCGCTTGTGGATCCACCACGCTCAATGTTGCCAACGCCACCTCCAAAACGAACGGCATCTGCTGTGACCACACCTTTGCGCTTACTCTGGTTTGTCAGTATCACACAGTTGTCAACACTTGCCCCCTCATCAAATGTGAACGTACCAAGATAAACCCATGTTCCACCACCAATCTTTTGGTTAACCCTGAACTCTGTTGCTATACCTTGATGGAATACTGTATAATGGGCATCGTCAACACTTTTGTCAAGCGTCTGGTAGCTTACATACACAGCATACTTTCCTTTTCTGGCAAAGTATGGTTTCCATGTCACAAATGCCTTGCTATCTTTCTTTGATGCAATTGCCATCCTTGCAGTCCCACTTCTGAAAGGATTTTCGTTGTCATGGCAAACGCCTTTATGAGCGGCAAAACCAGGCAAGTCAGTTGATTTCCATATTCCTTCCGTTGGATATTCCAAATAACACGAAGATGGTGTGTCCAGCCCACCTTCTCGATCCACGATGTACTCAAGCGACTGCCAGTCACGTTCGCGTGGAGTGAACACCACGGCACCGGCGTTTTCAAGCATAGGGATGAGGTATGGAACAACTATTGTTTGGGTAAAAAGATCTTCAGTTGTTCCAAAAAGATTTGGTCGTTGCCATTCCCATCTTTTCCTGTCATTGTTATAGAAACGCCCATGAGAAGCCCATAGGGATATATGGCGTCCACTGAGTCCACGTGTTATATCAGTAACTCTTGATACATTGCTAACCCATGGCTTGCCTCTATAGTCGACTTTCCTCCATAACGGGTTTACATCATCGTTAGCCGATGCTTTAAAAGCCATTATGGAGAAAGCGAATGTGCAGAATAATAAACAAGAATGTTGCCTTTTCATTTATATGTTCCCTATAGTAAACTTATTGGGGTACTTGCCCTTAAAGTCTTTGAAATAGAGTTTTATCATTCTCATATCGTTATCAATGTCACCTGTTGGTAGAAAGCTCTTAGTGCAGCGTATGAGTTTTTTCTCATAATCAACCCCATAAAGCAGCACAGGGATCTTGGCTTTTAACGCAATATAATAAAATCCATACTTCCAGTCAGGGTTGGCTGAACGTGTTCCCTCTGGTGTAATGCATAGTTTGAACGATTGCCTAACACCTGCCTCATTTGCAAGAAGATCGGTCATGTGCGTATGCTTTGAACGATATACAGGAATGCCACCCATTCGACGGAAAAGCAATCCCAAAGGCCAAAAGAACCATTCTTTTTTCATGAGGAAGTTTATGTTCATTCCCTGTGAGTGCATGTAAAGCTGCCCTATGACAAAATCCCAATTGCTCGTATGCGGAGCAAGGGCTATGATAAACTTAGAAGGATGTTCTACTGTTACATCAAGTTTCCATCCCAGACATCTGAATAACAGCCAATTGGAAAAATTCCTTACCATGTCAGGATTTAGCCTAAATTTCCAATTTTATCAATAATGTCAGAAACTTGTGCGTTGAAACCGTTTATGACATGCGTATAATATACTTTGGGTTTCATGCCAGGCTCAGGATGAGATATGCGTGAGATAAAATCATTGCGTGTAGCAATTATTGTTGTCAAAAGGTTGTCGGCGGCAGCACTGTCAATAGGGTTACCATATAAAGTTGCTGCTATTGTCTCAGCGAACAAATCATTGCATACGTAATTTATGGTACGTTTCAAATCTCTTTTCTTTGCCATTGCGATTATTCTTTATTAATGGTTTTATTAATTGGATGTTCAAAGATAAACAAAAAAGTGGAAACGTTATAAGGAAATGAAAAAAAAGTTTCAAAAAAATGTTTTCTTTACTATTTATTTCAATATTTCATAGAAAAAACGTACTTTTGCAAACTGAAAATACATTTTTATTTTTATAAAATCACAAGCTATGAAAACAAGTGTTCTTC
>CAYLUI010000002.1:46927-119039 GCA_964386825.1 uncultured Prevotella sp. | reverse complement strand
ACGTGCACAGTATCAACCCAAACTTCCCAAAGGACTTCAGGGAGCAGTAAAGGTAAAAGAAGGTGAGCCAACCCAAAGCGTAGGCGACCAAGAGGAAATAAAGAAACTTTTCCCAAATACTTATGGCATGCCCCTAATTGAATTTGTCCCTGGCGACAAAGCTTCGGACAAAGAGATGAATGTTGGAATTATCTTAAGTGGTGGACAGGCACCTGGTGGTCACAATGTAATATGTGGTCTTTTTGATGCCGTTACAAAAATGAATCCCAACAATAAGGTCTATGGCTTCCTCATGGGACCTGGCGGACTTGTTGACCATAATTACATGGAAATCACAGCTGATATTGTTGACGAATATCGCAACACTGGTGGTTTTGACATGATAGGCTCTGGCCGTACAAAGCTTGAGAAAACAGATCAATTTGAGAAAGGACTGGAGGTTATCCGCCAGCTGAATATCAAGGCCATTGTCATTATCGGTGGTGATGATTCTAATACCAACGCTTGTGTCCTTGCAGAATATTACAAGGCAAATAACTATGGCGTACAAGTTATCGGTTGTCCAAAGACCATTGATGGCGATTTGAAGAATGATCAAATAGAGACTTCGTTTGGCTTTGACACTGCAACAAAGGTATATTCTGAAGTAATTGGCAATATCGAGCGCGATGCAAACTCTGCACGCAAATATTGGCACTTTGTAAAGCTTATGGGACGTTCTGCTTCACATATCGCTTTGGAATGCGCATTGCAGACACAGCCAAACATCTGCCTCATCTCTGAGGAGTTGCAGAAAAAGGACATGACACTGAATGAAATCATAGAGCAGATTGCCACAGCCGTTGCCAAGCGTGCAGAAGACGGCAACAACTTCGGTGTTGTACTTATTCCCGAGGGACTTATCGAATTCATTCCTGCCATTGGTCGCCTCATAAGTGAACTAAATGATCTACTTGCGGAGCATGGAGCAGACTACAAAGATCTTGACAAGGACGCTCAGCGCGAGTACATCCTTGCCCATCTCAGCAAGGAGAATGCGGGAACATTTGCCACGTTGCCAGAAGGTGTTGCACGCCAGCTCTCACTTGATCGCGATCCTCATGGCAACGTGCAGGTTTCGCTTATCGAAACAGAGAAACTCATTTCCGATATGGTAGGAGCCAAACTCTCTGAATGGAAAGCAGAAGGTAAGTTTGTAGGCACATTTGCAGCCTTGCATCATTTCTTCGGTTATGAGGGTCGTTGCGCAGCTCCATCCAATTTTGATGCAGACTATTGTTATGCTCTCGGTGTGAGTGCCGCCAACCTCATTGCCAATGGCAAGACTGGCTATATGGCTATCGTGAAAAACCTTTCTGCCCCAACAGACGAGTGGAAGGCTGGTGGTGTGCCAATCACCATGATGATGAACATGGAACGTCGCAACGGTGAGATGAAACCTGTTATCCGTAAGGCTCTTGTTGAGCTTGATGGGGCACCGTTCAAGGAATTGGCAGCACATCGTGATGAATGGGCTCGTAATACTTGCTACCTATATCCTGGTCCGATACAGTATTGGGGACCAACCGAGGTTTGTGATCATGAGACCAAGACTTTGGCATTGGAAAACGCTGCAAAGTAAGTTTTTAAAATTTTGATGGAAAAGAAGCCAGTCCGAAAACGACATAAAGTATCATCCAGCAGTTATTACCGCAGGAAAAAGACGCATAGCCACGGACTGGCTTCTTTATTTTTATCATCCTTTCTTCGTGGAGCCAACCGTAAGGCATGGATTATTGGCGGAATTGCTGTGATAGCACTTTACATTGGCATTTTCTATTATTTTTTCGTTGGCCCAACAGGTTTCCGATGGCGTGCTTTCTACGGAGATGCCAAATATCCAGAAGGATACGAGATACATGGTATTGACATTTCACACTATCAGGGGAAAATAAACTGGAACAGATTACGTTCCAATGCTCTTATAGATGGTTGCCCATTGAGGTTCATCATTGTAAAAGCCACAGAAGGTTCCTCGCGAGTAGATCCGAATTTTGAGGATAATTTTTACCAAGTGCGAGAATATGGCTTCATTCGAGGGGTTTATCATTTTTGGAGTATACATTCATCGGCACGTGCTCAAGCCAATTTCTTCTTGAAAAAGGTTCATTTGCAAAATGGAGACTTGCCTCCAGTACTTGATATTGAACATAAACCACCAACACAAAGCATAGAGGATTTTCAGACTGATGTGTTGACTTGGTTGCACATTGTAGAAGACAAATATCACGTCAAACCCATAATATACACATATTACAAGTTTAAACAAAACTATCTAAATACGCCAGTATTTGACGATTATCCCTATTGGATTGCACACTATTATGTGGACAAAGTTGAATACAGAGGTAACTGGAAGTTTTGGCAACATACAGATTCAGGAGTTTTGCCTGGCATTAAGGGCAATGTGGATTTGAACATTTACAATGGTTCATATTATGACTTAATGCGACTGACTATAGGCAATCAAGATAACGTGGAGGTGGCGGAATAGAAGCTGCTAACCAATATAAAGGCATTGCCTTTATATTGTAGCCAAAAGCAATTATGCTTGGGAATGAGTTTAAAATAAATTCATGTAAAAAGTAAATACAGAGAACAGTAAAAGATATTCTACATTTGACAGAAACAAAGGTTGAAATTCGTATTTTTGCAAAATCTTCACTTTTATTTCTCAAATAAATCATTAATAGTTTACGCCTCTATCCGTTAGTTTTTACTGATAAAAATAAAAGACAATAAGCGAAAAAACAGTGATAATAAAAGTTTGGAATGCACAGCCCATATGTATAGGCGTGCATTCCAAATATTTTAATACTTATTTTATAAGTCATCGAAGTTTACTTGTTCTTCAGTCTTCCTTATCTTATCCGTTCTTGTTTTATGCTCAGTGGCGTTTTGCGGCTGTTCTTCATTTTTACTTTCATCAGAAGTTTTTGGTAGTGCCATAATAGGTTCACCGTTTTCATCAAGAATGACTTCCTCTTCTGTGATTATCTGTGTACTATCAGATAGTGTACTGTCATTTTTTACAGGAGGATAATAACTTTGGCATGTGAACATATCAGCAGTTATACCATCATCTTCAGTGGGCTTCTTGAAACGACCATGGTATTTTTTGAAAGCGGGATCGGCGAGAAGCGAATTCATGAAATAACCTGTTATGGGCAATGCCGTACGCGAACCTTGCCCTAATGCCCCTGTACGAAAATGAATACTACGGTATTCGCCTCCAACCCATGCTCCTACTACAAGATTTGGACTAACACATTCAAACCATGCATCAGAATGGTTGTTCGTCGTTCCTGTTTTCCCTCCAAAATCGGTGTCATAATATCCTCCAGCGTATTCTTTCGCCAAAAGACTTTGGCTTGTCCCGCCTGGTTCACGGGTGCCTCCTATTAATAACTGTTGCATGAAGAAAGCACTCTTATAAGAAATCACCTGTGCAGCCTGTTCCTTATTTTCATAGACAACCTTACCGTCTTTATCTTCAATGCGAGTGACAAGTACAGGTGGATGGTGCATTCCGTTGTTTGCCACTGTACAATAAGCATTGGTTAACTCCAAAAGGTTAACATCACTTGAACCTAAAGCTAATGATGGCTCAGCACCAAGTGGACTCTTGATGCCCATAGCTTGCGCTGTGGCAATTATACGCTTGATACCCATCTCTTGCCCTAATCTTACGGCAACAGAGTTTACACTCTTAGCAAAAGCACTCTTCAAAGGCATGGAATCTCCTGAGAATGTACCGTTGGCATTTCTTGGAGTCCACGTGGTCATTTCATGCTTTTTTGCATCATATACTTGCATGGAAATATACTCGTCACGGCGTTTGTCACAAGGTGTAAGTCCCTGATTCATAGCTTCCGTATAGACAAAAAGCTTGAATGTTGAACCTGGCTGCCTTTCCGCCGTCACTTTGTCATATTTCCACGACTTGAAATCAATGTCTCCAACCCAAGCCTTGACTGCCCCAGTTTGCGGCTCCATTGCCACCATGGCACAATGCATGAAAGTGACCATATACTTAATGGAGTCTTCTGAAGTCATGTTCTTGATTATGGTACCTTTCTCATAGTCGAAAAGCTTCACTGGGTGAACCCATTCTTTATAATAATAAGTTATGGAGTCTGGATTATTGGGAAATTTCACCAATAATCTCTTATAGAAAGGTTGTCGTTGAGCTATTTGATCTATAAAACCAGGAATCTCATCGCCATTTTCATCTCGCCATGGAGCCTGACGAAGCCAATTCTTGTCTTGATTACGGTAGATGTTCCAATGATTATTGAAGTTTTGCTGAACTTTTTTCATTTGCGTTATCACTGCATCTTCAGCATACTTTTGCATTCTACTGTCAAGAGTAGTATAAATCTTCAAGCCTTCACTGTAAAGATCAAACTTTGGTTTGCCATCCTCATCTACAAGGGTAGAGTCAATGTAACTGGCCACTGCTTCTCGGAAATAGGTGGCTTGACCGTCATAGTTTTCCTCAACCTTAAAATGCAACGTAATGGGTAATTGCTGTAGCGAATCGCATACTTGCTTTGTGATATCTCCATGTGCAAGCATATTTGCAAGCACCACATTACGACGTTTTTTGCTATTTTCTGGATTAGTCTTTGGATTGTACAATGTCGTAGCCTTCAGCATTCCCACAAGTACAGCACATTCCTGCGTGTTGAGGCTATCTGGAGTTGTGCCAAAATAAGTTTTAGCAGCAGTTTTTATGCCATAAGCATTGTTGCCAAAATCAACAGTATTGGCATACATTGTAATAATGTCACGTTTATCATATACAGTTTCTAGTTTTGTTGCAATAATCCATTCTTTACTCTTGACTATAAGAATCTTCAGACCAGGAATCTTCCCAAGCAAGCCTGTACTGTATTGCGAACGCACACGAAACATATTTTTTGCCAATTGCTGTGAGATAGTAGAAGCTCCACGACCACCATTACGCAACATGGCATCCTTCATAGCTGCAAATATTCCAACTACATCCACAGCCATTCCACGGGGGCGCTTATAGTATCGCTCGTCTTCCGTATCGACAAGTGCCTTGAAGAAGTCAGGATTTACTTGATCATATTTGACGGGAGTGCGGTTCTCATTAAAATATTTTCCAATAAGTTTTCCATCAGCACTGTATAATTCTGAAGCTTGACTTGTTGGAGGATCCATTATGCCTGAAAAATAACCAGGGCTTTTTCCAAACAGCCATAGGAAATTGATATCAACAGCACCAAGATAAATCACAAACAACGTGAAAAAGGAAACGATGCCGACAATAGTCTTAATGTACCATGTGCGACCATGGTACAAACTTTTGTACCATGACACAAAGCCACAAAGCTTACACCAAAACCAAATAAATAGATCTTTGATCTTTTTCATATCTTAGAAAATATGCATTGTATTAACTAACAGACAATTATATATTGCAAATATACGAAATATAATTGTCACAAAGTATTCTTGACGATATAATTTATAATTTCTTCAATATTTCCAGGTGTAAACCATTTTATGTTTTGGTCTTTCTTAAACCACGTAAGCTGTTTTCGCATATACCTACGTGTGTTAGATTGTATTTGTCTTACAGTTTCTTCACGTGTCAGCAAGCCATCCAGGTAATAGAACATTTCCTTATACCCCACAGTATTCAAAGCATTGAACTCACGCCACGGCATCACTTTCAAGGCTTCTTCTACAAGTCCCTCGGACATCATGCTCATTACTCGGCTGTTTATGCGTTCATACATCTCCTCACGTGGTCGATTCAAGCCAATCTTCACAATTTTGAAAGGTCGTTCTTTTGCCTTACTTGTGCGAAAAGAAGAATATTTACGCCCTGTCATGTGACATATCTCAAGAGCATGCACTACTCTACGTGGATTGTTATGATCAACTATCTTCCAATATTCAGGATCAAGATGTTTTATTTCCTCGACAAGAGAAGGAAGCCCTTCCTTGTCAAGCCTTTTTTTCATAGCAATGCGTGTTTTGTCATCAACGGTCGGAATGTCGTCAATCCCTTTGCACACTGCATCAATATACATCATGCTTCCTCCTGATAGTAATGCTGTATCATGTTTGCAACCATCTTCTTTACCAGAGAAAAGCCTTGACAACAAATCAAGGCAATCTTCTTCAAAAAGAGCTGCACTATAGTAATCTGTGACGTGATGGTTTCCTACAAAATAGTGCTTTACCGATAACAGCTGCTCCTTTGTTGGAGCAGCTGTCCCTATTGGCAACTCGGCGAATATCTGTCGAGAGTCAGCATTGATAACTGGTGTATGCAAAAAATTGGCCAATTCAATTGCAACCTGTGTTTTACCCACACCAGTCGGACCTAATAAAACATAAAGAGTTTTCATTTAAAATGCCTTACTCTTAATGAGAATCAGCGTATAATGCCACGCTTAGATGTACTTATAAAATCTATAATATATTGAACTTCAGGAGTTACTTGCAATTCGCTCTTAATTTTCTTCAGTCCATCTGCTATTATGCCCTCACTATAAAGAGTGCGATATGCATTGTGTATGAGTTCTATGAGCTCATTGCTAAAACCATGACGACGAAGTCCAATAAGATTTACACCTGCATAACGCGTAGGTTCCTTACCAGCAATGATATATGGTGGGATATCTTGGCTAAATCTGCATCCTCCTTGAATCATGACATAGCCTCCTATTTTGCAAAATTGGTGTGAAAGTACTGTTGCGGAAATGACAGCATTATCATCTATGGTCACCTCTCCTGCAAATTTTGTAGAATTACCTATGATACACTGATTGCCAAGGACACAATCATGTCCAAGATGCATATTTTCCATCAATAGATTGCGGTTTCCGACTTTCGTTAGTCCTTTGGATGCCGTGCCACGTGATATGGTGACATTTTCACGAATGCTATTGAAATCTCCTATGATACAAAGCGTTTCCTCTCCCTTAAATTTCAAGTCTTGAGGCTTTGTTGACAGGCTTGCTCCTGGAAAGATTTCATTATTGTCACCAATACGTGCTCCATAGTTGATAGTAACACTATTGTGCAAAACATTATTGTTCCCCAAAACAGTATTCTTATCAATAAAGCAAAATGGTCCTATTATATTGTTATCGCCAAGCTTTGCCTCTGGATCTATATATGCTAATGGGCTTATCTGATTCATATTCTTTATTATATATTACTCTTCGTTTTTCATTATCTGAGCTGTAAAAGTAGCCTCTGATACAATTCGGTCACCGACAAAAACATAACCTCTCATAGAACTTATACCATGTCGTACAGGCCCAAGAAGTTCAACCCGGAACAAGAGGGTGTCCCCAGGAACAACCTTTTGACGGAATTTAACATTGTCTATCTTCAAAAAATATGTTGACCATTTCTCAGGATCTTGCAATTGACTCAAAACAAGTAATCCCCCGCATTGAGCCATAGCTTCAATCTGAAGCACATCTGGCATTACTGGTTCTTGTGGGAAATGACCTTGAAAGAAAGGTTCGTTTGCCGTTACGTTTTTTACCCCAACAATGGTATTTGCGCCCATTGCCACAATTTTATCAATAAGTTGCATTGGATAACGATGTGGAAGAAGCTGACAGATACGCACGTTGTCCATCAGTGGAACATCGTTAGGGTCATATATAGGAGCCTGTATCTCATGTTTGCGAATCTCTCGACGCATCTGGCGTGCAAACTTATTGTTAATTGTGTGCCCAGGACGAGTTGCTATAATACGCCCCTTGATAGGCTTGCCAATAAGTGCCATGTCACCAATAATGTCAAGCAATTTATGGCGCGTACATTCATTGTCCCATTGTAATGGCCGATGCTGAATATAACCAATCTTAGTTGCATCCATGTGTGGCACATGCAATAAGTCTGCAAGCTTATCAAGTTTTGCTTGTTCTACCTGTTTTTCATATATGACAATCGCATTATCCAAATCGCCTCCTTTTATCAGATTAGCTTCAAGCAATGGAACGATGTCGCGCACAAAAACAAACGTGCGGGCAGGTGCTATTTCCTCAGAAAATTTGTTGATGTTATCGAGGGTAGCAAATTGGGAACTTATAAACTTAGAGTTGAATGAGCACATAGCTGTGATGGAGAAATCCTCATCTGGAAGAATTGTGATCACAGAGTTTGTGTCTTCATCCCTTACTTCAATCTTTTTTCTGATTATATAGTAATCCTTCGGTGCATTCTGACTTACTATCCCAACTTTTTCTATCTGCTTTACATACTCATCAGCCGCACCATTGAGAATGGGAAACTCTGGTCCATTGACTTGTATGAGGCAATTGTCAACACCAAGGGCATACAATGCAGACATTCCATGCTCAACAGTAGAAACCCTGGCATCACCTTTTTGCAATACAGTGCCGCGTTTCGTCTCAACAACATTTTCAGCCACAGCTTCTATGATAGGCTGCCCTTCAAGATCAATACGCTGTATTTTATACCCCGTATTCTCAGGGGCTGGATTAAAAGTTACTGTCAGGCTAAGTCCTGTATGGAGTCCTTTGCCAAAGAGAGAGAAACTCCCTCTAAGAGTCGTTTGTTTTTCAGCATCCATATTAACTGTTTTTTTTCAATTCTTGAACTTCTTTCTGCAATTCATTCAATTGCGTATAGATTTCTGGCAACTTTCGTAAAAGTGCCTGAGACTTAAAGAAAGGAATCTGTTTCATAGGAGGCGTACCTATAAGAGTTTGGTCACTCTTAATGGAACTGGGAGCACCTGACTGTGCGCCAAGTTGCACCCGGTCTCCAATTGTAATGTGTCCAGATATTCCAACTTGTCCACCAAACATACACCATTGCCCAACTTTGGTAGAACCAGCAACACCAACTTGAGCGGACATAACTGTGTTCTCCCCAATATCCGTATTATGTGCAATCTGTACAAGATTATCAAGCTTTACGCCTTTTCTTATGTACGTTGAACCCATTGTAGAACGATCAACGCAAGAGTTAGCACCTATTTCAACATTATCCTCTATAGTAACAATGCCAATTTGTGGGATTTTGTCATATAGACCTGTCTCCTGATTGGGCGCAAAGCCAAAACCGTCAGCCCCAATAACCGTGCCAGAATGGATTATAATGTTATTGCCAAGACGACAATCATGATAAATGCTTACGTTAGGGTACAGTATGCAATTACTGCCAACCTTAACGTTATCCATGATCACGACATTTGGGTAAATTTGGCATCCGTCACCTATTTCAACGCCATCACCTATATAAGCAAACGCACCAACATAACAGTTTTCTCCTATTTTTGCCTTGGGTGATACGAATGCCAAAGCGTCAACGCCCTGCTTTTTAGGTTTAACAGACTCGTATAGCTGCAGAAGTTTTGCAACACAATCACGTGCATTTTTCACTCGTATAAGAGTTGTCGTGACAGGATGCTCTATTTCCAATGTCTCATCTACTAAGACTATGGTTGATTGGGTGTCGTAAATATAGTGGGTATATTTAGGATTTGCAAGAAAAGAAATGGAACCAGGTTCCCCTTCTTCTATCTTTGCAAAAGTGTGTACTGAGGCATTTTCATCACCTTCCACTTTTCCTTGGATAAACTGTGCAATTTGCTTAGCAGAAAATTCCATCATAAAGAGTGTGTTTTATTGAAACGTTTCTGCAAAAATAGTCATTTATTTTCTAACAATGTGGAAAACCATTGATTATTTTATATTTTTATGACCCAAAAGGCGTATTATTGCACACTAATACGCCTTTTGTGAATTATTTTTATAGCTTTTCAAGTTCTAATGCCATTTGCATTTGTAATTCCTTGGCTTTTTCGGCAGCCACGCTGGCAAAATCCTCACCATGTCCAGCATAAATTATTCCTCTACTGGAATTAACAAGCAATCCGCAATCATCTGTCATTCCATATTTGCAAACTTCCTCCAAGCTACCTCCTTGCGCACCAACACCAGGAACTAAAAGAAAACTTTCCGGAGCAACACGCCGAATATCTTCAAACATTCTCCCTTGAGTAGCACCTACGACATACATCATATTTTCAGTAGAACCCCACTGTTTAGTTGTGCGTATAACTTTTTCAAACAAACGCTCACCACTTTTGTCTTCGACCAATTGAAAGTCATGACTTCCCTTATTACTTGTCAATGCCAAAACTATTACCCATTTCCCATCGTATCCAAGGAAAGGCGTTACACTGTCCTCGCCCATATATGGAGCAACAGTAAGAGCGTCAACATTATACTCTTCAAAAAATGTTTTAGCATACATAGCAGAAGTATTACCTATGTCGCCACGCTTTGCATCGGCTATTACCAAATGATTCGGATAAGCACCATGCAAATAATTTACAGTCTTGACAAAAGATTCCATTCCTTTTAACCCATAACACTCATAAAAAGCCAAATTGGGTTTGTACGCAACACAATAAGATGCCGTAGCATCTATAATTGCTTTGTTAAAAGCAAATAATGGATCAGTGTCTCCCTTGAGACAATCTGGGATTTTGTTTATGTCTGTATCAAGTCCAACACAAAGGAATGTTTTTTTTGTAAAAATTTCCTTTACTAATTGCTGCCTATTCATATTCATTTCGTATTTTCTATTTTGGGCTTTTCGCTTGTATCACTTTTAGAGATCATTTTTGTTATACGCTTCAAGAAATCTTCTGCTTGTAAAGTATCATCCTTCTTGGTATTCTCGTTTTTTCTTGTCCAAAACTTAGCCATAATTGATGAAATTAGAGTTCGTTTTCCTTGAGTTTTTCTGCGTTTTCTGCAACTGTGAGATGATCTATCATGTCTTGGATATTCCCGTTAAGAAATCCTTGTAGGTCATGCGTGGTATAGCCAATACGATGATCTGTCACACGCCCTTGTGGAAAGTTGTATGTCCTGATTTTCGCAGAGCGGTCACCTGTGGAAACGAGAGACTTTCGACGGCTTTGAATATCATTTACATATTTAGAATGCTCTCGGTCATATATGAAAGTGTAAAGACGGCTTAACGCACGCTCCTTGTTCTTGGGTTGGTCACGCGTTTCCGTACATTCAATGAGAATCTCCTCAACCTCGCCGGTTTCTGGATTTTTCCAAGGATAACGCAATCGCACACCAGAGCTGACCTTGTTGACATTTTGCCCACCAGCACCGCTTGAGCGAAATGTGTCCCATTTGATAGCACCTTCGTCAATATGTACTTCAAATTTCTCTGCCTCAGGAAGTACTGCAACTGTTGCCGCACTTGTATGCATGCGCCCCTGCGTTTCCGTAGCAGGCACACGCTGAACACGATGCACACCAGATTCGTACTTTAATGTTCCATACACACTGTCACCACTAACAGCAAAATCAATTTCCTTGTAACCTCCAACAGCACCTTCCGAGGCTGATGTTACGCTTACAGACCATCCCTTAGTTTCACAAAAACGCTTATACATATTGAACAGGTCGCCAGCGAAGAGGGCAGCCTCGTCTCCTCCCGTACCAGCACGAATTTCCATCTGAACATTCTTTGCATCTTCAGGATCTTTAGGGACAAGCAACATCTTAATCTCTTCTTCCAAACGGGGTTGCAAGGATTCGTTTTCCTGAAGCTCTTCACGAGCCAATGCTTTCATGTCAGGATCCTGTTCATTCACAATTACATCTTTTGACTCCTTGATAGAATTCAAACATGCTATGTAACGTTTACGAGCATCCATTATATCCCCAAGATCCTTGTACTCCTTTGTAAGTTTCACATAACGCCTTTGATCAGCAATGACCTCTGGATCTGTTATAAGAGTTGAAACTTCTTCATACCTCGCTTCAAGGCCTTCGAGTTTCTGAAGAATGTTGTTATTTTGTTCTACCATCAGTAATTGAAATCCCCGTATTCAGAATGAATCGTTAATGACTTTTTACCTTCTTCTATATGTCCAATGATCTGAGCATCAATAGCAAAATCCTTGCTTATGTCAATTATCGTGCTGGCAATCTCTGGGCGAACATAAATCTCCATGCGGTGTCCCATATTGAACACCTGATACATTTCTTTCCAGTCAGTACCAGAACAATCGTGAATTATTTTAAACAGTGGTGGGATAGGGAACAGGTTGTCTTTGACAACACGGCAATTATCTCCAACAAAATGAAGAACCTTGGTCTGGGCACCTCCTGTGCAATGAACCATTCCATGAATTTCATGCCTCACATTATCTAAAACTTTCTTGATGACAGGTGCATAAGTGCGAGTAGGCGAGAGGACTAACTGACCAGCATCTATTCCAACTTCCTCAATCTTGTCAATAAGCTTGTATTTACCGCTATAAACAAGTTCTTCGGGTACTGCATGGTCATAGCTTTCCGGGAATTTTTCAGCAAGGTATTTTGCAAAAACATCATGGCGAGCACTGGTAAGTCCGTTGCTGCCCATTCCGCCATTATAACGTTTTTCATAAGTAGCCTGCCCAGTAGAACTAAGTCCAACAATGACATCACCCGGGCGTATGTTTGCATTGTCAATCACGTCACTTCGCTTCATTCGGCAAGTAACAGTAGAATCAACTATTATCGTCCGCACCAAATCTCCGACATCCGCAGTCTCACCGCCTGTTGGCCAAATACCAATGCCCATGTCACGCATTTGCGCAAGTAATTCATCCGTGCCATTGATGATGGCAGATATGACTTCACTTGGTACAAGCATCTTGTTGCGACCTATTGTAGAAGAGACAAGGATGTTTTCCACTGCGCCAACACAAAGCAAGTCATCTGTATTCATGACTATTGCATCTTGGGCAATTCCCTTCCAAACGCTCAAATCACCAGTCTCCTTCCAATACATATAAGCAAGCGAAGACTTCGTTCCAGCCCCATCAGCATGCATTATGTTGCAATACTCAGGATCTCCTCCCAATACGTCTGGTATGATCTTGCAGAAGGCTTGTGGGAAAATACCCTTATCAATGTTTTTTATGGCATTGTGAACGTCTTCTTTCGCTGCGCTCACACCACGCATCATATATCGGTTATTCATAATACAATTATTAAGTTTTTCAATTTGTAGAATGCCAAAACTCCCAACTTGCGAAGGCTTGCAAAAGTAGCATCTCAAGTCCATTCTTTACTGTCGCACCATGTGCTTTCCCCTTGCTCATGAATAGAGTCTCGTCTGGATTATATATCAAGTCATAAAGCAAAGTGTGTTCACCCATTGCTTCATAGGGTAGGGGAGGGCACTCGTCAGAATGGGGATACATTCCACATGGCGTACAGTTTACTATTACGTTCCATTCTTTCATCATGTCTGCCGTAATTTGGTCATAACATATTGTTCCGGTTTTACGGCTACGACTCACTTTCATGGTCTCCAGCTTCAACGACTTTAACCCAAATTCAATGGCTTTTGCCGCACCTCCCGTACCAAGTATAAGGGCTTTCTTATGGCAAGGCTCAAGAAGAGGTTCTATACTTCTGGTAAAACCAATCACATCACTGTTATATCCCTTAAGAATAGCCTTGTTGCCTTTGTGAACAATCTTCACGACATTGACAGCACCTATCTCACGGGCCTCTGGACTGATGGAGTCAAGATAATCTATCACTTTTTCCTTGTATGGAATTGTGACATTTATGCCGCGCAGTTCTGGATTTGTATCTAAAATCTCTGGCAACTGTTCGATTGACGGCATTTCATAGTTCTCATACACGGCATCTATATTTTCGCACTTGAACTTTTCGTTAAAGTAGCTTATTGAAAACGAATGCACTAAAGGATAGCCTATTAGTCCGTATTTGTCCATGGAATGAATTTATGTATAAGCTTATTGTTTCTTATATTTTTATTTCTCTGCGAAATATATTGTGCAAATGCCAAAAGTAAGTCTTTTGAAAGACACTTTCGAGAACCCTGCACTCTTGAGAATATCCATCATACGCTCTCCCTGTGGAAAAGCTTCTATGGTAGCCGTAAGATATTTATATGCGCTATTGTCTTTGCTTATCAGCCTGCCATAAGTTGGGAGGAACGTGTGCGAATAGACATGGAAAAGTTGGCGCATTGGAAATCTTACAGGAGACGTAAGCTCCGCTATGCTTAAGTGACCGCCTTTTTTTAAGACACGGCACATTTCAGCAAGTCCTTTGTCAAGTTCTTGAAAGTTACGTATCCCAAAGGCAGCTGTCACGGCATCGAAAGTTTCATCATGGAAGGTCAAGCTCATGCAGTCTTCCTTTTTGAAGGAAATTATGGAATCCAATCCCATTTGCTTGACTTTCCGCCGTCCCACTTCCATCATCCCCTCTGAGATGTCAGCACCCACAAGTTTTTTCGGTTTTAACATCTTGGCAGAAAGGATGGCAAAGTCGCCCGTTCCTGTTGCAATGTCAAGTACAGATTGCGGCTTGTATGGCACAAGCTGCTCAACGGCCTTGCGTCTCCAGCCTTTGTCGATGTCCCACGACAAGCGATGGTTCAAGGTGTCATAGGTAGGGGCTATGTTGTCAAACATCTTCTCAACAAGCTGTCCCTTGTCACCTTTGCCATTATATGGTTTGATTTTCTCTTGCTTGTACATTCCTCCAGAAAAATATCCTTCTATTTAAGATGTCAAAACGATTCCCCATCCAAAACCACCTAAGCCCAACTCTGGGTTATGAAAGGCTGTTTAGATAATTGGCAACATTCTTTTCTATCCTTGCGGCAATGTCACCTTCTTCTGATGCCTTGTCAAAACCAGAGCCTGTAATATGCTCATACAATTCTATGTAACGCTCACTGACGCTCTCGGCATACTCGTCTGTTATTTCTGGCATTACCTGTCCTGGTTGGTTCATGAAATCATGTTCTATCAACCATTGACGAACAAACTCCTTTGACAATTGCTTTTGCGGTAAACCTTTTTCAAGTCGCTCCTCGTATCCTTCCGCATAGAAATATCGGCTTGAGTCAGGTGTGTGTATTTCATCTATGAGATAAACCTTTCCATCACGCTTGCCAAATTCATACTTGGTATCCACGAGTATAACTCCTTGTTTTGCGGCAATCTCCTGACCTCGTGCAAACAGCTTGCGTGTATAATTTTCAATAATGGCGTAATCTTCAGCCGAAACAATACCTTGGCTTATAATCTCGTCGCGTGAAATATCCATATCATGCCCCTCATCGGCCTTGGTGGTAGGCGTTATGATAGGCTCCGGGAAACGCTCGTTTTCACGCATTCCGTCAGGCAATTTCACCCCACACAACTCACGTGCACCATTTTTGTATGCTCTCCATGCTGACCCTGTAAGTATCGAGCGTATTATCATCTCCACCCTAAAGCCCTCGCACTTCAAGCCGACAGTAACCATTGGATCTGGGGTTGCCAATTTCCAGTTGGGGCAAATGTCGTTAGTCAAGTCAAGAAAACCAGAGGCAATTTGGTTGAGCACCTGCCCTTTAAAAGGAATGCCCTTGGGCAACACTACATCAAAAGCCGATATACGGTCAGTGGCAACCATGACGATGAGGTCATCGTTGATGTCATAAACATCGCGGACTTTGCCGTGATAAACACTCTTTTGTCCATCAAAATGGAAATCTGTCTTTGTTAATGCCTTCATTTTTTTGATTTGAATTTAAGCTTTTTGGCTTCAAGATTATTTTGCACAGCCATGAATGGCTTGCCGACTATTCTTTATTTTCGCTTTCATCATGGGCTTCGCGCAGAAGTGCGTCATGCTTATCATACGCGTTTACTATACGCGTGACAAGCTTATGACGTACAATGTCCTTTTGCATCAGCCTAACAACGGATATGCCCTCTATGTCCGCAAGTATTTCCAAAGCCTCACGAAGGCCACTCTTTTGCCCTTTAGGCAGGTCAACCTGCGTCAAGTCTCCCGTTATAACCATTTTGGTATTCCACCCCATACGAGTCAGGAACATCCTAATCTGCGCAGGAGTTGTGTTCTGGGCTTCGTCAAGAATGACAACCGCATCAGACAGAGTGCGCCCACGCATGAAAGCAAGAGGGGCTATCTGTATTACATGCTTCTCCATCATGTCTTGTAACTTCACCGCAGGAATCATGTCCTCAAGAGCATCATATAATGGCTGAAGATAAGGATCGATTTTGTCCCTCATGTCACCTGGCAAGAAGCCAAGTTTCTCTCCGGCCTCCACAGCAGGACGACTTAGTATAATCTTCTTTATACTTTTCTCCTTCAAGGCTTTGACAGCAAGGGCTATGCTGAGATATGTCTTGCCAGTTCCAGCAGGGCCGACCGCAAAAAGCATGTCGTTTTTTTCAAAGGCATCTATCAGCCTTTGTTGGTTTTCAGATCGGCTTTTTATCGGGCGACCAGAAACGCTGTAAACCAAGGCATCCTTAACACCATCAGCTTTTGTTTTGCCTCCCTTTATTATATCCAATACGTCCTCGTCACTAAGTGTGTTGTATCTTAGTATGTGTTTCCGAATATTCTCAATATCTTCTTCGACCTTGGCAATGTCGTCCTCGTCACCAAGCACGCGCACAACATTTCCCCGAGCCACTATACGCAACTTGGGGAAGAGCGACTTCAGCATCTGAATATGACCGTTGTTCACTCCGTAAAATGCCACAGGATCAATATCCTCAAGAACAATATGTTTTTCTATCAATGTTATGGCAGGTATCGGTTATTTACAAACTTGGTGCAAATTTACAATTTTTTATTGAGAATACAATCAGGAGTAAGCTATTTTTATGTTGTCAGAAATTCTATTTATCATAACAGTGATAATGGTTTAAATGTTGAGTCGCAACACCTTGAAATATTTTGGTGTTACGGATAAAACTTTCATCGCATTGCGACAAAAGTTTCGTCGCACAACGACAAAGCTTTTAGCGGACACCCTTAAAGCTTTTGTCGCAAACTCGTGTCAAAGTATAAAGACCAAAACATTTTTCTAAAAAATCGCATGGCTTGCCAAGGCGGCATCCATGCCTTAATATAATAATACATACACCAACGAATACTGAAAATGTTCTGACCCTAAAAAGCATATGCAGCTAAGTACTGTACCATTCCTGACGGCCCTTTCTCACTCTGTCTTATTTTCGATAGCATTTTGTATAAACAAAAAAAAGAACTTACCAAATCGCTTGGTAAGTTCTTAGAAAAAGTCGGGGCGACAGGATTCGAACCTGCGACCACCTGGTCCCAAACCAGGCGCGCTACCGGACTGCGCTACACCCCGTTGCCTTGCTTTCTGCTTAGCGAGTGCAAAATTACAACATTTATTCGTTTCCACCAAATTTTCCGCAAACTTTTTTCATCAATAATGCATTTTCATTAGAACAAAAGTTAAATGCGCATCCTTCCTTTTATAATTTAATATTTTGTTGTAACTTTGCTATATAATATACCCACTAAAAAGTCAATAGTAATGAAGAAACTCATAATCGCAATTCTTGCAAGTATGCCAATATCAGTAATGGCGCAAAGCAATGTTTGGGAAATACCAGAAGAGCAGCAGGTACAGGAACATATTGAACAACAACACAAGGCAGCGAAAGAGAAGCAACAGGAAAACCCTAAATATCTCGCAGGTGCCGTTCCTGAAACAGAGGGACACGTAGTTTTCACTCTGGACAAGGATGTGCCAGGGATGAATGCCGAAGACATATATAATAAGGTATATGCCGTGATGCAAGAAGTCGTCAAAGAAAGCAAAGACAAAGAGCTTGTCCCCGAAAGTCGCATTGCTGCGGTAAACAAGACCGAGCATAGCATTGCCGCCCGCATAAAAGAATGGCTTGTATTTTCAAGCAACTTCATATCACTTGACCGTACAGAATTTAATTACACTCTTGTGGCTCGAATAAGCGATGGACATGTAAACATGACTTTGGAACGCATAAACTATGCCTATGAGACAAAGCGTGGAAACAACCAAGGACTTAGGGTGAAAGCCGAAGAGTGGATAACTGACAAAGAGGCACTAAGCAAGAACGGCCTTAAGCTACGGAAAGCTAACGGAAAATTCCGCAAAAAGACAATTGACCGCAAAGACAACATTTTCGGTCGCGTATGTAAGGCTTTAGCAATATAAAAATGGGCAACAATCAACAAAGCTACCGTCACCGCAAGGAAGAGTCGAAAAAAGACCAATTCCACCATATAAGGCAATGGCTGAACATTATTTTCATGTTGGGGGCCATAATGGGCGTGGCTGTTTACCTGTTGCATACTCCTCAGACTACGGGAGTCATGATAATCTTGGCTGCGATGATTTTCAAGATTATTGAATGCATCTTGCGGTTCATTAAATGAAAATTTACCAACGTAGGAAAGTTCCATCTTGTTTAAATGAAGAAAATTCTATTTATTGTCTTTACCCTTCTTGCCACATCCAAAGCATTTGCACAGATTGCTGAAAATGGTTTCAACTCAATGGATCCAGACGGGAACATCACAACTGGACGCAACGGACAGGTATCCCCAGACTCGCTCGGTTCTGACAAGGAGATACCTGAAGGCATTCATGTATGGACGATTGATCGCCGTTTTGGAGACCGAATCAACGCAAAACCTGACACATTGCAGCACATGTTCATGAATACCATATTCACCACAGGGTTAAGGACAGAATACAACTCAACGGGAAACCTTGGAGCACCACGCCAAGCACGGATTTTCATTGACAGAAAAGAGGATGGCAACTTCATATTCACCAACCCTTACGATTATGTCGTCACGCCAATAGAAAGTTTTCAGTTCACAAATACCCTGTCACCACTAACGAATATTTTTTACAACACCTGTGGAAACCGCACAAATGGCGAAGACCATTTGAAAGCAAAATTCTCTGTCAATGCCGGCAAGCGTATTGGCGTTGGCTTTTTATTCGACTATATTTACGGGCGTGGATATTACAATGCGCAGTCAACTTCCCATTTCAACTATACTATGTATGGCAGCTATATAGGAGATCGTTACCAGGCTCATTTGCTACTCTCCACGCTACATCAGAAAGTAACAGAGAATGGCGGCATAACCAACGACTACTACATAACGCATCCAGAATCTTTCAACGAAAATTATGCGACGTCGGAAATACCAACAATGCTTGAGGGAAACTGGAATCGCAATGATAACCAACATGTTTATTTTACTCATCGTTACAGTCTTGGATTCAACCGTAAGGTCAAGATGAACGGTGAGGAAATAAAAGCACGTAAATTTGCACTTGCTTCACAAAAAGAGAAAGAAGAGCGAGAGGCAAAAGAAAAAGCCATACGCGAAGCCAAACGTAACGGCGACGACATTGATGACGACAACATAAAACTACCTAATACTTACTCTGGCAGGCCAGAAAGCGCAACTATTTCCTCCGCATCTGCCCCAAAAGACTCAACCAATGTCGGTGGAAGGCTGAAAATAACCAGCAAGGCCACAGCCGACAGCATAATTGCCGCAAATGAAAATGCAAAAGAGGACACTTTGTGGTTTAAGGACGAATACGTTCCTGTGACAAGTTTCATACACACATTAGAATTTGACAATTACAAGCGCATTTACGAGGCATACCAAACTCCGGGTAATTATTATCTGGACACTTACAATGTCGTAGGGAAACTAACAGGCGACTCAATTTATGACAAAACGACCCATTGGAGCCTACGAAACACCTTTGCAATCTCATTGCTGGAAGGCTTTAACAAGTGGATTAAGACTGGCGCAAAGGCATTTGTATCGCATACGCTAAACCATTATACCCTACCCGATTCCATTGGTGTTGGCAAATGGAACGAGCAGAGCGTTACTGTTGGCGGACAACTCAGCAAAACACAGGGACAAACTTTACATTATAACGTGACCGGAGAATTTGCCGTTGCTGGATATAACATCGGTGAAATACATATAAATGGAGGAATTGACCTGAATTTCCCTCTTTTTAAAGACACGATGACTCTTGCTGCGTCAGGATTCTATCACCACGAGAAACCGTCATTCTATTATCGCCACTACCAGGGCAGGCACATGTGGTGGAATGACGATGACATTGCAATGACAGATCACTTCAGGGTGCAAGGTGTCCTCAACTATAAAAAAACACGGACAAGATTACGCTTTGCCTTTGACGAGATTAAAAATTACACATATTTCGCAACAACCAACACTATCAGTGACGACATGCGGCTTTACAACATGGCTTATTCACGCCAAGAGTCAGACCCAATAACGGTACTCACGGCAGAAATATCACAAGACTTCACAACAGGTCCTCTCAATTGGGAAACTGTGTTGACATACCAGAAATCTACAAAGCAAGAAGTTTTGCCTTTGCCATCTTTCAATGCTTATACCAATCTTTATTTGCGTTTCAAAATAGCTCGTGTACTCGATTGCGACTTAGGCGCAGACGCTCGCTATTTCACAAGCTACGAGGCAAACGATTACTTTGCCCCCCTTGGTCAATACACAATACAAGGCAATGAGGAAAAGGTAAAAATTGGAGGTTATCCAATAGTAAATGCGTACCTCAACTTTAAATTGAGCAAGGCACGCTTCTTTGTTATGATGAGTCATATAAACTGTGGTACAGGCAACAAAAAGTATTTCCTTGCACCACATTACCCACTCAATGGTCGCATCCTACGCTTTGGAATAAGCTGGAACTTCGCAAATTGATTACAACAAGTGAAAAGCAATAAAAAAATAAAAACAAATTCTGCGCAAGCATGGATCCTTGCAGCAAGACCGAAGACTCTTGCTGGTGCAGCAATTCCTGTAACAATTGGGATGGCATGGGCCATGAAAGATTCCCATTGGCATTGTTTTCAAGTTTTGCCCCCCCTACTCTGCCTTCTATTCGCTTTTCTCATGCAAATAGATTCCAATTTTATCAATGATTATTTTGATTTTGTCAAAGGAAATGACGATCCTTCTTCACGGATAGGTCCCAAAAGAGCTTGTGCGGAAGGGTGGATAACACCACAAGCCATGCGCCAAGCTTTAATAATTGTATCAATACTCGCCTGCATTGTAGGCTTGCCCTTGATATACTATGGAGGGTGGGAAATGACGATTGTTGGAGCAACATGTGTGCTATTCGCTTTTTTATATACCACATTCTTCTCATATCATGGAATGGGTGACATATTGGTAATCATATTCTTTGGCATCATACCTGTATGTTTTACATATTATGTCACAATGCCAATCAACACGCATACTATTACTACAAGTGTTTTCTTTTGTTCCATAGGCTGCGGATGTGTCATTGACACATTGTTATGCGTCAATAATTTTCGTGACAGAATCAATGATAAAAAAGACAAGAAGAAGACTTTAATTGTAAAACTCGGTGAAAAAAAAGGAGTACAATTATATAATATAGCAGGACAGTTTGGCGCATGTGTTACATGGCTCAGCATTTCCATATGCAATACTGGCATAATAGCAGCAGCATTGTGCTTAATTCCCTTCCTCTTTTATATTTACTATCACTCACGGACTTATCAAAAAATGAAAAAAATATGGGAAGGACGTGAACTGAACAAAGTCCTTGGCATGACTGCACGAAACATGCTTGTTTATGGACTTATGGCAATTATCGCAATAGGCATATCTGCATTTTAATCTATGGAGAAACATGTAAATTTGGACATAATGCAGTTTGTTGAGCAACAAATATTGCCACGTTATGTGGCTTTTGGTCGATCACATGGTCTTGCCCACGTACAGCGTGTAATAAAAAAATCGCTTGAATTGGGCAAGGCTTTTGGAGCAAACCTCAACATGGTTTATGTCATATCAGCATACCATGATCTTGGAATGGAAGGTCCACGCGCCATACACCACATTACTGGTGGAAAGATATTGGCTGCAGATGCAAGGCTACGCAAATGGTTTTCAGCAGACCAAATAGGCATAATGAAGGCTGCCATAGAAGACCATAGAGCCTCTGCCTCACATGCTCCACGAAGTATATACGGGAAAATCGTGGCAGAAGCCGATAGAGAACTTGAATCCAATGTCGTGTTTGCCAGAGCCATAGAATATGGCTTTGAGCACTATCCCAAATTCGACAAGGAAAAGCAATGGCAACGTTTCAACAACCATATGGAAGAAAAATATTCGGTTCATGGATATATTCGATTATGGCTTCCAAACTCTCCGTGTGAAAGGGAGCTAAAAAAGATAAGAGATATTATATCAGATAAAAGGCAATTGCGCCAAATTTTTGACCAAATATACAATAGTAAAAATGCTAAGTCTGTCAAAGATTAAACTCATACATTTGCTCGAAAGCAAAAAGGGGCGTCGTAAAGAGAATGCCTTTATAGCCGAAGGACCCAAAGTGGTTAACGACCTTAGAAGCTCCATACGTCCTCGTCTCATAATAGCAACTGCAGATTGGCTTAAAGACAATCATGTCGAAAATATTGAAACTATCACGGTTGCAGAAGACGAACTCCGTAAAATATCTTTCTTACAACATCCACAACAAGTTCTCGCCGTATTTCCTTTGCCAAAAGAAGAAGGCATAGAAGAGGGTATACAATGTGACAAATTATACATTGCCCTCGATGGTGTACAAGACCCAGGTAATTTAGGAACTATAATACGGATAGCTGACTGGTTTGGCATAGATACCATTTTTTGTTCACATGACACTGTTGACGTATATAATCCCAAAGTTGTCCAAGCAACTATGGGCAGTATTGCGAGAGTGAAAATAAAATACGTTGATCTTGCAAAATTAATAAAAAGTCTGCCCAAAGATTATCCCGTTTATGGAACATTGCTCAATGGCTCAAATATATATCAACATAAATTGACTCCAACAGGATTGATAGTAATGGGCAACGAAGGAAATGGAATCTCTCCACAAATACGCCAACTGGTAAATCATCAACTCTTAATACCCAGTTATCCAGAAGGTCAACCAACCGCAGAAAGCCTTAACGTTGCCATAGCAACTGCCATTACATGCTCGGAATTCCGTCGTAGAGAAATCAAATAAGTCTGCAATATTTTAACCCAAACATAAGATATAATGAATACAGAACTTTATAAAATACGTAGTTTTAGCAGTTGCATTAGTGTTGCCTACGAAATTTACATAAACAATATTAAAACAATACTACGTAAAACATGGTTACCTGCATTACTTTTTAGTGTATCAAGTGCAATAGCCATAATATTATCATATTATGGCATAACTTTTTCACAATCAGTGCCAACTCCAATACACACGACAATAATTGCGACTCTTTGTCTTACAATATTATTTTGTCTATTGTCTGCAGTCTCAAGATTATGGTTTGACACAATAATCATAGCCTTACTTGGCAACACAAGCGTAAAATCAAAACTGCCACGTATAATACGCTTAACTGTAGTTATGCTTGCTATTGGTTTAACTGTTGGTATCACAAGTATTGCTGTAAATTTTATACCAGCAATTAGTATTATGCAAACAGAATCTACAAAAACACTGCCTGTACCTATAATTATAACTTTTATCATTTACATTGCCTTGGGGATAGTAACAATACCATTGCTTTACTCTTCCATGAAGTATATTATGGAAACGGAGAATAAACTGTCTTCTATCATTGGCAACTCCTATCGTATTGGGTGGAAGCACTGGGGGTATATTTTCATGCTCTGTCTCTTAGCCTGCATAATTTTATCTATAGTTTATTTCATAGTAAACTTGCCTGCAACAATTTCATTTACAGCATTCATGGCGAATACTGGAAGCATGACTTTAGGAGATGCCTCAAACCTTCCAGAGTATTTTAAAATATTAACTTGGCTTGCTTCTTTTGTCTCATCATTCATATTGATTTATGCAGAAGCCTGGTTCATCATCGTATTATACTACGCATACGGCCACATTGAAGCCAAAGAGAAAGCAAAAAAGATGCAGTTTCCAGTAATTAAATAGACATCACAAATAATATTTTCAAAACATATGATGCAACAACGCATATTATTTATCGATAGGGACGGCACACTCATAGAAGAGCCTTTTGACGAGCAAATTGACAGCTTCGCAAAACTTAAATTCAAAGATGGCGTATTCAAGAACCTCTATTTTATAAAGAAGAACCTTGATTTCAAGTTTGTGATGGTAAGCAATCAAGATGGGCTTGGTACAACATCTTTTCCAGAAGAAGACTTTTGGCCTGTCCAAAAATTTATATTACAAACTCTTGAAGGTGAGGGCATTACCTTTGATGATATTTTAATTGATAACCATTTTCCTGAAGACAACTCGCCAATGCGCAAGCCACAAACAGGCATGGTGAGAAAATATATGGATGACAAACGATATGACATTGCTAATAGCTATGTCATAGGTGATCGTGAAAGTGATGCAGAATTGGCAAGTAATATCGGTTGCAAGTCACTAATTCTTGGCAAAGATAATATAACATGGGACAAGATCGCAGAAATACTTTTTGCAGGTGAACGTATAGCTGACATTCACAGGATAACTAATGAAACAGATGTGTATGTAAAACTAAACCTCGATGGTTCTGGCAAATGCAATGTTTCTACGGGGCTGGGCTTTTTTGATCACATGTTGGAACAAATAGGTCACCATGGCATGATTGACATCACTGTGCAAACCAAGGGAGATCTTAATGTTGATGAACACCATACTATAGAAGACACAGGTATTGCCATTGGCGAATGTATCGCCAAAACTCTTGGCAACAAATGCGGCATAGAACGTTACGGTTTTTGTTTACCAATGGATGATAGCCTTTGTCAAGTAGCTATTGATCTGGGTGGAAGGCCATGGCTCGCTTGGAACGCAAAGTTTAAACGTGAACGCATTGGAGACATGCCAACAGAAATGTTCATGCACTTTTTTAAAAGCCTAAGCGATGCTGCCAAGATAAATATTAACATTAAAGCCGAAGGGCATAATGAACACCATAAAATAGAAGGAATATTCAAAGCATTCGCCAGGAGTCTCAAGCTTGCAGTTCATCGAGATATCAACCATTTCATGTTGCCAAGTTCAAAGGGAATTCTGTAAGTGCCAAATAATTGTTCACGGCAGCATCTGCATATTGTAAAACAATATCACTCGGATTGGTTGTAATAAGTCCAATGCAATACATACCAGCACTTTTTACAGCTTTTAGCCCATTGATACTGTCCTCAAAACCAACGCATTGTTCAGGTTGAAGACCAAAATGGCTCGCAGCTTTCAAATAGCAATCAGGTGAGGGTTTACTACGTTCAAAATCCTCACTTGTAAGTATCAAGTCAAAATTACTTTGGAAATCAGGATGTTTCTTATATACGACCTCCATTTTATCCCTATTGCTACTCGTTACGACTGCAGTCTTTAGACCTTCTTTTCTAAGTCTTGCAAGAAAGTGTTCAAAGCCACAAATGTATTCAAAAGTCATACGTGATTCAAAGTCTTCCAAAGCAGATGTTATACTCCGTTGCACATGTATATTTTGTGGGAAATATTGATCATATATCTGTACAAGTGTCATCCCCTTAATACGTTGTTCAAAATTTCTTATAGTTGGGAAATATTTATTACCAATGCTTCCCCAAAAAACACTATACTGCTCTTCGGTATTAAAAACCACTCCATCTAAATCGAACAATGCAGCCTCAAACATATTTTTATCCTTTAATTTACAAATCCCTGCAAAGTTACAATAAAAATTCGTAACTTTGCATCAATCCGAAAAAATATAGTTTATGGACTTGATCACCAAATATTTTCCCAACCTTAGCATCGAACAAGAAAACCAGTTTGACGCATTGGAAAGACTATACCGCGATTGGAATGCAAAAATTAATGTTATCTCACGTAAAGACATTGACAACCTGTATGAACACCATGTGCTACATTCGCTTGCAATAGCAAAAAACATAAATTTCAAAACTAACACCAAAATTCTTGATTTTGGTACAGGTGGGGGATTCCCAGGTATTCCACTTGCCATATATTTTCCCAATTGCTATTTCCGTTTAATAGACGGAACGGGGAAGAAAATTACAGTTGCCACAGAAATAGCTAAAGCTATAGGACTGAAAAACGTAGAGATTTTACATAAGCGTGGCGAAGAAGAGAAAGGAAAATTTGATTTCGTCGTTTCACGTGCAGTTATGCCAATGATGGACTTAGTAAAAATAGTCAGAAAAAACATATCAAGAGAACAGCATAACGCTTTACCCAATGGCATACTAACACTCAAAGGTGGAAATCTCAGCGAAGAGCTTAGCCCATTCAAACAAAAGGCAGACGTTGTCCCAATATCACTTTTCTTCAAAGAGGAATGGTTTAAAGAGAAAAACATTATTTACCTTCCGATATAAAGTATTCCTCAAAGTTTCCATATACAAAATAAAAAATATGCTAAACATACAGAGATTTAAATGTAACCCTCTTGGCGAAAACACTTATGTGGTTAGTGATGAAACTAAAGAGTGTGTCATTATAGACTGTGGCGCATGGCAAGAATACGAAAAAAATGCAATTAAAGAATATATTTGCAATAATAGTCTTATTCCCAAGCATCTCATAGCCACTCATGGTCATGTAGACCACCATCTTGGTGACAAATTCATCTACAATACATGGGGGCTAAAACCAGAAGCAAACAGTGGCGATTCTGAGTTCATGCAAAAATTGCCCCAACAGGCAAATGGCATATGTGGAATATCAGGAATTAGCGATGATTATATTGTCCCTGTAGGAAAATGGTTGTCAGGAAAAGACACCATAAACTTCGGTATGCATAAATTTACAATATTGGAAACTCCAGGACATTCACCAGGCAGCATCGCATATTACTGCGATAATGAAAAAGCCCTTTTCACAGGCGACACACTCTTCCGTGGCACAATTGGGCGTACCGACATTAGTGGCGGTTCCATATTTTTAATTATACAAAGCCTTAGAAAGCTATCCCAACTTCCTGATGACGTAACAGTATATCCTGGGCATGGAGAAAAAACAACTATTGGTTACGAAATCGCATCAAATCCATACCTAGACAGGTGAAAATGTGAAATATATCCAATTAACCTCTTAATCACAAAAAACAACTCTATGTCTTAAAGCCTATAACAAAATGGAACGAATAATCCTAGGAATCGATCCTGGAACAAATGTAATGGGCTATGGAGTACTAAAAGCCTCTGGCAACAAAGCTCAAATGATTGCCATGGGAATAATAGATCTCCGCAAAATACAGGATCCGTACTTGCGCCTTGGGCACATCTCTAAACGGATTACAGGAATTATTGACGAATACTTGCCAGATGAAATGGCCATTGAGGCTCCATTTTTTGGCAAGAATGTACAATCAATGCTAAAATTAGGCAGAGCTCAGGGGGTGGCAATTGCAGCAGCAATCAATCGCGACATTGACATTCACGAATACGCACCATTAAAGATTAAAATGGCCATTACTGGACAAGGGAAAGCATCAAAAGAACAAGTTGCAGGAATGTTACAACGGCTACTCAATATCGACAAAAACGAAATGCCAAAGTTTATGGATGCAACAGATGCTTTAGGTGCAGCCTATTGCCATTTTCTTCAACTATCTGTACCTGATGCTGTTTCCAAACATTATGCTTCATGGAAAGAATTTGCACTAAAAAATTCTTCACGGGTTTCACATTAAACTCTCCAATTCGCACATAAAAGACAAAATGTAAAGACATGCAGAAAATCATCAATATAGTCGATGGCATCGTACGAAAGCCATCATGGAGGATGGCTACCCCAGTAAACTTCACGTCCTACGATGGAGAACAAATCGCAATTGTCGGTCCAAACGGTGGAGGAAAAACTCTGTTCGTAAACATTATTACAGGTAGTCACCCTCTATTGGCAAACGAGCCAGAATATGACTTCAGACCAAGTAACAAAAAACACATTTCTGATAATATAAAATATATTCAATTCCACGATGCTTACGGTGGAGACAATGATCGTACTTATTATCTACAGCAACGATGGAACCAAACTGAAATAGATACAAAAACCCCAACTGTTGCGGAAAAGCTTGACATTGCATATAGGCTATCAGGTGACGACACACCAGAAAGGCAAAGTTTGAGGAAACAACTTTACACAACATTTGGCTTATACTCATTGCTTGAGAAACGTATCATATTACTTTCAAGTGGTGAATTGCGTAAATTGAAAATCGCAGAAGTCCTTTTTTCTTCCCCAAGAATTCTCATCATAGACAATCCATTCATTGGTCTTGATGCAGAAATGCGAAAACAGTTATGCAAACTATTTACAGACATTATTGAAAAGAAAACTTTACAATTAATCCTCGTACTACCCAAAACTGAAGAAATTCCAGACTTCATAACACATATAGTAGAAGTAAAAAACTTAAAAGTAGGGAAAAAAATGACACGTGACATTTTTCTCGCTTCATACAATTCTACATTATCTCATGCTATTAATGACGAAAAAAAAGCAGAAATTATCAATCTACCATACAGAAAAGAAATAAATCCCCCCAAAACCATCGTTAAGCTAAACCAAGTATCAATCACTTATGGTAAACAATCCATACTAAAAAAACTAAACTGGACCATTCTAAATGGTGAATGTTGGGCATTAAGAGGGAACAATGGTTCCGGCAAATCAACATTACTTAGCCTTATTTGCGCCGACAATCCACAAGCATACGCATGTAACATTTTATTATTTGACAAGCCACGTGGCAGTGGGGAAAGCATATGGGAGATTAAGAAAAAAATAGGATATGTTTCACCAGAATCTCATCGTGCATATCAAAAGGACATACCTGTAATACAAATCATAGCAAGTGGGTTTAAAGATTCCATTGGTCTTTGCACAAAAGCCAACAAACAAGAACTTGCCACCTGCCTTTTTTGGCTAAACATTTTTGGTATCAAAGATTTAAAAGACAAAACTTTTCTCGAACTTTCCTGTGGTGAACAACGACTTGTTCTTCTTGCAAGAGCATTTGTAAAAGACCCCCAGCTATTAATACTCGACGAGCCATTACACGGACTTGACTCATACAATAGCCGACTTGTAAAAGACATAATAAATACATTTATGCAACGTAAAAACAAAACTCTAATAATGGTAACACACTACGAAGAAGAACTACCAGAATGTATCAACAAAGAACTGACACTTGTAAAACATTCGTAACCCTTGACACTATGAAAAAAAAACTTCTATTTATCGTTATTCTCATAACATCAATTGCTTTAAATACCAATTCACAAAGCTTAGAGCTTCGTGTAATCGCAACCAGCGATGTTCACGGATCATTTTTCCCTTATGACTTCATAAACAGAAAAGCCAAAGCAGGAAGTATTGCGAGATTGAGCAGTTATGTCAAACGACTACGCAATCAATACGGCAGAAAATTAATTTTGCTCGATAATGGAGATATCTTACAAGGACAGCCTGTAAACTATTATTCAAATTTCATAGATACTACAGATATAAATATTGCCGCACAAGTCATCAATTACATGGGGTATGATGCACAAACTATAGGAAATCATGACATAGAACCTGGACATAAAGTTTATGACAAATGGATTTCTGAAGTTAATTGTCCAGTTTTAGGCGCAAATGTCATTGACATCAAAACTGGGCAACCATACCTTAAACCATATACTATTATTAAACGCGATGGATGCAAAATTGCTATCCTTGGCATGTTGACACCAGCAATACCCAATTGGCTTCCAAACAATATATGGCATGGGTTATATTTCAACGAAATGGTCTCAACTGCAAAATTTTGGATAAAAAAAATCAAAAAAGAAGAGAAAGCAGATGTCATCATTGGACTCTTCCACTCTGGCAGGCAAGGTGGAATAACAACTCCTTTGTATGACGAAGATGCTTCCGAGAAAGTTGCCAGGGAAGTTCCAGGCTTTGACATCATCTTTTTCGGACACGATCACACACGATACAGCAGCCACATTGTAAACATTAAAGGAGATTCTGTATTTTGCCTTAACCCAGCTAATAATGCCATAACTGTTGCAGACTCCAAAATTTTCCTATCAAAGGAAAATGGCAAATGGAATATAAAAGAGATAAATGCAAATTTACAGGACATAACCCAAGAACCAATTGACGAAGCATACCTCAAACATTTCAAAAATTATATAGAAAAAGTAGATGCTTTTGCAAACGAAAAGATTGGAGAATTTAAGCACACAATTTCTACTGCAGACAGCTACTTCGGCAACTCTGCATTCAATGACCTCATTCTTAACCTACAATTAAAGATAACAGGAGCAGACATTGCATTCAATGCCCCACTTTCATTCAATGCAACAATCAAAGCTGGTCCCGTTTATATGAGCGATATGTTTAAGCTATACAAATACGAGAATCAGCTTTACGTAATGAGTCTTACGGGTGCAGAAATCCAACGGCACTTGGAGATGAGCTATGATTTATGGATGAACACTATGACAAGTCCGGAAGACCATTTGTTATTACTTGATAATAACACTTATGGCGATGCACAGCGCATGGGATTCAAAAATCTATCTTTCAATTTTGATTCAGCCGCAGGAATCGACTATACTGTGGACGTAACAAAACCTATAGGTCAAAAGGTCAAAATCCTAAATATGAGCAACGGAGAGCCTTTTTGTCCAAGTAAGTGGTATAAAGTTGCAATCAACAGCTATCGAGGCAATGGGGGCGGTGAACTTCTGACAAAAGGTGCTGGTATCCCAAAAGACAGTCTTGAGAAACGCATAATTTGGCGTAGTGATCGCGACCAACGTTATTATCTAATGCAAGAAATACGTAAGCAGAAAATACTCGATCCCCAACCCAATCACAACTGGAAAATCATACCTGAGAATTGGGCAAAAAAAGCTGCTGAACGAGACTACAAAATATTATTTGCAAAATGACATTTTATTTTATATTTTCCAAGAACAATTTATTATTGCAGCGGCAGCCCAATGGTACTTACACAATACCATGCTCGTCAAGTATACCTGTAAAAACACATAAGTGGACAGATATAATGAATGTGACACCAATGGACAGTGGCATTGAAGTGAAAACTCTTAATATAGACAATCCTAATACCATTGAAGTTTTAGACCCAATTTTGAAAAAAGACGGTTACGATTTCATTGGATTGCGACAGTCCTACTATCATATACCTCTCCCACTCTATCTGAAAGCAGGCAAATGCCAAGAATTATTATATTGGAATCACACAACACAATTCTGTGGTATATGTGGAGCACCCATGAAGTTATACTCTGATATTTCAAAAAAATGCACAAAATGTGAAAAAGAAATTTGGCCACAACTCGCCACTGCAATCATAGTCCTTGTCCACCGTGGGGATGAAATACTGCTTGTACATGCACATAATTTTAAAAGCAACTTTTACGGTCTTATAGCAGGATTTGTGGAAACAGGTGAAACCTTAGAGCAAGCCGTTCAACGTGAAGTCATGGAAGAAACACGAATAACAATAAAAAACATCAAATACTTCGGCTCACAAGCCTGGCCCTATCCTTGTGGGCTAATGGTTGGTTATATGGCCGAATACGACTCTGGAGACCTTTATATCCAACAATCGGAACTTTCACATGGAGCATGGTTTAGATACAACAATTTACCACAGATACCCGAAAAACTAAGCATTGCAAGAAAAATAATTGACAAGTGGCTTGAAGGTAAGACAAAAAAGTTGTAACTTTGCACTATTATATCTAAAATTTGAAATGGACTGGTTTATAAAACTTTTTACGACTCAGGACACCGTAGCACATATTGTATTACTCTACGGTATCGTTATCTCATGCGGAGTACTCCTTGGCAAACTTAAAGTCGGAGGCATATCACTTGGAGTTACATTTGTTTTGTTCTGTGGCATCCTCGTAGGTCACATTGGCTTCACCGCCCCTACGCCTATCCTCAATTTCCTACAAGATTTTGGACTTATCCTATTCGTGTTTTGTATTGGTCTGCAAGTTGGTCCTGGCTTTTTTGAAAGTTTCAAGAAAGGTGGAGTCACTCTCAACTTGTTCTCAAGCGTAATGATCATGCTTAATATTCTTGTAATGTTTGCATGCTATTACATCTTTTTCGACACCAGCAACCCTATCAACTTGCCTATGATGATAGGCGTACTCTATGGTGCCGTCACCAACACTCCTGGTCTTGGTGCAGCAAACGAAGCACTTGCTTCCATCTTTCCCAATGGCCAAATACCACAAATTGCGAATGGATATGCCTGCGCTTATCCTCTCGGGGTACTTGGTATCATCGGTGCAACCATCCTTATCCGATATATCACCAAGACAAACATTCAAGAAGAAGAAAAACAACTTGAACAACAAGAAGCTGCCAATCCGCATGCAAAACCAAAGATTATGACATTAGAGGTAAATAACGCATACCTTGCAGGTCGTACCCTCATGCAGATAAGCGAATTCCTCAACCGTGACATAGTGTGCACAAGGTTACTACATGATGGTCATATTTCCATTCCCAACAGAAACACAAAATTTGAGATTGGAGATAAGGTTTTTATGGTATGTGCTGAAGCTGACGCTGAGGCTATAAAAGCATTCATCGGACCAGAAACGGAGTTTGAGTGGGATCGAGCCAATGATGCCCAGCCCATGGTTTCAAAACGCATAATTGTCACAAATCCCAAGATGAACGGTAAAACTCTTGGTAAAATGCACTTCTCTTCTGTATATGGAGTAAATGTTACTCGCATAACACGTCAAGGGATGGATCTTTTTGCTTCACGAAACCATCACTTCCATGTTGGAGACCGTATTATGGTTGTAGGACGTGAAGACAATGTCAATAGAGTTGCTGAACTTATGGGAAATTCTGCTCGTCGCCTTAATGTACCAAATATTGCAACAATTTTCATTGGCATCGTCGTAGGTATAATATTCGGAAGCATACCTTTTGCAATTCCAGGAGTACCTGTCCCCCTTAAACTTGGATTGGCAGGTGGTCCTCTGATCATTGCAATTTTGATTGGACGTTTTGGTTATCGTATAAAACTTGTTACATATACAACAACGTCAGCTAATATGATGCTTCGCGAAATGGGTCTTGCACTATTCCTTGCAAGTGTAGGAATAAAGGCAGGCGCAGGTTTTGTTGATACAGTTGTACAAGGAGACGGACTGCTATATGTACTTACTGGATTCTTGATAACAATCATCCCCATTCTTATTGTAGGTCCCATAATTCGTTGGAAATATAAATTCAACTATTTTACAATAATGGGTATGGTAGCAGGAACATATACAGATCCACCTGCACTTGCTTATGCAAACTCAAGCTGTAGCAAGGAAGCACCAGCGGTAGGTTATTCCACAGTATATCCTTTATCCATGTTTCTTCGCATTTTTACAGCTCAAATATGCGTATTGTTTTTTTGTGGATAAGAAAATTTTAAGGATCTGTGCAAATTGAGCACAGATCCTTTTTCACATTTTCACACCTATAAGAAGGCACCTTCCCTTAATCTTACTTTTTCTTTACTCGTGTTTCTACCCCCTCTATTCTTTGCACCTTTCGATCTTCGAAGTGAGTAAAATTTTGTAAGCATAAGCAGAATCACGAAGTACACGCTCTAAGAAGGAGACTTACTGTTTCAAAATATTCGCAATATTGTTTATCATCATTACGGACATTACTTACATGATATTTTTAGATTTAACAGAGAGCAAGACTCATATATAATATAGGGCTTCAAATAGATTATGATTTCATCTCATAGTCCCCCAAGCAAATTACGGGGTTATTGCATAATTGAATTGGCTTTTCATCATCATAGATTTTCTCTTATTGCCATTTCTGCAATTCATATTCTCCATCATTGTTGGATTTTCCGCACTTAAGCATCTTCTATATTTCGTTGGAAGCTTCAATGAGATTGCATTTCTCTCGGCCAATATCTGATTTAAGAAAAATCCATTTCTGTGTCTGACAGATATCCACCTTTAACTAATTTACTTCGTTATACATATTTCTTATCTGCCTAATATTTGTTTGCCTTCTATTCCCATTAGAAATGCATTTCATCTCATTTACAAATTCTGGTATTTTGTTATATAATCTCCCATTGACATTATGTCTGCTAACTCCTCTTACTCTGTTTCTACTATGGAACTCCCACTCCTCCGTAATAATCAATCGGCCGCTGTTCCCTCCTCTCCAATAGCAGACCTTGAAAGTGCCCCTAAAACCCATATACATCGAAAGCCACTGAATTTCAGTGGCTTTCTTACGGTTTATATATAGTTTCTTACGTTTTGTATACGGCTTACCCAAAGTTGTCATACATAATACTTTCCTGTTCCACCCCCAGACTGTTAAGATAATCAGTTACAGTCTTGATAAGCATTGGAGGACCACAAAGATAATATTCACAATCCTCTGGAGCATCATGTTCTTTAAGATAAGTATCACGTACGCAATTTACAGCAAACCCCGCATAATATTTCACACCAGCAGCGTCAGCCTTTGGATCTGGCATATCAAGAGAAAGGTGCATGTGGAAATTAGGATATTCTTTCTCAAGTTCCCAGAAATCCTCAAGGAAGAAAGCTTCTGACAAGGAACGTGCACCATAAAAGAAATGCATTTCACGATCAGTGCAATGAAGAGTTTTCGTCATATGCATAATTTGCGAACGCAATGGAGCCATACCAGCACCACCTCCAATCCATATCATTTCCCTCTTAGAATTAAAATGTGGATGGAAGTCACCATAAGGACCACTCATGCGTACCTTATCCCCTGGTTTAAGTGAAAATATATACGACGAGCCAATTCCAGTAGGTACATCCTGAAAACCGACTTGTGGACGAGGTTTAAAAGGAGTTGTAGCTATGCGCACTGTAAGTGTGATAATGTCACCTTCCGCAGGATAATTTGCCATAGAATATGCTCGTATGGTTGCCTCCGGATTATGAGCTTTAAGCGACAGGATACCAAACTTTTCCCAAACCCCAAGATAATTTTTGCCTATAAGCGATTTATCAAAATCCTTATCATAATCTATGGTATCGTAAGCAGGAATATTAATTTGCGCATATGAACCAGGTACAAAATCCATATGCTCTCCAGGAGGCAATGCGACCTTAAACTCTTTAATAAAACTTGAAACATTCCTGTTTGATATGACAGTACATTCCCATTCTTTTACATTTAAGATGGCATCACTAACCTTGACACTAAGATCGCCACGAACTTTTGTCTGACAACCAAGTCTCCAATGTTCTTTTATTTCCTTTCGTGTAAAATGCCCCTTCTCAGTATCAAGAATCTCACCTCCACCTTCAAGAACTTGCAAACGACATTGACCACAACTACCTTTTCCACCACATGCAGAAGATAAATGAACGCCATTTTCATTGAGTGTAGAAAGCAAAGTACCACCCTGATCTGCTTCTATTTTTTTATCTCCATTTATTGTAATTGTAACCGTACCACTTGGACTAAGATATTTCTTGGCTATAAGCAGTACTGCAACCAACAATAATATGACTATTAGGAAAACCGCTACGCTAAAACATATAAATTGTCCCATTTATCTTAATTATATTTGCAGGTAAGGATTTTAGAAAATATTTTTACATAGTCTCCTAGCATAATGCTCATAATTATGAAAAAACACTTTTCCAAATCTCAAACCCAGGTTAAACATTTAGAATTTCAATCCACTAAAGCACATCATAGCCATTGCCATAAGCCCAACTGTAATAAAAGCAATCCCCATTCCTTTCAAAGGACGAGGAACATCACTATACTCCAGCTTTTCACGTATTGCACCAAACATTACAATGGCAAGCGTCCATCCAAATCCACTTCCTAAAGCATAAGCTATACTATCCCATATATTGCTTATTGCCTGAATATTTGCCGGATCCATCTTTATGCGCTGCTGCATAAAAAGTGAAGCACCCATAATTGCACAATTAACAGCTATCAGCGGTAAGAATATACCAAGAGCTGCGTATAAAGATGGAGAAAACCTTTCCACTACCATTTCCACAAGCTGCGTAATGCCTGCAATAATTGCAATAAAAAGTATAAAACTAAGATAACTAAGATCCACGCCATCAACAAGACAATTCGGTCCCAACACATATGACTGCAACAAATAGTTTACAGGTTCCGTTATAAGTAATACAAATGTTACAGCAATGCCAAGCCCAAGAGACGTTTTAACATTCTTGCTTACTGCTAAATATGAGCACATACCAAGGAAGTAAGCAAAAATCATATTATCTACAAAAATAGATCTTAAAAATAACGCTATTGAATGTTCCATTTTCTTTGAACTTTATTTTTTAGCTTTCAAATGTTAAAGTAACAAAAGCACCAAAACACTTTACTTATTTTCTTCTTTTAGGAAGAATGCACGATTAATCCAAATGACACATCCTATAAGTATCAATGCTGTACATGACATCGTCATCATCCCATTATTAATATACCCCCAATTATAAACAGTATCTGGTATTAACTGGAAGCCAAGTAGAGTGCCACGCCCAAAGAACTCACGAAAAGCACCTACAATTATAAGTATCATAGCGTAGCTGAGTCCATTACCCAGACCATCAAGGAAAGACGGCCACGGTTTATTCATCATGGCAAAAGCTTCAAGACGCCCCATAAGAATACAGTTAGTAATGATAAGACCTACATACACACTTAACTGCACACTAACGTCATATGCAAAAGCACCAAGAACCTGATTGACTATAGTCACCAATGCTGCAACAACAACAAGCTGTACGATGATACGAATACGCATTGGGATTGTATTACGTATAAGCGATATAATGACATTTGCGAATGATGTAATCACAGTTACCGCCAGTCCCATTACTATTGCAGGCTTAAGCTGAGAAGTAACAGCCAATGCACTACAAATACCAAGCACCTGTACCATAATAGGATTATTCAAGTGCAGCGGTTCTATAAATGCTGTCTTATTTTGTTTTGAAAACAAACCCATAATATCTTTTAAATTAATCCCCTAAACTTATTTTCTTCAATACCTCACGATAATATTTTTACTATCGCCACCACCTTATTCTTCAGCATCATTGCTATTCAAAAAAGGAAGGAAAATAGACAACCCATCACGAAGCATATCCGCTACACCATTAGACGTAAGTGTTGCTCCTGTAACAGCGTCAACTTGTGTCTGTGGATCTGTTACTTTCTTTTGAACAGAAATAGCTACCGAACTACGATTGTTTCCATTAAAAATCTTCTTGCCACGGAACGCTTCTTGCCACTTCTGATTTTCCTTAATTTCAGAGCCCAATCCAGCTGTTTCACTATCATGATTGAAATAAGCACCATAAATAGTTGTCTTATCATCATTAACAGATATAAGTCCACTAATACCTCCCCAGAGCCCCATGCCTGACATGGAGAATACGTACTTAGTCATGCCATCAACATTACAAATGTACATTTTCTGTCCATTTACGTCTTGTTCCTTTTTAACAACCTTGTTATATGTTTTTTCCGTACTGGCATCATCCAAGCCACGAATATTCAAGCTATAAAGAACCTGCTTTTTCTGATCAAGGGCAACATTAGCATCCTGCATTGGTTTCAATGCCTGATATACAAAAGCAAGTAGAAACGCCACAATTATTACAATAATTGCAGAGTATATAAAAGTGTATGAATTACTATTAGTTTTCATGGCTTATCATTCTAAAATTTTACTGCGCTTTATACGATTAGAAATATTATACTCTACCACACAATAATCTATAAGTGGAGCTACCATATTACCAAAGAAAATTGCAAGCATCATACCCTCTGGATAACCAGGATTCTTTACTCGTACAAGTATGGCCATTGCACCTACAAGAAAACCATATATCCATTTTCCAATTTCAGTGCGAGCAGAGGTAACAGGATCCGTTGCCATAAACACGGCACCAAAACAGAAACCGCCAAGAACAAGATGTTGCCACCACACTATTGGAGTAGAACCTGTCGCTTGAAATATCCCTGCTACAACAGAACCACCGACAAAGACACTAAGCATTGTCTTCCAACTAGCAATACCAGTCCACAATAATATAGCAGCACCTATAACAATAGCAACAACCGATGTTTCACCTATAGATCCAGGCATGAAGCCAAGTATCATATCACGAATGCCTATTTCTAATTGATTTCCTTGAGCAATGTTTCCCAACGGAGTTGCCATTGTAAACGTATCAGGAAGCGTGTTGCCCAACCCAAAAAGACTTTCTTTAGCAACCCATACAGAATCACCTGACATAGACAATGGATAGGAGAAGAAAAGAAACATACGTGCACCAATTGCCACGTTAAAAATATTCATTCCTGTACCTCCAAAAATCTCCTTACAAAATACAACAGAAAAAGCTACTGCGATTGCAAGTATCCAAAGTGGAGTCGTAACAGGAATTATCATTGGTATAATAATGCCACTCACAAGAAACCCTTCCTGTATCTCCTCCCCTTTCCATTGTGCCCACGCAAATTCAATTCCAAGTCCAACGATATAACTTACTAATAGCTTAGGCAAAACCATTAAAAATCCATATAAAAATATCGTACAAAAGGAAGCATCGGCCAGTTTACCAGCTGCAAGATAGTTTTGATACCCTACATTATACATACCGAAAAGCAATGCTGGCAACAAAGCTATAACAACAAAGCTCATGATACGCTTCGAATCAATGGAATCATGAATAGACACTCCATTATTGGCCGTTGCATTAGGAACGAACAAGAACGAGTCAAACCCGTCATACAAGCTCTTAAAAGCATGCAATTTGCCTCCCTTCTCGAAATTAGGGCGTATCTTATTGAAATATTCTTTTAATCCGTTCATTTCAATTTACTTTTTTGAGAATCCATTTTGATTTGGACTAAGCGTTCTCTTTAATCAGAACGTCTAAACCATCACGAACAATTTTTTGCAAAGGAAGTTTAGAACTGTCAACAAACTCTGCCACAGCAAAATCCTCAGGCGACACTTCATAAATTCCAAGTTGCTCTTGTTTATCAATATCTCCAGAAATAATAGCCTTAATAAGGTATTCTGCAAAAATATCCATTGGCAATACCTTATCATACTCACCACTCATGATAATATGACGCTCACCACCCTTAATACGGGCATCAAGATCATAACTTTTCTTAGGCATTAGCCATGAAAAATAACTACGACTTATGGAAAACTGATTTGTACGTGGCAATATCCAACCAAGAATCTCGTCAACATCATCCCCCTCAGGAATAACTGTAACCTCAGAAGTATGCGCACCTAAATATCCATCAAGGGAATCCTTACGTCCTGTCAATGGATTGCCATTAATAATGCGTACATGATCTTCATTCGCAAGATTGCCATCAAGAATGTCTTTAAGTTGAATACCAATAATAGCATCAGCATACGATGGTTCCTTTACTTGGCTACCAGCCACAGCTATGGTTCGTATCAAATTCACTCTACCAGTAAGGAAAAGCCTACCTATGAATATTACAACTGTCGGATCTACAGTCCAAGCGACTTCATTTTTATTTATAGGAGAAATATGATTTATTTGCACTCCCACATTCCCCGTAGGACAAGGACCATCAAAAACATGGACTTGTGCACCACATATTTTTGACAAAAGCCCATCAGATTGTCCAACACTAATTCCAAGATGCACAGGTGCAATTTTCGAAAGAGCATCAATTCCTGTAGAAAAAGCTTGCTCATTACCTCTCAACTCTACCTCAAAGTCTGCCGCCAACGGCATATCACGAATGGCAGATATAAAAATACCTTTGGGTGTAGTCATTGGTGAAGTACTGACTGCATAAGGCAACTGATTTATATAACCAAAAATACCAGCTTCCAACAGTTTTGCCTTAACGCCTTCTCCATTCAACCCCACAGGATCTGCCTTTCCATAATCTCGAAATTCTTGCTTATCATCAGCTTTTATTTTAACAAAAAGCACTTTACGTCGTTCGCCTCGAACAACTGCACTAACAACGCCACTAACTGGTGAAGCAAACTTTACATCTGGACATTTTTTGCTATAAAAAAGAGGATCACCTGCCAATACCCGATCTCCCTCTTTTACGGCAACCTTCGGAATTATACCAGGGAAATCTAATGGTGACAAAGCATATTCTTCAGAACGCCCAACAACCATTTTTTTTTCCGTGGCTTTACCTTTCAGGTTAATGTTTAAGCCTTTGCGCAACTTAATTACACTTGCCATAGAATGATAATTAAAATTTATTATATATTCTTGAATTTATTCAAACAAAAAGCCAGCAACATCTTATTCATGTGCAAATTTAAACAAAATTTATCTCAAAAACCATATTTTCCCCATTTTTTATCCGCAATACAACACTTTTTTATAATTTTGCATTTATTGAAGAAGTTTGGACACATCATAAACACTACAGTATTAGTCTTAGCTGGCTTATACCTGTTAATTGCAACCATGGCTAACATACCCATGGTACAATTGTTCATTGGTAACAAATTAGCCTCTGCAATTTCAACAAAATTAGCCACAGAAATACATATAGGGAAAGTAAATATTGGCTTTTTCAATAGAATTATTATCGATGACGTTAGCATACTCGACCAAAGAGGAAAGCATTTATTAAGGGCATCACGCATGTCTGCAAAAATAAATTTCCTTGAATTAGCGCAAGGAAATATAGCCATAACCTCCGCTCAGTTATTCGGACTCGATGCCAACCTGTACAAGGCTGATGCCACAAAAAAATCCAACTTCCAATTCATTATAGATTCTCTGCAATCAAAAGACAAAAAGACAAAAAAGGCATTTAACATAGCTATCAACAGCCTTATAATCCGCCATGGAAAAATATCATGGAATCAGCTTGACGCTACACCCAAAAAGGCTTTTGATACAAAACACATAGAATTAAGCAACATCAGTTCACATATAATAATCAATGTATTAAATGACGATTCACTAAAAGTAACCGTCAAGAAAATATCCTTTAAAGAGGCATCAGGCATAAACATAAACTCATTGTCAATGAACGCTGAAGCCAACAAAAAAAAGTATGCCATAAGCAACTTGAGGCTTGCTTTGCAGCATTCCCAAATCAACATACCGCACATTTCTGGAAATCTCTCAGGACTTAACAATTTCAAAGCCAATATTACAGAATCACACATACAGTTTTCAGATTTGTCGCCACTCACACCGCAAATGGCAGATATAAAAAGCAAAGCTGTTTTCAAATCTACCATTTCTGGAGCACATAAGTGCTTAAAAATAAACAGTATAAAGATATTCATTCCACAAGAAGATAAGCCATCGTTGTTTCATCCTTCCTGCATAAGTTTAAATGCAAATGGTCTCATAGACTTCAACAAACCTTTCATCTCATGGAAAGCAAACGTTAGCCAACTTACTATCAATTCCGAAGGTTTAAAGTTATTAACAGGAAAAGCACACGATGTTTTTTCACAACTCAATTCATTAAACTTCAGTGGTATCATAGGAGGATACAGCAAAGTTATAAACCTAAATGGGAAAATTATTTCCGATGCAGGTAATACAATGATGAGAATTCACAAAGATGGTGATGAAATCAAGGCAAAATTTCAAACACCATCATTCAATATTGGACAAATATTAAACAATAAGTCTCTCGGACATTTGAGTACCAATGTCAGCTGCAAAGGTAATATAAAAAGAAAATGTATCTCTGCAAAAGGATTTATAGAACGGATAGATTATAATCGATATACTTACCAGAACATCGCCCTTGATGGTGAACTTATTGCTGGCATCATTAAAGGCAAGCTAAACGTATCAGATCCCAATATTAAAGCTGAAATATACGGGGCTGCCAACCTCCGACCCAATATAAAATCCGCAAAGATAAACGCAAACATCAAGAGTTTCTCACCTTCAAAATTACTAATGTTCAGCGGAAGACTTGCTGAAGCAACATATACAGGAAACCTAATTGCAGATGTCACAGGCAATGATATAAACAATGCATCCGGCTACCTGGCATTGAGGCATTTTACGATGAAATCAAAAGATATTGATTACACTCTTGATTCTTTACGCATACAAGCAGGCCCCAGCCAACTTGGGCACTATATTGGAATGCAGAGTGATTTCGGAAAAGCCATCATATATGGACGGTTCAACTATGCTAATCTCCCCCAAGCAATTAAAAATGTCATTGCCAATAAATTACCAAGCATCACCAATCTTGTACCATTCGAATACAAACCAATAAACGACGATTTCTCAATAACAGCAAACATAAACAAAAGCGATTGGGCAAAAGCTTTCCTTGGGGTACCCCTCGAAATTAGAGCCCCCCTAAGCATATCAGCAACAATGGGCGACAATGGAAAGTCACTAAATGCCACAATCTCTTCGAACGACATAATTTATTCCAATCATCACTTAAAAAAAATCAAGGCTTTAGTCAAGACAATAGACAATAATCTTCAGGCAGATGTATCATTGTCAAACGTCAGGAACAAGTCTGTCGAAACAGAACTCAACCTGTCAGCATTGGTAGGCAAAGATAAGCTTCGAGCTACTCTTGCTGTTGACAACAATGCTACCAAAGACCGTTTAAAAGGTAGCATAACGTCATTCATTTCTTTCCATAAAGACAATAACGGAAAAACATTGGCTGAACTCAACGTACAAAAGTCAAACTTCTGTATAGGCGACACCGTATTTGAAATACATCCATCAACTGTCACATACAGCAAAAACCGTTTGGCAATAAACTCATTCTCAGTAACAAGTGGCAATCAAAGCCTCTTGCTTAATGGTGTTGCATCTCGAAACAGTAACGATTCCCTAACAGCTATCCTACATAACATAAATGTATCTTACATTCTTGACCTTGTAAATTTCCACTCCGTAGAATTCAGCGGAGCAGCATCTGGCACGGCACATGTCACACAGCTTTTCAGCAAGCCAACCGCCAATGCCCAATTAAAAGTTGACGATTTCCGTCTTATAGACGGACGACTTGGTACACTTAACGCATATATCAATTGGAATGAAAAAGAATCCCAAATAGACATTGATGCGGTGGCAAATGACACCATTGCAGGGGAAAAAACAAGACCGCGTTATACTTTTGTAAAAGGTTATGTTTCTCCCAAACGTAATTATATTGACCTTGGAATAAAACTCCATGACACACGCGCAGAACTTCTAAAAAGCCTATGCTCAAGTTTTATAAAAGACGTTGACATAAAAGGCAACGGAGACTTACGCTTATGGGGCGACCTCAAAAAGATAAACCTTACTGGCAATGTTGTCGCCAATGGGGCACTAACCGTATCTCCCCTCGGAACCAGATACACAATCCCCAAAGCTTTACTAAATTTCACTGAAAAAGAAATCCAATTTGCCAACGACACCGTTTATGATACAAATGGTAACTTTGGAATAGTACAAGGTGCAATACATCACCAAAACCTTGGGCGAATGACCTATGACATCAATGTTGAGGCCAACAACCTGCTTGCTTTCAATTTTGATGGGAAAGACGGTAGTACTTTTTATGGAAAAGTCTTTGGTTCAGGTAACGCTTCCATAAAAGGGCGATCAGGCGCAGTTGATATTGACGTAAACATGAAACCTGAAGCTAACTCAGAAATAGTCTATGACATATCTTCGCCCGAAAGCATTGGATCACAAGACTTCATACAGTGGGTTGCAAGAGACAGCGCAAATATTTCCCATGGCATAAACAACCATCAAAAAATATCACCAACACCATCAGCAGACAATTATAATTTAAGTAAAAAAGCAATACAACCCACACTGCCACTGGAAATATCAACCGACATACGACTGAATTTCCTAATAGACGCACATCCCAATGCTACATTAAAATTGATAACCGACCATACCTCAGGAGACTACATTACCCTCAATGGCTCAGGAGCATTGCGCGCTACATATTTTAATAAAGGCGGTGTGGATATTTGGGGAACCTATGTAATTGACCATGGCATATACAAACTCACCATACAAAACATTATTAAAAAAGAGTTTGAGTTTACACAAGGCGGAACAATTGTGTTTGGTGGAAACCCATACAACGCAATACTTAACCTCAAAGCCCAATATCCAATCGCTTCCGCAAGCCTAAGCGACCTGCAGGTTGGCAGAAGTTTCTCATCAAACAATGTACGAGTAAATTGCTTGATGGGCATAACCGGCACGCCAGCTTCACCCAAAGTTGATTTCAATCTTGATTTCCCGACATTGAACCAAGACCAACAGCTAATGATTTCAAGCGTTATCAATGGAGAGGAAGAAATGAACCAACAAGTATTATATTTACTTGCTGTAGGCAGATTTTATTCCCGTGGCAACAATAATGCTGGTTCACAAGGTTACAATCAAACCTCACTTGCCATGCAAAGCATATTGAGCGGAGAACTCAGCCAACAGATAAACAGAATTCTTGGATCTGTTGTAAAAAACAACGATTGGAATTTTGGAGCCAACATTTCAACAGGCGACGAAGGCTGGAACAATGCCGAATATGAGGGATTACTCAGTGGACATCTGTTCAACAACCGTCTCCTGATAGATGGGCAATTTGGTTATCGTGACAACGCCAATGCCACACAATCATTCATTGGCGATTTCGATGTACGTTACCTAATAGTGCCAAACGGAAACTTCAGCGTCCACGTTTACAACAAGACAAATGACCGATACTTTACACGTAACTCATTGAATACGCAAGGCATTGGTTTCATACTCAAGAAAGACTTCTCAAGCCTTAGGGACTTGTTCAGGTGGGGAAAAAGGAAAAAAGAATAGATAGCAAATAAACCTCCTTCATCTGTAAAAGATTCAAGGCTGGCGGGAGGTAAATGCTAATCATAAAAGACATTCGCTTCCTATTTTCATATTTACAGCCCACACACCAGATTTTTTTTTAAAAAACTATGGCATAGTCGTTTATCTTCAATCAGTAAGCCTTTTTGCTTTTCCTCGATGGGTTACGGTTTGGCAACAAACAAATCTCCCCACATGCCTGCTTGAAAAACATGTGGGGAGAGATTAAACGAAAAATCCTATTATATGGTCGCAGCCCTTACACGGCTCAACGTTTCTGGCGTCATTTGCAGATAACTGGCAATATAAACCAGCGGAGCACGCAAGACTACCTGCGGATTCATTTTACAAAGCCTTAAGTAACGGTTTTGCGCCGACTCGAAACGCAAAAGATCAGCATGTTGCTGCGACAATATCAAGCTTTCTTCCAATATCTTACGATATAAAATTTGGATGTTGACATTATGCAATGCCACCTGCTCAAGACGGTGCTTTGGGATGAGATAAACCATGCTTGGCTCAATGGCCTCAGCCTGAAGGCTTGTTGGCTCTTCTTTGAAAAGACTTTCTATGCACATGAAAATCTCTCCATCGGCACCTATGTGCTCCGTTAGCTCCTTGTTATTCTTATAATAGAACTGCCGTATCAGACCTTTATCAACATAATATATGTTTTCACATACATCACCTTCCTTCAAAATCATCTCTCCTTTTGCAAACTTCTTTGGCACAAGGATACTTTCAAGAGTGTCCAGTTCCTCGTGCGTCATGGTGCTATACTTGCGAGCAAGTTCGCGAGCGATGTCTCGTGTCGTGTTCTGCAATTCTTTCATATCCTTCTATAAGACTTAGGTCGTTATGTAAATTGTTTTATTGCCAAAGACTTCAATTAAAGCCTCCCTTAGTCAAGTTTCAATACGGCAAGGAATGCTTTCTGAGGCACCTGCACATTACCGATCTGCTTCATGCGTTTCTTTCCTTTCTTTTGTTTTTCAAGGAGTTTGCGCTTACGACTTACATCACCGCCATAACATTTTGCCAATACATCCTTTCGCACCTGCTTCACTGTCTCACGCGCCACAATCTTAGCACCTATTGCCGCTTGAATCGCAATGTCAAACTGCTGGCGTGGTATCAGCTCCTTCAATTTCAAGCACATATTGCGTCCCAATGCAACAGCATTGTCTTGATGTGTAAGCGTTGACAACGCATCCACAGGTTCGCCATTGAGCAATACATCAAGCTTGGCAAGTTTGGACGGCCGATAGCAATCTATGTAATAGTCAAAAGACGCATATCCCTTGGAAATGGATTTCAACTTATCATAGAAGTCAATCACTATTTCCCCAAGAGGTATCATAAAGTGCAACTCAACACGATTACCTGACACATATTGTTGGTCAAGCAACTCACCTCGCTTGTCAAGGCACAATTTTATAATAGGACCAATAAAGTTTGCCGAAGTGATGATTGTGGCACGAATATAAGGTTCCTCTATGTGATCAATCTCAGTAACATCGGGCAAACCACTCGGATTGTGAACCTCCAACTCTTCACCCTGCTTGGTAAACACCTTATACGAAACGTTAGGAACCGTGGTTATGACCTCAACATTAAACTCGCGATCAAGTCGCTCCTGGACAATCTCCATGTGAAGCAACCCAAGGAACCCACACCTAAAGCCAAAACCAAGAGCTTGTGACGATTCTGGTTGGAAGGTCAGACTGGCATCATTAAGCTGCAATTTCTCCAAAGAGTTCCTAAGGTTTTCATATTCGGCAGGATCTATTGGATAAACTCCAGCAAACACCATTGGCTTTACTTCCTGAAATCCCTCTATGGCATTTTCACAAGGATTGTCAATATGCGTTATGGTGTCACCAACTTTTACCTCGGTAGCATTTTTTATGCCAGAAATAATATAGCCCACCTCGCCCGTACCAAGCTCCTTATGCGACTCCAAATCCATTTTCATGACACCAACTTCATCAGCAGTGTACTCCATGCCAGTTTGCACAAACTTTACCTTGTCGCCCTGTCGTATGGAACCATTAAGCACTTTTCCAAGTACTATTATGCCTCTGAAAGAGTTGAATATAGAGTCGAAAATAAGCATCTGCAACGGTTTTTGCGAATCTCCTGTAGGCGCAGGAATACGCTTAACCACAGCCTCAAGAATAGTGGGGACGCCCTCCCCCGTCTTCCCGCTTGCACGAATTATATCTCCAGGTTCGCAACCTATCAAGTCCACAATCTCATCTTCCACCTCATCAGGCATGGCATTGGGCATGTCAATCTTGTTTATCACAGGTATAATCTCAAGATTATTGTCTATTGCCATATAAAGATTCGAAATAGTCTGTGCCTGAACGCCCTGTGTTGCATCAACCACAAGCAACGCCCCCTCACATGCTGCAATGCTACGCGAAACCTCATAGCTGAAATCAACATGGCCAGGGGTATCTATAAGATTTAGCAGATACTTCTTGCCATCAACACCATACTCCATTTGTATGGCATGGCTCTTGATGGTGATTCCACGCTCACGCTCCAAGTCCATATTGTCAAGCATCTGGTTTTCCGTTATCTTGATGGTCTTGGTGTATTCAAGCATACGATCAGCCAATGTGGATTTTCCGTGATCGATATGCGCTATAATGCAAAAATTCCTTATTTCTTCCATCTTCTTTCTCTTCGTAATGCAAAGTTAATAAAAACGGATAAGAAAGTGAGAGCTTTGTCCAACATTTTTTATAACTTTGCGCAAAAAGTAACAAATATTGCATCATCAATCATGGGAAATCACAACATGAAACACATACTATGCGCAGCTATCAGCATTTACGCAATGGCATCATGCCATTACTCCACGCTCGAAGACCATGCGGAGAAAATGGCAAAAGAATATACCGAGCGATATTGCCCCACCCCGGTAATCAACATGCAGCGCACTGACAGCGTGACATTTGACCGCACCACGCATACATTCAATTACCATTATACCCTCACGGACGAAGCTGACAATGCAGAAGCCGTGAGCAAAGTAAAGCAAAAAATATCAGCCACACTGCTTGAAGAACTAAAGGGAAACACAAGCATGAAAGCATTCAAGGACAAGGACTTCAGCTTCAGGTATATCTTTCGTTCACAGCAAACTAAAACAATATTGTTCGAGCAAACATTCACGCAAGAAAGCTACAAATAATCGCTGCGGCGTAAAGCCAACACAATTAAGCCATAATGGCAATACGATTACGCCATAATGATGACATGATTGCGGCGTAATGGCAATGCGATTTCCCCGCAATGAGAGCATGGATACGACACAAAGCTTACCGCCCCATTTTGCTTCCCCTGCCCTATTTACTTTGCCAAAAACAAAAAAAACAGTATCTTTGCACCTGCAAACCAAGAATTAAACAATGTACAGACAATTAATAACAATTGCAATACTGTTGCTAACAGGCATCCTCCCCACAAACGCAGTGCTGAAGGAGCGGGACATTGCCGGCACGCTTGCCATGCTCCGCATAGAACTGAGCAACTATCACAACAAACTTGAGCTTGAGTCTGGCACCCTGAAAGAGCAGCGTCAACTGGTCATGTCCCAATTGATGGATGCCATCAACAAAAGCCAGCAAAACGCAATGATGCTATATTCGCAGCAAAACGGATATGTTTTCGACTTGACATACGCATGCCATGAGGCTACGGAGCAATATCATAACTTCAAGAAGAATGTCGCACCGTTCCGTATGTACATAAGCAATGTTGACGTTGAGATAGCACGTTACGACAGCTTGATTAACGACCTAAGCGCAATGTACACAGAGGGGCTGAGCGAACGTGCGAAAATAGACAGGAGCGTCTGCCTCACTTACGCTGTCAACATAAGGCATACACTCGACTACAACCGCACACAGATGCAGCGTTATATTTTGCTATATAACCGTACCGAAAACAGGCTGAAAAACCTTAACGACTATGCAAACAAACGTTACAGTGACATACAGACAAGCATTTTCTCAAATGCAGGGGAAAACTATTTCACCATACTCAAGAACCTACGTCACGAACTGAAAGAAACTTCAGAGACTGTCGCTGACAAATACAAGCCAACAAGCAACTACAAATCAGACTGGGACAGTCGCATAATACTCTTCCTACTTGGCATCATCGTATTCTATGGCATCGTGGCAGCTGCCGTGAGCTATCTTATAATTGGCTTCATAGTGACACGCCTTGTGCGCAAGAACAAGGCTGACTTTATACTAAAGTGGCTGTTTGGCAGCGAAAATGGTGAACAGGCTCGCGAAAGCTTCAAGACCAAACGCCTATGCATCATCCTCGCAGCCACCGTGATAACTTTCGCCGCCGTACTCGGGATTGTCAGGGCCGCAATAGCACAAAACTTCCTGATCATGGCATCTGGTCTGCTCGTGGAATATGCCTGGCTCATGGGCGTTATCCTACTTTCTCTGCTCATACTCCTCGACGGGAAACAGATACGCCACGGTTTCCGTATCTACTCACCAATTATGGCGATATGCTTTATTGTCATATTCTTCCGCATAATCCTAATTCCCAACAACCTAACAGACATAATCCTCCCCCCCATACTGTTACTATGCACAGTATGGCAATGGTTTACGCTACAACATTGCAAAGGCAAACTGCCCGCAACTGACACTTTTTACGCATGGGTTTCATTTTTCGTATTCCTCATAAGCATTGTGGCCTCACTCATCGGATACACACTGCTGTCTGTGGAAATGTTGATATGGTGGACCATGCAACTCACATGCATCCTTACCATCACATGCATATCATCTTTCCTCAAAAGCTATGGCAACAATCCTAAAAGACGGTATTTCGATGACAAGACCCCCGTTGGTCGCACATGGCTTTTCCGCTTGATATATACCGCAATGCTCCCGATACTTGGCACACTGTCAATACTGTTAAGCATCTATTGGGCAGCCGACGTTTTCAACCTCAGCGACACCACTTGGGAGATTTTCAACCGCAAACTCATAGACACCACAAAATTCACATTCAGCATAATGCGTGCGGTACAAGTCACTTCCCTATTCTTCTTTGCAGCATGGGCAAACCGTGTTACCATACACGTCATGTACTATCACCTTATGAACCGTGAGGAGCGCAAGGCAAAGCAAGAGAACAGGAAAGCAAGCGAACAAGCCGTGACAAGCCATATCGCAATGTGGAAGAACCTTGTACAAGTGATAGTATGGGGAGCCTGGCTGCTTATCACAATGGGCATTTTCAATATTGACAATTCTTGGATCGTAGCCATTTCCGCAGGCCTCTCCACCGGTATCGGCTTCGCCATGAAAGACATACTTGAAAACCTTTATTATGGCATATCACTGATGGCTGGCCGCATAAAGGTTGGCGATTATATATCCATAGACGGAACCAAGGGTACGGTAAAGAACATTTCTTATACGTCAACTACAATCGAAGGCCTTGATGGCTCGGTTATTGCATTCCAAAACTCGCAACTATTCTCAAAGAACTATAAAAATCTCACACGCAATCATGGCAATGTCCTATCAATCATCCCAATAGGTGTAGCGTATGGGTCTAGGGTGCCTGATGTCAAGCAAACGATTACAGACGCTGTAACAAAACTAAATAAGCCCAATTACATAAAATTCCTCAAGGTTACATTCTCTGGATTCGGAGACAACAGTATCGACTTCAAGATTATAGCCTGGGTTGACTCACGCAAGCAGGGCGATGCGGAAAGCGACATTATGGAGGCTGTGTACAATGCCTTGAACGACAAGAAAATAGAAATTCCTTTCCCACAACGTGACATTCACATTGTCTCGGACACGGCACACCTTGTAGCACCACAGCCATCAAGAATACAACATGCCTATTCTGATGCAGAAATGGAGAAAATTATCAAAAACGACAGATAAACCACCTTTAAACCAAATAGCCATGCTTAAAAATCAAGCAAAAAATAAAAATCAAGACATTTTTATCGCTGGCCCATGTGTAATTGAGTCAGCCGAACTTCTTGACACTGTAGCCGGAGAACTCAAACGGATAAACGACAAGTTGGGTGTTGACATTATTTTCAAGGCAAGCTTCGACAAAGCAAACCGAACAAGCATACATTCGTTCCGTGGTCCCGGCATGGAAAGAGGATTACAAATGCTTGCCGACATAAAATCAAAATATGGCTTGCGCCTTACAACAGACATACATGAATCATGGCAAGCCGAACCCGTAGGCCAAATTTGTGATATAATACAAATACCAGCATTTCTCTGCCGCCAAACAGACCTTCTTGTGGCAGCAGCCAAAACAGGTCGCATCGTAAACATAAAGAAAGCCCAATTTCTCTCAGGAAAAGACATGCGCTTCCCTTATGAAAAAGCCAAGGAAAGCGGAGCGACGGAAGTATGGCTCACAGAGCGAGGCAATAGCTTTGGCTACAACAATTTGGTCGTAGATTTCCGCAACATTCCTGACATGAAAGAGATCACGCCTACTGTCATAATGGATTGCACCCACAGCGTCCAACGCCCCTCGGCTGGGAATGGTAATACTGTAGGAGACCGCAAATTCGTCCCATCAATGGCACTTGCGGCCAAAGCTTTCGGTGCCACAGGATACTTTTTCGAAGTTCATCCCAACCCAGACCAAGGGCTTTCCGACGCAGCAAACATGCTAGAGCTTGGCAAACTGGAGACCCTAATAGAAAACATACTATAAACTTGCTGATTATGACAACTCCCGAGGGAAGATTAAAACAGTCTATAAATTACGGTGCCAAGTGCTTACGCGAAGAAGCACAAGCAATACTTGAACTAATACCGCAACTTGACGAGAACTTCGAAAAGGCCGTTGAGCTGATATACCATTGTCATGGCAAGGTTATTGTAACTGGTGTTGGCAAGAGTGGGAACATAGGCGCAAAAATTGCAGCAACCCTTGCATCCACAGGTACACCAGCATTCTTCATAAACCCCCTTGACGCATATCATGGTGATCTTGGCGCCATGACTTCCGACGACGTTGTACTGGCCATAAGCAATTCCGGACAAACAGACGAACTACTACGCTTCGTCCCAATATTGCTCCACATGCATGTCCCCATTATAGGTATCAGCCGCAACCCACAATCGTTACTCGGCAAATACTCAACAGTGCATATAAAACTATGGGTTGATCACGAAGCATGCCCATTAAACCTTGCACCAACAAGTTCCACAACCGCCGCTCTTGCCATGGGCGACGCTCTTGCCGTAGCGTTGATGCAAGTACGTGACTTCCGCCCACGCGATTTCGCCCAGTTCCATCCTGGTGGTGAACTTGGCAAACGCCTCCTGACAACGGCAGAGGATGTGATGCACACAAAAGATTTGCCAATAATACACGAACAAATGCACCTCGGTGAAGCTATAATAGAGGTGTCACGTGGCAAACTGGGACTTGGCATATCACTTCACCCAGACGGAACCATTGCTGGAATAATAACCGATGGAGACATTAGACGTGCCATGGAGCGATGGCAAGCAAAATTCTTCGACCATACAGTTGCCGACATCATGACACGTGAGCCCAAAACTGTATTACCGACAGCAAAAGTATCAGAAATACAAAGCATTATGCATCGCTATAAAATACATTCCGTACTTGTATGCGACGACACGCATCAATTGCTTGGAATTGTTGACAGTTACGCATCGTCAATGCTATAAAACAAAAAACATTGGGTATCTCCATCCCAATACACAGAAGACAATTATTACGCATTAATAATGCTAACAGCCCCTGCTAAATGCAAAGGTTATGTTAGCATTATGGCTTTGATGCCGTCAAAAAAAGGATAACAATGAAAAGAAAAGGCAAACGTGTTATTTTGAATATGAAGAAAATATTCATGTCAACAACCGCTGTCCTATTAGCTCTAACAAGCCATGCTGAAAAAGCAGATTCCTTAACCAGCGACAGTCTCATAGTACGTCACCTTGAAAACTGTGGCATAAAGTTTTCACATGACAACAGCATTGCGCTGCTCATGTCAGGGCAAGAAAAGTTTGACGACCTTTTCAAGGCAATAGACCAAGCTCAAAGTTCCATACACATGGAGTATTTCAATTTCCGTAATGACTCCATCAACCAACTTTTAATAGAGCACCTCGAACCAAAAGTAAAAGAAGGTGTTGAGGTTCGCCTATTATTCGATGGGTTTGGCAACGTTTCCAATAACCAACCAATGCGCAAGGAAGACATAAAAAACATTCGAGCAAAAGGAATCGAAATATACGAATTCAACCCCGTTCGTTTTCCATGGCTCAATGACATCTGGAGTCGCGACCATCGTAAAATAGTGGTTATTGACGGCAAAGTGGCATATACAGGTGGCATGAATGTTGCTGACTATTATATAAAAGGCACGGAACAGGTTGGATCATGGCACGACATGCACTGCCGCATACAAGGCACGGAAGTAAACACCCTGCAAGCCATATTTTTGAAAATGTGGAACAAAGTAGCCAAACAGGATATACAAGGGGCGAAATATTTCCGGGGGCTTGGCAATGACAGATATTTTCAAGACCTAAAACCTGACACTTCTTTGTCGGTTGGGAAAAAAATGATAGGAATTATCAACCGCGAACCACATACAACCAATAAAATCATACGTGAGTTTTATACCAACGCAATACGCTATGCAAAAGATAGCATAAAACTCATAAACCCCTACTTTACCCTCAACAGATCCATCAAAAAGGCTTTGAAAAATGCCGTAAAACGCGGAGTGAAAGTAGAAATAATGCTTTCCATAAAAAGCGACATACCACTAACTCCAGACTGTGGCTTTCACAACGCCTATAAACTTATGAAACAAGGTTGTAACATATGGATGTACAAACCTGGATTTCATCACACAAAGATTATAATGGTTGATGGAAAATTCAGCACTGTAGGTTCAGCAAATCTCAATGCACGTAGTCTTGCGTGGGACTACGAAGCCAACGCCGTAATCATTGATCCCCATACAACACATGAGCTTGACGATCTCTTCAACAATGAGAAAAAGGCCTCATTTCTGCTTACTACTGAATCATGGAACACTTGGCGGTCACGCAGTGACAAATTCAAGGGGTGGTTTGCAGCAAATTTTCTAACGCCATTCCTGTAATACCTTCAAAAAATCTCCCCATATTTTTTCATTGGGGAGAAACTTTTTCATAACTTTACACTGCTGATATCCACCAAATTATTCACAATAGCATATATTGTCAAACCTGCGGCGGAATGTATCTGAAGTTTTCGAGCAATATTACGCCTATGCGTGATGACTGTATTTATGCTAATACACAGGTTGTCAGCAATTTCTTTGTTGGTCATTCCCTGAACAAGAGACACTATTACATCCTTTTCGCGGTCGCTCAAAGTCTCCGTAGAAGTTGGAGTGTGGTTTATCATATTACTGATTTTAACACTCACATCACTTTGTTTCAACTTACGCTCCAAACGATGTACTGCTGGAATGAAAATCCGGTCTTCCACATCAGCATGTTCAGCAAGCCTCTTTTCACAGTTATATATGTCATATAGCGTTGCCGTCAGTTGATTATTGTGCAAGCCATCTGACGGCAAGTATTTTATTATAATATTTTTCAGTTCCTTAAGTTTTTGATCAGTCTGCTGATGATGCCTTGAAAAAGTATGGACATCAAAATCGCTTGGTGTTTCTCCGTTTTCCAAAGCCTCCACATATGGGAAAACAGTCTTTTCCTCATATTGCATGTGACTGCGTATGCTATGAGCATACGCATCGTATAGCTTAAGTATTAACTTTGCAAGATTGTCATTTTCGTCAAGGGCATCAGCCAACTCATGTCGTATAAACGGGAGTTCAAAGTCCAAATAATACGCATGACTCGCCTTAAGATAATGTATCAATGTAGGTACGGACAAACGATTTGCACTATCAGGACTCTGATAACCATTAATCGTAAAATTAACAACGGCAAGAAATGTGTAAGTGTCAACATTTTCGTTCTCACAGACCTCACGCACGGTCTTGTCCCCAAAGCCAAGATTAATACCAAAAGCTCCAAGACTTTGAAGCACAGCATGGTTATCACTAATAATGTTTATGAGTTTGTCGTCTGCCTCATACATCTTCATATTCTTCATAATCCATACATCTTATATAAAGCACATGCAAAATAACAAAAAAACAACGGAATTATGAAAAAAACAAATGTGAAAAACACACGCAAACACCGTAAATACCTAAAAATAATGACATGACAATCAACCAACATACTATAATTTAGGTAATACATTATCTTCTGAATGCGTCAATAAAAGTCTTCCACTAAAACTCAATTCGAAATTTCATAATTTTTAGGTATTGCGGAGCGACTTTTAAATATTTAACTTTGCACCCAAAAAGAATAAAAGTTAAACGAGACATGAACAAATTTTCAATAAGCTTATTAAGCGGCTTTCTCTTTGCAGGAGTATCCACATCAGCTTTTGGCGACACCACAATAGCATCAGACAATCATTCTACAAAAGAAGAAACGATTTCTTCATCCAAGTCTGAAGATTTTGAAAAATTCCGCATTGGTGGGTATGGCGAAATGCTTGCTAAGTTCAAAGACTATGGGCTTAACCGATATAGTGGTACTTCAAATGGCAACATAAAAAAAGACCATAATGAAATATCAATACCGCGTTTTGTGTTGAGTGGAGAATATAAGTTCTCTCCCAAATGGGTTTTGGGCACAGAGATAGAGTTCGAATCTGGTGGTACTGGAGTTGCTTATGAAATAGAAAGCGGTACAGGATCTGAGAATGGAGAGTATGAAACAGAAACTGAAAAGGGAGGTGAAGTTGCCATTGAGCAGTTTCATATCACACGCCTAATAACTCCTGCTTTCAATATCAGAATCGGACACATGGTGCTTCCCATAGGATTGACCAACGCCCATCATGAGCCATTATATTTTTTCTCAGCATCAAGACCGGAAAGTGAAACAGAAATACTGCCATCCACCTGGCATGAAACTGGACTTGAATTGTTCGGAACTTTTGGAAAGGGGCTTACTTCTTTCAGTTACCAAGCCATGATAACTTCAGGGCTTAATCCAGACGGATTTGGAAAGTATAACTGGATAAAGAATGGCAAGCAAGGAGCTTTCGAATTTGACAACTTCACCGCACCAGCATACTCTTTTCGCCTGAACTGGCATGGCATTCCAGGATTACGTTTAGGCTTCAGTACTCTAATTAATCCTAAGACAGGCAAAAACTGTGAAAAACTGAATCTTTATGAATCATATGATGACATAAACCTTTATATATACTCGTTTGACGCACAATATACAAACTCTTACATTACAACACGTGCAAATATCCTACACGGCTATTTATCAAATAGCAATGCTGTAAACTACCGCACCGTATCATCAGCATCACCTTACGGATCACGTAAGGGAGGGGTTGGTTCACATGCCTTAGGATACAATGCAGAACTCGGTATAAACATTGCCAGCTTTTTCAAAAACACAAAATTACCAGAAATCTACCCATTCGCACAATATTCATATTATGATCCACAGGAGACAATGTCTAAATCAAATATCGTAAATGTTTCTGGCTCACCTATAAAATATGCATCGGCAGCAAAGGATTTACGTACACGGGTCAGTATGTGGACTGTTGGAATAAACTGGAAACCACTTCCTACACTCGCAATAAAAGCAGATTACGCTACACGCCAAATAGGCACACATGCAGTATTCGGCAAAGGCAAGTACAATTCGGAAAATGAGTTCCGATTAGGAGTTGCATATGCCCTTTACTATGCTAAAAAATAACAAATAATTCAATATTAAAATTACTAATTAACTATGAAAAAGAAAGCATTAGTTCTCGGAACAGTCGCTATGAGTTTACTGACATTCTCCGCATGTGGTGATGACAATAAAAATGAAAATACAGAGACTCAAAGAGAACAAGAATTGGCTATAATTAATCAGATTGACGAGGAAGACAATGTTGATTATAATTCGGGGAACTCTACTGCATGGGGCAACTACATGGCTGTAGTAGGAAACCTCTTGAAGACAGATGCTACAACTCTGTATAATTATTGGACAGTAAGCTATCGTGGTGGGAAATCTTATGCAGAACAATTCAAGAACCATGAGATTAGTAGCCTAACAAGCGGATTGGCATGCGTCGAGCAAATTATAGATGGCATGGCAGACATTGCCAACGAAGTTGGAGAAGCAAAAATCGGAGACCCTCTCTCCAAATACATGACCAACTTCCCGAATAAAAATAACATGCGCGAAGGTCTTTATGCTGTAGAGTCATGGTACAGTTGGCATTCTCGTCTTGACTACTCAAATAATATTCTGTCAATTCGTAATGCATATTACGGAATATACGACAAGAACATAAACAACATGACGGAAAAACCTGCAGCCAATTCAATGTATAATACAGTACAGGCTATTAATCCAACGCTAAATACAAATATTATAAATGCAATAAATGCAGCTATTCAGGCAATTCAGGCTATACCCCAGCCTTTCCGTAGCAACATAAATACTACGGAGTCACGTACTGCCCAGATTGCATGCGACAACCTTGAACAAATACTTTCAAATGATCTTAAGTCTTTCTTCCAGAACAATGTGGCTACCAATGAGGTATGCGACCCTATTATAGCAAACATTGTTGACAATGTAATTGTTCCTACAAGCAAAGATTTAAAAGAGCTAAACGAAACCCTTTATAACAAAATCATAGCATTCCAAAAAAATCCAACAACGGCAGGCTTTGCAACATTGGGAGATGCCTGGATTGCATCGCGCCAACCTTGGGAGACTTTCGAGGCGTTCCTCTTTGGTCCAGTTTCTGATGATGGTCTTGATCCCAATATGGATTCATGGCCACTTGATCGCGATGGTATAGTCAATCTCCTCAATTCACAAAACTGGAACGACATGAACTGGTCTGGAGAATTCGATGAAGACAGCGAAGCTATTGCTGCCGCACAAGGTCTTCGTGGTTTCCATACGTTGGAATTTCTGATTTTCAAGAACGGCAAAACACGTACCGTACAGTAAACATTCATCTTATTTATCTATTTCAAGCGGAGTCAAGGTCAAACTTGGCTTCGCTATTGCACGCTAAAAGAATTGTGAATATAGCATGAAAATTGTAAAATACGCATTATTCATAACTGCAACTTTGGCATTTACTGCTTGCGAGGACAATGATGACCAACTGACAGCCGATGACATAGAGATCCCTGCAGGCTATGCTCTTTCGGCAGGTATCTCCACGGAATTCTCGCACTCAGCTTTCTCGTTTGATCAGCCAGCTATGTGGTTGTCAGGAGATTATAGAACAAAGTTTTATACAGGTGACCGCCTGTATGACAATGTCACCACCAGTAATAATAATCATCACGGAGGTGGACTTGGACCCGTATATGCAGGATATAGTTGTGGCAGCTGCCATCGCAATGCGGGGAAAACAGAACCTTCATATTGGACAGCTTTCAAAAAAGGAAGTGATAAAGCAACTGGCGAATATGGCTTTAGTTCCCTCCTTTGTTATGTAACACGCAAAAATGGAAAATTTTTCCAAAACTATGGTCGAGTAATACATGACAATGCCATTTACGGTGTTAAACCAGAAGGTGAAATTCATTTCAAAATGGATTCTGCGAAATTCCATTTTCCAGATGGAGAGCCATATACTCTTTATCTCCCCAAATTTTACATAACAAAATGGTATGCAGACAGTATTAAGCCAGAAGATCTCTTCATATCCGTACGAGCACCCCTACGTCATATCGGCATGGGACAAATAATGGCTCTTGATCGTGAAGAAATCAAACAGTTAGCTGCAAAAAGCAACTATCCAGAATGGGGAATAAGTGGACGTTGTAATGTAATATCAGAAAAGAATGTCAGTCAAATTGGAGTCGGTGGCAACAAAGCCCATCACGGCGATCTTACTGTAGAACTTGGATATTCATCCGACATGGGACTTACCAACTCACGTTACCCTGAAGAAATATGTCAAGGACAAATACAGATAGAAGAGGGCTCCATGATGGGACTAAGCTATGACATGCTTGATGTTAGTACAGAGGATATGGAAGCTGTCGATTTATATATGCAAGCACTTGGCGTTCCCGCCCGTAGAGATGTCAACGACCCAGATGTTATAGCTGGAGAAAAACTGTTCTACAAAGCAGGATGCCACCTCTGCCATGTCGTTACACTGCACACCAATAAACGCGGAACAACCTTACTGGCAGGCATGACGTTGCCGTGGCTTGGAGGTCGTCAGGAAATTCATCCATATTCGGACTTTCTGCTTCACGATATGGGCTCCGAGATCATGAATGTTGGGCTTAATGACAATATGGTAAGCGGTCTGGCTCGTGGAAATGAATGGCGCACGACACCACTGTGGGGCATAGGACTGCAAAGCCTTGTAAACGGTCACAGCTACTTTCTGCACGATGGGCGTGCACGTAACTTCACAGAAGCCATAATGTGGCATGGAGGAGAAGGACAGGCCAGCAGGGAAAAGTTTGCGCATTTCAATAAAACAGAACGAAGCCAACTTATACGTTTTCTACAAAGTCTCTAACTTCCATAATATTATACAAAACAAACATATTCTTTAAAGTAACATGAAACAATATCACATTTTCACAACCATTCTTGCGGCAAGTATATCCATAACGGCTTTCGCAGAGAATGAAAGCACTGTCATCGAAACAGAAAAACTCCACAAAGAAGAAATTGAGACTAATAATATTTCGAAAGCACTTTTCACAGAAGAAAACACAAACAATGATGTCAAATACGACATGGAAAATGGAGTTATTCCCATAGCTGACAATCGTGGATTCTCATTACAATCAAAAGATGGTAATTTTATCTTGAAGCCCTATCTTATGCTCCAAACGCTCATGAATTATAACTATTATGACGATGAAGGGCTTGACAAGGCTTATAACCAAGACAACATTGCCAATTCAGGATTTTCCATTCCTTTTGGCATCATCGGTTTTACAGGTAAAGCATTTGGAAAGGTTGACTATAACGTAAGCGTCAATGCTGCTGCAAGTGGCGGAGCCATTCTTCAGCAAGCATGGATTGACTATGCAATAAAACCAGAACTTCGCTTCCGTGTTGGTAAGCAAAAAACACCTTTCACAGGAGCATTTACCACAACACTCGGCGAAACCCTTTTCCCACAAACACCAATCTCACTAAGTGCAACAACAATCATGCCATATTCCCTTAATGCAATAAATCCAGCAATAAGTACAGGATGGGATTTAGGTGTTAAAATGCATGGTCTAATCAATAACAAATGGGGATATGAAGTAGGTATTTTCAATGGGACAGGTGGAAGTATCAACAATGCAACCAAAGGGTTTAGTGATGACAATCATCTGCCGTCACTACTCTATGCTGGACGCATAACATACCAAGGCAACGGTGCCATGCCAATGAGTCAAGGCAATCCAAACCTTATAAAACCAGAAACAAAATACCTTGTCGGACTTTCAGTAAATTGGAACAATGAAGCAGAATATGAATCAACCAATGATTTCCGTACTGGCTTAGAATTTGCCTTATTAAGTGGCAAATGGTCGCTTGCAGCAGAATGTTACTACATGAACGTGTCTTTTACGCATCGACAAAAAATAAATGAAAGCTATAATTTCTGGGGTGCTTATGGGCAAATAGGTTATTTTGTTGCACAAAACTGGCAGCTTGGCGCAAGATACGACTGGATGGATCGCAACGGCAACCAAAAAGACGGCAGCATAAACTTACCGTCCGTTGTTTGTAATTATTTCGTACCCAAAACAAATATCAAGATTTCCGCCATGTACCAATATATGGGGCGCTGGGGGCACGACACGCAACTCGACCGAGATCTCGATGACTTAGGGTTAGCCACGCACCAAGCCTGCATAATGCTCCAATACGCTTTCTAAGAAACAGCACATGAAAAAAAATATATTCCAAATATTACCTTTATTAGGATTTTTTGCCTTTGCATCGTGTGATGATGGAACAATAGAGAAAGAGATACCCACTACAGTAGGGGGCAAGATCATAAAAGTAGAAGGCAACATCCAAGGCCTCAAGACATGGTCTGAAAGATATGACATTTCTGTAGCAGGATTTACAGAAGATACCAATACAGAGAATATGCCATATGCAACGATTTCCAAAGTAATGTCCGTGGATGCCAATGGGCATTACTGCATCGTACTTTCAAATATTAGCAATAGTGTGAAAAACATTGAAATTTGCGCTCTCAATCGTTTACGTCAACGTATTGTCACCTTTTCAAAAATAGACATTTCCAATGAACCTGAAAGTGATACTATACGTTACGATTTCGGCACAATTGATGCCAGCATGTATGCTGGCATCCAAAAAGAGATTTTCAATGCCTCATGCACAGCATGTCATGGTGCAAATGGCACATCAGCAGATGGTCTCAACTTAACAGAAGGCAATAGCTACAATATGTTGGTAAACCATCCTTCAACACAATTACCAGAATATAATCGTATAACACCAGGGAATGCCGACAAGAGCGTTATATGGCAAGTTATATACGGCAACGCATCTGAAAATTGGCCCATGAACCATGGAGACATGCTAAATAAAGACCGTTCCGCAGGGCTTTTGCAAATGTTGGAAGATTGGATAAACGACGGAGCGAATATCTAACATCAATTCAACACTAAAAACACCAAAGGCTTTTCAAAATGAAAAAAACAGGATATGCAATCATGGCATTATATGTCATAATCATAATAATTTTGGGACTCGCTACGTTTATAGGGCAAGCTTATGGGACAGATTACGTCTCACAAAAAATTTATCACAGCATATGGTTTAGCATATTATGGTGCACTTTGGTGTTCATGTCTGTTATCTATATGGCAAAGAGGAAATTGTATAAACAGTTTTCTCTTTGTCTATTGCATTCCTCATTTATCATCATTCTGCTTGGAGCAGCAATAACTTTCTTATTTGGCAAGAAAGGGCAAGTTCACTTACGACAAAACGAAACTGCAAATATGTTTGTTGATGAAGATTTCCACCAACAAACACTTCCTTTTTCTATTTCCTTAAACAAATTTGAAATAAAACTATATCCTGGCACAAACACTCCTTCTGATTTCGTCAGTCATTTGACTTTCAAAGAAGAAAACAAAACGACAGAAAAGGTTACAATCTCTATGAATAAAATTCACAAGTTTCATGGTTACCGATTCTACCAAAGCAGTTTCGACAAAGACAAAAGGGGGACGCTCCTGAGTATTAATTATGATCCATGGGGTACTGCAGTGACATACTTTGGCTACGTTTTACTGGCTGTATCCATGATTTTAACTTTATTCAGCCGAAGATTTGAATTAAAAAAATTAGTAACATCATTATCCATTAAACGAGGAGCCTTAATTTTTGCATTGCTACTTAACTGCCAACTCTTTGTTACAGCACGCAATATACCAACTATAAATAAAGATAAAGCATACAAAATAAGCAGGAAACAAGTAATTTACAACGGACGTATAGCCCCTCTAAATACAGTTGCTATAGATTTTTTAGAAAAAATATATGGTAAAAAAGAATATAAAGGATTATCTGCAGAGCAAGTTCTTGTTGGCTGGATGTTGCGTCCAGAAATATGGAAAAGCGAAAAAATGATAAGAATAAAAAATTATAAAATTAGGAAAAAGCTTGGAATTGAAAGCCAATATGCTTCCATGGAAGATCTTTTCGATTCCAAAGGGCAATATCGTATCATACAACTTGTTAATGAAAGTCAAAATAACACTTCAATAGCAAAGCCAACAAGAGAATTGGACGAAAAAGTAGGACTAATACTTATGCTTACAAATCAAACTCTTTTTGAGCCTCTAAAGAATAACGTTCCACGTCTTAGCAAATCACATGTTGAGGCAGAAATTGTTTACAACAAAATCCCATTTGCAAAGCTTTTGTTCATTACAAACCTAACAATGGGCATATTCACATTTTTACTATTCGTTTTTGCAATAACAAATAAACAATTCTATAACAGAACAAATAAACTTTTTCTTATCAGTACTATAGTTTTATACTTATCATTTGCATTATCTATCTTAAACTACAGCTTAAGATGGTATATTGGGAATCGTATCCCATTAAGCAATGGATACGAAACCATGCTTTTATTAGCACTGATAATTATGTTAATCACTATTTTTCTACATCACCATCTGACGCATATCATCCCTTTCGGTTTTATTTTGTCAGGTTTAGCTTTACTTGTAAGCCATTTGGGGCAAATGAATCCACAAATAACACAACTTGTTCCTGTACTTCATTCTCCTTTGCTGAGCATTCATGTAAGCATCATAATGGCATCATACGCTTTATTTGCATTTATTATGCTCAACGGAATTTGCGCTTGCATACTTGCAAAAGGGTTAAATCATAATGGCAAAGTAAGTAAACAAATAAAGATGTTGACAAACACTAGTCGCATCATGTTGTACCCAGCAATATTTCTACTGGCATTAGGCATATTCCTTGGAGCAGTGTGGGCAAATATTAGCTGGGGAGCTTATTGGAGTTGGGATCCAAAAGAAACTTGGGCACTCATCACGTTCATGGTTTATGCGGTAGCCTTCCATAGGAAATCTATCCCTTTTCTAAATAAAGACATTTATTTCCATTTATATATGATTGTAGCATTCCTCACAGTACTAATGACATACTTTGGTGTCAATTTATTCATGACAGGGATGCACTCTTACGCATAATAAAGTTTTTATAATTAACATGAGCATTAAAAGATTGCAATTGACACGCAAAAACGCAAACGCCAGAATTTTTGCCTTTGACAGCAACAACGGAGTGAACGAATATCTGTGCATGTTTACTATAAGTAACCCAGAATTGAGTTTCCAAGAACAATTAGAAGAATTGTTGACACTCTGCAAAGACATTCAAAAAAACAACTTCGAAAAACAACTTAAAGATTTAAACAAGGCAAAAATATGTTTCAAAAGATATTACCTCAGTGATGCAGCCAACCAATTCAAAATCCTGAAGGAAACAACAGGAGAAGAGGATTGTGCTGTATCAACTATCCAACAACCACCTTTGTCTGGTGCAAAAATTGGCATGTGGGTATATTTCATGACTGGAACAAATAACCACAAAATTGACAACCACTTATTTTGCGTATCACACAACGGCTACGAAGAGTTATGGTCAACACAAAATACTGCTCCAGGAATTGAATCATACACACAAACAGAAGCTATATTTGCGGATTATATGGACAGACTTGAAAAAAACGGTTGCACAATGGCTGAAAACTGTATCCGTACATGGTTTTACGTCAACGACATCGATAACCAATACGCAGGTGTTGTCAGGGCTCGAAACCTAGTATTCGATGCCGCTGGGCTTACTGAAAAGACTCATTATGTAGCTTCAACAGGCATAGATGGACGGGATGCTGATCCTAGAGTCTATTGCAAAATGAATGCCATTGCTATAAAAGGTATTAAAAAAGAACAAATACATTACCTGTATGCCCTTAATCACTTAAACCGAACAAGTGAATATGGTGTACGATTCGAGCGAGGCACTTTCGTTGACTTTGCCAATCGCCGACGTGTTTATATTTCTGGCACTGCAAGCATCAACAATAAAGGTGAGATTATGTATGAAGGAGACATTCGTAAGCAAGTATATCGTATGTGGGAGAACATAGAAGCCCTACTAAAAGAAGCAGAATGTACATTCGACAACGTCGCTGAATTTTCTGTTTATCTTAGAGACAGTGCCGACTATGCTGTAGTTGACAAAATGTACAAGGAAAAATTTCCACATACTCCATATATTATACTTAACGCCGCAGTATGCCGTCCTGGTTGGCTTATAGAATCAGAATGCATTGCATTAAAAAGCATTTAAAAAAGAATCCCCACGCTTTAAATATAGCCCAATTAAAGCGTGGGGACCACATTTATGGTAAATAAAGTAATACGATTATTTTCCAAATAAACTCACATTGTGCCACTCTTAACTATAAGTGCCACTTATAACTTTTCCTTGCCCTTTGTGGAGTCGTAACAAAAGCATTCGTTTTTCCAGCCCCCACTACTCCACGATACTGTGACCACCTTTCACGTATTCTACTCACATACTCTACAGTTTCCGAACCTCGCATATACCCATTGCGCACTGTAGGATCATTATAATACTGTGGCAAACTAAGTTTCAAGACAAACTCCGACACCTCTGCCCACCTATTTGCATTACGACCATACTTATGCGCCAATGCCATTGCATCACGTACATGATGCAAACCTCCATTATAACTTGCAAGCTGAAACCATATCCGCTCACTAATAGGAATATCTGAAAAATGCTGTCCAAGTTCCCGCATATAACGCGCCGAAGCCGCTATATTATCTTCTGGATCAAACAATGATGTTCTGGGAAGACCTAAATGATCTGCCGTAACAGGCATTATCTGCATTAGTCCACAAGCACCAGCCCATGACTTTGCATTAGGATCGAAAGTCGATTCTTGATAACATTGAGCTGCCATAAGCCTCCAATCAAGCCGTGCCATAGGTGCATATTTCTGAAAATAATGATCATATTTGGAAATAACCCCTTTAGAACGACTGAGCATTGGAGAATACACATGTCGGTGGACACTTCGATTTGAAAGCATAAAAGCCTCTTCCCTACGTACCTGCGAAACAAGTTTGTTATTGAACCATTGATCAAGTTTCTGGGCTAGTTCCTTGCTTTTAGAATTGACAGCCCATCCATGTTTTAAAGTATCAACCTTAACTTCTGTAAATTCAATACCCTTAATAGAATCACGTAATTGCAATGCCGCAATATCTGCATCACCTGCTATTATTTTTTTCAGCAAATCCGCTGTATCCTTACATACTTCCACGCGCAAAGAAACCCCTAATTTATCTGCAAATTTCTCACAAAGTAAGTATTGGAGTCCCATCCCATGCCCATGGTAATCATAATATGTATCTGGACCAGAAACGGTCAGCATTATTATTTCACCATTACATACAATGTCATTTAAACCAAAACTATCACTAACCAATATAGTGTCATTGACCAATGGCATTCCCCATGGAGTCAATTCCTTTCGCTTATATTTAGTGCATGAACATGTTAAAAACGACACTAATAGAATTAATATGTTGATAATATGTAACTTCATAAAGTATTTTACTACAAAATTACAAACTTTATTGGATATATGACTAAAAGTAAGTAAATTTGCAATGATTATTAATATAATATTCTGTTTTCACTGCTGTTCATCAAAAAAAATAAGGTATGTTAAGAATTGCAATACAATCCAAGGGACGTTTATATGAGGAAACCATGAATCTTCTCGCAGAAGCCGATATCAAAGTTACTCCAAGCAAACGAACCCTACTCGTGCAAAGTTCCAATTTCCCATTGGAAGTACTTTTCCTACGAGACGATGACATCCCACAAAACGTAGCAAATGGAGTTGCTGACATTGGCGTTGTGGGTGAGAATGAATTTGAAGAGCGTGAAGAAGACGCACAAATTATAGATAGATTAGGCTTCTCCAAATGCCGTTTGTCTTTGGCAATTCCTCAGGGCATCAATTACAATGGATTACAATGGTTCAACGGTAAGCGCATCGCTACGTCATATCCAAAAATCCTCCAGAACTTCATAAACAAAAAAAATATTAAAGCAGACATACATGTCATTACAGGTTCTGTTGAAATAAGCCCTGGCATAGGGCTTGCAGATGCAATATTTGACATAGTAAGCAGTGGGTCAACATTAGTACATAATAACTTAAAAGAAGTAGAAGTTGTTATGCAAAGCGAAGCTTTACTAATTGCCAACTGGCAGATGAATGAAGAAAAACATAATATACTCAACGAGATGCTCTTCCGATTCAAGGCTGTTCGATCTGCATTGGATAAAAAATATATAATGATGAATGCACCCAAAAACAACTTGGATAACATTATAAATGTCTTACCTGGCATAAAAAGTCCCACCATAATCCCACTTAATGATCCTGAATGGTGCGCCATACATACAGTACTTGACGAAAAATGTTTTTGGGATATTATAAACAAGCTAAAAGATTATGGTGCGCAAGGAATACTTGTCACTCCAATTGAAAAGATGATATTATAGTGAAGGATAACCACATGGATTGAAAATATACTACGATTATACAATTATTTTAAAGTTATGATTATAGTAAAATACCCCAAGCAAGAAATATGGTCTAATATTGCGGAGCGCCCTCATTTTGACCTCACCAAACTAAACAAGAATGTTAGTGAAATCTTAGCAGACATTAAAACCAATGGTGATGCAGCAATAAAACGTTACGAGGAAAAATTTGACCACGTTACGCTCAATAACCTTGCTATAAGCAATACAGAAATAGAAGACGCTTTAGGAAATATCAGCACAGAACTAAAATCGTCAATATCACTTGCACATCGTTGCATATCAATATTCCATGAGTCACAAAAGTTCGATGGTGAAAAAATAGAAACCATCAAAGGTGTTACATGCTGGCAGAAAAGCATTCCAATAGAAAAAGTTGGATTGTATATCCCAGGAGGTACCGCCCCACTCTTCTCAACCGTGCTAATGTTAGCCACTCCTGCAAAAATTGCAGGATGCAAAGAAATAATACTTTGCACCCCACCAAACCATGAAGGAAAAGTTAATCCTGCGATACTTGCAGCAGCACACATTGCGGGAGTTAGCAAGATTTTCAAAGTTGGTGGTGTACAGGCAATAGGAGCAATGGCTTTTGGGACAGAGACTGTTCCAAAAGTTCATAAAATATTCGGTCCTGGCAATCAGTTTGTCATGGCCGCAAAACAACAAGTGAGCCTTTACGATGTTGCCATCGACATGCCTGCTGGTCCAAGTGAAGTGTGCATTATTGCAGATGATTCCAGCAATCCTGCCTATGTTGCAGCAGATTTGCTTTCACAAGCCGAACATGGAATCGATTCCCAAGTAATGCTAATTACCACTTCCCCCAATCTGTTAAATAAGGTACAGGAGGAAATATACAAGCAACTACAACCTTTGCCACGCCGTGAAATAGCAACGCAAGCTTTGGAGAACTCAAAACTTGTACTTGTTAAAGATTATGATGAAGCCGTGGCTCTGAGTAATTATTACGCTCCAGAACATCTTATTCTTGCAACCCAAAACTATGAGAGTTTATCAGATAAAATCGTAAACGCAGGCAGCGTTTTTCTTGGGCAATGGGCTTGTGAAAGCGCAGGAGATTATGCCAGTGGCACCAACCACACATTGCCCACCCATCAATACGCACTTGCCTATAATGGTGTCAACCTTGACAGTTACAATCGGAAAGTAACTTTTCAACATTTAAATGAAGATGGCATAAAAAGCATAGGATCCAGTGTAATATGCATGGCAGAAAATGAAAAACTTGCTGCCCACGCCAATGCCATGAGGCTCAGAATGCAATCAATACACAAATCATAATTTTCATACAAAGATGAAAGAACTTCATGACATCGTACGCCCTAACATATGGAAGCTAACCCCGTACAGTTCTGCCCGAAATGAATATTCAGGGCATGAAGCTCACGTTTTCTTGGATGCAAATGAAAACCCTTATAACTCTCCACTAAATCGCTATCCAGACCCTCTACAAACAGAACTGAAAAAAGAGATCTCCAAAATCAAGCTCATACCGGAAGATTGCATATTTCTCGGAAATGGCTCTGATGAAGCCATAGACTTGGTTTACCGCATTTTCTGCCGCCCACAAGTTGACAATGTTGTTGCCATAGAACCGACCTATGGGATGTACAAAGTGTGCGCAGAAATAAATGACGTAAACTACAAACCCGTTCTTCTTGATGAGCATTACCAAATGAACGCAAACAAATTACTTTCGGCATGTGATAAACACACCAAAATAATTTGGATTTGTTCACCCAACAACCCCACAGGAAACAATCTCCAAATAGAAGAGATTGAAAAAGTATTACATTCTTTCAACGGCATCGTTGTCATTGATGAGGCTTATAGCGATTTTTCCACTCAACCAGTATTCCGCAAACGCATTAATGAATTTCCCAATATAATAGTACTGAATACCATGAGTAAAGCTTGGGGATGTGCTGCCATACGCTTAGGTATGGCATTTGCAAGAAGGGAAATAATAGAACTGTTCAATAAAACAAAATACCCATACAATGTGAATTTGCTGACACAACAGCAGGCCATTGATTTGCTACAAAATAGAGAACGTGTAGAAAAATGGGTAAATATGTTATTGACAGAGCGTAACCGACTGATGGAAGCCTTTAGCCAATTACCAACATGTGTAAAAGTTTATCCTACTGATGCAAACTTCTTTCTTGCAAAGATGATTGATGCCACCAAGATTTACAACTATCTTGTAAAGAATGGTATAATTGTGCGCAACCGTACAAACATAATGCTGTGCAACGATTGTTTACGCATAACCATTGGAACTAAAAGCGAAAATTCTGAATTATTGGGAGCACTAAGGAGATTATAAAACCAACTATCATTATATAATCGAGAAAACTATGATTTAGAACTCAAATAATAAAACCAATATGTTTTACCATAATTATCCTTAAGAGCAGCCAAACGCTCTTGAGGATTTTTCATGCTCCTGGCAAGTGAGATAAAATCATGGTAATCAGTATCCAAGACTTCGTTTTTAAAAACAACATGTGGATTTTTATGAGTATGATTATAAAGCACTAAAGCTTCCTTATAACTCCGTGGAAGGTTTTCGTCCACTTTATAATATTGTGGTAACGCATCAATAAATGCATCCAATTTTCTATCAAGAAGATAAGCACAAAGCAACCAATCGTGAGACTCATGTGTCGCCTTTTTTTTCTCATGAAGAGTCTCCAAATATTTTATTGAATTCATCCTCTGCTTAAATACACAACCAAGCCTTTTATAAAACAAACTCTCCGAAACCATCAATAACTGTACAGAAGTGCCATTGGGTAATATTGCATCAGAACCGCCTATTAAAGGATAATCAAACAACTTATCACCAAGCATCCCTTGCTCCGACAAAGCCCACATACGCAACATCACCAAACTACTGTCTGTTTTCGCACTCTGCATGCCAATAATGTCAGCATTGCTAAAATCGCGATTTATCAAGCAATTTTCTATCTTCATACGATAATGAAACACTTGGTCAGAGCATCCTATGCCACATGCAACCAAAGACATTAGCACCATCTGAAGTAGATTAAACCATGTCATACGAGAAAAAACACCTATCGAGTTCCCCGAATGTTCCATAGTTTCCAACTGCCGAACCATCCACACCACAATTGCATATACTACTATCAACAATGGGAAAAGCCATATCCAATTACCAAGGTAATGCAAATGTTGTATATCCGATGACACATCTGTCAATATGCCAAGCAGCAACAATGAAGGTAAATAGGTTAAAGCATGTCCGTTACGGCAAAGTCCTGTCCCAACATAAATACCGAGTTGAATTAACCACAACACAAGCGTTATAAGGAAAGCACCGACAAAACGCACATAGTGAGTGGCACCACGTGAAAGAGAATATTGAGTAACAGACAGGATATCAGTCTGGTACTCATAAATATATGCAAATGTAAATAACAAGAAAAAAATGGCACACATAATACGCACTATCAGTGTGCCATTTTTATTAGAATGGGACATCTTATATTTTTTTCTTCCTAAGCACCACTGCGGTTCGCGCAGGAACATACAATTTCAACCAACCCTTACCATATTTCTCATAAAGAGGATCAAAGTTTGTGACATGCGGAACAGAATCATCTGCCAACCCATTACCGCCAAATTTTATATCATCCGTGTTAAGTACAACATGGTACTCACCTTTCTTAGCAAGGAAGCCATAGTCAGTGTAAGAACGCGTAGGAGAGAAATTAAATACAAAAATAAGGTTGCCACGTTCAAAAGCAAGAATTTGATCACCATCATTATGCCAAATCTCTTGCACAGGTGTCAGATTAAATTTCTTCTCACTCTTGACAACCTCAAGCATTGACCTGTCAAAATCAGCAAGATAATGATAATCAAGAGTTGGATTGTCAACTAAGCCCCATTGCCTCCTGGCATATTTGTAGTTCCATCCATTGCCTTCACGTGGAAAATCAATCCACTCTGGGTGACCAAACTCATTCCCCATGAAGTTGAGGTATCCTCCATTCATGGCAGCACACGTAACCAAACGTATCATCTTATGAAGAGCAATGCCACGATGCACAAGCTCAGTCTCATCCCCATGCTTGAAATGCCAATACATGTCAGCATCAATCAGACGGAATATTATAGTTTTATCTCCAACCAGTGCCTGATCATGACTCTCACAATAAGAAATTGTCTTTTCGTCTGCTCGACGATTTTTTACCTCCCAGAATATACTACTTGGCTTCCAATCTTCATCCTTGTTCTCCTTTATTGTTTTTATCCAATAATCAGGCACATTCATTGCAAGACGATAATCAAAACCATATCCACCGTCCTCGTATTTTGCAGCCAGCCCAGGCATGCCACTTACCTCTTCCGCAATAGTTATTGCCGTAGGCTTCACTTCATGTATGAGTTTGTTTGCCATAGTAAGGTAGCAAATGGCATTATCATCCTCATGTCCATTAAAATAATCTCCATAATTGGTAAAGGCCTCACCAAGACCATGACTGTAATATAGCATTGACGTAACACCATCAAAACGAAATCCATCAAAATGGAACTCATCAAGCCAATACTTACAATTGGACAAAAGGAAATGAACGACTTCGTCTTTACCATAATCAAAGCAAAGGCTGTCCCAAGCTGGATGCTCATGCCGGTCCCCAGCATAAAAATACTGGTTAGGATCTCCAGCAAGGTTGCCAAGACCTTCTATCTCATTCTTCACGGCATGCGAATGAACAATGTCCATAATCACGGCAATCCCATACTCATGTGCAGTAT
>CAYLUI010000002.1:10410-46917 GCA_964386825.1 uncultured Prevotella sp. | reverse complement strand
TCAATAAGCTCCTTAAGCTCTTCTGGCGTACCAAAACGACTTGACGGAGCAAAGAAAGAACTGACATGATAGCCAAAGCTACCATAATAAGGATGTTCTTGTATTGCCATAATTTGCATGGCATTATACCCACCTTTCACTATACGTGGCAGAACATTTTCCTTAAATTCTGTATATGTTCCTACTTTTTCCGCATCCTGCCCCATTCCTATATGACACTCATATATGAGCAACGGATCTTTCGACGGCTTAAACGTACGTTTCTTCCAACGATATTTTTTGGGTGCCCACACCTGCGCAGAAAAAATCTTTGTCTGCTCATCCTGCACCACACGTGTTGCCCATGCAGGGATACGTTCGCCTTGTCCCCCTTCCCATTTTACATGCATCTTGAACAGATCACCATGCTTCATGGCCTTAGTAGGCAAACGAAGCTCCCAATCGCCAGAGCCTTCTATCCGTTTGCAACGATAAGCCTCGTCCTCTTTCCATCCATTGAAGTCACCTACAAGATAAATATCCGTAGCATTAGGAGCCCATTCACGAAAAATCCAGCCTCCACGAACTTTATGAAGACCATAATAGTCGAAACCATTCGCAAAATCGGAAAGCTTCTGCTGCCCATTATGCGTAAGTTGACTTATTCTCCACTCCACATGCTCATGCCGACCACGGATTGCATCCTCATAAGGCTCAAGATAAGAATCATGAGCCACAATGCCCATGTGCTTTAATTTTTCTGCCATATTAAAAGCTTATAAATTGGGGTTAACTTTTTTCATTGATCGTTAAATCGACGTCCACTCTCATAATGACCAGTAGAAATTATCTGACCATTCCTGTCTTTTTCAACAAAACGTCCATCACGAATATCATCTATATAATTGCCTTCAAAACGTTTGCCATCCTTACTTTCTTCGATGCACTTGCCGTTACGTTTGCCATTTCTATAAGAACCCTTAAAACGAATTCCATTAGCATAATGTATGATGACCTCGCCATCAATCCTTCCTTTCACAAAGTTACCTTCAAAAACATCACCTCCCTTTTTGGTAAGCTTACCATGACCGTTCAGCTGATCATCTTTCCATGTGCCATCATAACGATCCCCATTAGCCCAGACAAACGTACCCTCTCCTTCACGGTCACCTTCTGTGAAATGTCCCGTATAACGGTCTCCATTGGCATACTTGAAAATTCCCTCTCCTGTACGCTCACCTTGCTCATAGTCTCCTTCATATTGGTCACCATTCTGGAAAACATAAATTCCACGACCTTGCTGTATGTCATCCTTCCACTGACCCTTGTAAACATCACCATCAGCATACTTGTTCACTCCATATCCAGAACGTTGATTGTTCGCCCAGTCACCACGATAAGTGGTGCCATCTCCCCAGTCAAAAAAACCTTTTCCTTCTTTCTTGTCGTTTTTCCACTGTCCATCATAAAAGGCTCCTCCCGAATAAGTATACTTTCCTTTTCCCTGACGTACGTCATGGTACCACTCGCCATCATACACATCACCATTGAAATAGTACATAACGCCATGGCCCTGCTGAAAATCGCGAAACCAAAGCCCAACATATTTATTATTGTTATTAAAATAATATGTTCCACGCCCATGCTGCTGGTTCAACAGCCACTGTCCTTCATACTTCTCGCCATCCGCAAAAGTATAGACACCATACCCTTGGCGCTTCCCTTTCACGAAATCACCTTCATACGTATTGCCATTCTCAAACAGGACATTTCCCTTACCATGAGGCTTGCCGGAAGCCATCTGGCCTTTGTATGTCCCCTTAACCCCCATCTCCTCAATGGTACAGGAACCAAGAACTATTTTCTGCGACCACAACGCCATGGAAATGGCAAGCATGAATAAAGTCAGTATATTTTTCTTCACTACTTTTCAGTTTAAATCATATTCGGTTCAAAGATAACAATAAAAAATGAATTACATGCGAATACATTCTTTTTTTTAAAAGATTTTGTAACTTTGCCCCACTCATTTAATCATAAACAAAAAATGAAAACCATAGCAATCATTCCAGCACGCTATTCCTCGACGCGCTTCCCCGGAAAACCATTAGCGATGCTTGCTGGCAAGCCAGTAATACAACATGTTTACGAGCAAGTAAAGAAAGTTTTGCCTGAGGCATGGGTAGCAACTGACGACGAGCGCATATTCCAAACCGTAGAAGCTTTTGGCGGAAAAGCGGTCATGACACGCAACGATCACAAAAGCGGAACAGATCGCATTGAAGAGGCTGCCTGTAAAATCAAAACCAACGCAGACATCATCATCAACATCCAGGGAGACGAGCCTTTCATACAACCATCGCAAATTGAAACAGTTTGTAACCAATTCGACGACGAGCAAACACAAATCGCGACCCTTGGCAAGTACTTCACAACAATGGAAGCGGTAGAAAATCCCAACTCTCCCAAAATTATCACCGACAACAAAGGCTTTGCCCTCTATTTTTCACGTTCAATAATTCCATTTGTGCGCAATGTTGATAAAATGCTTTGGCTCAAAAACCATCAATACATCAAGCACATTGGCATTTACGCTTACCGCCGTGACGTATTAAGCGAAATAACCAAGCTCCCCCAATCTTCACTCGAAAAAGCCGAAAGCCTCGAACAATTGCGATGGCTTCAGAATGGCTACCGCATACGCGTAGGCATGACAGAATTCGAGACCATAGGCATTGACACCCCTGACGACCTCATAAAAGCAGAAAAATTCATGTTAGAAAACCCTTCCTCCTTTTAAAAAAGAGGAGAGGCTCTTGTTCTTAAAGGGAAGGCACTTGCCCAAATGCCTTTCCTTATCCTTCATTCCTCATTTGGTTGAGCAATTCTTTTTGGTGCTGTGAAAGATTCGTTGGCAAGGTGACATTATAAGTGATTATCAAATCACCAATAGTGCCGTCACCACAGTTTTTTCCCTTTCCACGCAAACGAACCCGAGTGCCATTCTGAGTTCCAGGATTAACTTTCAACCTCACTTTCTGCCCATTGCCAAGTTGTATGACAACTTCACCACCAAGCAAAGCTGTATAAAGATCAATATTGACCTTTGAGTTCACTTCGCCCGTATTATTTCCATGACATGAATGGCAGTGATGATTGCCTCCCATAGTGCCAAACAAATCATTGAAAAAACTGGAAAAGCCTCCATTTCCAGAAAAATCGAATCCCCCAAACGGATCCCCACCCTGTGAAGCATTCCAACGATATCCTTGGGAGCCACCGGCATTGCCAAAAGCACCGGCATCTTTCCAATGTTCGCCAAATCTATCATATTTGCTGCGCTTATCTGGATCGCTTATCACCGCATAAGCCTCATTTAGTGCCTGAAACTTGGCTTTGGCCTTTGGGTCATCCGGATGCAGATCCGGATGGAATTGTTTTGTACGCTTAAGAAAAGCCTTACGAACATCTTTTTGCGGGATATTCTTGTCAACTCCAAGTATTTTATAATAATCTACAAATGCCATAACTCAACTTTTTATTTTATGCCTCCTGTCACTACAACAATATCCAAGCAACAAAAAACATGCCACAAAGGATTTTAACACAACAAAAAACCGCTGGATAAAAAACATATCCAGCGGTCAATAGTTTTTGGAGCAAACAAGTTAAGCCTCTGCAGGTGCAGCTTCCTCAGCCGAAGCCTCCTGAGCCTCAGCAGCCTTTGCTGCCTCAGCCTCAGCTTTTGCCCTTGCCTCAGCAGCCTTCTTTTCAGCGACCTTCTTGGCAATATTCTCGTTTACTTTTTTCTCAGCGTCAAGAGCCTTTGCTGCGGCAGCCTGACGATCTTTGTTTTGAGCATCCTTAGCCGCATTGACTTTCTGATCTTTCGCCGTCTTCCAAGCCTCAAACTTCTGCTGGCAGGCAGCCTCGTCAAATGCGCCTTTCTTAACGCCACCGCGCAGGTGCTTCATCATGTAAACGCCCTCACCCTTAAGGATGCAACGTACTGTATCAGTGGGCTGTGCGCCAACCTCCACCCAATACAAGGCGCGATCGAAATTCAAATCTACAGTAGCAGGATTGGTGTTAGGGTTATAAGTACCAATCTTCTCAGTAAACTTACCATCACGTGGTGCTCTTGCGTCAGCGATCACAATTCGATAAAAAGCATAGCCCTTGTGGCCACCGCGCTGCAATCTGATTTTTGTTGCCATTTTGTTTTAAAACTTTTATATAAGGTTTGAATTTTATGCTGCCATCTCGTGGTAGCGAGTGCAAAGGTACTGCTTTTTAGTCAATGGGCAATATTTTTTACAACATTTTCACAAAAAAGTGAGGCCACCGATTCACATCGGAGCCTCACAACAACACAAACACAAAATTGCCGGCCATAAAGCCGACAGTATATTGATGGGGCTATGCCCCAAACAACATTCACATTATCCCATCCTCACGCAACTTCAACTGCCATTTCCAGGCCGAGCGCAAGACTTCCTCAAGAGGCGTATCAGCTTTCCAGCCAAGCACCTTGTTGGCCTTGGAACAGTCGCCCCAAATTTTCTCGATGTCGCCTTCACGATGCGGACCATACTTCCAATTAAGGGTAAGATTGTTGGCCTTCTCAAAGGTCGTAACGATCTCAAGCGTCGAATTGCCATGCCCCGTACCAATATTGAAGTAGTCTATGGTCGGGCTGTCCTCATCTTCAAGCACACGTCGCATGGCTGCCACATGAGCCTTGGCCAGATCAACAACATAAATGTAATCACGGATACATGTGCCATCCGGTGTATTATAATCGTTGCCGAAAATTGTAAGTTCCTTGCGTATCCCAATTGCCGTTTGCGTAACATAAGGAATAAGGTTGTTTGGCACGCCATTTGGCAACTCTCCGATAAGGGCAGAAGGATGCGCACCAATCGGATTAAAATACCTCAACACAATGCTCTTGACGGGAGCACCGCTATGGATATAGTCGTATATAATCTGCTCGTTCACCTCCTTAGTGTTTCCATAAGGAGAAGTAGCCTTCTGGTGAGGCACGTCTTCCGTCACAGGCAAGTTCCCAGGCTTGGGTTGACCATAAACCGTGCAACTGGAAGAGAATATAATGCCATTGACATTATACTTGGGCATCAATTCCAACAAGTTGATAAGCGACGTTATGTTATTGTGATAATAAAGCAACGGCTTCTTCACGCTCTCGCCTACAGCCTTACTTGCAGCAAAATGTATAATACCCTCTATGCCTGGGTATTTCCTAAACACGCCCTCCGTAGCCTCCTTGTCACGCAAGTCCACTTTCTCGAAAGCTGGGCGAACGCCCGTTATCTTCTCGATGCCATCAAGCACTTCTATCTTCGAGTTAGACAAATCGTCGATTATCACGACATTGTAACCAGCCTCGATTAACTCTACCGTGGTATGAGAGCCTATGAACCCCGTGCCACCTGTGACCAAAATAGTTTGTTTCATAACTTTATGGAATAATCGTTTTTATAATTCCGCGACAAAGATAATACATTTATTTCTAATGGCAAACAAATTCAATGGAAAAAAGCCAAACACGTCCCACCGTGGCACAACACACTTTTCACACCACACCATAATGGCGCAAACGCCTTGCCATTACGGCGCAACGACATTGCCTTTACGGCGCAAACGCTTTGCGATTACGCCACATTCGCAAAGCCATTACGGAGCAATCGCAAAGCAAGCACGCGGGTACTTTCGCGAATACGACAGCAAATGTCGGCAAAGGCATACTTTCTCTGAAAATAACATTAATTTTATATAGGCAATGAACAAATCTCATTTATAATTTGTAACTTTGCAGCTATTAATGCAAACAACGAACATAAACAAATATTATGAGTAACCAAACTGAGAAGATTAAAGAGCTTGTCGAGAAACGCGAGCAAGCCAAGCTCGGCGGAGGACTGAAAGCCATCGACAAACAACACAGCCGTGGCAAGTACACCGCACGCGAACGAATTGAGATGCTTGTCGATAAAGACTCTTTCGAAGAGTACGACATGTTCAAGCTCCACCGTTGCCACAACTTTGGCATGGAGAAGAAACAGTTTCTCGGCGATGGTGTAGTAACGGGTTCGGCCACAATCGACGGACGTCTCGTTTACGTTTACGCCCAAGACTTTACCGTCAACGGCGGCTCTCTCTCTGAGACAATGGCCCAAAAGATGTGCAAGATAATGGACATGGCCATGCAAAATGGCGCACCCGTAATTTGCATGAACGACTCTGGCGGCGCACGCATACAGGAAGGCATATCGTCACTTGCCGGCTATGGCGAGATTTTCGAGCGAAACATCCTCGCCTCAGGTGTCATACCGCAAATCTCAGCCATACTCGGCCCATGTGCCGGAGGAGCAGTTTACTCCCCTGCCCTAACCGATTTCATATTCATGACCGAGGGCACAAGCTACATGTTCCTCACAGGCCCAAAGGTTGTCAAGACTGTCACGGGCGAAGATATAGACTCTGAGCATCTTGGTGGAGCCAGCGTCCACGCAAGCAAGAGCGGCGTGACAAGCTTTACGGCAAAAACCGAGGAAGAGTGCATGGCAATGATCAAAAAATTGCTAAGCTACATTCCGTCCAACAACACAGAAGAGGCACCAAGGGTAGAATGCACCGACCCGATAGACCGCAAGGAAGACCTGTTGAACGAGATATTGCCAGACGACCCAAACAAGGCATACGACATTTACAAAGTAATAACCGCCATTACTGACAATAACGAGTTTTTCGAAGTACAGCCCAAGTTTGCCAAAAACATCGTCACTGGATTTGCCCGCTTCAACGGACAAAGCGTCGGCATCGTAGCCAACCAGCCCTCCGCATACGCCGGTGTACTTGACGTGAACGCCTCACGAAAAGGTGCTCGCTTTGTCAGGTTCTGCGACGCTTTCAACATTCCTATCGTAAGCCTCGTTGACGTTCCCGGCTTCCTGCCTGGAACCGGGCAAGAATACAACGCCGTCATCCTACACGGCGCACAACTGCTTTACGCTTATGGCGAAGCCACCGTGCCCAAGATTACCATAACACTTCGCAAGAGTTATGGCGGAAGCCATATAGTGATGGGTTGCAAACAGCTCCGTGCAGACCTCAACTTCGCATGGCCCACTGCCGAGATTGCCGTAATGGGCGCAAGCGGGGCCGTGGCTGTTCTCTGTGGCAAAGAAGCCAAGAAAGTAAAAGACGAAGGTGGTGACGTAAAAGCGTTCCTCGCAGAAAAGGAGGACGAATACACGGAGGCTTTCGCAAACCCATACCAAGCCGCACAATTCGGGTACATTGATGATGTCATCGAGCCACGCAACACACGTTTCCGCATTTGCAGAGGCTTGGCACAATTGGCACACAAGCGCCAGTCGCTACCTGCCAAGAAACACGGCTGCATGCCAATGTAATTTATAGAACTAAAAAGAATGGACAAGAATATTTATGCCGCTATTGCCATGGCCCTTTACGAGTTCCAAGGCAACAATGTGCACGACAAGGAGCCTGGCGCGATAACCATCAAGCCCAAATTCACATTATGGGATGCCAAGCAACTTTCATTCACTCCCAAACCATAACAAGCCATGAAAGAGTTTAAATACACCATCGACGGAAAGGACTACGAAGTACAGATTGTCGATATCAACGAGGAAACAAACATCGCCAATATCAAGGTTAACGGCGAAGCATTCGAGGTTGGCATGGAGAAACCGGCCGAAGAAAAAAAGAAACCCGAACTCAGCAAGCCCGTACAAGAAGACGAGGGCGAAGGCAACACGCCCTCTGCCAACGTAAACACCGCCAATGCAATAAAAGCACCTCTACCAGGCACAATAACCGCCATAAACGTGAATGTTGGCGATGAAGTAAAAGCCGGAGATGCGCTCGTAGTGCTTGAGGCCATGAAGATGGCAAACAATATTGAAGCCGAAAAAGACGGAAAAGTAACAGCTGTTTGCGTAAAAGTTGGCCAAAGCGTAATGGAAGACGAAGCTCTGGTCGTAGTGGAATAAACAACTAAACTTCTATAAAAAACGCCCGTTTTTGCGTGAAATCATGCAAAAATGGGCGTTTTGTCATTATTAATTCGTAACTTTGCACCAAATATATTAATGCGAGAATAAAATAATGGCCAAAAAAAAGATTTTATTCATTAACCAAGAAATAGTACCATACGTCCCAGACTCCGAGATGGCGCTTATGGGTCGCAATCTTCCACAGAAGATGCAAGACAACGGCTTTGACGTGCGTACGTTCATGCCCAAATGGGGCAACATCAATGAACGCAGAGGGCAGCTACATGAGGTAATACGCCTCTCCGGTCTCAATATCGTAATCGACGATACCGATCATCCATTGATAATAAAAGTGGCAAGCATACCAGTCTCACGATTGCAGGTTTACTTTATTGATAACGAAGACTACTTCATCAAACGCCGCACCATGACAGAAGATGAAAACGGTGAAGAGTATGCTGACAACGGAGAAAGAGCCATATTCTTTGCTCGCGGCGTGTTGGAAACTGTCAAGAAGCTTAGATGGACTCCGGACATAATCCATTGCCAAGGTTGGATGGCCGGGGTGATACAGCTTTATGTCAAGACAGCCTACCACGACGACCCTACATTCGCAAACACCAAGGTTGTAACCTCGCTTTTCGAAAACCAATTCAAAAGCACCTTTGGAAACAAGTTTAAGCAATGCGTAGAATATGGCAGCGCAAAGGTTAACTTGCTTGACAAATATTCAGAAGATTTCGACTTCCTTGAGCTTGGCAAAATGGCCATCGATTACAGTGATGCCGTAATAGAGGCCGGTAAAGACGTGAACGCAAGCCTAAAAGAATATGCAGAGAATACAGGCAAGCCGATAATGAAATATCCGGGAGAAGACTACGTACTCGCATATAAAGATTTTTATAACAAGCTCCTCGCTGAATAAGAATAAACAAAAAATGAAACTAAATAAAATCGCAGGCTTGCTTTTTGCCTCATTGGCATTTGTATCTTGCACTGAGACAACAGACACGATAGGCTCGTCGCTTTCAGAGTTTGTGGACGGAGTAAACGTCCAGTCCGCATCATTTGATGTGGAGAGCAAATCCATTTTGGCAGACTCAGTCCTCTCAAGAAACTCCATTGGTTATATAGGAAAAGTACGTGACCCAGAAACGGGTGCTTACGTTACGGGAGACTTCATGGCACAATTTTTCTGCCTTGAAAATTACAAATTTCCTGACCACGATGTCATGACGGTGCTTGACTCTAATGGCAATCCTGTCAAAGGAGTCATTAGTGCTGATTCGTGCGAATTGCGCCTGTTCTATTCCAACTTCTACGGGGACAGCACGTCCACTATGAAACTCACCGCATACGAAATGGACAAGCCGATGAACGAAAATCGCGAATATTACAGCAATTTCGACCCTGAAAAGGAAGGGTACATTCGCAAAGGAGGCATAAACAAGGACAAAGTTTATGCACTCACCGACTTTGTTGTGCCAGAAAACACCCGTGACACTTCCACATACGAGCCTTATATTACCATCAAGCTCAATGACTCTTACACCGACAAGAAGGGCAAGGCATACAACAATTACGGCACGTATATTTTGCAAAAATACTACGACGACGCATCCAACTTCAAAAATGCTTATACGTTCCGCAACAATGTAGTACCTGGATTCTATTTCAAGCACAAATCTGGACTTGGAAACATGGCTTACATTGACGCATCACAACTCACTGTGTATTATAAATATACCTCAAAAGTGGAATATACGGATACCATAAACGGCGTAGCCACCACTTTGTATAAGGACAGTGTTTTGAACGGCATCACCGTGTTTTGGGGAACTGACGAAGTTTTGCAAACAACAAACTTCACCAATGACAAAACAACACTCAGCAAGCTCGTCGCAGATAATAGTTGCACTTACCTGAAGACCCCAGCTGGAATTTTCACAGAACTTACGTTGCCTGTTGAGAGAATAAAATCTGCGTATGAAAATTACAACTTGGCATCGGCAAGCCTATCGCTTCAGCGCATAAACAATTCCACCCAGAGCGAATTTGCTTTCGACGTGCCTCAATACGTACTGATGATACCCAAGGATTCGCTTTACTCGTTCTTTGAGAACGGAGAAATGTACAATAACCGCACGTCGTTTCTTACATCTTGGGCTTACGGCTCCTCAAGTAATCCCAATGGCAACACTTATAGTTTCAGCAACATTTCTGGCATTATAAACGCAATGGCAGCAACTCCGCAAAATCGAAGAACTGAAGATTGGAACAAGGTGGTATTAATTCCTGTGTCCGTCACCAAGTCAACTTCATCAAGCAGCGGAAGCAATTACAACTCATACTATTATTACTATTACGGTTACAATTATTCTTCGTCTTCACAATCAGGCACAGTGCAAAAAGTAACCCACAATATGGGACTTGAAAGCACGAAGCTTGTTAAAGGGACATCAAGCAACAGCCCTATCAAGATTGATGTCATATACAGCCGTTTCAAATAATTCAAACATTTAGCATAATGGCTGACAATTTCTTGGAAAGACACCATCTGGAATATGAAGAGCGAAAACGGGCATGGTTAAAAAACAAGAAACACATGCCCAAAATAAAACGACACATAGAGAGACCCGAAGACGAGAGTCTATAGGGTCTCTCTTAATTTTTTATAAAAAAGCGTCTCAACAACTACAACCTGAAATATTAATACTTATCTTTGCTTTTAGAAACCAAATGCTAATGTGACCTATGGAAAAAGTTACAAAAATCATCCTATGCCTACTCTACATGACAATGATTGCATCATGCCAGAAAATTACAATAGAAGACATTGCCGATGGAGACGGGAATAAAAATGAGAAAAGCACCATAACCTTTAAAATCAGCAAAATTGAGCAAGTTTCTTTTTCATCGAACGAAAACACATCTCGTGCAACTGACATAACCCAACTTTGCAGTCACATTTACTTTGCAGTATATAAAACAGATGGCGAAAGGCTTATCTACGACTCCCAGAATTCTTCCGACAAGGATTTCGGAGAAATTTCTGTCAAGCTTGACAAAGGTTCATACCGTATTGTCATACTCGCTTACAACAGCAAAGACAATCCAACAGCCACTAATCCTGAGAAGATAACCTTCGGGAATAATGGCAAGATGACCGATACCTTCTTGTGGAGTGATGAAATTTCCGTAGAAAACAATCTTGAAAAAGAGATAAATATGCGCAGAGTGGTTGCAATGTTCCGACTCATTACAACGGATAAAATACCAGAGAACGTTGCAAAAATCAAATTCCACTATACAGGCGGAAGTTCTACGATTAATGCCATTACAGGGACAGGCAATGCGAACTCAAAACAAGATGAAACTTTTACGATCTCTGAAACAGGGGAAACTGGGAAATTTGAAGTTTACACTTTTCCAAAAGATGATGAAAACTTGTTGAAGATTGAAATCACGGCCTTAGACGCAAGTAACAATACAATATTAAGCCGCACTTTCGAAGATGTTCCCATTTCACGCAACAAGATTACGCAATACAAGGGAGAGCTCTTTACAGGCGAAAACACAGAATCGAACACTTTGTCATTCAAACTTACTACAAATGACGAATGGTCTGTAATAGATAAGACTTACTAAGCAAGCTTATTAGGAAGTTTATTGACTGTTTTTCACATTTTTGCTTTGTGATTAGCCGATAAAATACTATCTTTGCAAAAAAGATTAGCTAATTTTACTTTATGGGATTATTCGGACTATTCAGCAAAAAAAATAAGGAAACGCTCGACCAAGGACTTGAAAAAACCAAGCAAAGCGTATTCTCAAAACTCACCCGTGCCATTGCAGGGAAATCAAAAGTTGACGACGATGTGCTCGACAACCTTGAGGAGGTGCTCATAACATCAGATGTTGGAGTTGATACAACTCTGAAAATCATACATCGCATCGAGGAGCGTGTCGCACGCGACAAGTACGTATCCACATCAGAGTTAAACAAAATCTTAAAAGAAGAAATTGCATCATTGCTTACGGAAAACAACTCTGACGACAACTCTAATTGGGACTTACCAAAAAGCCATAGTCCCTACGTTATATTAGTTGTTGGAGTTAATGGAGTAGGCAAAACCACAACCATAGGCAAATTGGCATACCAATTTAAGAAAGCTGGCAAGAATGTCTATCTTGGTGCAGCCGATACTTTTAGAGCTGCGGCGGTGGAGCAGATACAAATTTGGGGAAACAGAGTTGATGTCCCTGTAATCAAACAGCAAATGGGAGCAGATCCTGCAAGCGTCGCATTTGACACTCTCCAAAGTGCCAAGGCCAACGATGCGGACGTTGTCATAATTGATACCGCTGGACGATTACACAACAAAATAGGCTTGATGAATGAGTTGAAAAAAATCAAGGACGTAATGAAGAAGGTTGTCCCCGATGCTCCTGATGAGGTATTGCTCGTTCTCGATGGAAGTACTGGCCAAAACGCATTTGAACAGGCAAAACAATTCTCTGCAGTAACCAACATAACCTCACTTGCCATAACCAAACTTGACGGAACTGCCAAAGGAGGCGTTGTGATTGGTATATCTGATCAATTAAGAGTGCCAGTGAAATACATAGGACTTGGAGAAAAGATGGAGGACTTACAACTTTTCAACAAAAAGGAATTCGTAGATTCTCTGTTCTAAGTAGTTATTTTTCAACATCATAGCCTTCTCATGAAGAAGAATCAAATAGATTTCATAACTATGGGTTGTTCCAAGAATCTTGTCGATTCAGAACAACTTATGCGCAAGTTCGAAGACTTGGGATATCATTGCACCCATGATGCAAAACACCCACAAGGCGAGATTGCCATAATCAACACATGTGGTTTCATAGAAAGTGCAAAAGAGGAAAGTATAAACACCATTTTAGAATTTGTAGATGCAAAAAACAAAGGGCGTTTAAATAAACTCTTCGTAATGGGTTGCCTTTCACAACGATACCAAAAAGAACTTGAAAACAGTATTCCCGAAGTTGACCGTTTTTATGGGAAATTCAATTACAAACAACTCCTAGAAGATTTGGGGGCTGCGCCAAGCTATAATAATACAAATTCTGAAGTAAATCAAGCGTTTACATTGCGGCGTGTTTCTGCCAATAGCCGTCGCAAACTCACGACCCCATCTCACTATGCTTACATAAAGATAGCGGAAGGATGTGATCGTCACTGTGCATATTGTGCAATCCCATTGATTACAGGACCACACAAAAGCCGCCCAATAGATGACATCCTACAAGAAGTCAAAGAACTCGTAAGCCAAGGGGTAAGCGAATTTCAAGTTATAGAACAAGAACTCACTTATTACGGAGTTGACATATATGGAAAGAGCCGCATCGCCGAACTTATAGATAAAATGGCAGACATGAAAGGCGTTAAATGGATTAGGTTGCATTATGCATATCCAAACCAATTCCCACTTGAACTACTCGACGTAATACGCGAACGTCCAAATGTCTGCAAATACATTGACATAGCATTACAACATATCTCTGACAACATGCTAAAACGTATGCATCGCCATGTTTCCAAGGCGGAAACTTTGGATTTGATAAAAACCATACGTGAACGTGTGCCAAACATAAATATCCGCACTACGCTTATGGTTGGATTTCCTGGAGAGACTGAGGAAGATTTCAACGAGCTTGTGGATTTCATACGCGAGCAACGCTTTGAACGCATGGGAGCTTTCGCCTATTCTGAAGAAGAAGGAACTTATTCCGCAATACATTATAAAGATGACATACCCGCAGAAGTCAAGCAAAAAAGGCTTGACACTCTAATGGCGATTCAAGAAAAAATAAGCGAAGAAATAGAAGCCGAAAAAGTAGGAAAAGTCTTCAAGGTAATCATCGACCGTAAGGAAGGAGATTATTATATAGGACGGACAGAGTTTTGCTCACCAGAAGTTGACCCAGAGGTTCTCATTCCTGTTGCCAACAAGAAATTACGCACAGGTCATTTCTATAAAGTAATCATGACTGGCAATGACGAATTTGACCTCTATGGTAAGGTAGTCTAAAAATCCTCTGAGCTTTCAAAAAATGAACAACAAAGAGTACATAACACAACTATCACAAAAAACTGGCTATACGCAGGCGGACACACAACAAATGGTGCGTAGCGTAATAGAAAACCTTAGCCACAACTTCGAGGAAGGTGTTTCTGTACAAATTACGGGATTTGGAACTTTCGAAGTCAGAAAACGATTGGAACGAATTGTCATCAATCCTGCAACCCAGCAAAGGATGTTAGTACCTCCAAAACTCGTATTAAACTTTAAGCCAATAGCATCTATAAAAGAAATCTTTAAAAAGAACCCTAATCAAGAATGAGCAAAAGCGGAAATAAAGAATTAGCAGCCGCATTGACAAACAAACATGGACTTACAAAAGCAGAAGCAGAAATGTTTGTTTCCGCCATGTTTGAAGTGTTAAGCGAAGCTCTACAGTCTGACAAGCAAGTAAAGATCAAAGGCTTAGGGACTTTTAAAGTCATAGGAGTTGCTTCACGCAAAAGTGTTGACGTAAACACTGGAGAACCTATAATAATAGACGGAAGAGACAAAATTACATTTGTCCCTGAAACTTCCTTACGCGATGAAGTAAATCGTCCGTTCGCCCAATTCGAGACCATAGTACTCAACGAAGGGGTTGACTTCTCTAAAATAGACGAGAAATACAATACTGCAAAGGAAGAAGGCGAAATAATCATCGAAGAAAAACCTTTAAAGGAAGAACCAAAGGCTGTAACCGAAAATATAATAACAAAAGGAATAGACCAGCAAGTAGAAACGCAAGAAAACATCAACTTCAGGAATATCCAAACAAAAGATGAACAAATACAAGCAGAACTTATTACAAAGGAAACAATTATAAATGAATCAGAAACAGCAAACAATCCGATATTGAATGCTGGTGACAATATCGACGAACAAGAGGAAAGGCGCATTATCCAATATAACGATGATGATGAGCAACAACCAGCACACAGTTCACAGGACAAAACCTTGAAATACATTTGCATTGCCGCAACATTCTTGATTATAATACTTGGAGTAAGTGCTTTTTACTTATTCAACCAAATCAAGCTTCGCGACAATCGCATAGAGCACCTTGAATCACAAATAGCCCCAAAGGCCACGTATGCAAAGAAAGCCACATACAAAAAAGCTATTAAAGCTATTGAAAAAGAAAAAGGCAAAAATATCAAAAGTTACAAAACGGTCATTGTCTCCACAAATTCTGATAATCACCCAAATGACAGTAATGTAAATAATAGTAATAACCGTGGGAATACTATAGAAAAAAATGCTAATACAGAAATCAATTCCAATAGTTATCAAGCATTTAGCAAAAAAGACGCACGCATTAGAACAGGCGCATACGTAATAATTGGCATTGACCATACTATAACTGTAAAAAGTGGACAAACTCTCTCAAGCATAAGCCGTACCCAACTCGGTCCTGGTATGGAATGCTATATTGAAGCCGTAAATAACGGTCGAACAGAATTTAAAATTGGAGAAGAAATAAACATACCAAAGCTGAAACTCAAGAAACTCAAATGATTTTTAACTTCGCTGCCACAAAGCAGTCTTCCACATAAAGCATTATCATGCTTTGGTTAGCAATAAAGCTTTTTCTATTTAGAAAGGAAGTCCTACTGCGAAATGAAAAGTAAAATCGCGACCAAAATCAGGATGAAAAACAGCATAATGTTCACGCTGATTAGTATATGCTGGATTTATCGCCTTCATACCCATGTCAAGACGCAATATGAAATAACTGAAGTTCAAACGTAATCCCAAACCGTATGCAACAGCAAATTGTTTTAAAAACTTGTCAAACTTAAATTGCCCACCAGGTTGATCCGGATAATTTCGCAGCGTCCATATGTTTCCAGCATCCACAAAAACTGCCCCATCAAATTTCCAAAACAAGAAACTACGATACTCTGCATTAATATCAATTTTCAAGTCACCTGTCTGATTGATAAAATCTATTCGTCCATCTGTTCCCCTAAAAGTGCCAGGTCCAAGCTCTCTCACAGCCCATCCCCTCACACTGTTTGCACCACCAGCGAAATATCTCTTTTCAAAAGGCAAGATATTACTGTTGCCATAAGGATAAGCGAGTCCAAAATCAGTATGCAAAGCCAGTATATTACGTGAATCAAACCGTACAATATGAGTATAATCAAAATCAAATTTCAAATATTGCGCATAAGCAATGTTGAATAAGGTATGTTGCCCACTAACATTCTTGTGGAAACCTAACGCTGAAGCAAATGTATTTAGAACATTGCCACTTGTCTCAGCATTAAACCTAAAAGCATTGTTGTCATTGTTATAAGTCATATTAAAGCCAACACGCATTATAAACAAATCCTCGTAATTATAACGCAAAATAGCATTACGATTGCTCACACTGTCCAAATAATCGTGTTTAAACGTTTCACTAATCCACGGCATATAAACATAACTCAGATCAGGAACATCCAATCTGTAATTGATACGCCCATCGGACGATGCCCAACGGTATCTCCAGGCCAACGAAAAGACACGACGATGAAATTCCGGCCTGTTCTGTAAGTTCCACGACACAGACATCTCGGATGCCGCTGTACTGTTACGACGGAGCTTCCTCGACCAAAATGGCGATATAAAACGTGGGAATTGCAACTTAGCCTCAACCCCATATTCCTCAAAATCCTCATCTCGATAGCCTTCCAAACCACTGATAGCCTCGAACGCTGCTCTAAGCTGCACACTAAAAAGTTCAGAACCGCGAAAGATATTACGATTCTGATAAGTCAAAGAAACCGCAGCCCCAAGGTCTCCTGCCGTATTAGTCCCTTCTGGCTGGAAAGAGATAGTTGAGGGACGGCTCGTTGATAGCTTTATGTCACAATCAAGAAGTGTTGTGTCTGGAACTTCCAAAAATTGCACATCCGTATATCGCACTGCCGGCATACGCCCCAAATTACGATATGTAGATTGTAAATCAGATTGACTATAAAAATGTTTTGGCTTTACAGCAGTAGCATTCTCAAGCACATTACGCCTCAAATGAAGTGAAGCACCAGAACCACTACGATAATTAACATTCCGTATAATATAACGAGGATGAAGTACAATTGGAGCATTATTGTTTGCCCGATACTTCAACAAATGTAATGTGAGGTTTATATCATTCTCGTTAGCAGCAGAATCTGCCGTATATATTATAAAATCCTTATGGAACTTATAAAACCCAGAATCAAGCAAAATGTCCGTTATGCGTTTTCTCTCAGCCTCAAGTGCCTCTACCGTAAAACGACTGCCAGCACTTAATCCCACATTTTTTGAATGCCCCAACGTCAACTGCCGCTCTTTGTAATTTGCAAGAACCCTACCAACCAACGTATCTTGTATGTCATATACAATACTATTAATAACATAAGGCATACCTGGACGCAACGTATAAACAGCCTTCAACTTATTACCACGTACTTTCGCATCAAAATCCACAGTGGCATGCATAAAACCTTGATTCCTCATAGCACCACGCAAGTCTTCAACAGTAAGCCGTGATTGAACACTATCGAAAATAACAGGTTTCTCTCCCATGTTTTTCAAAGTACGGCTTATCCACTTGGTGGTATCCTTACCAGACAAAGTGTATGCCCCAAGAGGAATCTTGAACAACGAAAACCATTTCGAATTGGCTTTCTGCCGTATATAAGGTTCCAACGATGAAGCATTTAGCAATTTTGAGTCAGACTTAATCTCAACACTCTCTAAAAGATATTCATTCTGAGGTATATACTTAGAACTACTGCAACCGCTGACAAACACCGTCAACAGCACAACAAACATTACCGTATATGAAATATGCCTTAGTCCCAAAGAAATGTTCCTATTTTAGATATTACTTTGCAAAGGTAATCAAATATTTCCGATTCCTTACCATTGTCGCATGTATTTTTAAACATAACAAACACAATATCAAGACAGAACTTTTGCAATAGAGCTTTAAAATGACATGCCAATTAAAATAGAAAGCATCATTTCCGTAACTATCAAACAAATCACTTTCGGCAGCATCGTCAAGACATCCCAAACCTCCAATGGAAAAACTTTACAAACATGTTAACGTTTTTTTTTCAAAAAATTATCTTTAAACAAAAAAAAAAAAGTAACTTTGCAAAACATTACAACAAGTAGGTTTCTCCTCTGGAAACCTTCGTTTTCATTTCAAGTATATCATAATAACCTTATACATTATATGTATAGCAAAGACGAATTATCCAATAAAAACGACATTGAACTTGTCACCATTGCCAACAACTTGCAAATTGAAGCAAGCAAATTTGACAAACAAGAAGATTTAATATATGCCATACTCGACAAACAGGCAGAAGTAGGCAGTAGCAAAAATCAACCAACACCTTCGAAGCGTAAACGGTCACGCATATCCCAAACAGACCAAGAGCACGTTTGCCAAGTTATAGGGAAAAACGAAGATGATGAAAACCTCAAAGCGATTACGCAATCATCCAACGAAAGAACGTTCCCAACCGAAGACATAACAACAAAAATCAGTTCCCTTGAAAACGAACTGACATCTCTGCCACGGCACCGCGGTCCAAAAACCAAACAAGAAAGGGAGCTAATAGCACAAATAACCAAGCTGAAAGAGCAACAAACAACAAATGCCAGCATGGAACAAAACAATGAAAAGAAAGAAGATGGCTTCATGAAGTCCAACAACAACACAAACATTGACGGGCAAATCACAGATGAACTTCAGGCAACAAATATTAACAAGGAAAGCGCAACTGAATTAACAGAAGAATGCCAACAAGACAGTGTCGATAACGACATGATAGCCAACCTACAAGCTCGCATGAAAGCACACAACGACAAATCACAATCTGACGATGTATGGGATGGTGATCCAAATGATGGCACAGACTTCATAACAATCATAGACTTACCGATAGAAGATCATGGCACTGTACCAAGTTTTGACATGCTTGACAACCCTGCCATTCCAAGTTTCCATAGCGAACCAATTCCAACCACGACTACTGACACAATCAGCCCAGAAAAAGAAACACAACCTTTCGATTTCTCAGACATCATAACCACAAATGGTGTACTGGAAATAATGCCTGACGGTTATGGTTTCCTTCGATCAAGTGATTACAATTATTTGTCATCGCCAGACGATATATATGTACCAGCCAATCAGGTAAAGCGCTATGGCCTAAAGACAGGAGACGTAATAGATGGACGTGTCAGACCCCCACATGAAGGTGAAAAATATTTCCCACTCACAAGCGTTGACACCATAAACGGGCGTACACCTATAGAAGTTCGTGACCGTGTGCCATTTGAAAACCTCACCCCACTATTTCCTGACGAAAAGTTTAATCTCTGCGAAGATACCAAAACAACAAACCTGTCAACCCGCATAGTTGATCTTTTCTCACCTATTGGAAAAGGACAGCGTGCCCTCATCGTTGCTCAGCCCAAAACGGGTAAAACAATATTGATGAAGAACATTGCAAACGCCATTGCTGCCAATCATCCAGAGGCTTACCTCATGATGCTCCTCATTGACGAACGCCCTGAAGAAGTCACAGACATGGCACGCACCGTAAACGCAGAAGTGATAGCGTCAACATTTGACGAACCTGCAGAACGGCATGTAAAAATAGCAGGCATAGTGCTTGAGAAAGCAAAACGCATGGTAGAGTGTGGACATGATGTTGTTATCTTCCTCGATTCTATTACCCGACTTGCACGTGCCTATAACACAGTTTCTCCTGCCTCAGGAAAGGTTCTCACAGGTGGCGTAGATGCCAACGCACTCCAAAAGCCCAAACGCTTCTTTGGAGCAGCTCGTAACATAGAAGGTGGAGGCTCACTGACAATAATAGCTACAGCCCTTATTGACACAGGCTCAAAGATGGATGAAGTAATATTCGAGGAATTCAAGGGTACAGGCAATATGGAACTACAACTCGACCGTTCTCTATCTAACAAGCGTATTTATCCTTCCGTCAACCTCGTTGCATCCAGCACTCGCCGCGATGATTTGCTACAAAACAAGACCACACTCGACCGAATGTGGATCTTGAGAAAGTATATCGCCGACATGAATCCGCTTGAAGCAATGAACTCAATTCACGACAGAATGGCAAGGACAAAAGACAACACAGAATTCCTTGCTTCAATGAACGGATAAACACGTCATTTATCAGCAACAGACCATTCCAGCCACAATGTGGCGGTCAACATCTGATACACCATAAGCATCCAGCAGGAGAGCATCCTCGTCAAGTTTACGCATGAAATCAATACGTTCACTGTCACGAGATTGCTCTCTTGCTTTTTTCACATACGACTTAAACATGCCAACTGCATCCTGCAAACGATTTTGAAACCAAAAACAATACCCTGCATTAAGAAAATCTGCCGCTGTTATTTCACAAGCGTTCAATATTTCACCATACAATTTCTGAGCTTGTTCCAAATGCTTCAGGCACATCTGCCCCCATGCCAACGCACGCTTCACATCAATATTCTCAGGCATTAAATAATACAGTTCATAAAGCACCCTGACAGCTTCCTCTGCCCTATCATCATTAATCAAGGCAATTGCAAGATTAAGTTTATAAGAAGCATGTTTGGGTTGCTTCTTTGAAATAAATTCATATTGAGCCGCAGCCACGTCATAATGGCCAGCATGAAAACTTGCCAAAGCATACCCCTTCTGTACATTCATATCATCAGGACAGATGTCAAGAGCCTTGCGATATAGTTTTTCCGCAACGTCATAATGATGATTTTGCATTTCAAGTTTGGCTTTCAATACAATATCTTCGACATTCATGGAATCATAATAATGCAAAAGCATATCACGAACATCGTCCATACGTCCATGCTTCACCAAGAAACGCTCAACACGTCTTGCCTCTACTGGTAATTTCTGAAGATAAACCTGATTATTCATGAAAATATGTTTTCCCTGTTCAGCAAAAGGGTCAATGAAAGCAGAACGACAATCATTTATACGGAAAAAACGATAAAGATCTTGAAGATATTGGCGACGAACGTAAACTGGCGAATCGGTTTTCGTATCAGCAGAAGTACCCATGACCTCAACCGCCGCACTACCATTGCTGAGCATTTCACGTACATTTTCTGGCAAACGCTCATAGATTGAAGAAACACCAAGTGCAAAGCTGTACTTATCAGAATCACAAAAAGGCCCTGACCTGAAAATGGTATCCATGAAACCTGCATTAAGCATTTCTGACGACAATGACCCCAAGCCTGGATGTTGCTTGTAAAAAGGAGTAAACCAATTGCTCAATGTATAAAAGAAACCAAATCGCTTCATCTTGGAAAAGCCTCCGAAATAGATATCAGCACCACGCTTCTGCATATCAACCATTTTCCGTATGCTATTCTCCATTTCCTCCATTTTCCTGTCAGCCTCATCAGGACGCAGGATGTCTTCCATGGAGCAATCTTCTTTCTCACGTATTCCATACTTTGTCCATTCTATACCTTGATTGGTCATAATGGTCGGCATTACATCCTTGCTTATTGTCTCATTGTCGCGCTCGGCATTCATACAATAGATAACCTGCATCTGCAACTGCATCAAATCCTCACAAACTTCCGGATTATCCAACAACCCATCAAGAAACTTAGTCACTTCTGGATACAAGGACAAATCGGTTGCCTCAAGCGCAAAAACCCAGCCAACCAACGCACGCTGCCGGAGTCTTATATCATTTGCACCTTGATACACACGAGCCAAAGCCATTACCTTTTCTGCATCACCCACAAACAAAGAGGACAGCATAATGGCAGACACAATAGTCAACGAGTCAACGGCATCCACTGTTGGAGACAATAAAAGATTCACCATGTCATTACTTCTCTCGCAGCACCACTGGCGCGAGGCTACAATCCTATTAAATGCAGAAAGCAGCGTCTTATGGTGATTATCGTAGAGCAACCTTGATTTTTCTTCCCTTCTTCCATCTGGCTCAAATGAAAGCACTGCCCGCTCAGACACAAAAGCCTCAAGTTTTGCCTTCAAATCATCCAAGTCAATTTCCTGCAGGCATGCCACAGAAAGGTAGGAAGAAACAGACATGTCCCAACGTGCTTTCACAAACATAAGCATGTCACCAACAAGCCGATCCAGTTTCCGTGTAAGCTGGCTGTAAAGTTCCGCACGTCGGTCATCCTTATACCCTTTCAACAGGAAGTCACACATCAGCGAATAACTCTCAGATATGCCCTCTACCCTTTCCGTCGCAAAATAAAGTCCATTTGCAGAAAGTTGTCTGAGTTCTGAAATAATGTTCGCTATCGGCATGCCGCCACTTAGTTCTGAACGTATCTCTTGCAACCTTTCCCTGTATTCTTTCCAATTGGATGCATCCAATTTTTCACTTATATTGTTCATGCTTGTTTCCACTTTTATTTCCACTTTTTTCGTGCCATGTCCAAATCTTTCTGGCGAGGCGGTACAGCATGGGAATATTTTAATTTGGGCAAAGCCTTTATGGTTTTCTCATCGGCACCCATATATTTACTTATAACACTGGCATAACGCTGAACTCCATTAAGATTTATAGAGTCACAAATCTCATTATAAGCCTTGACAAACTTCTTCAACTGTTCTTTGCGGAATTTATCCTGCAAGATAGCCTCGCGAAAAGCAATCACACCAAGGCGAAGGTCTTTCTCACGACTATCCATAAGCACAGGATGCTTATAAAGCAGTGCTGTCGTTGCCTGAGGTTCAGTAAGCATCATGGCATCCATCTCGTTGTTGAGCAACATTCTTAGGCGTATATTCACGTCATTAATCTGCACACGAAAAACATCGTGCTTGGGCTTAGCACTGTCAATAGCCAAATCAGCAAGATATTCTGTAGCAGAATACCGCGTCATGGCAACCATCTTGTCAGAAAGTTGCTTAATTTCCTTGACACGTACCTTGCGATTCGAAATGAACTTCCAATAAGCATCAGTTGCCGCAATATAACTCAACGCCATTCCTTGACTTCTCAGTCGCTCCATACGTATAAGATCAGAAACACACCCCTCAACATGACAACCAAACATAAGTGTGTCACAATCAAGTTGAGCATTGCGTCGCTTAAGGCGAACATCAACCCCATGCTTCTTAAACAAACTATCCTCCACCCCTACAAATAGCGGCAAGCAGTCCATTGTTGGCACTGTGGCTATCTTAAGTGCCATTGAATCTTTTCGCAATAAAGCCTTTCGGGATTGCCTATCCATCAGAGCTTTCTCATCCTTGTCTCCATTGCAAGCACACAGCGCAAACAAGAACGTAACTATTGTAACAATTCGTATATTTTTTCTCATGATTAAATGCAAAGTTACCAATTATTTTGTAATCATCAGTAAAAATAACTACTTTTGCAATTGATTTAAATGTTAAAACGACTGAATAATGGCGAAAGACAAAACAATGTACGTTTGCAGCAACTGTGGTTATGAGTCAGCAAAATGGCTTGGCCGTTGCCCATCATGCAGCGAATGGGACAGTTTCAAGGAGATAAAAGTAGCTTCAGACTACGGTTCGCATACTGCCAAAAGCACAGCAAAATCACTCCGCACCCCAAATTCAGTATCACATCATATAAACGACACCAACGTATTACGCCTCAACGAAATACCAATCAAAGACGAAAAAAGAATTGACACGTTAGATCAGGAACTAAACCGAGTGCTTGGCGGTGGCATCGTGCCTGGCAGCATCATTCTCATAGGTGGCGAACCTGGAATAGGAAAGTCAACCCTTACACTACAAACCGTAATACACATGGGAGAAATGCGGGTCTTGTATGTAAGTGGAGAAGAGAGCGCACACCAGATAAAGATGAGAGCTGAAAGGTTACAAAGAGAGATAACGGAAAACATCTACGTCTTATGTGAGACTTCGCTTGAGAAAATCTATGCCCAAATAGCAGAAGTAAAACCACAACTTGTGGTAATAGACTCCATACAGACCATTTCCACCGAACAGGTAGATTCGTCTCCAGGCAGTATATCACAAGTAAGAGAATGTTCTGCCTCATTGCTTCATTTTGCCAAGCAAAGCGGAGTGCCAGTCCTGCTCATCGGCCACATAAACAAAGAAGGTACCCTTGCCGGTCCCAAAATTCTTGAGCACATTGTTGATACTGTCATACAATTCGAGGGAGACCAGCATTACGTTTATCGCATTCTCCGAAGCATTAAAAACAGATTTGGCAGCACTTCAGAGCTTGGCATATACGAAATGAGGCAAAACGGCTTGCGACAAGTGGAGAATCCTTCAGAACTTCTGCTCACTGAAGATCATGAAGGACTCTCTGGAGTAGCAATAAGTTCAGCCATCGAAGGCATGCGACCTTTTTTGGTGGAAACCCAAGCTCTCGTCTCATCTGCAGCCTACGGAACACCTCAAAGATCAGCCACAGGGTTCGACCAGCGACGCCTGAACATGCTTTTGGCCGTACTGGAAAAAAGAGTGGGCTTTAAGCTGATGCAAAAAGACGTTTTTCTCAACATTGCCGGAGGGCTGCGAGTAACAGATATGGCAATGGATCTCAGCGTTATAGCAGCAGTTCTCTCAAGTAATGTTGACACACCAATAGAAGCTGGTTGGTGCATGTGTGGTGAGGTTGGACTCAGTGGCGAGGTAAGACCCGTTGGCAGAGTTGAGCAACGCATAGCCGAAGCAGAGAAACTTGGTTTCAACCACATAATAATACCTTCATTTAACATGAAAAACATCAACCCTAACAAATATGCCATACAACTGCATCCCGTAAGGAAAGTGGAAGAAGCACTAAGAGCCTTGTTTGGATAGCATAAACTGTTTTTCCCTAACAACAATACAAGGAAATGAAAGATAGCGTCATCATCGTAAGCGGAGGTATGGACTCCGTCACAATGCTCCATGAGTTCAAAGAACGAATAGCACTGGGAATTTCTTTCAACTATGGCAGCAAGCACAACGCACGTGAAATTCCATTTGCAGAAAAGCATTGCAAACTTTTAGGAATCCCGCACATTATAATAGACTTGGCATTCATGCCAAAATATTTCAAGTCAAGCTTGCTAAATGGTGGCGATACCATTCCCGAAGGCAACTACGATGAGACTAACATGAAATCCACGGTAGTACCCTTTCGCAATGGCATAATGCTTTCCATTGCCATAGGCATAGCCGAAAGTAACCAATTGAAATACGTCATGATGGCAAACCACGGTGGCGACCACACCATTTATCCAGATTGCCGCCCAGAGTTTGCGAATGCGATGTCCGCCGCAAGCCAAGCCGGAACTTTTGCCCAAGTGGAGTTACTTGCGCCATACACCACCATGACAAAAGCCGAAATAGCCTTGCATGGAAAGAACTTAGGGTTGGATTACAGCCAAACCTGGAGTTGCTACAAAGGAGGAGAACGTCATTGTGGAAAGTGTGGCACATGCCGTGAACGAAAGGATGCTTTAAGAGATGCTGGAATAATGGACAATACCGAATACGAAGAATGACAACAAAAAAAAGAAAGAACTTTTTTCTGTTAAAAAAGCAAACAAACTTGCCACCTATAAAAAAATAAACTACTTTTGTAAACATAATCAATCATTCAAAAAATAATCCCATAAAAACCTCATTATGCAAGAAACCGCAAAAAAGATCTTGAACGGCAATTTCAACAAGAAGAAAGCCTTATGGTTCTTGTTGACATTCCTTTTAACAATCGTAGTATGGAATCTCCCATCAAACATTTTCGGCATTGACGGACTCACCATTGTTCAGCAACGAGTCATTGCCATTTTCGTAATGGCCGTCATGCTATGGATAACCGAGGCCATCCCGGCATGGGCAACATCCGTGACCATAATCTTTGTGCTACTGTTCTTTGTCAGCAACTCGTCGTTCTCCTTCATGCAAGGCAGCGAGGGCGAGTATGGGCAACTACTCGATTCGGTAGGTATCATGGCCTGTTTTGCCGACCCGACAATCATACTCTTCCTTGGCGGCTTCATTCTCGCAATTGCCTCAACGAAATCTGGTCTTGACGTATGGATGGCAAAGAACATGATAAGGCCTTTCGGCAAGAAAAGCGAGAATGTGTTGCTGGGCTTCATGCTCATTACTGGAATATTCTCCATGTTCATATCAAATACCGCAACGGCGGCCATGATGTTAACATTCCTCACACCCGTATTCAAGGCCTTGCCTGCCAACGGCAAAGGGCGAATAGCACTAACAATGGCCATCCCAATAGGCGCGAACCTTGGTGGAATGGGCACTCCTATCGGGACACCCCCTAACGCATTCGCATACAAAGTGCTCAATGACCCTGCAGGCCTTAACATGGACATTGGTTTCGGACAATGGATGCTCGTAATGGCACCCCTGGTTATTTTGCTTCTCATTATAGCATGGTTTGTGTTAAAGAAATTGTTCCCATTCAAGCAAAAGACCATAGAACTGAAAATAGATGGTGACATGCAACGCAATTGGCGCACGGTTGTGGTTGGGGTAACATTTGCCATAACCATACTCCTCTGGGTTTTCGGCAAGCAATTGGGCATAAATGCCAATACCGTTGCCATGCTGCCAATAGCCGTCTTCGCTTTCACAGGTGTCATAACGGCAAAAGACCTTCAGGATATAGACTGGGGAGTGATTTGGATGGTTGCCGGAGGTTTCGCCCTTGGTTTGGCAATGAATGGCACAGGACTGGCAAAAGTTGCCGTAGAATCCATTCCTTTCGGCGAATGGAGTCCAATCGCCATACTCATCGTAGCAGGAATTGTATGTTTCTTCCTCTCCAACTTTATCAGCAACACCGCAACGTCCGCCTTGCTAATACCAATACTATCCGTAGTATGCAGTGGCATGGGCGACAAACTAAATATCATCGGAGGAGAGTCTACGGTGCTCATCGGCATTGCAGTGGCAGCTTCAGCAGCCATGTCATTGCCAATCTCCACACCTCCTAACGCCATAGCCTACTCCACCGGCCTCATAGAACAGAAGGACATGGCAAAGGCTGGAATCACAACGGGCATTATAACCCTGATATTGGGTTTCTCATTACTTATAGTAGTAGGAAAACTCGGAGTATTTTAAATTGGAAAAAAGATTGCGCCGTAAACGTAATGCGTTTACGGCACAATAGCCAAACGTTAACGGCGTAATCGCAATGCGATTACGCCGTTAACACTATATGATTATTACGTCTTCAACAATACAAGCTACATCAAAAACAAGGAATTACCAACCAAATGCCTTGGCACTGCTAAGCCAATGCCCTTGGGCCTTAAGCACTTGCTCCAACACATCACGCGCAAAGCCTGAACCTCCGTCATACGGGGATACATAAACGGAAACATCCTTTATCTCCTGACAAGCATCTGCTGGACAACAAGGACAACCAACACGGCGCATGATCTCATAATCAGGAATGTCATCTCCCATGTATATAATCTCGTCGTCATGCAATCCATACTTTGCGACAAACTCTTCGTATGTCTTGATTTTCACCGCACAACGCATGTAAATGTCCTCCATTCCAAGATATCGATAGCGTTTCACTATAGTCTCCGCATAGCCTCCTGTCATGATGGCACATCGAATACCCATCTTTGCAGCCAACTGTATGGCGTAACCATCCTTGACATTAAGCGTGCGCAAAGGCATCCCTTCCTCATCCATAGGAATGGTATTGGCTGACAACACACCATCAACATCGAATATGACAGCCTTTATCTTTGTCAAATCGTAATTCATTTCAAAGAAATATACTTGATTACAATTTTACCTTCACTTTCTTTCCCTTGCTCTCATTTGACATGCGATCAAGGGCAGTCACAACATAAGTATATTTTGTCTTTCCGTCATCATACGGCAACTTGTAGTATGTGTCATACGTTATTGACACAATCTTGGACGCATCGTCAAGATCAACCTTCTCGCCTATGCCAAACCTATATACAACATATTGCTTGGCAACATCATGCCAGACTTTTCCCTTAGGCGTTGTCCAAAATAGTATGTAGCCATCACTCGTCCACACAGGCTTTACCTTACGTGGCTTCTTTGGGCTTTTTGCATCAATAAAAGGCATGAGGGGCTGTAAAGCCGGGTAACGCCAATAATTGGTACGCAACGCCTCTCCATAATTGCCAAGATTGTTGGCTACAACCTCGGCATACCATAATACCGTTCCATCAACATGATGCGACTGTCTGTGTAACTGGCGTTTCGCTGGCAATTGGTTGCTCGACGGATTCTGAAGATCAGCCGCCCTCACAGTACGCTCAACGCTTTCTCCAATAAACAAGGGACGGTTAGATGCAAATTTGTCCCACCATTGGATAAGGGTTTTGTAATCGGCCGCACGATTGCCAATCTCCCAATAGAGTTGTGGCACACAATAGTCAACCCAACCATTGTTTACCCACAGCAGCACATCCGCATAAAGATCATCATAGTTTTGCAAGCCATTGGTCGCAGAACCATTTTGTGGATCATTACGTTGGTTTCTGTAAATGCCAAAAGGAGACACTCCGAATTTCACCCAAGGCTTGCGCTTATGTACAGTCTCACAAAGCTGTTTCACAAACCTATTGACATTATCACGGCGCCAATCGCCTATACTCTTGAAGCCACGTGGTGAGGATTTATAATATAGCTCATCGGGAATATCCTCACCAGCAACAGGATAAGGATAAAAATAATCATCAATATGAAAACCATCAATATCATATCGGGAAACAATATCGTCAGCAACACGGCAAATGAAATCGCAATTTTCTTTCAATGCCGGATTAAGAATAAATTGGCCAGCATATGGGAACACCCATTCTGGATGCTGAACGGCAACATGGTTTACCGCAAGCGATGTGGTGCCTTTTGTTTTGGCACGATAAGGATTTATCCAAGCATGGAGTTCCATACCACGTCTGTGGCACTCCTCAACCATCCACTGCAATGGATCCCAAAAAGGCACAGGTGCTTTCCCTTGTTGCCCCGTAAGATAACGGCTCCATGGTTCCAATTGGCTTGAATAAAGTGCATCGCACTCTGGTCGAACCTGAAAAATTATAGCATTCACTCCATCCGACTTAAGTATGTCAAGTTGCCGACTGAGTTTCTGTTGAATAGCCTGAGTGGTCATCCCAACAAACTGACCATTCACTGCTTGTATCCATGCACCACGAAATTCACGCTTCTGCGCAGAACTAAAAGAGGAAGCCAAAACAAAAAGCAGCAAAAAAAAGTATTTAATGATTTTCATCTTTTGAATAGAAAGTTAATCTTTGGACATCAATATTCAAATATTTTGCAAATATAATGATTTTCCACAAGCCTTACAACATTTTTGACAAAAAAGTGCCACGGGAGAAAACTCCCGTGGCACAAATGTCATATCATAAAAGTGTTCAGAAGCGATATCCAAGTGTGAAAAGCAGCTGGTTACGCTTGAAACTCACCTTGGTGCCTTCCGCAATATTGTCATATTCAGAAGGCGAGAAATCCTCATTTTGGTAGTAATCCATGAACGGATGAAAAACTCCATTGGTTTGACAATATTGATAAGCAACGTCTGCAAAGAAATTCTTATAACTATAACCAATACCTAAAGTAAACCTATTCGTAGCCTTCCAGTTGGTATAATCTGCCGAAGTAGCGTAACCAACGCCAGGAGAGGCCAATGAAACATCCCGATACGCATTATCCTTAAATACAGGCGACACATAATTATAACCAATTCGAACAGCAAATTCGGGAATCGGCTTGATCTCAGCACCAAGCTTCAGCGTATGTACACCATTGAGATTCAATTCTGTATCATAGTTCATATTCTCATCACTACTGCTCTCCTCATAATAAGAACCTGTCCAGCCATCATAATACCCACCATCATTTATACGATTATCAATGGCACTGTATTTTGAATATTCGTATGTCACGCCAAGTGCAGCCACATTGTTAATGGTATGCCCAATGCTAACACCAAACTTCCATGGCGTATATACTTTAAAATCATAATCCGCATAATTTCCAGCATCAGAGACTCCATTATCTGATATTGAGGCATCAAAAGCATTACGCTGGGTGAGTTCATAAAAAATAGGAGTGTTGACATACAAGCCAATACGGAAAGGAGAAGTCTCGACAGGACGGAAAATAACACCAGCCTTCACATCAAAACCCGTTCCATCAATCTTCAATTGTTCCCAATTTTCAGAAACTATGCCGTTATCCAAATCTTCCGTATAATACTTATTACTACGGTAATTGACATCGTGCAAACCAAATGTCAAGCCAAGGTACACACGGTCGTGAATATTACCACTTACATTAAAATCATATTCGCCAATATATCCCTTTTGATATTGACCAAACATATATTGTGAGCCATTATAGAAAGGCAAGACCTTATTGCCATTCTCATCCACAGTCTCAAGCATATCTTTGTAAGTAGCATCCACGCCACTCCAAGCGTCGGCACTTATGCCAGGCGTATTATACTTCATTGATGTCAGCTTGCCCAACGAAGCATTGTCAAGCTTGCCTGCTGCCATCATTATTTGATCAAAGTTTCGGCTCTTATGGTAATTGAAGCCTACATTCAAAAAAGAGTTCTGCCCAGTTTGACGAGTCCAAACAAAGCCTATCTGGTCAAAACTCGCATTCGTCCCTTCTCCTTTTATGGAAATCCCATATTGATGAGCATCAGCATCAGCTTGCATCACAAGACCTCCAGAAAGCGATGCCTGAGACCTACGAAACAAACCGATACCCGCTGGATTACTTTGCATTGTTGAAATGTCAGCACCAAGAGCCTCCATGGCACCCCCCATACCAACATATCGTGCCGTTCCATTGAGGTCGTTGCCTATCAACTTTGTATCTTGGTATGTTTCCTGAGCCACCATAGGCAATACCACAAAGCCCATAGCAGCTAAAAATATATACTTTTTTTTCATTGCTTTCATTTTTGTCTTTTACAAATAAGGATAACCATAAGTCTTATCTTCTCCCACCAAAGTGGCCTCCACCACCTCCTATACGAGAGCTTCCACTCGAATGTCCTCCGAAGCCACCACTTCCAAAACCACCTGACGAGCTGCCAAAACTGCCACCATAAGAACGTGTACCCACCGTGGAACGATTGGTATTACCATTATTGCTCATACGATTGTCATTGCCGTATGTACGCCCGCCAAAAGACCTATTTCCATTGCTACGATGCGTATAAGAGCCATTCCTGCTATTTTTGGCAACATATCCATTACGAACTCCGTTGCCACGGAAATTCCCATTCCATGTGCGCTGCCCAGTATAGCCTCCACTGTTTTGACCTCCATGATAAGCTATGAAAGTGCCACCACCCCAATACGGATAATTCCAACCATAGTGATAAGGCCAGCCATAATATCCATAATACCAAGGGCTATACCAACCTGCATAACCATAATACCAAGGATCGTACCAACCTGCATATCGACCGTAATACCAAGGATTATACCAAGGGTCATACCAACCATAATGCAAATAATTGTCATAGAACCAAGGATCATGGAAACCATCCCAGCGAGACATTCGCCGAGTGCAAAAATAGTCTTCGTCAGCAAATTGAGCACTGCCAGAGTAAACATAAACAGTATCAACATAAGATGTATCAGGAGCTATACCTGGCCCCTGAAATGTTATGATATCATTACCCAAACTGTCAGAGCCTACTTTCTGGTACCAACTGTTCAACCTTCCATATCGATTATACTCGTCCACACTCCTGTCGCTGCCTGAATAAAAAGCAGGCATGTCACCCTGCATTTTTTTCTTGGTTTCCTTACTTGGAACAAAATAAACATCATCCTGCGCCATCGATGCCAGCGGCATCGAGCCAGCAAGAAGTAACAGCATCAATAACTTTTTCATATCTTCTATCCTTTAAAAATAACCTTCTATTTTCTAAGTTACAAAATTAATGCATAACACAATGCAAATTTAAGGAAAAACCCTAAGCAATGATAGGTTTTTCCCTATTTTTTTTAATTTTGCACAAAAATTAAATTCAATCATGGAATACTTAGTCGCAGAGTTCAAAATCAATTGCCAAAGTGACATACTGCAAATCGCACGTGACCTATTGGCAGACGTTGCCGGAGAGGCTGGATTCGAGTCTTTTGAGGACACAGAAAAGGGGATGAAAGGATATGTTCAGAAAAAAAACTTTGATCAACAAGTTCTCGATACAAGCATAGCCTCCTTACAATTAGACAATTGCTCCATAACTTACATTATAGCAAATGTAGAAAACAAAGACTGGAACGAAACATGGGAAAAAGCTGGCTTTGAACCAATTGAAATGAACAATCCTACCACTGTAACGTCAGGGGATACAAATCAAGACGCTATCCAACGCCTTACAATAATCGACGCAAGCAAAAGCGAAGAAAACCAAAGCAGCCAACCTTCAACCACCCAATACATAAAGATTGAGGCACGCCAAGCTTTCGGCACAGGCACACACCAAACCACACAAATGATAGTAGAAAACCTACTATCACTCAACCTGAAAGGCAAACGAATTATGGATTGCGGATGTGGCACTGGCATCCTTTCAATTGCAGCATTAAAACTCGGAGCAAACGAAGCCGTAGGCTACGACATAGATGAGTGGAGCGTTGAAAACACCAAACACAACGCCAAACTAAACAATGTCTCCAACAATATCCACGTCATCCATGGAGACGCATCAATAATACGAACTATTAAAGGCAACTTTGACATTGTACTTGCAAACATAAACCGCAACATTCTCCTTCAGGATATGGAGGCAATGACAAGCAAAATGAAAAGGGACAGCCTACTGATCATAAGCGGTTTTTACAAAAAAGACACCACCATGCTACAACAAAAAGCCGCAGAACTCGGTTTAGAGTTAATAGGAGGACAAAGCAAGGAAGAATGGTCATGCCTCAAATTTAAGGCATGACAAATAATTGCTCATAACGTAAAAAAATTACGCTTCCCAAGAAGTGAACCTTAAAAGTTAAAGTCTTTCTCCTTCAAAGGTTCACTTCTTATCCTTCCACAAACTGCCTAATTCTTTGCTCCTCTGACAGTTTACAAACAAGAAGACAATCATCGTGCTCGGCTACAATATAACCTTCAAGCCCCTGCACCACAACTTTTTTTTCTTGCGTTGCATGTATTATGCAATGATTTGTCTCATATGTCTTTATATTTTTACCAATGCAGCTATTACCATATACGTCATGCTTGGTATGCATAAGCAACGTTCCCCAAGTACCGAGATCACTCCACCCAAAATCTGCAGGACAGACAAAGATTTCCTCAGCCTTCTCCATAACAGCATAGTCAATGGAAATACTCTCGCAATTAGGATAAACTGCATCTATTGCCAGTTGCTCTTTTTCCGTACCAAGAACATCCTTCAAACGCTCAAAAATATTGTTTATACAGGGGGCGTAAACTCGCAATGCATTGACAATTGTCTCAACACTCCAAATGAAAATACCAGCATTCCAGAAATAATTGCTCTCCTTTATATACTTGGTAGCCGTAGCCAAATCAGGTTTTTCCCTAAATGAGTCAACACGGTAAATTTCCTTATTACGTGGGGAACTTGAAGACAAGTCTGCCTGAATATAACCATAGCCAGTCTCTGGTCGATTGGCCTTCATACCAAGTGTCACCACGGCATCGGTCTCTGCCGTAAAACCAAGACATTCCCTAACGACACGCTGAAACTCATTAGTATTCATGACAATATGATCACTCGGCGAAACCACGATATTCGCCTTTGGATCTTGCATCTTTATGCGCCAACTAACATAAGCTATGCATGGTGCCGTATTACGACGACAAGGTTCAAGAAGAATATTTTCCTCTTTCACTTCCGGCACCTGCTCCCTCACGAGTGAGGCATAACGCTTGTTTGTGACAACCCAAATGTTTTCCTTAGGACAAATTCCTGCAAACCTGTCACAAGTCATCTGTATAAGAGTACGACCAACCCCAAGTACGTCAATAAACTGTTTAGGTCTGTCTTCGGTACTCATCGGCCAGAAGCGGCTTCCCACTCCACCTGCCATGATTACCAAATGATTATGCGAATCGCTCATCGTTACGTTTTCCTTTTAATGATATAATTGCCACAAAAATATAAAAAAAATCTTTACCTACCAACTTTAACGTGCCAAAATTTAGGTTTGGCACGTTTTTAGTAGGTTTTTCTGCAAGAATTTCATAATACCAACAAAAATGACATTGCAATACATAATAACAGGAGCCGTTTTGTCATGTTGCTTAATTTATGCCGGATGGCGCATACATAAAGCCCTGAAGATTAAGTCTGGCGACCATTGCACAGGCTGCGCCCTCAAGGACGCATGCAGAAAAGACCTGCGCAAGGCATAAACAATCCCAAGTTTTATCATCAATCCTCCCACCCTACTTAAGAAGAATGGGCTTAAGATATTTGGACGTATAACCGAGATTGCTCTCAGCAATATCCTCGGGAGTTCCAACGTTCAATATGCGACCACCGCCACGCCCACCATCAGGGCCAACGTCTATAATCCAATCAGCAAGCTTTATCACATCAAGATTATGCTCTATAATAATGACCGTGTTTCCCCTATCAACAAGCTTGCCAAGCACCTCCATCAATATGCGAACATCCTCGAAGTGAAGTCCAGTTGTCGGCTCATCGAGAATATACAACGTCTTGCCAGTATCGCGCTTCGACAACTCAGTCGCAAGCTTAACACGCTGGCTTTCACCACCCGACAAAGTAGTGGAACTCTGTCCAAGTTTTATATAACCCAAGCCAACGTCCTGCAATGTCTTTATTTTCTGGAGGATAGCAGGCACGTTCTCAAAAAACTCAACAGCCTGATTTATTGTCATGTCAAGTACATCAGCAATCGACTTACCCTTATAGCGCACCTCCAACGTTTCCCTATTATAACGCTTGCCATGGCACAACTCACAGGGCACCATGACATTGGGCAAAAAATTCATTTCTATAACCTTATACCCATTGCCACCACAAGCCTCGCATCTCCCTCCCTTGACATTAAACGAGAAGCGACCAGGCTTATAACCACGTATTTTTGCCTCAGGAAGATTAACGAACAATGAGCGTATATCATTGAAGACACCTGTATAAGTGGCAGGATTGCTGCGCGGGGTACGTCCTATCGGGCTTTGATCCACATTCACCACCTTGTCAATGTTCTCCATGCCCTCTATACGTCCATAACACATTGGTTTCTTCAACGAACGATAAAAATGCTGTGATAGAATAGGTTGCAACGTTTCGTTGACAAGAGTTGACTTACCCGACCCAGACACACCCGTAACGAGTACCAACTTTCCAAGAGGAAATTCCACATCCACATGTTTAAGATTATTGCCAGAAGCACCATACAAGCCTATAAACTTACCATTGCCACAACGCCTCTTGTCAGGAATCTCTATGCTCTTTTCACCATTAAGATAGTCAGAAGTTATAGTGTGAGTTTTCAGCATCTCGGCCGGAGTTCCTTGAAACACCACTTCCCCACCCTTGCGTCCAGCCTTTGGCCCAATGTCAACTATCCAATCGGCAGCACGCATCATGTCCTCATCATGTTCCACAACAATGACCGTGTTACCCATGTCACGCAATTCCTTGAGAGAATTGATTAGTCGCTGATTGTCACGCTGATGCAATCCAATACTTGGCTCATCAAGAATGTACAAGACATTTACGAGCTGCGAGCCAATCTGCGTGGCAAGGCGTATGCGCTGGCTTTCTCCACCCGACAACGATGCCGACTGACGATTCAACGACAGATAGTCGAGTCCAACCTCAAGCAAGAAGCTGACGCGGCTCTTCAGTTCCTTCAATATCTCATGGGCAATCTTAGCCTGTTGAGGCTCAAGGTGCTCCTCAACATTAGCAAGCCATTCGCTGAGTTCCGATATGTCCATGCACGCAACCTCAGAGATGTTCTTATCCCACACCTTATATGCCAGAGCTTCCATCTTCAGGCGCCTGCCATGGCATTCCGGACATTCTCGTGTCTCCAAAAATTGCGCCGACCAACGCAAGCTTGCGGCAGAGTCATCGTTTGCCATGACGCTCTGCAAATATTTTATCACACCATCAAAAGCCACGAAATAATCGGTCGATGTATGAACAACATCCTTGTCAATCCTGACACTCTCCAGCGAACCATTTAATATTTCGTCGGCAGCCTCCTCTGGAATGTTCTTGTAAGGAGTCTTCAAGTCACATCCGTATTTTTTCAATATGGCTTCAATCTGCCAGAATATCAACTGGTTCTTATAC
>CAYLUI010000002.1:0-10400 GCA_964386825.1 uncultured Prevotella sp. | reverse complement strand
TTTTTCAGATCAATCTCACTGACCACACCAAGGCCATGGCATCGTGGGCAAGCTCCCTCGGGAGAGTTGAAAGAGAACATGTTTGGAGCCGGCTCACCATAACTTAACCCGGTAGTAGGATCCATCAACCGCTTCGAAAAGCCACGCACCTCCCCAGTGTCCTTATCCATGACCAGCACAGCCCCGTCACCCTGCCTCATGGCCACTGCCACGCTTCGGCGAAGCCGCTCATCGTCCTTTGCCTCAACCCTAAGCTTGTCAATAACGACTTCTATATTATGGTTCTTGTAACGGTCAACTTTCATGCCGCGCACAATTTCCTTAACCTCTCCGTCAACACGGACATAAAGGTATCCCTTACGGCGCATACTGTCGAAAAGTTCCCTATAATGTCCCTTTCGCTGCCTCACAAGTGGCGACAGGATATAAATGCCCTTACCATCATACTCGGAAAGTATCAAGCCAATGACCTTCTCTTCCGTGTATTTCACCATTTTTTCACCACTAAGATAACTGTAAGCCGTGCCTGCCCTTGCATATAACAAACGCAAGTAGTCATAAATTTCAGTCGTCGTGCCAACCGTGGAACGTGGATTCTTGTTAGTGGTCTTTTGCTCAATGCTTATGACAGGACTCAAACCTGAAATCTTGTCAACATCAGGCCTTTCCATGTTACCGAGAAAATTACGCGCATAAGCTGAGAACGTCTCAATATAACGACGCTGCCCCTCAGCGAAAATTGTGTCAAAGGCAAGCGACGACTTGCCTGAACCAGACAGCCCCGTAACGACCGTGAGCGAGTTGCGCGGTAGCCTTACGTCTATATTCTTAAGATTGTGAATCCGCGCTCCATAAACATTTATCCACTCTTGATCTTCCAAACTAAAATCCTTGACCATTAAATTCCTATGATTAAATAAAACGGTTTTCCTCTTTTAAATGCCCAATGGCATATTGCCACGAACGGGTTCTTTCACTTAGCAGATTGCCATTGCACTGCAGACGCATTGCGATTACGCCATAAACACATTGCGATTGCGCCGCAAACGCACGGCCATTACGCCGTAAACACGAAGCCATTGCGGCACAAACGCAAAAGCACTTGACTTTATGGGATGACCTGCAAGCTTACCACACCGCAATAGTCAAAAACCACCACCATTTGTCTCCGTATAGCCCCTAAGCAAATTGACATCCTTTTTGATGTTAAATTTACGTCCATCCGCACCACGAGCCTTCACAAGCACATAGTAAACACCCTGCTTGGCATCCTTGCCATTAAACTTGCCATCCCATCCACCCGAAGGGTCATCCCAGGTGTAAACCTTCTGTCCCCAGCGATTGAAAATGGTAGCCTTGAACTCCACTATGCTTTTATACCCTTCCTTGGCCTTATAAACGTCGTTTATGCCGTCCCCATTTGGCGAGAACGCATTGGGAAATTCAAGCTTGCTCTCCGAGATGCCGACAGTAATTGGCTGCCCATCTGAAGCCCAATATACATCGGCATATATAACAGAATCATTTCCCTGGGTAAATGTTGCCCAAAGTTCCACGCAATGGGCACCCGCTTCCACGAAAGTAAACTCCGTATCTTTCTCATAACGCACAAGGTAAGGGCTTTCGCGTTGCCCCTGACGGTAGAAATGCCACTCATAATGAGCCGTCCAGCCATCATCATTCTCTGCCCCGCTCGAAAAACGAACTGTGAGCGGAGCTGATTCTGATATTGACGTCGAGGTTTGCTCCCCTCCATCACCAACGGTATAAGTTGCCGATGGTGATATGGTCGGCATATTCTGGGCTTTTACTGGCACACAGCACACCATAAAAAGCACAGAAAAAAAAACAAGCCTAATTCCCATACTCGAAAGCTAATTGTTAAGATTGCAAAGTTACATATTTAATCACTGAAAAAACACTTTTTTCAACAGAAAAGAAAAGTTTACGACATATTTTCTTGAATAATCGAAGAAAGATGCAATTTATTTTGTACATTTGCAAACGATATACCGAAATGTTCAGAATGCGAATATGAAAATTTCCATAAGAGTCGCAACCCTTGCCCTCCTTGTTGCATTAAGCCTGCAATGCTTTGGGCAAATCGTTGTGCGCGAAAAATATAAGGTAAAGAAAAAAGATACGCTTTACGGCATAGCCAAAAAGCACGACATAACGGTTGACGAGTTGATAGAAGCCAACCCAGAAATGAAAATCGACGGCTACAAGCTGAAGAAAGACGACACCGTACTCATACCATACAACAAAGGGCAAAAAGGTGAGGCTAAGAAAAAAACACAAAACTCACTAAACGGCAAAACGGTGCGCGTCGGCATAATGTTGCCTTTGCACAACATTGATGGTGACGGAAAACGCATGACTGAATATTATCGTGGCATACTGATGGCGTGCGACAGCTTGAGAGCCTGTGGGCTAAACACAGAAATACAAGCCTGGAACGTAAATATTGATGCCGACATAAGCAAGTTCACAAACACCAACTCCGCCGGGAAATGCGACATCATATTCGGTCCCTTATACACAAAGCAAGTACATGCCTTGGCAGAGTTTTGCCGAGCACATGACATAAAAATGGTAATTCCGTTCTCCATAGACGGCGACAACGTCGCATCGTACAACCAAATATTCCAAGTGTACCAAAACAATGAGCGGCAAACCAACAGCAGCATTGAATATTTCCTGAAACGTTTTCCCAATGCAAGGGCCGTATTCATAGATTGCAACGACAAGGCTTCCAACAAAGGAAAGTTCACCTATGGCTTGCGCACTCGCCTTGAAAGCAAGGACATAAAATATGGCATAACAAACCTGAACAGCTCCGACGATCTCTTCGCAAAGCAGTTTAGCCAAACACAGCAAAACGTTGTGGTACTTAACACCGCACGCTCACCAGAGCTTACCCAAGCCATCAAAAAGCTTGAAACGTTGCGCTCATCCAACCCACACATGAAAGTTACACTCTTCGGATACACGGAATGGATGATGTACCTCGGCATAAACAAACAAAAGTTTCATAACTTTGACACTTACATTCCGTCAACGTTCTATTACAATCCGGCAGACATACGAACCAAGGCTTTAACGCAAAGCTACAGCCAATGGTTTCACACCGACATGCAACAAGCCCTGCCTCGCTTTGCCATAACCGGTTACGACCACGCACAATTCTTTCTGCGCGGAATGGCAAGATACGGCAAGGATTTCAAGGGAACCAAGTGGCAGAACCAATACCATGCACTTCAAGCACCACTTATATTCAAGCAAATAAGCTCTGCAGGAATGCAAAATGATTTCTTCCAACTTGTACACTTCCTGCCAAATGGCAATATTGAGGCTATTAGCTATTAAAAGCGCCACAAGCCATTGCACAAACACAACGGCCATGCCAAAACATAAGTGAAAACTACAAGAAAATGCGTAATAAATACAAAATAATACTTGCCCTCCTTTTTTTGCCTGGCATTGCCCACGCACAGATTGGCGACCACCGCAACACGCTTTCCATAGGAGGCAACGCTGGGTACAACTTAACAAGCATACGCTTCACGCCCAAAGTTGTACAGGGCATGAAAGGCGGGATGAATTTCGGTTTCACGACACGCTATACTGTAGAAAAATATTTTTCCATGATAGCGTCAATACAAACCGAAATAAACTATAGCCAACTTGGATGGAAAGAGGACATACGCGATATCAACGACAACGCCGTCATAAACGCAACCACAGGTGAAGCGGAAAAATATGAACGCACAATAAACTACATACAGATCCCACTAATGGCTCATTTGGCTTGGGGCAAAGAAAACAAAGGTGTAAACTTCTTTGTAAATGCCGGACCACAACTTGGAGTTTACATGAGCGAAAGCACAAAGAGCAATTTTGACCTCTCACAAATAAACATCAGCGACCGTGCCAATACCATAGTAGCCCAGGACACCATGAAGGTTGAAAACAAACTCGATTATGGCATAACCGCAGGACTTGGCATTGAACTTGCCATGCCAAAGGCAGGACGCTTTACACTCGAAGCACGTTACTATTACGGACTTGGAAACATTTATGGTGACTCAAAACGTGATTATTTCGGTTCAAGCAATTTTGGCACCATAACCATAAAGTTGGGATACCTTTTCGACATAATTAGGTGAACAGGCTTCCTTAAGCAGCATTCATAATCATTAACTATAACAAATAAAACTTTTAAAAACTATGTTTGAAAACCAACCAAAAGGTCTTTATGCACTTGCACTTGCCAACACTGGCGAGCGCTTTGGCTACTACACGATGTTGGCTATCTTCGTACTCTTCCTGCAGGCAAACTTCGGATGGGGCGAAGGAATTGCCGGAACCGTGTATGCAACATTCCTCATGCTTGTTTATTTCTTGCCCATCGTTGGCGGTGCTGTTGCCGACAAAATCGGCTATGGACGCTGCGTAACTTTCGGCATACTCGTGATGTTCCTTGGGTACTTGCTCCTTGCCATACCCGCAGGTGCCGGCACTATTGCCGTTGCCATCATGGCACTTGCCCTGATACTCATAAGCATGGGAACTTCTCTCTTCAAGGGGAACCTGCAAGTTATGGTCGGCAAACTTTACGACGATCCAAAGTATGAAAGGCAGCGCGACTCTGGCTTCTCCATTTTCTACATGGCAATAAACATTGGTGCACTCTTCGCCCCTACGGCTGCCACAAAACTACACGCTTGGGCAATGTCGTCGTTGGGAGTTCCAGAAGCTGCAGCCTATCATTATGCTTTTGGAGTAGCATGTCTTTCGCTTATAGCTTCAATAGCAATATATTACGGATTCCGCTGGACATTCGCACAAGTTGACAACACTGCCAAAAAGCAAAAGATAACTGTCGAAGAGAAAAAAGCTGAGGTCAAGCACGAGGAAACTCCCGAGGAGAAAGCAGACACACACAGTCGCCTTGTAGCATTGTTCTTGGTATTTGCCGTAGTGATTTTCTTCTGGATGGCGTTCCACCAAAATGGTATGACCCTTACTTATTTCGCTCGCGACTTTACCCACACGACAGCAAGTGGCATAGTAAGCATGCTCTTCGACGTTACAAACCTCATGGGAGTAATCGTCATCGTGTATGCCCTGTTTGCCTTATTCCAAAGCAAGACATCAAAAGGCAAAACCATCGCTGGAGTTCTAATACTCGCATGTGCTGCATTCCTCGGTTACAAATACAGCCTTGCCGCTGACCAAACAATCAACGTTGACGTTCCACTCTTCCAGCAATTCAATCCCACATTCGTCGTAATGCTTACCCCTGTCAGCGTCGCCCTCTTTGGCTGGTTGGCATCAAGAGGCAAAGAACCTTCCGCACCACGTAAGATTGGCTATGGTATGCTTGTCGCAGGCATCGGCTTTGTGATAATGATTGCCGCATCAATAGGCTTGAGCTATAACGCTGCAGGTTATCCAGCAGACGATCCACAGCGCGTAAGCCCCCTTTGGCTCATAAGCACATATCTTGTTTTGACATTTGCGGAACTTATGCTATCGCCCATGGGCATAAGCTTTGTTTCCAAAGTTTCACCACAAAAATACCAAGGTCTGATGATGGGCTGCTGGTTTGGAGCAACAGCTATTGGCAATTTCCTTGTACAAATACCTGCATACTTGTGGAATAACGTTCCTTTGACAGTTGTATGGGGAGTACTCGTGGCACTTTGCATAGCAAGCTTCTTCTTCATATTTGCGGTAATGAAGAAACTTGAAAAGGTTTGCTAAAAATACAGAAAACATTGCATATAAAAAAATAGCGGAGCTGGTTTAACGCTCCGCTATTTTTATTAGCCCCAAATGACTCTTGAAGTAAAGCCTCCAAAAAACAAGTAGCTTTTCTTATCTGCCTCAATCCAAGAAGAATGCCTAAATTAATAGTGGGTTGAAAGCGTCAACTATATGTTCAAGCTTTACATTGCAATCGCCCTTTCTGCCAACAATCGCAATGATGTCGAAACGTAGTTCTTCAACAACATTATTATTTTTCACATATTGATCAGCAGCCTGCCCGATATTCCTTATTTTCCTTATATTCACAGCATCCTCTGGTCTGGCAACGTCCTCTCTCGATCTGGTTTTCACCTCAACAAAAACAACAGTTGTCCTATCCGCAGTCTTACATATTATATCAATGTCACGTTTGCTACGTCCATTCCTCCAGTCACGTTCAAGGATAATATAACCTTCATGTCGCAAAAAGTCAACGGCAAATTCTTCCCCCCACTTGCCTAATTCATTATGCTCTGCCATTTCCTCACGCAAATCTTTATTCCATGCAGATGTTCTTAGCTTCAAGACCATAATGACATTTACGGTCAAGTTCCAACAGCAAAATAGAAATCACAACAGCCACTATGCCCAAATAAATATAAGCATTGGCTGGGTACAATCCACCTTCCCCGAAGCTGTCACATTTGCATCCACAACATGTCCACCCCATACAGGCGCACAAGCATCAATCCTATGTTTTTAATATAATAACACCACCGAAAAAAAACATCAAAAAAGATATTAAAGACAGAATAGCTGCCAGCGTAAAAAACATACTCAGCCGATGTCCACGCCATGCCTACCTCATGCAAAGGAGCTTTTAGTAATGTGGACACTGGCAATACTATGTGTCCAAAACACACGGCCAGACATCATCACTAAAGCGGCAATAAATAATATGCTCCAACGCTTGACAGCCGATTCTTCTTTCATGAATCTTATGAATGCAAATATTCCTTATTAACCTTTTATATTAGGTTCTTCAAGTCCATAACCACCTTTTTTGTCTATAAACTTCAGATAGAAACCAAGGAGCATTGCAGCAACGCCAAGGCTTGCAAATACGCACATTGGAATTGTATAATTATATTTCAAAGGATCTGTAACACCAGGATTACTGCTCGCCAATACAGACCCAATAATCATTGGGAAAGCATACAAACCTATATTCTGTATCCAGAAGATAAGAGCATAAGCACTACCTATAAGCTTTGGCTCTATGAGTTTTGGAACCGAAGGCCAAAGAGCCGCTGGTACAAGCGAGAAACTTATGCCAAGAACCACGATTGCAGTCATTGTTATAAGCACACTATGCGTAGCAGGTACGACAAAAGCAAATGTCAAATGGCAAATAATCTGCAACACTGCACCAAGAATAAGCATAGTAGCCCCCTTACCCTTATGGTCAAGGAAATTGCCAAGAAAAGGAGTTACCGCTGCCGCTCCAAGAGGGAACACGGAAAAAACCAATCCTGCTTGTTCCGCAGTAAAACCGAGATTACATTGAAGCATATTTATGGCATACTTTTGGAACGGGAAAATAGCACTATAATAAAGAACACAAAGCAGAGCAACTACCCAGAACATACGACTTGCAAGGATGTATTTTATATCAGAAACCTTAAACGGATCATCCTTCTCTTCCACAGCCCCCTGGGCATCAAGCTTTTTATCCATGAAACCATAAGTTATAAAACTTATGAGTCCCACACACAGCAAAAACAAAGCCACAGCCACTGGACGGCTGACACTCAAAGGAGTTGACATCGCCGCAATAGCAGGTGCACCAACCATAACCACAGCTACGCCAACACGAGCAATTGCCATCTCAATACCCATAGCCAACGCCATCTCATGACCAGTAAACCACTTAACGATACCACGACTCACCGTTATTCCTGCCATCTCAGCTCCGCAACCAAAGACCATGAAACCTATCGCTGCAAGCTTTGCCGAGGCAGGCATTCCGTCATACCACGGAGTAACGTTCCACCATGCCTGCGGAAGATTGAGTATGCCGTCAAAGAATGTCTCAACCGCACTACCAGCAAAAGCATCTGTGACAGCATAAAAATTTATGGCACCACCAAACACCATCACAGCACCTGCAAGTATTGCGGTAAATCTCACTCCCATCTTGTCGAGAATAATACCAGCAAAAATAAGGAAAAAGACAAATACATTCAAGAAAGTCTCCGAACCTGCATAGTGACCGAAAGCTTCGGGACTCCAACCACGTGTTTCATGCAGCAACGCCTGCATTGGTGACAAAATATCAACGAAAATATAAGCAAAAAACATCGCACCGGCGAGCAATACCAACGCTGTCCACCTCAATACTTTCGAATCGCTGAGTTTCTTTTGAATTGTTTCTACCATTGTTTCACTTTTTATTTATACTTGAGCATTTAGTTTTTATCAGTTTTGCACATAATCACTAAACACTTCGTTATTCCTCTTTATTATTAAATTATTTCCTTTACACCATAATCTCACAGAGAAGATGGGGGGGTCAAAACTTACAGAACTAATGCTTAACGCTTAAGCCATCTGTCCAACCAATTAAAGAAAGTACGTTGCCAAAGTATTCCATTCTGTGGCTTAAGTACCCAGTGATTCTCGTCTGGGAACAACAGCAACTCCGCAGGAATTCCCTTCATACGAGCTGCATTAAAAGCACCAAAACCTTGGTTTGCATTTATGCGATAATCTTTTTCACCATGTATGCAAAGAATTGGCGTATCCCAATTATCCACAGCACGGTGTGGACTATTCTCATAAGTACGTTTGGCTGCATCCGTTAAATCCTTATTCCAATAGGCATCGTCATACTCCCAATTGGAAAACCAAGCCTCCTCTGTATCCGTGTACATTGATTCCAAATTGAATGCACCATCATGCGCAATAAAACACTTGAAACGCTTATTGTGATGACCTGCAAGATAATATACAGAAAAACCACCAAAAGAAGCACCAACAGCACCAAGCCTATCTTTGTCAACGTATGGCAAATTGGCAACTGCGTCATCAATAGCTGAAAGATAATCACGCATACACTGACCTGTCCAATCTTGCGATACCTCTTCATTCCACGCAGAGCCAAAACCTGGCAAACCACGACGATTTGGAGCAACCACTACATAACCATGCGATGCCATAATTGAGAAATTCCAACGGTAACTCCAGAACTGTGACACGGGACTCTGCGGACCTCCCTCACAATATAATAATGTAGGATATTTCTTGGTCTCGTCAAAATGTGGTGGAAGTATTATCCAAACCAATTCCTCCTTACCATCAGTAGTCTTAACCCATCTCTGCTGAATCTTGGGCATGGCAAGCTGGTCAAACACATGCCTGTTTTCATCCGTTATTTGGACAAGCTCGGACGACTTCGGTTTCTTATTGTTTGGTGTAAGAACATAGAGGTCGTCAGGATGTAGCATGGAATGTTTTGTAACGAGCAAACTCTTGTCCTTCACACCAACCCCAAGCATCTGCAAAGAACCATAATCAGCCCACTCGTCTTTACTTATCTGCATAACATTACCGTCAAGATCTGTCTGATACACATTTACCACAGCATGCCAACAGCCTGTAAAATAAATGTTTTTATTATCATTAGACCAGACGAAAGCATCAACATTTGAATCGAAACTTTCAGTGACATATTTCTTTTTACCTGTATGCAAATCCATCACACACAAACGATTACGATCACTCTCATAACCATTGCGCGCCATGCTTTGCCATGCAACATACTGCCCATTAGGGGAGAAAGCAGGATTGATGTCATAGCCGACCTGCATATCACCATCCTGGTGATTAACAAGCTGATTGCGCATGCTTTTCGTAGGATCTATTTTAGGTTCCTTGTAATTTGCCGGTTTACAAATATTCCACGCACCCCTTTTTGCCACATCATATAAAAAGATGTCTGCGTCTGTGGATATTGCATAATCCAAGCCTGACTTCTTTCGGCACGTATATGCAATAGTCTTCGAATCAGGACTCCAAGCCAATTGCTCCACGCCACCAAAAGGAGCCATAGGACACTCGTAAGGTTCTCCTTCCAAAATGTCAACACCATCATTGACCTTGTCGCCATTGACATCAGCAACAAAAGGATGCGCAACACTTTCCACATAATGATCCCAGTGGCGATAATTTAAATCTGTAATCAGCAATCCTGTCGCTTTTGGCAAATCAGATGGATTTTCCTTTATGGATTCATGTGAAGGAACGCTCTTTATCAGTATAACTTTTGATCCGTCTGGCGCAAACTTAAATCCTTCAATATCAACTTTTGAGTCTGTAAGTTTCACACGCCCAGAACCGTCAGCATTCATTTTCCACAACTGACCATCACAAAGAAACGCAATCTTGCTTCCACCCTCTATCCACGCTGGATCGCTTTCACTTTTTTCATTTTTCGTCAACAGCAATGGAGAAGGAATGTCCTTTTTGCCAGCCTTTGTTCCCTGAACGAAAAGCATTGTGTGACTTTTATTTTCCTTAACACTGTAATAGCTCACTTGATAAGCAACCAGCTTGCCATCCGGTGATGCCACAGCAGACCCAATACG
>CAYLUI010000001.1:0-169840 GCA_964386825.1 uncultured Prevotella sp. | reverse complement strand
TCGACAAAAGGAATTATAAGTTCATCCTTTATCATTTTCCACAATATTCGTGTCATCTCATCGCCATCCATCTCCACGATGGGAGTTGTCATCTTAATCTTTTCCATAGCTTTTTACTGTTTTTTTAAAATCACAATCCACGACTCACATAGGATTTTTGCAAATTCCAGGAGCCTGAAAAGTAAGTAGCTGAAGGAAATACTCCAAACTTTTTTACATCCAAAAGTATTTTAACCTCTTATCAATCCAACCACTCACTTCCCCAAACTCCTTTAATCACTACATTTTCTTGTGCTCACGATAATAGTTTATAAGACATCCATCTGTCAGAATCTCACGCTCATCTTGCGTAAGATTTTGGAAATAAAGGTGAATATCCTTTACGCCATCACCAGTTATGACCTTGGCGTCAATTTCTTCCTTTCCACATAGTATCGCCTCACGAATATTCGGAACAAACACCATATCGCCAACCTCATAGTCAAACGGAGTGTCCTTTGAGATTGTGAACGGCACGATGCCCCAGTTTATGCAATTGCTGCGATAACGCTTGGTAGCGTATTCATAACAGATATTTGCGTCACCACCAAGCACTTTCTGGCACGAGGCAGCCTGCTCGCGCGCCGAGCCATCGCCAGGTTTATTGGCAAACACACACGAGCCAAACGATGTCTCCTCAACCTTTGCACCCACTTTGGCAAGCGCATCAATGACATGACTCGGAGCTTTGCCCTCACGGCGTTCACGCTCCATTTGCTGGATTTCCTTACTGCGTCCAACATATTCAGGCACGCGACGAGAAAGCGCAAATTCTGACAAACGCAACGGATTGGAACGGTAGCTTGAGGTCTCGCCCGAAGGTATCAGTTCGTCGGTTGTCGTCACAGGGTCGTGTATCACAGCGGCAAGTTGCACCAATATGTTTTTCTGCAACGGGTACATTTCCGGCCAGTCCTTGATGTTAGGGCCATAACACAATGGCACATTAGGATCCGCCTTGCCAAATCCACGATACACACGGTGTTCGTAAATCTTGTTGTCAAACGAATATGGCTTGTATTCGTCATCATAATCAACATCTGTGGCTGCCGTTATAACACCGCCATTGGCCGCTGAAGCCGCAACAGAGCGTGCGTCCATCAACGCAACCATAGAGATTTGCCCCTGACCGGGCTTTGACCCTTCTCGGTTGGGGAAGTTACGGGTGGTATGGCGTATGCTCAAACCGTTGTTAGATGGCACGTCACCGGCACCGAAGCACGGACCGCAAAAAGCTGGTTTTATAACAACCCCGGCCTCAACAAGGTCACTCGTAACGCCACTACGGTTCGCCGCTATGTAAACCGGCGACGACTGCGGATAAGCCGAACACGTGAAATAATCGTTGCCAACAGATTTGCCTTTCAATATAGAGGCTGCCTCACAAAGGTTTTCATAAGTTCCGCCTGAGCATCCCGCAATTATGCCTTGGTCAGCGTAAACTTTCCCATTGCGTATCTTGCTTCTGAGATCAACTTGAATCTTGTCGCCAAAACGTTTCCTGGTATCATCCTCAACACGCTTCAACACGCCCTCCGGGTCGGCTTGCAACTCATGTATGGTCACAGCGTTCGACGGATGGTAAGGCAAGGCTATCATGGATTCCTGTGAAGACAAGTCAATACGCACCATACCATCATAATAAGCCACATTGCCCGGACGCAACTCCCTATAATCGTCAGGACGGCGGTGCTCCTCATAATACTGGCGAACCTTATCGTCAGTAACCCATATAGAACTGAGACATGTCGTCTCGGTTGTCATTATGTCAATTCCGCTGCGGAAATCAACTGAAAGATTCGCGACACCTGGTCCAGCAAACTCCAACACCTTATTCTTTACAAAACCACTCTCAAAAGTGGCCTTCACCAGCGAAATAGCCACGTCATGCGGACCAATGCCATGACGAGGGGTTCCTTCAAGCCAAACCAACACGACCTCAGGAGCCTTTATGTCCCAAGTGTTGCGCAAAAGCTGCTTCACAAGCTCACCGCCACCTTCACCAACACCCATGTTGCCAAAAGAGCCATAACGCGTGTGCGAATCGGAGCCAAGTATCATATTGCCGCACTTCACCATCTCCTCACGGGCAAACTGGTGTATCACAGCCTGATTTGCAGGCACGTAAATGCCACCATATTTTTTTGCCGCCGAAAGCCCAAACACATGATCGTCCTCATTGATTGTCCCACCAACGGCGCACAACGAGTTGTGGCAGTTGGTCATGGCGTATGGCAGCGGAAACTCCTTAAGTCCACTGGCCCTTGCCGTCTGTATTATTCCCACGTAAGTAATGTCATGTGACATCATTGCGTCGAAACGGATATGCATTTCTTTTCCCTTTCCACCATTGACATCGTGCGAGCGCAGGATGCCGTATGTTATGGTGTTTTCACGAGCCTCGTCAGGAGAAGGCAAGCCTGTGGTATCGGTGGCGATAACATTGCCATCGATAAGGTACACTCCATGTTTAATCAATTCAATCATAATGCAATCGTTGTTATGTTTAACAAAGTTTTTCGTTTCGTATATTTTAAATTACTACTTCAGTATGGCATTCACAAGCATTGTCAGCGAAAGCATGTCTGCGCAGCCACCCGGCGATATGTTATGCCGTATAAACTCCGCGTCGGCTTCCATCAAGGCGGAAATCGAGAAACGTCCCAAAAGCATATCCGCCGTATGGCGAACGGCAGCCGCCGTATCGGCATCAGTGCGATGATACACGTTTGTGTCCTCAAGCATTGACATTATTTTCAGCAACGTCTTGTGAGGACGGTAACGGTCATCGCGCAAGTTTCGGTAAAGGGGCATCCACGTGGAAAACAATTCCGCATAGCCACCAACGGCATTCTCACGCGCCCCCTTTACATTGGCTTTTGACACGACCTCAGACCCATGCGTTCCCCTTGCCGGCTCAAACCCCGAAGCAATGTCAGATATCAGTTTTCGCAAATCCTCAGCCGTTACAACACCCTTGTTTCCATAAAGCCATGCCGCAGCAACCACCGTTATGCCAAGGGAGAACAAAGCCCCACGATGAGTGTTTACGCCACCAGTAGTTTCCAGCATTGCCCGTTCCGCCTCAATGCCAATGCGCCTCACATCGTCAGCCATGGGTGGCCTTTCAGTTTCCATGCCAAGCTTGGCAAGACGCACAAAATAAGGTCGCAAAGCCTGTATGCTCCGCCACATAAGCGCATAATTCATGTCTGCGTGCGCCCCATTGTTGTCCTTGTCAACCAGCCCAGGCTTGGGCGTGGTGTCAAGCTCCCGCAAAAGCGCATCCACGGCAAACCTTGCCAGCACAAAAGGCCGTGTCGCAGGCGGCACCAGCTCCATGGCGGCATGCATTTTGTTCGCCTCAATCAAGGCACGCACATGCGACGCGCTCACCACCTCGCCATCCTTACGCAAGCGCCCAACCTGCCTGACCTCTATGCCATGCAGCGGCAACACACGCATCATCAACTCGTTATAACGGCATGTGAGAGGATCAAGAGGCTCACTGCCAACAAAGCGCACCGTAGCGCCAAGCGAAGGAGCTACGTAACGCCAAAACACTTGCAAGTCGAGTTCCATCTGGTGCGTTGCGGCAAGGTCAAGTTGCTTTAGAAAATAAGTGGGGAACGTGGCACGCGAAATGGCGTAAGCACTGCCCTCGCAAACACAGACGTTAGACAAGTCTGATGTCCCAAGCCTTATCATCTCACACCTCTCGCCATAGGTAAACCCAAAACCTTCTTCAAGCAATGGTATTACGAATAAATTGTCAACCTGCCGAGAGGCTTGCTCCACAAGATAACGATGCCCCAGCGTGAAAGGGTTGCAATTCATCACTATGACCCCCGACCTGCCCAGCTTACGCATTCTCTCAAGCCCACTTAGATAATTGCGCAGCGGCACTTGGCTGTTCTCCATGAACAGCACAGTTTCCGTCTCGGCAATGACCTCAAACGCCAAGCTCCTGAACACCTCCTTGCTCCCAGGTCTCGTAAACACTTTCACCGTAGGGTAACCACGCCGCTGCACAATGACCATGAGATGCGACACAAGACTGTTGGCAAGATGCTCGTCGGCCAGCCCCTCCTTTACGGCAATGCACCTTATGGTGTCCTTGAGCAAGCCGCCAGCCGCAAGTATTTCGTCTTCACCATGGGCATAAACGGCCTCATAGTAGTCAACCTTGTCCAGCCGCAATCCCCTGCCGGCAAGAAAAGCCTCAACCCTTTCCCTCGCCGGCGCATAGCCCATCGGTATTTCACGTATCTCGTAGTCTGCGTTCATGCCATTCTCATTTTTGTGTCCACACCGTGTTTTCTATATGCAGCCGCCATCTCCGTTATCTTCGCCTGCACCTCCTCAGGCGCATGGCTACGGTTGCGCATGCACCATCGCGCCTCATTAGCGCATAGCAAACACCGACGCGGAGCCAATCCCAAAGCAGTACGGGGTATCGGCACGGCATCCCCACACAAGACATCAATGTCGAAAAGCCGTCCCAAGGGGTGAGTTTCCTCAATGGCGCACAACCGCCGTTTCACGTCAACGGCATCGCCCCTCACGACCCAATAGCCCTCAAAACCAGTTTCCAAGTCACGTGTTGACGACACCAGCGCACACTCTCCCAGCAATTCGTTCACGGCTTCCACGGCAGCGTTTGCCACCACGAGCGAACGCCAGTCGCGCTTGACGCTCCCCGGCATGACCACCGTGAGCACCACGACAACAGCCTTTGGATACTCGCGCAGCAAGCGTTTTTCCATCGCCCACCGCTCGTCGCGGCTGCGCAGCAAAGCGTCAAGCGTAACTTCCATTATTTTATATTCTTTATAACATCCATAATCTCGCCATCGCGATTCATCACCACGCCAACAACCCTGTCGCCAAACGGCAGCGGAGCCGGAGCACCAATGACGCGCATCGCACGGTCGCGAAGGCTTTCAAGTGACACCAAGCGAATGCCGGCACGTTGCAGGCGGTCGGCAATGTCAGGACGACGTGGGTTCACCGCCACGCCATATTCGGTCACCACCACGTCAACGCTTGCCCCCGGGGTTATGAGGGTGGTAACCTCATCGACGACGCACGGAATGCGGCCACGCAACAACGGGCACACCACAATGCTCAGCGCCGAGTCGGCGGCAGTGTCCTGATGCCCGCCTATCGCACCACGTATGATGCCATCGCTGCCAACAAGGACGTTGACATTGAAGTTGACATCCACCTCCAGGGCCGAAAGTATCACCACGTCAAGATACTTGGTGGCGGCTCCTGGCTCATCGGCAGAAGCGTACTCGTTGGCAGAAACCTCCTTGTGGCGAGGGTCGTTTTTCAGCGATTCCGCCGCAACCTTGTCAAACGACTGCACGTCTATGAGATGCCCAATGAGGCCTTCCTCATGCAGCCTGACCATGTGCGCGGTAATCCCGCCAATCGCAAACGAAGCCTTCACGTCTTGGTCAATCATGCTTTGCCGCAAGTATTTCACCACAGCGAGCGACGCTCCGCCCGACCCAGTCTGTATGGAGAAACCATCCTTGAAATAGCCACTGTTCACGATGACCTTGCAAGCCTCCTTGGCAAGCAGTATGTCGCGTGGGTTCTTCGTGTCGCGAATGGCTCCCGAGGCAATCTTGGAAGAGTCGCCCACGGAATCGACCACCACCACGTAGTCAACGTCGTGCTCGCTTATCGAAGTCGGCGTGTTGGGGTAAGCCACAAGGTCATCAGTCAGGATCACCACCTTGTCGGCGTAACGAGCGTCGGGCAGGGCATAGCCCAGCGAGCCGCAAATCGACTTGGCATTAGGCGAGCGTGAGTATCCACATGCGTTTCCAAGCGGATCGCACGACGACGCACCCAAAAACGCCACGTCGATGTGCAGGTCACCATTGGCTATGGCACTGCCACGCGCCCCGTGCGAACGAAACACCACAGGCTCTTCCATCAGCCCATGCGAGATGGCCTTTGCCAGCTCGCCACGCATGCCCGACGTGGAAATTTGCGTCACTACGCCATTCTTTATGTGCTCTATCAGCGGGCGGTGGACATCGTTAAGGCTCGACGCGGCAACGCGTATGTCCTTGAAGCCCATCTCCGCAATCTTGTCCATGACCATGTTAAGCACCTTGTCGCCCCCACGGAAATGGTGGTGAAACGACACCGTCATGCCATCCTTCAAACCGCTTCCACGTATGGCCTCCTCCAGGCTCACCACCTTGCGGCTCTCCGACTGGTATTCCTTGCGTGGAGTGGTCACCTTGCGTGATCCTCCTTTGTATGTTTCCTTGCTCAAACGCCCCGCCATCTCGGCAACGAGGGCCTGCCTTTCCTGTAAATTGCTCATGCCAAATCCTCCTTCCTTAAGACACCTGCCGCAATGGCGAGTTCAATAGTTCTCTGCGCGCGTATCACCACGGGCTTGTCAACCATCTTTCCGTTGAGGGCAATCACGCCCGAGCCGCGACGCTCAGCCTCCTTTATCGCCCCCACGACGGCTATCGCCTTGTCAATGGCTTTCTGCGACGGTGTGAACACCTCGTTCACTATCTCAATCTGCCTTGGGTTTATAATCGACTTGCCGTCAAAACCCATCTTCTTTATCGTCTCAACCTCCTTGCGGAACGTCTCCATGTCGTTGAGGTTCGAGTAAACGGTATCGAGCGCGTCGATGCCGGCGGCACGCGCCGCCACAACGATGGTCTGGCGCGCCAGCAGCAACTCGGTTCCCTCGGGCGTGCGCTCGGTCTTCAGGTTGGCGCAATAGTCCTCAGCCCCGAGGGCAATGCCCATCATGCGCGGAGAAGCGGTGGCTATGGCATAGGCGTTAACCACGCCGAGGGCACTCTCTATGGCAGCCATTATCTGGGTACGCCCAAGGCAGCCAAGCTCCCTTTCCACTTTCTCTATCTCAGCCTCAACCTCACGCACCTCGTCGGCGGTCTCGGTCTTAGGCATCCGTATCACGTCAACGCCAGCCTTCACCACGGCCTCAATGTCCTTCTTGCCGTAAGGCGTTGACAAGGGGTTAATGCGCACCACCATCTCCGTGTCGCCATAGTCGATGGTTTTCAGCGCATTGTAAACGAGCAGCCGAGCCGTGTCCTTCTCGGCCATGGTCACAGAGTCTTCCAGGTCAAGCATAATCGAGTCGGGACCGTAGATGAACGCGTCCTGCATCATCCCCGGGTTGTTGCCCGGCACGAACATCATTGTTCTTCTCAATCGTTGCATAGTAAAGATTGTTTAAAAATGAATAACAGCCATCATGCGTGATTTCCCGTCTTGCCAACAGTCAATCATCCTGCCACACGTCCATGCCCGTGGCCCTCACCGCGGCAGCCGTGGTCCTCGCCCTTATCGTGCAGTCGAGCGCGCCCTTGTCGGTAGCCTTCACGTCGGCATCGTTGACCCCGAGGCCTTGGAGCGTCTCCGTGATCACTTCGCGTATGCGTGTGCCAAACTGGTACTCGACGGTGCTGTCGAGGGAGATGTGAAGACCCTTGTCTTCGGCAGGAGCAATCTGTATGAGTATGTCACCCGACTCCAGTGTTCCCGCAAATGCTTCTTTCAGTTTCATGTCTCAGTTATTGGTTTAGGTAATAAATTGCGGTTTTTATACATAAAACGCGAGAGCGCAAGGAAACAATTACTAAGAACAACATTCATCGTGCTGTACTTTTCATCAATCTCCTTACGCTCCCGCGAGTAGTGCATTGTAACGTGGCATTGAGCCACGTCGCAAAGTAAATAATATTTTTCCATTCCCACAAATATTTTTGTGAATATTTTGCGAGAAAAACGCATAATTTTTCCCTTGCGCCATTACGGCTACGTGATTACGGCGCAAAGACCTTGCCATTGCGGCGCAATGGCAAGGCGTTTACGGCATAATGGCAACGTGATTGCAGCGCAATCGTGTTACCATCGCGCCGCAATCGCCACGCGCCTATTTCACGTTGCCCACCTTCACGAGGTATTCGGCTATCTGCACCGCGTTCAGCGCAGCTCCCTTGCGTATCTGGTCGCCCGTCAGCCAAAGCGTGTTGCCGTTGTCGTCGGCAAGATCCTTGCGCACGCGACCTACGTAAATGTCGTCCTTGCCCGCACTCTCAAGCGGCATGGGGTAAACGTAATTCTGCGGGTCGTCCTTAAGCGACACACCCGGAGCGTTGCGCAACGCCTCGCGTATCTCCTCGACGCTCACCGGACGCTCCGTCTCGAACCAAACGCTCTCCGAATGGCTGCGCAACGAGCTGACGCGGACGCAGGTGGCAGAAGTGCGCACGTCGCTGTGCATTATCTTGCGCGTCTCGTTGAACATCTTCATCTCCTCCTTGGTATAGTCGGTCGGGGTCATCTTGTCGATCTGCGGAATGACGTTGTATGCCAGCTGGTGTGGGAACTTGTCGATGGTTGACACCGTGCCCGTCTCCAGCACCTCCTTGTATTGCTGCTCCAGCTCTTTCATGGCGGCGGCACCAGCTCCCGACGCGCTCTGGTACGACGACACGCGTATCTTCTTGATGTGGCTTATCTTGTCGATTGGGTTCAGCACCACCACCATCATTATGGTCGTGCAATTGGGGTTGGCTATGATGCCCTTGGGACGATCCAGAGCGTCCTCTGGATTTATCTCGGGCACCACGAGTGGCACCTGCGGGTCCATGCGGAACTGCGAGCTGTTGTCAATCATCACGGCACCATGCTTGGTTATGGTCTCGGCAAACTCGGCCGACGTGCCGCCACCTGCCGACGTGAAAGCAATGTCAACGCCCTTGAAGTCGTCGTTGTGCTGCAGCTCCCTGACGACGTATTCCTTTCCCTTGAACATGTATTTGCTGCCGGCGCTACGCTTTGACCCAAACAACAAAAGGTCGTCGATTGGGAAATTCCTCTCTGCCAAGATGCGCAGGAATTCCTGTCCCACGGCACCGCTCGCTCCTACAATTGCTACTCTCATAATCTTTCTTTCGTTTAATAATTCTACTTTTCTCGTGGCAAAATTACAATTTCTTATTCAATCGAGCTAATAATTTGACAGTTTTCAGCAAAAATATTGTTACCTTTGCGGCGTAGTAGCTAATTTTACATCCGCAAATGGCGCATATTGCCTCATATTTTCCCATAACCGACCCCACGCTGATATTTTTCGTGGTGTTGCTCGTGATATTGTTTGCTCCCATCATAATGGGCAAGCTGCGCATCCCGCACATCATCGGCATGGTGCTGGCGGGCGTGCTCGTGGGCAAGCATGGGCTGAACATCCTTGAGCGTGACGCAAGCTTCGAGCTTTTCGGCCGCGTGGGGCTTTATTACATAATGTTCCTCGCCTCATTGGAAATGGACATGGAGGGACTGAAGCGCAACAAGTGGCGCGCACTGGTATTCGGGCTGCTAACGTGCAGCGTGCCGTTCCTGCTGACATACGCCATGGGGGTCAGCATCCTTGGCTACACGCCCATGGCGGCACTCCTGCTGGGGTGCGTCATGGCATCAAACACCCTCGTCTCCTACCCCGTCGTGTCGCGATATGGGCTGCAGCAGAAGCCGAGCGTGACGCTAAGCGTCGGCTCGACGATGGTGAGCCTGTTCCTAGCGCTCATCTTCCTGGCGGCTCTCGTGGCAGCCAACGGTGGCAACCAAAGCGTGTGGTTCTGGCCGTGGTTCGCGACCAAGCTCGTGGCATACGTGGCGGCAAGCCTGTGGCTCGTGCCCAAGCTGGCACGCTGGTTCCTGCGCCGCTACAGCGATGCCGTGATGCAGTTCATATTCGTCATGTGCGTGCTCTTCCTCAGCGCCGCACTCGCCGCACTCGTGGGGCTTGAGGGCATATTCGGGGCATTCTTCGCCGGGCTGGTGCTCAACCGCTATATTCCACACGTATCACCGTTGATGAACCGCATCGAGTTTATCGGCAACGCAATCTTCATACCCTACTTCCTCATAGGCGTGGGAATGCTCATCAACGTGCGCCTGCTTTTCCAGGGGGGCGGAATATTGTGGATCGTGACGTGCATCGTGGTGTTCGGAACACTGGGAAAGGCATTGGCGGCATACGCTGCGGCATACCTCTTCCACATGCCAAAAGGCTCGGGACACATGATGTTCGGACTTACCTCGGCCCATGCCGCAGGAGCCATCGCCATGGTCATCGTCGGCATGAACATGCACTACGGCAACGGGCAGCCGCTCGTGGACGAGGGAATGCTAAACGGCATCGTTATAATGATTTTGTTCACGTGCATAATATCGTCGCTCGTCACCGACTGGGCATCGCGGATAATAATACTTCGCGACAAGGAAATGCCCTCAGAGGACAAGCCCGACGACGACGAGAAGATACTCGTCCCCGTGAAATACAAGGAATATGCCAACAGGCTCATGAACCTCGCCATCATGTCGCGCAACCCAAAGCTGCGTCGCAGCATTGCGGCAATAAACGTGGTTTACGACGACGAGAACATGCGCCACAACCAAGATGAGGGGCAGCAGCTGCTTAGGCAAGTGCAAGAATACGCCGCCGGCATGGATGTCCCAATGGATACGCAGGTGAGGGTGGCAGCCAACATTGCCAACGGCATAAAGCACGCCTTCAAGGAATTTCAGGCTTCGGAGATCCTCATCGGAATGCACATGCACGAGAATGTGTCGCCAAAGTTCTGGGGGCAGTTTCACCAAAGCCTGTTCAACGGGCTGAACAGGCAAATAATAATGGCACGCCTGTACCAGCCTCTCAACACGTTGCGCCGCATACAGGTCGCCGTGCCGTCGCGCGCCCAATACGAACCAGGCTTCTACAGGTGGCTTGAGCGCCTGTCGCGCATTGCCGAGAACCTGGAGTGCAGGGTGCAGTTCAACGGGCGCACTGACACGCTGCAAATGATAAACCAGTTTATCACGAACCGCCATCGCAACGTGCGTGCCTCATACGTCTCAATGCCACATTGGAACGAGCTGCCGCGACTGGCATCGTCAATCGCCGACGATCACCTATTCGTGGTGGTGACAGCCCGCAAGGGAACCGTGTCATACAAGACGGCGATGGAACGCCTGCCCATGGAACTCACGAAATATTTCAAGGGAAAGAACCTCATAATCGTCTTCCCGGACCAGTATGGCAACGACAAGACCATCATGACATTCGCACAACCACAACATACAGAAGAGACTTCGGCTTACGATGCCTTGGCGGAGTGGCTGAGAAAGAAAATAGGAGGCAGATTATGATTGACATAAAAAACATCACCAAATCGTTTGGGAAACTGCAAGTGCTGAAAGGAATTGACTTGCACATTGGCAAGGGGGAGGTCGTGAGCATCGTTGGGCCATCGGGTGCCGGCAAGACGACGCTGCTGCAGATAATAGGCACTCTCGACAAGCCCGACAACGGCACCATTGCCATTGACGGCATTGACGCAAGCGACCTCTCACAAAAGAAACTCGCCGACTTCCGCAACCGCCACATTGGCTTCGTCTTTCAGTTTCACCAACTGCTACCCGAATTTACGGCACTGGAGAACATAATGATACCGGCATTCATCGCAGGCAAGAGCCGCAAGGAAGCAAAGGCACGCGCCGAAGAACTGCTACAGTTCATGGGACTTGCCGACCGCGCAAAACACAAGCCAAACGAGCTGTCGGGCGGAGAGAAACAACGTGTCGCCGTGGCGCGGGCGTTGGTAAACAATCCTGGCGTGGTGCTTGCCGACGAGCCTTCCGGAAGCCTCGACTCGAAAAACAAGGCGGAGCTGCACCAATTATTCTTCGACTTGCGTGACAAGTTTGGGCAAACCTTCGTAATTGTCACTCACGACGAAGAACTCGCCGCACTAACCGACCGCACAATACACATGAAGGACGGATTGCTGACGACAGAAGACACGCTGGCAACTGAAAAGCAAACAAAAGCGGAAGAACAAGTCCCCACAGAAGAACAAATTTCCACAGAAGATCCGGCATTGACCAAAGAACAACCATTGACAGAAGAAACGCCGTCGGCTGAAGAACCGTTGACAACAAACAATACCGAAAACACTGATAACACGCAACAGAGATGATAAACATTGGCGACTACAACACATTGGAGGTGGTGAAACTGGCTGTACGCGACAACCCACACGCATTCGGAGGAAAGGAAACTTTCGGAGTGTTCCTTGACGGCGGAAAGGAAGGCGAAATACTAATGCCACAGAAATACGTCCCAAAGGACACCAAGGTTGGCGATTTCGTAGAATGTTTCGTGTACCTTGACCAGGACGAAAGGCTGATTGCCACCACGGAGACCCCAATCGCCAAGGTTGGCGACTTCGCATACCTCGAATGCACATGGGTAAACGAGTATGGAGCTTTCCTTAACTGGGGAGTCATGAAAGATGTCTTCTGCCCTTTCCGCGAGCAAAAACGCAAAATGGAGATTGGGGAAAGCTACATTGTTTACATTTATATTGACGAGGAAAGCTACCGCATAGTGGCGACGGCGAAAATAGACAAATGCCTCACGCCAATAATGCCACCTGACGACGAATGGGACGATGGCTACGCCAATGACAACCCTGTGCCAAAAGTCGGCTCACAGGTTGATCTGCTCGTCTGGCAAAAGACGGAGCTTGGCTTCAAGGTTATAATCAACAACCAATACCAAGGCCTTATATACCAAGACCAGATTTTCCAATACGTGCATACCGGCGACAAGCTGACCGGATACATACAGAACATACGTCCCGACGGCAAGATTGACGTTAGCCTGCAACAAACTGGCAGACGCCAGACCAAGAACTTTGCACAAACATTGCTGCAATGGCTCAAGGACAACGGAGGCTACTGCCCACTTGGCGACAAGAGCGACGCCGAGGACATAAAGCAACAATTCCACGTCAGCAAAAAGGTTTACAAGCGTGCCGTTGGCGACCTGTACAAGCACAGGCTCATCACCATCGCCAACGACGGAATACACCTTAACGAGGCATGACGTTTGAGGAGATAACAAAGCGTTACATCCTGCGCCACGGGCTGATGTCCAAGGAAAAGTTGTATGTGGTGGCGCTGTCAGGCGGATCTGACAGCGTTGCGTTGCTTCGCGCACTCACAAGCCTTGGATACGAGGTTCACGCAGCCCACTGCAACTTTCACCTGAGAGGCAATGAAAGCGACCGTGACGAGGCTTTCTGCAAGGCGTTATGCGCAAACGCCAACATACCCTTGCACATAGTCCACTTTGACACCATTACTTACTCACAGCTGCACAAAGTTTCAATAGAAATGGCAGCGCGAGACCTGCGATACCGCTGGTTTGCCCAACTATGCCACGACATCGGGGCAGACGGCGTATGCGTGGCGCATCATCAGGACGACCAAGTGGAAACGGTGCTGCTCAACATGCTGCGTGGCACAGGACTAAAGGGACTCGTCGGGATGAAGCCAAGGACAACAGCCAAGCAGTGGGGGGAAAATTGCGACATTATACGCCCATTGCTCGGGGTAAGCGAAAGGCAAGTAATGGATTACCTCGCACACCTGCAACAAGACTATGTAATCGACAGCAGCAACCTAAGCAACGACGTAAAGCGCAACATGCTTAGGCTTGACGTGCTGCCACTGCTTGAAAAAGTCGCCCCAGCCGCCAAGCAAAACATAATAAGGATGACGGAGAACCTTGCGGAAACACAAAACATAGTGGAAGAAAGCCTGCGCAAAACCATTAAAGAAACGCAATGCCCACAATCTCCAACCACGCCGTTCGCACCACCGGGACTCATCCTGGCAACCTACGACATGACGAAAGCGCAGTCGTTCCCAGCCCCCATGACATTGCTATGGGAAATACTCTCGCCTTTCGGCTTCAACCGCACACAGGTAGAGGAAATGGGCAACAGCAAGCGTGACAACTGCGAATGGCGCAGCGGCAGCCACATAGCGTTGTTGAGCCACAACCAACTTACGATATCCGACCAAAAACTATGGGACACCCCGTTGCCGGAAATGCGATTGCCAGAGCCTGGGCTTTACCAATATGCCGGCAAGCACGTGCGCATCACGCTTGCCACAACCGACAATGACTTCAAGGCACACAAGTCGCCATACAGCGCAAGCATTGACGCAAGCAAGGCAAAATTTCCACTCACCTTACGCCAGGCTTACGCCGGAGACCGTTTCACGCCATTCGGCATGCATGGCAGCAAGCTTGTTGCCGACTACCTCAAAGACCGAAAGCGCGGCATTGCCACCCGACGCAAGCAACCCGTACTCGCAGATGCCGACGGAAACATAGTGTGGCTGCCCGGCGAGTGCATTGGCAACCAATACAAGATAAGTCCCCAAGGCACAAGCCTAGCCATAATAATAGAAATCGAACAATGACGAAGAAGACCGTGAAAGCCTACTTCACCCTATTGCCTTGACCGTCAATGTAAAAACTTTCACCGTCAAGCACAACCTCCATCGTTCCGCCATTCATTGGCCCAATCTCGTCATAATCAACGCCGACCACGGTCTTGCCCTGCGTATCCACGAGTCCGTATTTTTCCCCGATGCGCACAAGAGCCAAGCCCGGGTAATGCTCATTATAATTCGATTCTATGGCATCAAACTCGATAGGGCACACAACATTACCCTTCACGTCAACAATGCCAAACTTCTTGCCATCGCTTACTATGGCATATCCCCCACGGAAAGCCTCCACGTTCTTGAACTTGCCGCTACGACGCAACTTATCGGCTTGCGCCACATAATCAATGTCGCCGTCCTTGTAATACACTTCCGGCTCCGGATGCGGACGGAACGCAAGGTAACAGCCAATGGCAGTGAATACAACTAAAAAAATAAGGACTATCGTGCATACTTGCTTACGCCTTGCAGCACGGTCAGCAGCCTCGTTGGCGGCAATCTCCGCCTCCATCTCCTGGCGGCGCTTTTCCTGTTCTCCCTGTGTCATGTGAAAAAGATGTTTTCCCTATAACGCAAAGGTCACTAAAAAATTGTGTAAACACAATCCACATATTGGTTTATTTTTCTTAACTTTGCACGAAAAAGCAAAGTCCATGAAACCATACCACTCCATCATACTGTTCGTGGCCATAGTATGCTGCGCTGCCGCATCAAGCATCCACAGCTACGGTTGCGCCAAGGAACTCATCGTAGCGGACATGAACCAAGCCCTCGCAAAGACTCTCGCAGCAAAGCAGGATGGCTGGATAACACCTGACACAATAGCCGATTACCGCAACAACCTAAAGCTTGCAAACCTAAAACAGACTTCACTCATCTATTATGCCATCAACAGCAAAAGCGATGACCTGCACAGCAAAAGGATAATGTGGAAGAACGCCAACGGCACAGGATTGTTGTTCCAGGGCTACGCCAACTGCTCCATGGCATCAGTCTTCGCCATGAGCGACCAGCGGCTTCCGGCATCGCTGTCGGCAATCGCAATCTTATGGGCATTGCTGTCAGCCATTCACTTCCGCCGCTCACACGCCCCACTGCCCAGTGGCAACACGCTCGTGCTGGGAGGAATAATGCTAAACGAAGACTCAAAACGCTTCACAACCTTGAAGCACGAGGACATTGCGCTAACGCCGATGCAAGAACAGTTGCTCGCCATGTTCTTCCACGCCAACGGGCACAGGCTGAGCAAGCAGGACATTTGCGGCTCGCTATGGCCGAAGAAGCCCGATGCCAGCGACACGCTATACGCCCTCATACGCAGAATAAAGCCCGTGTTGGCTGACAATGGACTGACCATAACCACCGAGCGAGGCAAAGACTACCAATTGTCAGACAAATGTCAGACACTTTTTTAGGCAAATAACCGTCTGCCACTTTATCTTTGCAAAAAAGCAAAACAAGCAAAGATGAAGAAACTTTTCTATCTGGCATTATTGTTAATTGCCGCATCCATCGCCTCAAGGCAATTCAAGCCCGACGACAGGCCGGCAGAAGTGGTATTCAAAGAGTCCATGAACTTTGCGAAGTGGCAAACATACCAGGTTGCCAACTTCAACTTTTCCTTCGAATACCCATCGTTTTTCACAAAGGAAGCTGACGACGGTCAGGGCAACGTCCGCCTTGGCTATCACAACCACTTCATGGATCTTGTGATGGAATGCCACGTGCAGCCATGCGCCAACGAGCCAGAAAGGGAAAGGGACATAATCAGCACAGGCCAACTGCCCGACCACGACGGCTACCGCTTTTTCTCCCACAAAGTGCTCCACGACAACCGCTGGCACAGCCTAACATTATATTATCCCCACAGCTGCCACGAAGGAGCCGCGAGGATAATGCACAGCATAAAAAAGTGGCAGCCGTTCAGCCACAAAAAGCTATTCCAAGGCAACGAAGGTCAACCAACCTGACACCCTGTGGCCAACCACCGCCGCCGAATAACACAAAGCCTAAAGCTTCGAGAGCTTAAAGTCGCCTGCCGAAAACCACGTACCCGCAAACTGGTCACCCGTAATCTCAGGCACGGTTGTCAGCCCATATCTTATCTTTCCGTCCTTCACCACTATGCTGTCAATCGCAATCCTCCCCCATCCATAGCCATTGCCATCATTGGCCTCGGCAATGTCATTCAGCAGTTTCGCCTTACCCACAAGCGTAGAGTCGCCTTCCAGGCTCGCAAGCTCAGCCTTTGCCTCCTGCCATATCTGCCCGCCCGTGTTGCCCTCTGCCGTTATCTGCGCCTTGTACGTCCTGCCGTTCGCCATCGCGTAAACATAAGCCCCGGTGCCGTCAGAGCGCACAGCCGCCGTAAGGCGGTAAACGCCCGGCGCAAGTCCCGAAACGGTGCGCTCAACCCTGAAAAGCTGCATGCCGCTGCCATCATAACTGTCAAGATACCTGCGCCTGCCATTGCCCGTGTAACATTCGCCGCGAGCCGTGTAATGCCCGTCATAACCCTCGTGGCTCAGCACACGCCAACCACCACTTTGCAAGAACTTCCAGTCGGTGTCGCCTACCAGCCTGCCATCGTGCGTGTGCTTTTCCTCCCACTTTTTCCGTGAGAAAAGCTCATGGTCCTCAACCTGCTCCTTTATGTCGGAAAGTATTATCGTGCCACACGCCATTGACCCGGCAAGCGACGCAATGAGCATGACAATGAAAAACACACGACCGGCAGTGGACATAGGTTGCTCGCCACGCCTCGACATCAGCCCACGTGTCACGCCATATATTCCCAGCACGATAAACACCAAGAAACTCATGACGCCTATTGAGCCAACCCACGGATGCTCAACCCACGAGAACACAATACCGCTGTCGCTGAAAATGGCCAGCGAAGGCACGAACAGCAACAGCAGAAGCGCCACAAGCAAACCCACGAAACACAACACCACGCTGCCAAACACAAGCCACATGACAATCTTAACGAAAGCCAGCACCAGCTCGGCAAACGCTCCAAGGCATCCCGTGCCACCGCCCGAAGGAGCCTGGCGAGCCTGCGACGTATTGTCCTCAGAAGTGACTTCCTCGGCCAGGTTCTGCGGGTTCACGTCCTTCCCGTTCATCCTCAGCCTGTCCTCGGGCGTTACAGACGGCGGCACCACCATGCCGAGAAAGAAGTAAACCACCACCATGTAAAGTGCAACCTTGCCAAAGCCACCGTGCATCGTGAAAAACAGCACGCAAGCCAAGAGGGCGAACAAGCGCCACCACGTCACGTCGCCACCATAATAATGGGCAAGCCCCGACATGACACCGAAAATCTTCTTGTCATGCGTGTCGCGGTAGAAACGGCGGTCGCCACGAACGAAGAACCTCTTCACCCTGCCAAGGAACGACGTTGCGTCATCCCACCCCGTGCCTGCCGTGTTGCCCGCATCGTCGCAGGCAGTCGTCCCTGCGGCAGAATCGCTGTCAGCATCATGCCCATCGTCCATCTGCTGCGGATTGCCAATGCGCGTTATTATACGCTGCACATCGCCAATGTCAATGGCAACCTTGCCGGTAGCCCTCACCTCATCGAACAGCTCGGCTATGCGAGCCTCCAAGTCGTCAACGATCTCGCTGCCACCTTCCTTCCTGGCAAAATAGCCACGAAGCGAGTCCTCATATTGCTTCAGCAGGTCGTAGGCATCTTCGTCGATGGCGTAGAGGCGACCCTGCATGTTGATGGTAATGTTCCTTTTCATTTTATGGTAGATATTTTTGCTTGTTCTTCAGAAAGTCAACCGTGCCGGCAATCTCAACCCAAGCCCTGTCAAGCTCAAGCAAGACCGCCCGCCCCTCATCGGTCAGAGCGTAGTATTTCCTCGGAGGTCCCATGCGGCTCTCCTCCCACTCATATTGCAGCACTCCTTCCTTTTTCAGGCGGTTCAGCAAAGGGTAAAGCGTTCCCTCCACCACAAGCAGCTCAGCCTCTTTCAGTTGCCTGATTATGTCAGAGGCGTATGCTGGCTGCCGTTCCAGCAGAAGCAGGATGCAGTATTCGAGCATCCCCTTCCGCATCTGCGATTTGGCGTTGTCAATGTTCATGCCGCAAAGATAGGCAAAATAATAATACCTTGCAATACAAGGTACATTAAAACTTTTCTTATTTAACTTTTATTCAGAAACAAATCCGCATTACAGGCCCAGCCTTTGCTGTGTCAAAAATCTTTATAAAACATTTGCGCACAGACAACCACACAAACATCAGCTCGCAAATATGCCATTCTCACAAACGCCCATAACACCCAACATACCAACAACTTACAATCACCATAAGCAAACCGTGATGACTTGCCAACCAAATCACCACCCGACGGCATCGTGTTTACGGCGCAAACGCACTGCCATTGCGCCGCAAACACGATGCCACCACGCCACAATGGCACAGCCACAACACCGTAAAGGCATCCCGATTGCGCCACAAACGCCAAACACACATGCCGCAAACAGCAAACCATCAAGCCACAAACAGCCCTCAAGCATGTTGCGACGACCGAAAAAAGGCTTTTTTCAGGACAGAAAAATGCACAAAACGGCATCGCTTTTTTCAGAAAATCCATTACATTGCAAATGAACAACAAAAAAACTAACGCAAAAAATTCACAGATGTCATTTTTTATTCTTACCTTTGCACCCACATTCCAACCGTCTGCGCCTGTGGCGGAATTGGTAGACGCGCTAGACTTAGGATCTAGTTGCTTACGCAGTGCAGGTTCGATTCCTGTCAGGCGCACACAGCAAACGTCAAACCGTTGTTCACCAACAGTTTGGCGTTTGTCGTTTATCCATGTGCCAGCATCGCCGGCTCGTTTTCCATGAGAAGCCAATGCCTTCCGGCAACCAAGAACAACGAAAAAACGGCTGTCCATCACGGACAACCGTTTTCAAACGTTCAATTAAAGCCTTGCCCGTCGGCGCATACCATCCGCGCCATGGCAAGTTGCTTTTGCCTAATACTAAAACTAAAAATTAACCTAAAACAACCTTTAACTAAAGCCTACTGCTTATTTTGGATTCATGTTTGTCTGTTGTGAGGCAAGTTCATACTCGCCAAGACATCTCACAACGCCTTGGCGAGTGGCATCGCAGCCTTACTTACGAACGATCTTCTTGCCATCCTTGATCACGATGCCCTTATAGCAATCGTTGACCTGGATACCAGCCACGTTGTATGCCTGTCCGCATGAGCCAAACTCGGGAGCAAGCACGGTGTCAATGCCCGTAACGAGACCATCAACGCCAACCGTTCCGAAAAGGATGTTGTCAACGTATATTGTGCCAGCACTCGCGTCAGTCACCGCAAACTCCAGCGAAGTAGCCTCCTCGGTGAGACCCGAGATGTCGAAAACAAGCACCTGGAAACCGTCATTGGCAGCAACCTTGGCCTCATCGCCAACTTGTTCGCCATTGACCATCAGCTTCAACGACTTCTCGCGGCTGTCAGGATTGTTCACGCTCACAACCAAGGTCTTGAAGTTTTTCAGCTGCGGCACGGTGGTCTGGTAACGCAACTCCGGTCCGCAAGCGGCTCCGCCTGCAGGATAATCCAGCTTGAGCGCAGCTTTGCCCTCAGCCTTCACGTCCGTGCTGAAGCCAAGAGTGGCATCGGCGGCAGAAGTCTTCCACGACGGCAGCCAACCCACGTTCTTCGCATAAACGGTGGTGCCATTGTCAACAGCCCAAACGTATGCTGAGTCGCAGAGCGTCCAGTCTTGCGGATTGTAGTGTGTCAGTCCCTCGTCACGCGAGCTGCGGAACGGGGCAGCCGGAATGTTGGCAGAGTTCATAAGGTTTGAGGTCACGTTGTATGTTGCCCAAGCGTATGTTACGTTCGTGGGAGCCTTTACAGCTGGGTTCCAAACCTCAACCTCGTCCTTCGATATCACGCGCGCCTCAGCGCCGGCGTAAACACCGTTGCTGCCGGCAATGGCAAAACCGTGCACGGCATTGTTGCCGTCCTTCGTCTTCAGTCCGTCACCCACATGGCTGAACTTCACCACAACCTTGTCGCCATTCACCGTAAGGCTCTCAAACACAGGGCAAGAATACTCGCCCGAGCCGTAAACGAGGTTATAAACGGCAGTGGCAAAACGCTTGCCTATCGGAGTCTTGTTGGTGGGGTGTATCGGGTCAGCGTTGTTGTTGATCTTGATGCCATACTGCATGTCAGTGTCATAAATGGCAAGCATGCCCATCCTCTTGTCCTCGTTCATCCTCCAGCCGTCGGCCATGGCCTCGGCAAGGTCGGCAAGGTACTGTGGCAACGTGAGCTGCGTGCCCCATGGAGCCACCTGTGTGAACACAAACGGCATGGTGCCTTCCTCGAATCCAAACGTGCGCTCCCATCCCTTCTTAAGCAGGTTCAGCTCAGAGGCGTAAAACTCAGGACGGCCCGAGTTGCTCTCACCCTGGTACCATATCGCGCCGGCAATGTTGTAGCCCTTCAACGGACCAATCTTCGCATTGTAGAAACCAGTGATGGTTGTAGCGTTGTCAACCCAGAACTCCTTGTCATAATACATTCCGATGCGCTTCAGCTTGCCCTTCAGCTCCTCGTCGGCCTCAATGTCCTCACGCACGAGCCAAGCCTCGATGACCGAGCCACCGATGGCGGTGTTGAGGAAGCCCACCGGCACGCCAAGCTTCTTCTGCAGTTCCTTCACCATCGAGTAAGCCACGGCTGAAACGTTGTTCACCTGTGCCGGATTGGTGCCATAGCCCCACGCCGCGCCGGCGATGTCCTTGGTAGGCTCATAAGGCGACTCCTCGCCGGTTGGCTTGGTCGGCTCCATGAAGAAACGTATGTAATCGTTGTTGGCCTCAGCCTTCACGTCCTCGGCATCAATGGTCACAGCCACCGACAGGGCCATGTTGCTCTGTCCGCCTGCAAGCCAAACCTCGCCAAACAAAATGTCGTTGACGGTTTGTATCTCCTCGCCATTCTCCTTAACGACGAAGTGGTACTTGTCGTATGAGCCTTTCCTCGCGTCGAAAGTGACCTGCCACTTGCCGGTCTCGTCGGGCGTTGCGCTCTTCGTGCCAACCGACGTGCCTTCCTTGAACAGCTCAACGCTAATGTTCTTGCCAGCCGTGGCATAGCCCCAAATGTTAACGGGCTTGTTCTGCTGGAACATCATGCCGTTGCTGAAAATTGTTGGCAGGGATGTCTTGGTGGTGTAATCCACAATCTTCACGTTGTCAACCTTCAGGGTCATGGTTCCCACCTTGCATGGCATGTGAACCCAATAAATGCGCATGAAGTTGAGCGTGGACCAATCAATGCTGCCGCCTGTTGAGCCTGCGGTCACGAGAGGTATCGTGTAAGTGCGCTTGCCTTCCTTCCACTCCACTGAATTGATGGAGAACGTCGCCTCGTTCAAGTCTGACCTGCCGGCACTGGTAAGCTCAATCTGGCCGTTAGTGCCCATGCTTGATATTTGTGCGCCACCCGTCAAGGCAACGTCAGCGTCAAACTGCAGATAGCATTTCTTTATGTCGTGCTTGGACACGTCTATTGCGTCAAACGAAAGTCCAACAGCAAAGCCTGGGTCAGCGGTGTTTTCGAAATCGATGGTCTTGTTCAAGGTATATGGAAGCGAAGCCACATTATAGTCGGTTTCAAACTCAATGTCGCCGCCCATCTCGTCTTTCTTCGTGCCGGTAAGGTCAACGAGCTTAACGTCCCTCAGGCGTATAATGAAAGCGTCCTTGCACTTGGCATGAGCCAGGCAGAAACGGAACCAGGTTATGGTTTCCGCTATGTCAAACGTGCTCCCCCTGAAACTGGTCAACTTAACCGTGGCGTGGTTCCAGCCCTCGTTCTTAACGAGACTCTTGATGTCGCTAAAAGTCAAGCCATCGACATTGTTTGCCTTGTTACCCAGCTCAAGAAACTGAAAAGTGTTTGCCCCACCATACGTGAACAGGTCTTCCACGTTGCCAGGATTGTCAAGATTTTCCACGTAAACATCAAAGTCGAGAGCGAGGTTCTCCAACTTGTGAGCCGAAGCGTCAATCTTGAGGTTACGGTCGTAAGCCTGATAGCCAGACCAGTCATTGGCGGCATCATAGTTACGGTTAAGCTGTGCCTTCTTCATGATGTCGGCAACGAGGTAGTCAACTTCCGTTTCCATCACCTTGGCATTGGCCATGCCTGAGACCCAAGCCAGCAACATCAATGTGAGAATTGCCTGTAGCTTGTGCTTGTAATTCATTCTCATATTAGTTTTATTTTTAAATAATGATATTTTTCCTATTTCTTCAACTTTGCGGCAGCACTGCCGGCAATCTTCAGATAGTGGTCAGTCCCAAGATCGTCTTCGATGCTAAGGAAACGCCCATTGGGATTTTTATCCGACGCATTGAGCGGAGTGCGGTCACGATGGGCAATCTTGAAAATGGCAGTGCCCTCGTCAACCTCGTCGAACATGGCGACAAATATGGCATCAACCCCCAACGACAAATAAGAATCGAGCTGCGTCTTGAAGAACTTGCCCTTGCGGCGCGGTATCTGGCCATACGGATAGCCTTTGGGGAACGTCGGAGTGCCGTTTTTCCAAATGGTCTTGGTGTTACGCCATGAGAAACCGGGGAACGCCACCGGAGCGTAAACGATGTTGTTGTCGCGACACCATTTCAAGTCTCCACTTATATTGTCGCGTTTCTGAGCGAACTCACCGGCATTGGCATACCGCCCCACGGCCCACGGCGATATTATGGCGCAACGCTTGTAAACAGGCTCCCACTCATTGAAGCTCAAGGCATCGTTGCCTGAGGTACGCCAATAGTAACTGCAACCCACAAACGGCGAGATGGCGCCAGCCACGTTGCCGGCTCCAAGCATCTTGTCGAACATCTCAAGATATTGCTCGGGTTCGCAGGTATCGCCACCAAGGCCTGCGCCAAAGAAGCCTACCACGGGCTTGCCGTTTTCCCAAACATAATTGGGACAACGCTCCGGGTCATTAAGCCCATACTCCTCACACAGCGAGTTCCAGTCGTCGATAATGCTTTGCACTGATGCCCCGGCACGAAGCCCACTGAGGTCATACTCCACTATTATGGCACGGTTGTAACGTTTCGCTGCCTCGATGGCCTTGCCTACCTGAGGCTTTGTCCATGGGCGTTTCTCAACCGAGACCTTGAACCTTTGAAACAACGCCCCATCAATGCCATACTCCTTCATCCAGCGGAAATGCAGGTCGAAAGTCTCGTCATCGTCAGAACTGAATATCGTCGCAGGCTTGCCGTCGGGGTAAACGAATGGCGTGGGGTAAGTTTTCTTGTACTCGCTCATGTCGGGCCAATATTCTATGCAACACTGCCCGGGAGCGAAGACTCCACCATTGTTGTAATGGAACCAGTTTTGGCGGGTGGCATCACCGGCGCATGTGAACCACGCCTGGTAGCCACACATGAGCAAGCCTCGGAACGAAGGATAAAGCAACCCCGAGACCGAAGCCGAAGGAGCCTGTGCCTTGCGGTGGGTCTTAACCACGAAATCGCGAAGCCATTTCTCCAATTCTCCAGTCCACTGTCGTTTGTAACCAAACGAGTCCTTGAACCCCCAGCCGTGTCCGCCCGTAGGATAAATGTGCAACGATGCCTGAACACCGTTTTGTTTCAGCGCACGGTAGTAACGCAGGCTGTTCTCGGGCACTACAGCGGTGTCGTCATCCGACAGCACCAAGAAAGCCATCGGGGTGTTCTTGCCAACATGCTTGTCAGGAGAAAACTTATTTGTAACGTCATCGTCGGCATCCCATCCTATGAGTTGCGTACGCGTGCCACTGTTTGTGATGCTTTTTTCAAGGGATATGACCGGATACAGCAGGATTTGGAAATCGGGACGGCTGTCAGCGGTGCGGTGCATGGTTGCAAGGCTCGCGGCAAGATGCCCTCCTGCCGAGCCACCCATAACCCCCACGACGGGCTGTCCTTGCGCAACCTTGCCATTACCCGTGCCCGATGCCATGTGGCGACGCAATATGCGTATGGCCTCCTCGGCATCGGTCAGGGGTACAAGGCTCTCGCCCTTGGGCAGGCGATATTCGAGCACGGCGTAAGTTATGCCAAGGCTGTTCATCCATCCTGCCATGTCGTGTCCCTCGTGGGTGACGGCAAGGTGATCATAACCTCCTCCAGGGCACATCACGATACCAACACCGGCTGATTCTGCCGGATTGTATATCGTGAGCCGTGCGCCCTGGTTGAAGGTCACGGTCTCTTTTGTTTGCGCCATGACATGCACAAGGCACATCATGGCGCTTATCAATGTCAAGACTATTTTACTCACTTGACAACAATCTTTTTACCATTGTGTATGAAAACGCCCTTGCCAGGTTTTGCCACACGCACGCCTTGCAGAGTATAATAAGCATTGTCAACGAAGCCCTGCTTGTCAGCACCAGCTACCTCAACGCCCTTTATTGCAGTTGGAGCCTCAGGAATATCCTCTCCCTCCACAAGCTGCACGGCACCGATGTAAGGCTTTGTCCAAGGCTGTCCCTTCTGGTCAACAGTGCAACCATATTTGGCGGCCTCCTCAACGCTACCCATCGTAAGGCACTTTGAGTCAGCTTTCAAAGGCAGGCAATCTTCCACAATATCGTCAACAAGTCCTGCAGTAAGAGGGTTGTCTTTGTTTTGTCCAGTAGAATTGATGACACTGTTGGTCACATTCTTAAGCTCACCATCATTGACATCACGGAAAGCATGGCCAATGATACTGTTTATGACGGTTACGTAGTCAGGATCCTCATTACGTGCGAAACGTGAGTCAGACCAACCTTGTGAACTTGAGTTACCCTCAAGAATGGTATTCACAATATTAAGTTTTGCTTTTAGCTTAGAGCCTCCATTAACCGCGAAACCACCACAATTACCGACATTCAGAGCCGTACTGTTACCGGTGATTGTACAGTTCACAAAATTCATTTGCTGCCCAGCGTTGCTGTTAGGACTGTCAATGGCCACAACGCCACCGGCTCCACCCGTTGTAGTATTGCCATAAATGGTAGTAGATAAAATATTATACCTAAAGTCACCATCATTGTTAAGACCAAAGTTAAAAGCACCACCTGGCGAACCAGCCTCATTGTTAAGGACAGCGCATCCCATCATGTTTAATTTCTTTCCATTTGTACCATCAACCCATACAATCATGGCACCACCACGTCCAGTAGCCGAGTTAGCAGTAAACGTGACATATTTCATATCGGTGGTACTTTTTCCAATAGCCAAAGCACCACCACTTGACGCACCAGAATTTGACCCTTCAGCTGCCATTGTATAATTCTTGCTGAACTCCGTGTTGGAAATATTCAGAGTGGAAGCCTGTGCCTCGATGGCACCACCACGGTAAGCCACGTTTTTAGTAAACTTTGAGCTTGAAATATTGAGAGTCCCATCAGTAACAAAAATAGCGCCGCCATTGTCCTCAGCTCTGGTAGGAGTTTCGTTACCTGAGAACACACATCCATCAATGGTCACAACCTTTCCACGACACCACATGGCACCGCCACGAGCGTTTTTTTCCGCCTCAACAAAACCTTTCGTTATGGTAAGGTTACGCAGGGTAAGATTGGTGTTCAACACATTCAAGATTTGAACCTTTTTCTGACCGTCAAGCGTACATTCACTGGCAGAAGAAGTTCCCTCAATAGTAAGGTCGCCAAAAGCTTCCAGTTTAATGGTCTCATCAACTTTAACCTTACCCGTGACCTTAATAACATCACCGCTCACGGCCTTTGCCACAGCGGCATTGACTGTTGCGAGAGCATTGGCTGCAGAAGAGCCGTCGTTTGCATCACTACCACTGGCAGAAACATAAATGTCACCAGCCATTGCATTTGCGCTCAAGGCGAGCAATGCGCCCAAAGCAACTGATTTGAGATAGAATTTTTCCATGCTGTTTACTTTTTTAGTTTATAGCAATTTAACGATTGATTATCGCCCACAAAATTATAAACGCATGATTAAAACCCCTGCTCATAAATGCATAACGCAGACATAAATTTCGATTAAATTTGAAATTTATGTCTGCGTTGTGCATTCATTCAACAATCGCAACGGCACTACTTGACGATTATCACCATTCCATTATTCGCACGTTTCACAAGTTTGGCATCTTCCGGAACAATGTTCAACACACGCCCTTCCACATCCACGACAACAGGCTTGCCCTTAACGCCGTCTTTCGCCAAGGCTTCAACCTTTGTCACTTCAGGATCCAAAGGTTCTCCATCAAGAGCCTGCACGGAACCAATGCAAGGTTTCGTAATGGCAAAACCATTCTGGTCGCTAAGGCATCCATACTCAGAAGCCAGCGAAACACTACCGCTCGTTGTCCAAGCCCCATCAGGCATAAGCGGGAAACACCTGTATTGGCAATTCATCTGTGGGCAAATGTAATCCTCATACAGTCCTGTACCCACGGAACTATTATACTGGTTGATGTTCTTTGAAGAACCAAATACGACATCAGCGTTGCCGCCACCGGCACACTTATTGCCCTCAACTATGGAATTTACGATATTTACAACCGCCGACTGACGATTGTTGATATTCAGTCCGCCACCATTGCCAAAATTTGAAAGCGTTGAGTTCTTGAATATGGTGCAATTCACGAAATTGAGCTTTGAGTCTTCTGCGTCACCGGCATAGAAAAGCGCCCCACCTGCTGAAGTTGCAAGGTTCAAGGCTATGGTCGTGGAACGGACGTTAGCCTCGAAAGGCTTATAAACCATATACATGAAAGCACCTCCGTGCATTCCTCCAATAGAGCCAAGCCCGGTCTTGTTGGAAACAATGGCGCATCCGTCAATGTCCAACCAGCAACCTTCCGAATTGGTCAAGACGCAAATGGCTCCGCCATCTCCAGAAGAAAGGTTCCTGACAAACGACGACTTTCCAATATTCGTCCGGCTGTTCACAAGCATCAACGCCCCACCGCGAGCCTCGCTTGACCTTGTCACAGTAACGTCATCAAGGTGCGTCTCGTTTTCCTCAAAGGTCGTTTCCTTACAGGCAAATTGACTATTCTCCACGAAAACGGCACCTCCCTGATACGATTTGTTGCCATAAAAAGCAGTGCCCACTATGCTGAGCGTGGAACCGGCAGCGTAAACGGCACCTCCCTTGCAACCTGCATCAAAAGCCGTCTTGTTATTGTAAATGTCGCAACGTTCCACAGTCAGCGTGCCATGGTCAACGCTTACGGCAGCGCCACGCTGGCTTGCAAAGCCTCCACGCAACACCATGTTGCGCAATGTCAGCGAAGCACCTTCCGCAACATCAAACAGCCCACACTTTCCACAACCGTCTATAACATTGTTTCCCATCTGGCTGTCGCTGCCTTCTATGACAATTTTCTTGCCGGAAGCGACATTTACCGCGTGCCCCAACTGTATCGTGCCGGTAAAAACTATGACATCACTTTCCGAAGCCACGCTGATTGCCTTGTCAAACGTGGCATACGCCGTGGATGCCGTAAGCCCATCGCGCCCATCGTTACCGTCAGCCGAGACATAATAAGTTTTGGCGGAAAGACTGATTACGGCCATCAGCATAATCAATCCAAGAATGACAGTTCTTTTACTATTCATTTTCTATTTGTGGTTTTATCGTTTTCCCGATATGCGAAATGCCTTCGCACTTCATCATACCGTATATGGTTTTGAATATTACTTCTTAAGCTCAGCCGCCGCCGCACCTGCGAGTTTGAGATAATGGTCAGTGCCAAGTTCATCCTCAATGCTGAGGAACTTTCCTTCCGGGTTCTTGTCAGAGCTATTAATCGGCGTTCGGTCGGCATGAGCCAGCTTGAAGATCGCCGTTCCCTCGTCCATCTCGTCAAACATTGCCACGAATATGGCATCAGCCCCCCAGCTTATATAAGAATCAAGCTGCGCCTTGAAGAACTTTCCTCCCAATCTTGGTATCTGGCCATAAACAGCATCCGACGGGAACGTTGGCTCACCGTTTTTCCATGTAGTCTTGGTGTTACGCCACGAGAAACCCGGCAAAGCCACAGGAGCGTACACGACATTATTGTCATTGCACCACTTTATGTCATTCTTCACTTGCTGCTCTTTCTTCTTGAACCATTCGATGGACGAGTTGCGTCCCACTGCCCATGGCGAAATCACGGCACAACGCTTGTAAACCGGTTCCCACTCGGAAAAGTTCAAGGCATCATTGCCCGACGTGAGCCAATAATATCCGCAACCAGCCATCGGCGATATTGCGCCTTCCACATCACCGGCACCACGCATTTTATCGAACATTTCAAGATACTGGCTTGGCTTGCAGGTCTTGCCGCCAGCGCCGACTCCATAAAATCCCACCACGGGCTTGCCGTTCTCCCACACGTAGTTCGGGCACCTTTCCGGGTCATTGAAGCCATACTCTTCACACATCCAATTCCAGTCGTCAATGATTTGCTGAACAGATTCCTCACCACCGAGACCGCTCAAGTCGTACTCAAGTATGAAAGCGCGATTGTATCGCTTTGCAGCCTCAATAGCCTTGCCAACCTGCTCCTTTGTCCAAGGACGACTTTCAATAGAGCTTTTAAACCTCTGCAACAGCGCTCCGTCAATGCCATACTCTTTCATCCAACGGAAATGGAGGTCGAAGGTTTCCTCGTCATTCGAGCTGAACGCCACAGCCTGCATGCCATCCGGATATACAAACGGTGTTTTGTAAGTTTTAGTATATTCGGTCATGTCAGGCCAAAAATCTATGCAGCACTGTCCTGGCACAAAGCTCCCACCATTGGAATAATGAATCCATCCATTGGAAACGCCATCACCAGGACACGAGAACCACGCCTGATAACCACACATCAGCAAGCCACGAAACGAAGGGTACAAAAGCCCGGCAAGAGGGTCAACCACAGTGGTAAACTCATCAACAGCAACGCCACTGTCATCCGTAAGAGCCTGACCATTGTAACGCAAAGACACAACCTCTGCGTCGCAAAGGGCATCACACAGCACAAGCAGCTGGTTGTCGGCAACCACCTTTGCCGAAGCGGGATAAAAAACGCCATCAGCCCCAGCCACCTCAAAGGAACCGATGTAAGACCCCACAGGCTTAAGCGAGCCGCTCACTCCAATAAAATAAACACGTGCCTGACCTGTTCCCTCGGCCTCAAACCTGTCGTACCTCGCCTGCGCACGAATTTCACTTAAAGACAGGTTGCATAAAATCAACGACATGAAAATCGCCAACACCAACCTAAATCCCTCATTATATTTCATCATTTCTTTTTCTTGTTGGCCGTTTACAGCCATTAAACCTTCCCGGCATTTTAAAGTCCACAATTTATATCAGGCAGTTCTCAAAACCGCCCATTCTCCATCAACCAAACGAGTCCAAGCAAAGCTCCCCAATGGTAGAATTTATCGCTTCGCAACGTGTCATCACCCTCGCCCGTGGTGGCATTATAGTTCTCGAACACATACCCATGCGAAAGCCACGACTTAAGCAACAGGTTCTTCGACTTTTCCGCAAACTGCCGCCTGACCTCCGGGAAATCATAATTCTTGAGTCCAAGATAAACAAGGAAGTTAAGCGGTGCCCAAATACGTCCTCGCCAATAATCATTGTCGCGGAACGCCGGGTCGTTGCGCGGACACGCCGGTATCACCCATTCGCCCCAAAACTCGTCAGTGTTCAACAGGTGCTCGCGCACCATGCGCCCGGCACGCTCCTTCGAAGCCACCCCTGCCAGCAACGGATAGAAATTGGTGGGCGACATGCGATGGTTGAACTTGCCCGTCACGGCAGAGCGGTTAAGGTACATCCCGTCAGCCTCGCTCCACAAGCCATCAAGGTTTGAAGAATAAAGCTTACCACGCTTCTCCAGCTCACGCGCATCTTTCTTGTAACCCAGTTCCTTCGCTATCGTTGCCAAATACTTGCAATCCATTACATACAGTGAAGTTATTCCAACATCATGCTGCATGAGCAACGACTTCTCAGCGTCGTAAGGCACGCCGTCATACATCGGCGAATTGTCAAGTCCCGACTCCAGTATGCTGCCATAACGCGTATGGGCACTGTACTCGCCATTGTAATAGGAAACCTTCTCATAAGCTTCCGACCCGAGGCAGAGCAATCCGTCAAGCTGCCTGTGCTCGTTCCACCAACGGTTCCACATCAGCAGTCGCGGATAAAGCAACTCCAAAAGCCAACGATCGTGGTAACGCTCATAAAGCTTCCACACTGTCATAGAGCCAACAGGAGGCTGTGAACGGTCACGTGAACGATAACCGTTGCTGTAATAGCAGTTGGGCACAAAGCCCACCCCGTCAGCCGCCAACGTTATCTCAACGGCATTGGCATAAGCCAACTCCTTGTTGTCGATGCTGAACATCAAAGCAGCGAAATAAGTGTCCCAGCAGAAGAGCGTGAAACCACCAAAGTCTTGCGAACCAAACCAGTCACTGCTCCATATACGGCTTACCGGCGACATCACGCGCCGTGTTTCCGGATCATAAATATTGTCCCATGCCAACACACTCTGCATGGAATTGTAACTATCATAGTCAGCTCCCCAGCGGTTACGGTTGGTGCCCTCAAACTCCCTTGAGCGACGCTGAACGTATGCCACAGCCTCCGACTGCGAAAGCACCGTATCGCAACAAATGGCAACCACTTCGGTAGCGGAAAATTTAATGTCATTGCGCTGCTTCTCCAAGAACTTACCGGCAATCGTGCCTTTGATTGTGACCGACTTGTCTGGTGTGGCAAGCGTAAAATCGGCTTTTTCGCCCTCAACCTTAACGCCACGTCCCCAGATGCCCCTTGGGGTCACGACCACCTTGCCGGCAGCCGAACCATCCAACGGCCGCAGCAAGATGACACTGCGGCTGCCCTCCGACGCTGACGTAACCTGCAACTTCATGCCATGCCAACTCACCTCAACGTCAGTATAACTTCCGTCATAGGCATGGCTGCCAGGACGCAATGTAGGAGCGTCCGCTCCACGATCGCCAATGCGGAAACGCCGCACACGACGGCCAACCGAGTCCTCAACATTGAGGTCTATGGAAAATCCATAAGGCAGATACACGTGGTTGAGCACGGAACGAACGTCCCAAGTGTTCCAGCCACGAGCCAGACCTTTCTGTATCGCCTCATATTCTTTCATGCAAGAAGCAAGTTGCTTGTCAGTTTCCTTCGCAAACAAGGACAAGCCACACAAGAATAATGTGCCGACTAAAAATATATGCTTAAACGACATTGTTACAATGATTTAGAATGAAAATAAACTACAGGTTTCAGATCTTGGTGAGCCTCGTCGCACGATAGTACGTAAACGGTTGCCTCACGCCCCTTTGCAGTTTCGCTGACGGGGAAATAGTAAGTGTAAGACCTGTCGGCCCTTATCACGCCGTTCTCCCACACATTCGAAGGATACGAAGGTGCACGGTCAGCCGCTCCAACGCGCTTGCCGTCAACCACCATCGTGGCATACGCCCCCTCAACACCATGCACGCCTTCTACGGCAACACAAACCTTGCCGTTCTCAAAATGCTCGGGCAACGTAACGGTTGCCTTCCATGCCTTTGTCCACTTGCGGCTTGGCGGAAACAGGTTGCTGGCACGGAAGCTTCCGCTGTCCAGCTTACGTCCGCCCTCGCCAAACACCTCAATTTCGCAAAGCTGCCCCGGCGCTCCCGGCAGACGCAAGTAACGCATGTCACCGCCCAAGGCGATGGTCATCAACGTGTCAGAGACAAACCCGATGGTCTTCCAATGCTCCAAGTCGGTGGAAACGGAACATTGCTGTCCCTCCTCAGTCATCATGGGGTCCAACCCATAATAGCTGCCAACATGCAAGCGTATGCTGTCAACACGGCAAACCTTTCCAAGGTCAAGACGCAGGCAACCGCCACCAATGCGCTGGTCGCCACGCCTTTTCGAAGGGAACAAACCCGTTGTCAGGTCGCCATCAAAAAGGTTCCTGTCCCAGCATCCACGGTTTACAAAAGCCTGTTGGCCGAAGAAAGCATCGCGCGCTGCCTTCACCTCGGGGATTGTCGTCGCGCCCGAACGCTGCAGCGAGCGCACCTCCAGCGCATTGTTGTCTGCCGCAAAGACCGTTGCCTCATACAGAGCGTTGGCATCGGCTGGAACGTCACACTGGCTCAGATCGCCCAAGCGCACCACAGCCGATGTTGACGTTGACGGCACAAACGAGCCTCCGTTGGTGCTTGACACCTTCAGCAACGCGGCACGGAAAGGCTGCAACACCACGGTATATTTTTCGCCAAAGGCACGTTGACCAGCCTGTTTCTCCGATGGGTGAAACTCGGTCACCCAAACGCTGTCGGCAGGCTGCAAGCCTATCTCCTCGCCCAACACTATGTCAACGGGCTTGTCTTCCCACGACAGATTTCTTAAAACAACAAAACGGGTCTCCCCGTCTCCCCTGCTCACGGCAAAATCGCCATACTTGCCGGCCGGCAAGCGCAACCCATCAACCAACAACTGACCATACTCACGATGAATGTTGCACAGGCGTGCCAAACGTGGGAACTCATCATCCTTGAGCAACCAAGGGTTGCCATAAAGTTCGGGAGCCAACACCAGGTTGCGCCCGAAAGCGTGCAACACCAGCTCGTCGTCCCACCCGTCAAGACACGACGACAGGCAAACGCCATGATCCTCAGTGAGTCGCTTCATGCCCGGAACAAGTCCGCGAGCCATGCCACCCACACGGTGGTGCGGAGCCGTTTGCCTGTTAAAGATATTTACGTCAACATAACTTTCCTGTCCTTCCCACAGGAAAGTGGTGGCATACGCCTCAGCCTCGTCAAGGCCAAGACGGTGGTTTAGCAGTATAAGATCGGGCGAATGATGGCGCACCTGCGCCATCATGTCCGTGAAATCCTTGGAATGCTCGGGGCGCAAGGCACCGCAAACGGCATCAAACTTGAAAAGCCCCCAGTTGTAATCACGTGCCAAGCCCACAAGCGTCTGCGTGCGCTTGGCAGCCTCATCGGGCGTGTTGCCAAAACCATCGGGACCACCCCAAAGCCCCAGGCGAGTGCCCATCCCGGCTGCCTTGGCATGTATCCTGTCAAAGCTGTCGGGAAACTTTGTGCGGAAGCGTTCGCTGTCCATTGAGCCGTAGAAACGCGCGCCATCAATCTGCCCGGAATCAAACGCGTAAATGTCAAGCTGCATCCCGTGCTTGTCCTTCATCCAACGGAAGAAATCGAGGTTTGCCATGGTCTGCGCCTCGGTTGAGCCTTCGTTGGTGTTGTTGATCCATGAAAAATATTCCATCCGCGATGGAGAAAACTCATACATGTTTATGGTATCACGACCGTTGGTCTTGCCGGTGATGATGTTCTCGCCACGCCAGCGCACCACGAAATTGCGGCCATCCTTAACGCTCGCCCCCTTGCCGTCAGAACAAGAGATGGTGAGTCGGGCACGGGCGTTGTCCCAATGGAAACGCGTCACGCGATAGTCTCCGTCCTCAAACTTCCAAGTCTCGCCGTCGTCCTCGTACAACGTGAAGTCGGCATCGGCTCCCGGCCAAATGTCAATGGTGTCGCCTGCAAGTGGCACAATGCTGCCTGCCTTAACGTAAAGCGGCATACGCTCCAATGGTGCGTCGGCGGTTATTGTCTGTCCGCCATCAAGCACCTTGCCTGTATGGTAGTCGAACCAGCGAGCCGACTTGGGCAAATAAAGGCTGCGGCTTCTCGCCCCAGCCTTTATGACGGGACACACAAGGAACGCGGGACCATACATAAACTGGTCGCGAATGTCACGCACCGCCTTGTCGTCGGCAAAGTCGAACGCCAGCAGGCGCATTGGTGTGTAATCTTCATTGCTCACCATGCGCGTGAGCGAGTAAATGTAAGGCATCAGCTTATAACGCATGAGCACGAGGTCTGTGCAGATTCGCTGCACCGTGTCACCATAAGCCCACAACTCATTTGGACCCGAGGTATCGAAAGGTTCGCGACGGCCATGCGAACGGAATATCGGGCAGAACGTGCCATACTGGAACCAGCGCGTAAACACCTCGCGATACTCCTGCGAGTAAGGGTCGCCTTTCAGATACCCGCCAATGTCGGTTGTCCAGTAAGGCAAGCCTGCTGCCGTGAAGTCGAGTCCGGCTGCGACCTGCAAGCGCAACTCGTTGAAATTTGTCGGGATGTCACCGCTCCACACCGCCGAGCCGTAACGTTGCTGTCCGGCCCAGGCGCACCTGGTAAGCAGGTACGGACGCTTGTCGGTAACTACTTTTGACAGAGCCTCGTGGAAATTGGCAATGTGCAGCAACGGGTAAAGGTTCCTCACGCGGAGGGCAGGTCCCATGGCTGTCTGCGTGGTGATGAACGTCGGCATGTGGTCAGGCTCGGGGCCGTCAAGGAACCAGCCGTCTATGCCCTGACGGAGCAAGTCCTGTATAAGGTTCCTGTACTCCTTGCGAGCAGCAGGGTTGAAGACATCGTAAACATAACCGTCGATGGCGCGCGCACCCTCAAGTATGAAGCCCTGCTTTGACATGCGCTCGTAGTTTGGCGTGCCGGGCTTGAAGCATGGCCACTGCGTAATGACAACGCGCGTGTCGTAAACATTGTGCAACGAATCGATCATCGACGACAGGTTTGGCCACAGGCTCTCGTCGAAACGCATGGAACCGGTGCCGTAACGTCCCCAGTAATGATAGTCGATGAACAGGCTTGACATCGGTATGCCTTCCTTTTTCATGCGGTCGGCAATCTGCATAAGCTCGCCACGGTTATGGTAGCGGTTGCGGCTCTGGTGGAAGCCCAGTGCCCACTTGGGCAGCATTGGCACGTGCCCCGTGAGCGTGCGGTAACGGGCAATAAGCCCGTCGATGTCCTTGCCAACGAACAGATAGTAGTCAACGGCCTTGCCATAATCGCTCACGAACGTCATGCCGCCGGCATCGTCGCTGAACAAGGTGCGGGAGGTGTTGTTCCAGAACAGTCCCCAGCCTGCCGTGCTGTAAACGACGGGCACTGCCGCCTGCGTGTTAAACTGTATCAGCTCCCTTTGGCAATTGCGCAGGCTGAGCCTGCCATCGCGAAACTGCCCAAGCCCGTAAAGCCCCTCGTTGGCAGTCTTCAGCCTGAACTTGGCGTATGGGCACACCGAATCGCCCACGGCGTTGAGCCTCGCCTTTCCCTCGGCCTCACCCACGAGCACGTTGCCCTCGGCATCGAGCAGCGACAGGCTGCCAAGCGCTCGGTCAAGCCTTATGGTGTACGACGCTGTTGAGAAATCTATCGAACGCTTGCCTTTCCTTATCTTGAAAGAGTCGTGTGCCTTTGCCGCATAGGCAGAATCGACGGCGAAGCTCTGCAAGCCATCGATGGCCTGCCGCGTGCCGTAACTGACACGCACAATGCCATCGCCCAATGGCTGTAGGCGCAACATGCCACCCGTGGTCCTCACCCATACGCCATCGCCCTCATCCTTGTACGACTGCACACGTTGGGAAACACCGGCAACGCCGAAAAGCCCGGCAGCGTTGCCTTTTCCACTTTCGACAGGCTCAGTGCCAGGAGCCTTGACATCAATGTCCTCGGGGCGTGCGTCACGCAAGTTGCCTTGGGCAAAAGTCGAGCCTATGAAACACTGCAAGAGCGTCAATAGGACGATGGTTCTGTTAATTTTCATGCGATTGTTTTCTTCATATTAGTTTTCAGTCACAAAATTATCAAAACTTACTTAAAACCACAATTCATAACAACATAACGCAGACATAAATTGCCCTTAATTTTCAAATTAATCTCCATTTCCAGCCCTTACACGTCCATTTTTTCCAGCCATCCGCAGCCACTTCTCAGCAACCGCACAGCCACGCCACCGCAACGGGCGGACGGTTACGCCACAATCGCATTGCGTTTACGCCATAATCGCATTGCGTTTACGCCGCAATCGCAACATGATTACGCCGCAATGGCGACGCGGTTACGCCGTCACCGCAACACCAAAGAAAAAAGGCCGCCACCCTTGCCGCCCGTCACAAAGCGATGTGACAGGCGCAAGGTTGGCAGCCTTCCTAACCAAATAAAAAAAAGTAACTTATGATTTTACCATTTGTCTGTGCGGAACGGGGCGAGTGGCAAACCGTAAATGTTGAAAACGGAAGCCTCGGCATAGTTCTTGAAGCAATAGCGCACAGCCACAGGCTCAGGGACATCCTTGCTCGAAACGGCAAGGCGGCAGCTCTTCGTCTCAATCTCGGCGAAAGCGGGATGGAACACACGGTCACTGCCGGCAATCTCAAAGCCCTTCAGCGATGTCCACATGGGGCAAAGGCCACGCACGGCACCCGTGACGTTGATGTAAATCTTTCCGTCCTTGATCTCACAGTCCTTATACATGGGCTGCTCATAACCGAAGCCCTTCTTGCCGTATGTGTAACCAAGTGCCTGAAGGGCAAGGCGAGAGCCAACGACCTTCTTGTTTACAGGATGTATGAAGTTTGGGGCACCGGCATCGAGAATGCTTATCATTGCGGCGTTTGGTATCTCGCGAGCCGCACGCTGCTGCTGCTCACGCAGCAAAGCCGACTTCGTTTCGTTGGGGTTGCCATAGTCGTATGGGGCAATCTCCACGAAATAGAAAGGAGCATTGGGGTTGTTCCACTTGGCACGCCAGTCCTTGACCATAGCCTTCATGAGGTCGCCATACTCGGAAGCCTGATTGACGTTGGCCTCGCCCTGGTACCAGATGAAACCCTTGACGGCAAACTTGGTCAGTGGGGCAACCTTCGCATTGTAGAGCACGTGTGGCGTGACGTGCTGCTGCACCTTCTCGTCAACGGGCTTTGCCAAGGCATCGTCGCTCATCCACGGCTCAATGCGCGAGCCACCGAGCGTGCTCACGATTACCGCCACAGGCACGTCGAGCACATCTTGCAGGTACTGCGCGAAATAGTATGCGGCGGCACTTGTCACCTCAACATTCTCGGGCGTGTTCGTACACCAGCGGCCTTTCAGATCCTGCTGCGGCGTGCGTGCCCACTGCCTCTGCCAACGTCCCTCGGTATCGCTGTCAATGATGAACATCCTGAGCGGCGTAGAAGGCTTGGCATGGGCTATGACATCGTTTGAGCCGTCGCAAAGCGGCTGGCGGTCAAAGCCACGCATGGGCATCTCCATGTTCGACTGGCCAGAGCAGAACCACACCTCGCCTATCAGCACATTGCTCAGGGTGAGCTTGTCGCCATCGCTGATGGTAACCTCGTAAGGGCCACCTGCCACGGGAGTCTTCACAGCCACCGTCCACGAGCTGTCGGCGGCAGCGCGGGTCTTGTAAGCCAGCTTCGACCATGTTGTGGTAACGGTCACGGTGCGCCCCGGAGCGGCCTTGCCCCAAAGGTTTACGTCAGACTGCTGCTGCAACACCATGTTGTCGGCAAGAACCGACGGCAAAACCACCTTGGCACGAGCCAATGCCGGCGCAATGCCAAAGAGTATTGATAATAAAACTGTCTTTTTCATTGTTTTTTTATTTTATGTTTTTCAATTAGTCCCACAAACGGTTGGCGTTTCCTTTTTCATCGCCTCCCCAAGACAACCTGTCGTCCCACTGGCCAACATAATCCCAGAAATGTTTCTTCGCGCCAATGTAAATGTCGCCGTTTTCGTCAGTCTTTGGAGTGGAGTCTCCACCTGGGGTCAGCGAAAGCGTGCCCGAGCCGGCAAGTATCGAGGCGTAACCGTCCATGCCTATAACCTTGATGGTTGGCGCAACATACAGCGCCTTCTTCTTATTCGTGTTCATGACAATAGCCTGTTACCTGACGACAAACTTCTTTCCATTCCTGACATAAATGCCCCTCACGGGGTTTTCCACCACACGGCCTTGCATGTCATACACAACGTCGTTGCCAACCTGCGCCTTACCCACGGCATCAATGCCCGTCACGGAACCATCTTCCACGGAGAACGTAAGCCCTTTGGCCGTACTGCCCGTAAGCTCAAACCATGCCCTGAAGCCCTTGGTCTTGTAAGAGTTGCCGGCGGATGCTGCATAAAGAGCGCCATTCTGCAGGAAATATCCGTTGGAAAGCGCAAGGTTTTTCTTGGCAAACGACCCGTCCATCTTGATGCCTCCAACAATGACCGGTGACACAGCGGCCTTGACCTGATGGTACTTGGAGACGCTAACTCCCTCGAACACATAAACGTTGTCTTTCGGGGTCATCTTTCCGGCTGACAGCATTTCCCTTTGCTCCGTGGGGATGGCGATGCCACTCACAATGACCGGCACGTCCTCTTCCAACGAGCAGTCGGGAACATACGTAAACGTGAGCTTTTCACCATCAAAGCCTGTAAGCCTTGCCACCTTAACGTCTTCGCCAAGCGCAGCCCTGACGACATCGCCAGAAGCCGAGAACGGCAACACAAGGCTGTTCCATCCTTCGGTGAACTCGCGCTGCAAATACATGCGCAAGCCATTGCCGTCAGCAAGCCCCCAGTTCTCATATACGGCATTGGGGTATTGCTCATTCCTGTAATACATTTGGTTCGCAAGGTTATCGTCATTCTCGCTCAACGCCTTGCTCATCAAGTAATCCCATCCACCCACATTGCGGTATTCAGCCTCGTGTCCCTCGGCATTGCCACAGAACATGAGCCTGAAACGGTTGTTGCGAATAGAAGCGAAGGGATGATTGTTTGCGTCAGAGAGATCACACTCAGGAGGAGTGGCGGCAGTGACCGTCAACGACGTAAGACCCGACGAGTTGAATGCTCCCTTGCCAACCTTGGTGACAGAAGCTGGAATGGAAATGGTTGTCAACTTGCCACAACGGCTGAATGCGAAGTTGGAAATGGTGGTGAAGTTTTCATTTTCTGGCAGTGTTACGCTTGCCAAGTTTTCACACACACTGAAACTCGCAATGCCAATGTCGTAAACCGAGTTGGGGAACTCAACGGAAGCAAGTGCTTTGCATCCATTGAAGGCATTGACACCTATCACGCCCGGTCCCTTTGACTTGTCGGCAGGGAAAATGATGGTTTCCAACGAAGTGCACGCCACAAAAGCCGACTGTCCTATTTGCCATTTGGTGTTCACGAACTTGCTAAAGTCAATGCTCTTCAGCGAAGAGCAATTTCTGAACGCATAGGCGGCAATCTGCGAAAAATTAGCATTTCCACCAAAGTCAATTTCCTCAAGCGAGGTGCATCCGGAAAATGAAGAGTGGCCAACCTGTATGACATTCCAACCCGACTGGTTGGGCAGCATCACTTTCCTGAGCTTGGTCTTGCCATAGCAAAGCGCATTGGGAACAATACGGTTTTCGCATTTCAACTGCAAGGTGCGGGTGTTGCTGCCATCCGTAGGGACGGTGACATCAAGAGAAGAACTCTCATCCGAACCAAAATACATCCCTGACATGTCAAGGGTCTCAAGGTTGGCGAAGTTCTCATGAAGATATTTGGCATCCTCAAACTTCATAGCGTTTTCCTTCGTGCTTGTCAGCGTCAGGCTGGTAACGCTTTCCGTATTTGGCACGGCTTCGGAAAGCCTCTGTTCTGCCAGGTTTACGGTTACGACAGTAGCGTCGCTCGCCTGCCCCCATGAACAGAGGCCGACGAGTGACAATACAGAAAGAAGGATTTGCCTTCTCATAAAATCGTGACTTTAGTTATTTAACGATGAATTTCCTGTTATTGCAAATGGTAATGCCCTTATGGGAAGAGTCGGCAACCGTGCCCTGAAGGGTGTACCACTTAGAAGACTGAGCACCAGCGGAGGTGACAGAGGCTATTGCCGTGACGCCATCCGGGATTATCTCAATTGCGTCAACATCAAGAGTGCCTGCCATGCAGCGCCACTCCATATAATGCTCACCTGCCGTAAGCTCCACATTGCTTATCTCAGTGTAACCCCACTGAGCCTCACCGGTCTTCACGTCAATGGCATCCTTGCCTGTCCAGTAGCCATCAACGCCAACACGTATCTGCGGCTGCTTGCTGCCAACCTGACGCTGGCGCACACGGATGGTGTACTTGCCGGCGGTCTTGACATTGAACGAATAGCGCACCCACTCAGCGGCAGTCATGGACTTAAGATAGGCGGTAGCGCCCTCGGTCGCCGTCTGCATCTCGCCGGTGCGTTGGTCGTTGTAAATGAACTCCGTGGTGGTAGGACGCTTGTAGAAGCCCTTGTGGCTGCCACCGTCGTTGTACTTCTCGGCCTCTATCACAAGGCTCTTTTCCTTTGACACATTTGGCATAACGCCGTTGTGTGGCGTTCCCCAAGTGTTGACGACATTAATCTTGCCGTCTGGCGAGAACGTAAGCTCGTCAACACAAACCGAGCGCAAGTTGCCACGGTTGCCAAAGTTGCCCGTATGATAGAACTGATACCACTTGCCCTTGTACTTGACAACAGAGCCGTGGGCAGTGTCAAAGCCGTGAGGACGCATGTAAACTCCCTGATACTCCCATGGACCCAATGGCGACTTGCTCGTGGCGTAGCACAAGTTGTTGCCGCCAAGGTTAGTGGGATGGTTGTCAGAGTAAGTGAGATAGTAAACGCCATTGTGCTTGAACACCCATGCAGCCTCGTGGAAATCGTGCAAGCCCGTCATTTCCCTTAGCGGTTCGGCAATGTCAAGCATGTCAGCCTTCAGCCTCGCTGCCAAGCAGCGTCCGCCGCCACCATAGTAAAAATAAGCTTCGCCATCGTCATCGACAAAGACTGACGGGTCAATCATTGCCACGCTGTCAATGTTGTGAATATAACCTTGAAGCTTGAAGTCGCGGTCTGGATAGCGGCTTGTGGCTATGCCAATCTTCCACGTCTTGTTCCAGTTGTCGTCGCCTGACGGGTGCGGGAAGTAGAAGTAATAGGTTCCGTTCTTGTAAGCACAGTCGGGAGCCCACATCATTCCGCCAGACGGCCTGCCCCACTCCACCTGGTCAGAGTTGAGAATTTCGCCATGGTCAGTCCAGTCGAGCATGTTGGTCGTGGAGAACACATGGTACTTGTCCATGCGGCCACATCCCTGTGGCGGCTCTTGGTCGTGGGAAGGATACAGGTAAAGCACCTCCTCGCCGTTGATGTTCCACACATGCGCCGACGGGTCTGCGGTGTAAAGCGTGCCCGTCCAGTTGCTCTGGTATTGCTGTGATGGGAAAGCCACGAAAAGGGGGTTGTGCTCATAACGCTGCGTCATGGGCCACTTATACTGATGGAAGTCGCCCTGTGACCCATCGCCCGAAAGCTCACCTGTACGAGTGAACACAAACTTATCAACATTCATGCCACCATAAGTATAAAACTGGAACACATGCTCGCCTTTCGTAAGGTGTACGGAGCCGGTAGCGACGTAATCGTAAGTGTTCCAACCCGTATTGGGGACATACTGCGTGCGGCAAGCGTCTTCTCCATCAATCTTAAGGACAAAGGTTCCTCCGCTACTGAGCCCAGACGAGCAAAGGGTGCGAACCTCATAATCGCCAGCCTGGGACACGTTGACCGTATAATTGGTCCAGTCGCCATTGCTGATATTACCAAGGACAATACTGCCATCAACACTGCTGCGTGAGATGCAAATGGGGTCAGTGCGGTAGGCACGGTAGTTTCCACTCTTGGTGTCCCTCCAATGGAACGCCACCCCCTCGCCGCCTTTATCATAGTCTTCAGCCTCTACGGTGCCCGGCAAGACATGCGAGGCAAAAGGAGTGCCCTTGATGCCTGCCATGGACATGGCTGGCATCAAGAGGGAAAAAGAAACAAACAATATTTTCTTGTTCATACGAATGTAAATTCTTAAATCAATCTTTCAAAAGGTTCAGCAACAATTTTCCCGCAACAGGATCAGTTGCCGCCTTCTCTGTGCACATAGTGGAAACGATGGTGTTGCCATTGATGCGGACAAGGGGGAAGCCACGCATCTGATTGATGCGGTTGATGCGATCCTCGGGCTTTCCGCCGTCAATGTAAGCATGGATCTTCATTTGTCCAGCCAATTCATCGACCTGTGGGCAACGGCGTGTCTTAAGGGTTGCCGTGCAAGCCAAAGGAATCTCGCGCTTGTTGTTGTTCCAATAACGCAACTCCATCGGGTCAATGCCATCGAAAACAGAATCGTCCTCACGCTCCATGAAACAAATATCGCCTTCGGTTGGGATTATCCAATCCTCGATATACTCGGGGAACATCTGCTTGGCAACCTCCTTGCTGTTGAGAACAACCATTTTGCCACCCTTGGCCTGATATTTTCTTATCAAGCAAATCTCGGTATCGGAAAGTTGCTTGACATCAGAAACAACAAGCACGTCAACCTTCTTCAACTTCTTCAAGTTGGCCTGAACATACTTCACTCCGAGGGCGTCAAGTTGCGAAGCATCACCAATCACGGCTATCCTCTTTTGCACATCAGCCACATGTCTCGGAGCCACTACAAGCTCATACACGTTGTGAGAAATCTCACGTCCGTCCTCTTTAAGCGAGAGCAACAACCTTAGGGTTTGCTTCGTCGCGACTTCGGGCATAGTGATTTGTGGCTCAATGAAGAAATGCTCAGAATGACGAATCTCACGAATACGCTCCGCACCACTTGCCAACACGTTGCCGTGCGCATCCACAAACTGCCAATCGATGACGCTTGGCTTAACGGAAGAACCATCCTCACGATCATTGACAACATAAAAACGGGTCGTGAGCGGTGTGCCACCGTAAAGGCTGCGTCCCCATAGCTCCGCACTCACCAGCACCGGCTGCAAGGCACGGCTCAAGGCGTGATAGGTTGGCCAAGGCTTGATGTTAGCGGCATCATAGGCTTGCTTGAACCATGTATGGAGCGAGAAATGCATGAAACCGTCGGCATCAGGATTGCTGCGACGAAGAGCCTCGGCAAGCTCGCCCGTGATAAACGCCTGAGTATTCAGGAAATACTTAGGGTTGGACCAGTCGTAGCACTTGTAACCGATGAGCGACATCGGGTTCTGGTGAATGAGCTGGTAAGAGCGCGTAGGATGTCCGGTCTCGTTGTTGGGATAACCAGTTGACATTTCCTGAGAGATGAGCGGGCGACCCGGCATCTTGAAGTTCTTCTGGAACTCGCCATTGAAGAAACGGAACAACGAGAAGTCGTACCAGTTGTAATAAGCATGGTTGTCGTCAATGTCGCCATCATCGATGGAAGCCATGAAGTCCTTGCCAAACTTTTCTTTCTTTCCCTTTGAGATGTAATTAGAATCGAAGCAAATCGGGTGCAACGGATCAACCAGACGCATTTCCTTCACCACATCGCTTATGATACGCATTTTCTGCTTGGCACGCACCATGTCAGAATCGTTGTCGTAGAACTTCATCTCATTGTTGATAGTCCAGAAAAGCAACGAAGGATGGTTGCGGTATTTACGAATGAGGTTCAGCCACTCGTCTTTCCAAAGCTTCATGACCTCAGGCGACGGTATTTCGTCGTTGCCGTGCATGAGCCAAGTGTAAGTGCCCTCAAAGCTGATGCCAACGCCTTCCTCGTCGGCAGCTGTCATCCACTGTTCGTTGAACGGAGAGGTATGGGTGCGCGTAACGGCAATGTGCCCTTGCCTCATGAGGCGGAAAAACTTGTGTGCCAGTACCGTGTCGTTTGGACAGATAGCCGATGGCACCTGGTTGCCACCGCGCAGCCAATAACGAACGCCGTTAAGATAGAAATGACCGTCGGCTCGTGTCTCGAAAGTCTTGAAGCCAGAGACCACCTTCAGCACGTCCTTGCCGGCATTCTTGCCATCGATGGCAAAGGCGAAAGTATAAAGGTTTGGATGCTCAGGCGTCCACAACGCAGGTTTGAGGTTGTCAACGCTGTACTTCACAACACGCTCCTCGCCTGCCGCCAACGTGATATTGCCCTGTGTGTCAGAGCAAAGCACCGAAGCATCACCATCTGACTTGGGAGTGATGACCGTGTTTAGGCTGAACGTGGCACGCTTTTTGCTATAATTCTTCAGGGTCACCTCAAAAGAGGCTCCGTCGAGACGTGGCTTTATGTAAGCGTCCGTGACCTTAACCTTGTCGGTAATGACCAAGCTCACAGGCTGCCAGATGCCGGCGGGATCGTTGCCATAGAAACCATGCGCAATCTGCGAAAGGAGGTCACGCGGTGCCTGATCCTTCTTTATCTCCTTGGTCTCATTGTCACGGGCTGACGCATAGCGGGCATCAAGAAGGTCGTTGAGCAGTTCCGACTGGTTGCCGGCATTCTTGGTGACCTTCACGCTTATGACATTGGTGCCGGGGCGGAGAAGGTCGGTGCAATCAACGTCAAACTCGCCAAACATGCCGACATGCTTGCCTGCCAATGCGCCATTGACATAGACCTCGGCAGCCTTGGACACAGCATCAAAGTGAAGGGTCATTTGCTTGCCCTTGACATCAGCCGGCAACTCAACATACTGGCGATACCACGCAGCGTTGGTGCTACGATAATCGAAAGTATATTGCTCGCAACGGTCACTCTCCTTGAAATAGTAGTTGTCGGAAACTCCCTTGGGTTGCTGCCCACGTGGCGACGGCATGGTCTCGCCGTGCAGCCAAATACGGATAGGATTCCAGAAAGCAGGCACCGGCATTATATGCTCAGTTCCTTCGACAACAGGCTGTTTCTCGGCATCAGCATTGTATATAGGAGAGAAAAGCCAGTTGCCATTGAGCGAAACGTCATTGCGTCCCTCCCCAATGCTGGCAACCACGACAGGCTTGTACTCAGCACGCTGGCGTTGCCTTTTCTGCTCTTTCTCCCGAGCCGTCAGAACAGGATTGAACTCACGATCGCTGACACCAGAAAGGGCATTTGACGAGAGTGGCGTAATCTTGGCATCGGCAAACTCTGTAGGCAGCCATCCAAGCCCCAACTCAACGCCTCCGCGCGCAACGGCATCGCCATTCTTGTCGGTCACGTCAATGTAGGGCAGGGCCTCATTGCCAACGAACACTCGTATGCGGTTGCCAACGACCTCAACTTTCACCTTCTGCCATTCGCCGGCAACAGGATGAAAGCGCAATGGGCGAACACCCATGAACTCATCGGTTCCCATATATCCCTGGCGCATGAGGTAAACCTCGTTGATAAGTCCGCCCTTGACACCAACGACATAACGATCGTAACGGTTTGCGGCACGGAACGCAGCCCATATCTGAACGTCGGCATCGGCATTCAAAGACGACGCCAACGTGCGTGCATTAAACTCTAAACGGTAGTCGGTAAGTGAAGAATCACCCAACAATTGCGGCTTTAAGCCACGCCCGAAAACCATTGCAGGCATCAGCAAGATGCCTGCAATCAGTGTTAGAAGAATTCGTTTTATAGACATAAAAACAATTTAGTGATTGACTGTCACGTCGATTGTCTTAATCTCCGTAAAATTGGATTTCTTGTATTGGTCATTGCAATTGGCCCCCACGCGTACCCAATAACGGTTTGAATACTTGATAGGCAACGACTTGAGTTCTATAACCTCGCCTTCCATGTCGTTATTGATTTGCCCATCCTTGGTGCCCGGCTGCAAAGCCGGTGGCGTTACCTGTGAGTCTGTGCCGGGCACGTACTGGTTGTGGGAAACGTAAAGCTGCATGTTCTGAATGTCAGGCATGGGGCCATTGCCAACGTTGCGAGTGAAGCGAACCGAGCACTTGATGGTGTCGCCATCCAGATAAGGTTCCTGCACATACTCAAGCGAGAGATAAGGAGTGACCGTGAACTCAACATTGGCAATCTTGCCGTTGCTAAGCTTAACGACCTGCTTCTCCTCGTCGGAAAGCGGATAGAATGCGCCTTGGAAAGGAACCACCTCATACTCGCCAGCAAAGAGCTTGTTGTTGTAGAACGTGCCATCCTGACGCATGTTCAAGTCTTGCGGAGCCACGGAGATGGACGAATCGTTCTTGGCGAAACTGGTTTCCCAGATGCGTATCTGCATTGACTGCTTTCCGGGAGCTGTTTGCAGTGGCAGACCTGTCGTACTGTCAATAATGGTGCCTTGCAATCCGGCCTCCGGCTCGTCGTAGTTGTCAATCTCACAAGCCGCCAATCCAAAGACCATGCAAACGGCAAATAAAATTCGGTTTATCTTGGTAAACATAATTACGTTTCGTTATATAGTGAATTAATACATGTCATTCTGCTCAAGCAGTGGGTTGTTGGCACGGTCACCACCCGGTATTCCATCGTAGTAAGCCTTAGTATTGAACGTCAGGCGATCGCCAAAACGCTCGCAGACACGCGTGTCATAAATGTACTTACCCTCCGGATTGCCATATTCATTGACCTTTGCACCCTGAGCGAACATGAACGGAATGAGCGCACGACGACGATACTGGTTGATCTGCGTGTCAAAGGTGAACCAACGACGGAGATCCCAGAAAATCTTGTTCTCGAACGAAAGTTCCTTATAACGCTCAACACGGATGATGTGCAAGCCCTCGTTTGGAGCATATACGAAAGAGTTGATGCCCATGCCACGACTAATGCCCTCACGAGACTGGTCGCTGAGTTGGGAAGGAGACGTGAGCAATTCTGCGCCTCCACGAGCACGTATCTTGTTTATGCACTCGAATGCAACCTGCTGCAAGTCGTTGTTGTCGATGCTGGTCTCACCGTTTTGGTAAAGTTCCAAAGCTGCCTCGGCACGGTTGAGAAGAATCTCGGCATAACGGATGTCAATCCAAGACTGTACGCTCTTGTTAAGGTTTGTCTCAGCCACAGACAGGTTAAGGTTCAACCACTTGCGACCGTAGAAGCCAGTAACCGTGGCATCGTCGTTCGAGTTCCAAGGACCGTCAATACCATTCTTGTAAAGCTTGATTTTTCCGTCCTTCATCTTGAACATACCAGACTCAGGCTGGGTGCGACTGTTACCTGACTGCCTGGAGATATTCATCTTAACGTAACGAATGTTGGAATAAGCCGTTGTGGTAATGCCATCATCCGCAATGAACTTGTCAATTGGATCCTCAGGATCCTCGTCCTCAGAGATAATGCCTGCACGAATGTCCAACTCAATGCCTTTGTAAACCTGGCCAGGAAGAAGAAGCTGGGCCTTAAGGCGTGGCTCCCAATTCTTGTAGATTTGACGGCAATCATCATAAACGATGTACTCGCCATCTTCGTTGGTTGTCATGAGGTGACCAGTCTTTGGATCCTTTGGCATTCCGTCGAACAACTCAACCCAATCGAGAGGAATCATGTAACGACCACCATAAGTGGAAGCAAAACGCGAGGGGCTGAAGATAACATCCCAGCAGTGTACGTAATTGTCCATGCTGTACTGGCGGATGAAGATGCTCTCCTTGCTGTTGTCGGCATTGGAGAATATTTCATTGTAGTTAGCCTCCTTGTCAGGATTGCTATTGTAAAGTTCGTAGCCACCGCCATCAACTTTCAACGTAGCCTCGTAAGCCATGCGGAAATACTCGTTGGCACGGCTCTCAGGAAGACCGCAGAGCATGGTCTGACCGTCGTTCTTGCTGATGAAGTTAAACTTCTGGCCATAGCGTGCCACACTGCCAGCATAAAGAGCCACACGACTCTTGAAGGCTGCCGCAACATACTTGTTGGCACGACCGGCGACCTGCTTAGAGGTCATGTTCTCGATTGCATAGTCAAGATCCTCGAAAATATAGTCGAGGCACTTTTCGTGCGATGAACGAGCCACCCAAAGATCCGGGGTGTTATCTGTCATTTCCTGAATACCCTCAATGATAGGCACACCGCCAAAACGCTTCACCATTGCGAAATAAGTGTAGGCACGGATGAAACGAGCCTCAGCTATAAGCTCTTTTTGATTGGCGAGCGAAGCACCGTACTGTGGCACGTTCTGGAGGAACATGTTGCACTGACGAACAAGCTGGTAGCCATAACTCCAATATCCTGTCTGGGGAACGGTGTTGATACGATTTTTGTTTACAAGCTCACCAGTCATGATGTGATACTCGCCCATGTTGCCCCACCAATGGTATCCACCATAGGGACTGTCTTTACTTACATTGAAGTCTTCCATTGGAAGATGCTTGTAAAGTGCAGCCATGTAAGCGTCGGTTCCCTCCTCAGAAGTCAGGATGTCTGCATTGGTCGTAATGTTACGTGGCATGATGTCAAGATCCTGACAAGACCCCATGAGCAGAACGCCGAGAGCTAACGATATTATAATATTTGATTTTCTCATTTTTATTTCTTACTTTTGTTTAGAACGAAATGTTTGCGCCAAAGTTGTAAGTACGGTTCAACGGATAAATCTGTCCGTAGGTCTCTGACGGGTGCTCAGGATCCATGCCCTTCACCCCAGTGATGGTCAGGAGGTTGTAAGCGCTGAAATACACGCGAAGATTCTTGACACCCAAAGACCTAAGGATATTCTTAGGAATGGTGTAACCAAGCTCAAGGGTCTTGAGACGCAGGTAATCACCCTTCTGTATTCCATAATCAGAGTTGGAATCGAAGCCCTTTGCTCCATACTGATAGTAACCAGAGATCCACTTTGCCGATGGGTCGTATGGGTCAGCCGCAGAATTTTCCAGATGCCAGCGGTCGAGGAACATCTTGATGGCATTACCATCCCAAGCAAGAGGAGTGGCAAGCTGTTCGCCATAGCTGATATAACTCATGCCAGAGCCTTGGAACATAAGGCTGAGATCGAAGCCCTTCCAAGAACCGGAGAATGAAAGACCGAAGTTGAGCAACGGATAATTGTACTTTGTGCTACCTGCAGCCGCAGACGTTGCTATCGGGTGCATGTCAAGGTCGTCTATGACACCATCACCGTTCCAGTCCTCAAAGCGAGCGTCACCGGGAAGAGCTACGTTGTCAACATAAACAGGGCTGTTGCGAATGGCATCCCAGTCCTCATACTGGCCATTGCCTTCCTTACCCCACCAAATGTCATTGTAACGATTGTGGCTGTTGTTGCGCCAGTTGTTGTAAGAGTTGGTGAAATTGCCTTGCTCACGATAACGCCACATTGTGCGTGTCATGGCGACGTTGCCCTTAACCTCATAGAAGAAGTCGTGAACATTGTTGCGATGACGAAGCTCAAGCTCGAAACCCTTGGAACGGTTTGAGTTGATGTTCTCCTGTGAGAAAGTAGAGCCGAAGGTCTGCGGCACGGCAACAGAGCGAGTGGCAAGAAGTCCGTAACCATTGCGGACGAACATATCAAACGAGAAACCAAAAAGGTTGCCCCACAAGTCTGCGTCAAGACCAACATTGTACGTATCATACTTGAACCAAGTGATGTTCTGGTTAGGCACAGAGCGGAAACCAATGGAGTTGATGTATGTGCCATCAAAAGAATATCCACGTGGGAAGTCCTTGTTAAGGCTGTTACCTGCCGCGTCAGGATAATCGTAGCCATCAAGCCACTGGAATGTCATGCTTCCATCATCACCCATACGACCATAACTGAGACGGAGCTTGGCGTTGTCGAGGAACGGAATCGCGTTCTTGACAAAAGCCTCCTCGCTAAGACGCCATCCGAGCGAAACGCTTGGGAAAAGACCCCAACGATTGCTTGGCGAGTTCTTTGACGAAGCATCATAACGGAACGCAGCCTCAAGCATGTAACGGCTCATGTAATCATAGTTCAATCGGCCAATCCACGATTTACGCGTAAGCTCGCTGACACCATTGTCAGAACCCTGCTGATCCTCCGTACTACCGGTATAGAGGTAAGGCAATGGCAAAGTGAGATAGCGGAAAGCCCAAATGCCATCACTCAAGGAGTGGCGCTCCTCATAAACTCCCATCACCGTAAAATGATGAGCGTCTGCAATAGTACGCTCGTAGCTTATCTGGTTCTGCCAAAGAGTGGCGTAACTATTGCCATGGCTTCGACGCAACGACATTGGCACTTGCTGTGGGTAAGCATCATAAGATCCGTTTGAGGCATTGTACAAGTACTCGTTGTAAGAACGCTTGTAAGTATTGCCCTCTGACTCATTGTAGTCGTAGCTGAACATGGTCTTCAGCTTCAGGCCGGGAAGTTGAGGAATGCTCCACTCCAACTCACCAGAAGACTGGAATATGCGGTTCTTCGACTGAACCCAACCTGCTCCTTCCGGGTCAATGGTAGCGGCGGGGTTGTTGATGTCACTCATGTGATAGTAGCGAGTCTCTTCAGGATCCGCATAAACAGGATGCTCAGGGCTTGTGCGCCAAAGGTCACCAAAGACCTCGAACGTAGATTTCAGCTGACGCATTTTCTCATCGAGAATACCGTTGAGCCTTACACGAGCCACGAGGTTTTTGGTGATGTTAGCCTCAATGTTGGCGCGAAGGTTGTAACGGTTGTAATCCATGGCTCCCTTACGGAAGAAACCTTGCTGGTCGGAATATGCGAAGTTGACAAAGTAGTTGACCTTGTCCTGCACACCACCACTGACAGAAACGTTGTGGTTCTGCTGAGGAGCACCGTTACGCATGACAGCGTCGTACCAGTCGGTGCTCTTAGCAGTTCCGTTCCTGAGTTCCTCAAGTTGTTGCTCATCGTAACGGGGTGTTGGGTTACCACCAACACTTGAAGAGCGCACATACTTCTCGTTCATGAGGATGGCACGGTTGTAAGCGTCGAGAGTCTTGAGCTGCTCAGCTGGAGTCTGGATACCATAGTAAACGTTATACTCAATCTTTGGTTTGCCAGCCTCACCACGCTTTGTGGTAATCATCACAACACCATTGGCAGCCTGAACACCATAGATTGCGGCAGAAGCATCCTTCAACACAGAAATGCTCTCAATCTCATTTGCGTCAAGCCTTACCATGTTACCACGTGGCACACCATCGACGATAACCAGTGGTGAGCCAAGACCACGGATATCAAACTGGTTGGTGAACTCACCAGGCTCAGATGTCTTCTGGATAACACGCACACCGGCAACCTTACCAGTAAGCATGTTCTGAATGTTCTGGTTCTTGGTCTTAACCATTTCCTTACCGTCGATAACGGCAACCGAACCAGTCATGTTGACACGCTTCTGCGTACCATAACCCACAACCACGACCTCTTCAAGATTGCTCACGTCTGATTGCAATACAATATTGTAATTGCTCTGCGCACCTATTGTCACAGCCTTAGACTTGCAACCAATGTACGTCACTTCAAGATTGCCCTTTGTCGGCACCTCAAGAGAGAAATTACCGTCAATGTCAGTAATCGTTTTCTGCGTGTTGCTTCCTTTCACGGAAACGACAGCTCCGATAATTGCCTCGCCGGCATCGTTACGCACTTGACCCGTCACGGTCTTCAGCGACTGCGCCAGAGCTGATGCACTTCCGAACAGCATCATTGCAATTGCCAAGGAGAAATGCTTCATTTTCGATTTTTCCATATAAATAAATTAGTTATTAATTAAAACGCCATTTGCACATCCTTTATTTTATGCAAGGAAAGCCAAAACTGTCATTCCTCATTCCGGCTCTACGTATTCTGGACGTTTCTGCGAGTAACCGGTGGCACCTTTCAGCCATTTAGCGGCTGAGCCTGCCAAATGCAGATAATATCCGGTAGGCAGATCTTCGTCATAGCTAAGTATCTTTCCATTAGGATTCTGCGCGGAACTATTGACAGGAGTCTGATCCTTGTGTGAACACTTGAAAATACAGGTACCCTCGTCCATCTCGTCGAACATAGCGATGAATATTGATGGAATGCCCCACTGTATGTAGCACGCAAGCTGTGTCCAGAAGAAATCGCCCTTGTTACGAGGAATAGCATCGTAAGGAGCGTCATCACGGAATGTTGGAATGCCATTGCTCCAAGAAGTGGTTGTGTTATGCCAAGAGAAACCCGGGAATGCCACAGGAGCGTAGATTATATTATTTTTATTACACCATTCAAGGTTCGACTTTATGACATCATAACGAGCGGTGAACGAGCTTTTGTCCTTGAAACGACCAACAGCCCAAGGAGAGATGACAGAGCAACGCTTCAAGGTTGCCTCCCACTGATCCAAGTCGCCGGCACCGTTGTCGCCATTGCCGGTTTGCCAGTTGTAACCCACACCTGCAAGAATGGAGCAAGCACCAACCTTGCCGTCGCGACCTATCAATGCGTCGAAAATCCTGTTATACTGCTCAGGCGAGCCATAGCGAGTCGGCTTGCTGCTGTCCTCCATGTCCACGGCATAGAAGCCAACAAGTGGCTTGCCATCGGTCCACACGTATGTTGGATTCACGGCAGGATCATAAAGTTTATAACGCTCGGCAAGTTCATTCCAGTCGTTGATGATAAGCGTCTCGTCCTGATCTTTCCCAAGTCCGCTAAGGTCATACTCAATCATGATGGCGCGGTCATACTTCTTTGCAGCCTCAAGCATGTAACCAATCATCTCCTTGGTTGAAGGATTTGACTCTACGGCACTCTTGAAACGCTGCACGATAGCACCGTCAATGTTGTATTGCTTCATCCACTTGAAGTGGAGGTCAATGGTCTCCTTGTCGGCACTGGAGAACATCTTTGCGGTTGTCCCATCAGGCATCTTGAAAGGAGTATTGTAAAGCTTGGTGTACTCCGTAAGGTCAGGCCAATACTCCACACACGTGGCACCAGGCTTAAAGCCTCCGCCATTGGAGTTGAGATGCACCCAGCCACGACCTGTCCAGTCTCCTACACAATTGAACCATGCCTGATAACCTGCCATGACCAATCCCTTGAACGTCTTGTAACGAACCGCCGAAGGCGTGTCATCAGTGGAAGGAGTAGGATCAGGCGTTGGTGTCGGGGTTGGAGTAGGAGTCACAGTCGGCTCTTCAACAGCATCGTCGCTGCCACCGCCACACGATGTAATTCCTGTCAACAGCATACACAACGCAGTCAACATTAGAAAACTTTTCCTTTTCATTGTATTCATTAATTTTATAGTCTTTAGTTTCTGACGTAAGTTCAACGGCAAAATTACTGTTGCTTACTTAATATGGACAAAAGAATACGGTTAAACGCCAATTAAAATTCAATTAAATTACCTTTTATGTTAGCGCACTCCCCAATCCAAGGATGGTTTTGCCCCCATGCGCAAACGCAACGTGCCACCATTCGCAACATCCTCATGGCTTACAAACGGCGTTGCGACTGCCTTGCCGGAAATCGACGCGTCATGAACATACTTGTTTTGCCCACTTGCCTCAGGAGCCTCAACGGTGAACGTTTTTCCATTGGAAAGATGAAATTTCACCTTCGTAAATACCGGCGAACCTATAGTGTACTCAGCCTTGCCTGGTGTCACAGGATAAATGCCAGCCATGGAGAACACCACGAACGATGACATTCCGCCACCATCCTCATCACCAGGCAATCCCATCAAGTCGTTACGGAACCATTCCTTTATAAGCTGGCGAATCCTGCGCTGCGTTTCCCATGGCTTCCCGGCATAATTGTACAAGTAAGGAATATGGAGTGAAGGTTCGTTTGCCATTGAGAATTGTCCAACATTGCCCGTATGGTCGGGGATTTGTGCATAAAACTCAAACTTGGAACGTCCGAGAGACTCACGGAATGTCTGGTCGAGATCAGCGCAGAACTGCCCCTTGCCTCCGTAAAGACCAATAAGTCCGTCAATGTCATGTTGCACATCCCAACGATAAACCCAGCCATTGTTCTCGCCATAATAGTCACGTGCGCCCATTCCGCCGGAGAAGCGATAGTCGAACGGCTCAATGAACTTGCCATTGCTGTCCTTTGGATGGAAGAAACGAGTCTCTGGATTAAACACATTACGATAGTTTTGTGAGCATTTTGCATAATAATCAGCAGCCTGCCCCATTGCCAACACGACCTTTTTGCCCTTCTTGCCTTTCCCTTTGTAAACATCACTCAGGTAACCGGCAATACGCGACAGGCACCACTGGTCATAAGAAGTTCCCAATGTCACAGCTATTGGCTGGCGCTTCTCGTTTGGATTTACATCAGGCAGAGTTTCCTTTTCCCCATCATGCAAGGCCGGAATATAACCATGCTCCTTGTAGAAACGGTTCAGCCAGCCTGCCTTCATGGCCGACCACGGCGCAAGGGTCTTGTCCTCAATGGCAGCACGGCATGCCTCATAGGCTTTCATCACGTCAAAGTCGGCCATGCCCTTTGCCAATGCGTCAGCAAACATGGCAACAGTGTGATTCGAATTCATTCGCCGCGAATCGCCCGTTACCTCCGGAAACGTTGGTATCCAGCCCGTACCCTCCTGCTCACTCATCAATATGAAAGAGTGCAATATGGCACGTTCCTTGTCAGCGTCTATCAGCAAGCGCAACGGATGCGCGGCACGATAAGTGTCCCAAATCCAATCGTCGGTATAAAACGGAACGCCACCGTCCTCATGAACCTGATGGTCAAAGGCACTGAAATAACGTCCATCCTCGCTAATGCAAACATTACGCTCATACCATCTATATAAAGATGTGTAAAAAACCACCTTGTCGTCTTCGGTTCCGCCCTCAACCTCTATCTTGCCAAGAGCGCGGTTCCATTCCGCGCGTCCCTCACTCTCAAGATCGTCGAAAGACTTGCCGTTAAGTTCACGCTCCATGTTACGGCGTGCCTGCTCCACAGAAATGAACGAAACACCATAGCGCAGCTCAGCCTCCTTCTCCGAGTTGCCTGAAACATTTTGCAGACAAATGTAAACTTTAGTGTCATTGTCCAACTTCTGATAGCCACTCCACACACGTCCATCCTTATGTTCCACTTCGCCATTGTTAGTGAAAAGGTTTATGCGCAAAGGCTTATCGCCAACAGCCTTCAAACGGTATATCGCCGACTGGTGGCTCACGGCATAGCGCACCTCAACCTGTGGCTCAATAAGATAAGCCGAATAGCCATAAGGGCGAATAACCTCGTTATCCTGCGTATAATCTCTTCCGTCCCCAACAAACAGGTTGAAAGCTGAACGTCCTCGGTGACTCGTCACGATAAGGGGAAGCCCGTGAACACGGTCACTCGTAAAGTCGGCACGCTCCGGATAAACACGGAGCATACTGTTTGGACGATGAATAGTGGGATAAGTCGGCACAAGCAAATGGCTGATGTTTCCCATAGTGGGATTTACGTAATCAACCCAATCCTTAGCACTCATTGACGCAGGAAACACAAGCGTCATGATAGCCGCAAAAACAGCTGTAATGATATAATTCTTTTTCATGTAAATGGAATATTGTTTCCGGTTTCAAGTTTTATTTATTTGCAAAGTTAACATTGGCAACATAAGAAAAAATATAAAAAACAATTAACACACCATTAATTTCACACACAAAAGCATAAGACCATAATTTTTCTCATTATTTTGTTTTTTTTTCAACTTAAATTCGTAACTTTGCGAAAATCTAATAGCAAAAACTGCATGAAACATAAAACCATTATATATATCACCATTGCTTTTTTGGCATGCTTCAGCCTTGCCACAAAGGCAAACAACTATGGTTTACGCATGAAATCGCACGATTTCACTGGCAAGGACAAGACTTCCCTCCTATTACTGGGAGGGAAGCCTATCAACATTGGACAAAAAACATCAGTAAGTTTCAAGTTCGACCTTCGCTCAGCACCAATATTCGGCAATATCCTGACTGTGTTGTTCGACAACGGTCAGGAGGTGGAGTTCTGCATAACTCCCGACGAGAGCATGAAAACTTACAAGCCAACACTTATCATAAACGACCGAATATACCCCATCGACTACACACTCCGCGCCTTTGACCCACTGCAAAAAATTGAGGCAAAGTTTGTCATCAACAAGAGCAACAACCAGATAACCATTGGATTCGGTGACAAACAGCGCACCATAAGCCAAGACCTGTCTTCCATTAGTGAAGCTAAGTTCAACTTCGGCAAACAGATGTTCGCCTCAAAGAGCCTTGACATTGCGCCCATTGACCTTTACGACATAGACGTGCATCGCAACTCCAAGCCATTATATTACTGGGCATTACGCACACACAGCGACTCAATATCATACGATAGCATAAGCCACGCACCTGCGGTGGCAACCTGTGCCATTTGGATTCGCGACGACCACACACGCTGGCAACCGGCGTTCTCATACCGCTCAAACACTGAGCTACAATACGTATTCAGCCAAAAACAAAACCAGCTGTACATTTTCGACGATGACAGCCTGACAATATGGAATCTTGCCACCAAGCAACGCACGTCACAAGCCATAAACTCAGGCTACCGTGTCATGCGGTACTCAAAATACCTTTACTTCAACGAGCAAGAACAAAAGATATACAATTACAACTTGCAGCGGAAAACGATCACTTCGTTCGACCTGGCCAACAGCAAGTGGGACAACACCGAACAAATAAAGGACGAGCCGGCATACCTCAACCACACCCAAGCATCAAATGGCAGCGATGTTTTTTACACTTTCGGTGGATACGGATTCTACAGGTATAGCAACAAGCTGTTCCGCATTGACTTATCAAACAACAAGATAGAGGAGCTGCACTACTCCCCGCAGCTAAAGCCACGCACCAGCAGCGCCTCATCCATCGTGGGAAACAAACTATACATCTTTGGCGGAATGGGCAATGAGGCCGGCAAGCAAGAATTACCACAAGAGGCGTATGCAGACCTTTGGGAGATTGACCTGCAAACCCTCAAAGCACACAAGTTGTGGGAAACCAAGCTCGACCAGAAGTTGGTTTGCACATCACAGATGATATACAACAGCAAGGAGCAATGCTTCTACGTGGCAACCACCAACAAGCAAATAATGCGAGTTCCCTTGGCACAGCCAAAGCTTGACATGATAGGCGAAGCCATTCCCGTGGAAATGAACTTCGACATTCTCAACTACAGCCTTTACGAAAGCAAACAACTTGGCAAGCTGCTTGCCATAGTGGACAGGAGCATAAATGGCAAGGAACACGTGGAACATGTCCTTGAAGTCTTCACCATAGACCTGCCAATACTGCCCGTGGAAACAGGCAAGAAATCGCAAACGGGCAACACCAGTTACACCAAATGGATCGCAGCCATTGCCATCTTACTGCTCATCATCCTTGCATCGTTAATGATAAAGAGAAGGCATGGAGCGTCGAGGCTTGGCAAGCAGCACAACCAGCCAAACGAGCCAGACACATCCGCCGACACCAATGTGCCAACCGAGGACAAGACCGTCCTGCCACAGGTTCAAGCAGCCAACCAGCACCACTACTACGACAAGTCGATGGCTGAAATAAGGATGCTCGGCGAGTTTCTCGTATATGACAAGAAAGGCAATGACATCACGTCAAAGTTCACTCCCCGCACACGCAACCTGCTCATGATGCTTTTCCTGCACAGTGCCATAAAGGACAAGGGAATCGAAATACGCCAGCTTGACGAGGCTCTGTGGCCCAACATGAGCGACGAGGCCGCACGCAACAACCGCAACGTTTACATGCGCAAGCTGCGCGTTCTGCTCGAAGAAGTTGGAGACATTGAAATATCCAATGACAAAATTAACTACAAAGTTGCCGTCGGAAATGGCACGCTATTCGACTTTGACGAGGCCAACAAACTGATGACCGCCATTGACAAGGGTGACGACAACGACGAGATACAGGCACGCACCATGGAGTTGCTGCTACGCGGCTCGTTGCTGCCCAACCTATCCAAAGACTGGCTTGACGACATAAAAGCCAACTACTCAAACCGTGCGCTGACCCTCCTGCACAAGTTGGCACGCCGTGCGTTCATCAATGGCAACTACGACAAAGCCTACCACATTGCCGATGCCATCATGGTTCACGACCCATTCAGCGAGGAAGCCCTTGCCATGCAGTGCCAAATACTGTGCAAACGCAAGACTGTTGGCATAGCGAAAATACTCTACGACAAATTCTGCAAGACATACGAGCAAGCCATAGGCGAGCCTTACGCCAAAGCCTTCGCCGACGTTTGCAAAAGCGCGGAATGAGGTTTGCGGAATTTTCATGCCCCCACTTAAATAGTATTGAATACAAAACAGGAACCACCCTGTACAGCATTCAATAATTACAAAAAAGAGACAGGGAGGGATTGAACGGACAAGCTTATTTTTGAAAACAAAACAGCCCAAAAGGCTGCATGGAAAACAGAAGTGCCCCAAAAGCAAGAACGAATTACGTTCGGCTTTCGGGGCACTTCCTTATAGCATGTTTTCTCTATTTCCCAGCCATACCAAAAACAAAATTATTCCCAAGCGACAAAGGCACTTGGGAATAATTACTTATCACTTCTTTCGATAGTTTATCATGTTGCAGAACAGGCGGCGAGCAACCTCAGAAGGTCCTTCAGGATTGCAAAGGTTCTTAACAACGTCAAGCGACGAGAACACAATACATCCCTTGCCATATGGCACAATGCCGACCGCCGTACCCAGATGGAAAGGCCAAGAACGGTAGCTGCCAACCACAAGCTCCTCACCTGCAACATTGAAGCCATAACGGTTGCTGCCATCGTGTACGAGAGCCTGATAAGGCCAGTCCATGGCCGTTGCCTGTGGCAGTCCGCTGAAGAGAGGGTGGTTCTTCACGAAGTGTATGCCTCCAACCCAGTTTTGCCCAACGGTGTAACAACCATCGTAGGTTATGCCCGTCGCCTTGGCTATCACATCCATCCACGTTTCAGTCTGGCCAAGCACAACAACGGTTGTGCCATCATTCTTTGCACGGTCAAGTATTGTGCTTGGAGCAATCTGTATCGCTCCCGGACGTGACCACTTCATCTGTATGCTGCCTTTCTCGCCATGCTGGTAGTAGCCCACTTTTATATGCACAGGCTTGCCGGCTTCCATCTGAACAGGACGTGTCTCTGCGAAAGGCTGCTTGTTCCAATACTTGTCAAGCACCTGCTCGCCATTGACCCAAAGACGCACACCAGCCGAACCCTCGATGCCCAACAGGTGCAATCCCGTCTCGTTTGACACCAAGTCGCCTTCCCACGTAGCCGAGAACGTATGGTTGGCAGGCAGGCAACTTGCCGGCTGCGCACCCGAAGCGAACGTGCGGTTAACGGTTGCGGCAGCCTCTTCGCCAGCCTTGAAGCGTATGTCATTGTCAGTGAACCACGTAAGACGCAGGTTGCGGAAATTATCAGCCGGGATAGGCTCCGGCTCATCGAGCGACGAGCGGTTCACCACAAGCCAGTCGAGACGGCCGGTCTTACCCGTAAACGCCGGCAACTCGCGCCCCGTGGCCTGATTGTAGAAACGTGCCACGTCGTCGTTTTCGCCACCGTAAACCGCGCCCTTGCCACCAAGTTCGGCAGCATCCCAACCAACTGCAAGCACTTCGTCGTGGCCTTTCGCCACAATGGTCGGTTGCCCTGACACTGGCACAAGCTCAGCCTCAAGGCTGTACATGCCGGGAGCGCCGGCAAAATCAACCTCAATGCCTTCCTTAAGCATCTGCCCGTATTTCTCACCGCCCTCAACATTGACCTTTACGTCAGACACGAGCTTCCGCTGTCCGTCGGGTCCCTTGGCGTAAAGCTTCAGGCTGTGTGGTCCATGCACGTTCTCCTCGTTCACGACATAACAGTCCACAACGGCAGTGCCCGGCAGGCGTACCACCTGATTGCGAGTGCACACGGCAACATACAGTGGAGCGTTGTATTGCGCCAACACCTGTGGGTTGCATTTCGGGTTGCGGTAAACGTCAACCACTCCCGAATGGTTATCATACGGCATTGACTCCCAGCCGTTTATCACATACGCATCACCATGGTTCTGCATTCTCATGCCCTGTATGCGACGTCCCTGATGCTCCAACTGCACACGACCCATGAGACAGCACAGCGAGTCGAGCGAAGCGAAGCCGCCCTGCCCCAACTGCTTGTCGTTGAAGAATTTGTCAAACGCCTTATACTGACGTTCCCAGAACAGTCCGTCCCAACCTGTCTTGCCTGTACGCTGAATTTCGTCATGGATAAGCTGCAGACGCGGTGGTGTTGAAATGGCACCCTCCTCGCCGCGCATGTATATTTCCGTCTTGTTGTTGGTGTGCATGTAATTGTCAGACTGCCCCTTGTAATATTTCTCCTCCCATGTGGAAGGTCCTCCCGCGCGATGGTTGTCAAACCATCCACGGCGGTAAAGAGTCGAGTCAAACGGACGCATGTTGCTCTTTGACACCTCGTCAGAGTTTTCATTCAACGCCCATCCCGACGTGAAGGTGATGATGCGGCTTGGGTCAACGGCATGTGCAAGACGCATGTCCTGCATACGTGCCTTCACAAGTGTGGTGTCAGCATCGCCCGAACCGCCATACTCGTTTATCATGTTGTATATCACAAGTGACGGATGCGAGCGGTCACGGCGTATCATGCGCTGTATCTTCTCGTTGGCAACCGCACGCGCAAATGAGTCCCTGCGCCCCGACTGGTATCCGCCCGGCTCCTCATAATAAAGCAGTCCGAGGCTGTCGGCCTTGGTGAGCACGTTGGGCCTGCCTATGCAACGGTGGAAATTGAGCATGTTGAGTCCCAGCTCCTGCGCCGCCTTGATTTGCCTCTCCGCCATTTCGTCGGTGGCGGCAAGTCCCGTCACGGGGAAATAGCCCCATGAAATGGCACTCTTCAGCATAACGCGGCGCCCGTTCAGGCGCAACACGGCATCCTTGCCAATGCCGTCAGCAGTGAACCATCGGAAGCCAAAGTCGCGTTGGTCATTGTCGGCAACCGACTTCTTCCCAACAATCTCAACCTTGCAGGTGTAAAGATTAGGCTTGCCAATGTCCCACAACTTGGCATCAGGGCAGCTTATGCGGAAGTTCTGGGTGCTGACGCCAACCGGCAGCTCCACTTTCTTATATACATGGCTGAAAACCACCTTGCCCGGATTGTGACGCTCACACACGGTAACCTTCAGGTCACGCTTGCAGGCCTTGCCCGTAAGGTTCTCCATCTCAACCAACGCATTGGCATCAGTGGCCGTGGGAAGGTTCTGCATGTAAATGTCGGAAATGTGGACATCGGGCGTGCAGTGCAACGTCACGCCGCCTATTATGCCACCAAACGAGCGTCCGGGCAGCATCTGGTACTTGCCCCACCAGAAGGGCTGGTAGTCTTGCCAATGGAAGTTGCCACCAGCGTTCGTGATGCGCACCGCCAGCAGCTGCTCCTCGCCGAAGCGCACGGCATCGGTGATGTCGGCCCCGAACGGAGTCTCGCCGATAATGTCGTATGCCACAAGTCGCCCGTCAAGATAAACCTCGGCACGCTGGCGCGCCGACTCGAAACGCAGCCACACACGGCGACCCTTCATGTCCTTGGGCACGCACACCTTGCGCCACCACCAGCTAACGCCGACCTTGTCGGTAGGCTGCGGCTGCGTCGAGGTTGTGGAATATTCCTCCACCGTACCCGGCACGCTCACGGCAATGCCTGCCGTGGGAGTCAACGCCTGCCATCCGCCGCTTGGCGGATTTACCGGCAACGCACCCAGGTTGCCAGCCTCGGAAGGAAGGTAAAGACGGTCGTTGCGCCATTGGGCTGCCGTGTCACGCATCATTCGCCAACCGGAATCGCCCAGTTGCCTACTATAACGCCCGTCGCCAACGCCGGATGCGCCACTCGCAAGAGAGGCAAAGAGAAATGGTAAAATAACTAAGTGTTTTTTCATATAGAATGATTTTATTCCGCAAAAATACCACGGGACGATTAAAAACCACATAATTATGGCAATAACACTCAATTAAATTGGAGCTTTAAGGCAAAAATAAGTGGCAACCCATTGCATTTTCACTAAAAAAATCATTCAGATAACACCGAAATGCAGCAAGGCGTTGCGCACGCCATCGTCGTCAACGTCAGTAGTGACATAATCGGCAACCGCCTTCACGGCATCGCCGGCGTTGCCCATAGCCACGCCAATGCCGGCCTGCCTTATAATGGAAATGTCGTTTCCACCATCGCCAAACACCATGGTCTCGCCAATGCTCAACCCCTCGTGACCCGCCATGGTTACGAGAGCCTTGCCCTTGTCGGCGTTCACGTTGGTTATGTCGGTGAAAGCCGGGTTCCAACGCGAGCTAACGCAGTCGGCAACGTCGCGCATGACCTCGGCTTCCTCACGCAAATCGAAAAACGGACTGAGCTGAAGTATCGGCTCACGCAACACCTCGTCCAACGGACAGAAATCGTAGGTCAGGTTCAGCCCGTCGCGAAACTGGCGCGTAAGCTCCTCCGAGTCGTTGAGCACGCCAATATGCTCCGTACCGACCACAACACACGACTTCCCCATGCTGCGGCACGCAGCAAGTATATTGTCAACGCTGGCGGAGGATATGCTGTGGCATCCAAACCTCTCGTCGCCCACGATGCACAACGCCCCCGTGGTCGTGATGTAACCGTCGATAATGTCCTCTATCTGCGACAGGTTGTTTATGAAGCCAACCGGTCGTCCCGTGGAAATGTAAATCCGCACGCCCCTGGCCTTTGCCTCGCGCAGCGCGCACAATGCCGACCGTGGTATTACGTGGGTGTTGAAACTGACGAGCGTCCCGTCGATGTCGAAAAATAAGGCCTTAATCATGTCTGAATATCAAGCAAAACGCCAAGTCATGGCATAAAATCAAACCAAGCATCGCCTTCGCCATCCTGAGGCAACGGCAACGCCACGCTGCAAATGTAACACGCTTGGAGCACATAAACGCCAAAAGCAAGCCTTTTTTCCTTTCTTTTAACAGGGCGCACCATTTTTTAGCAATTGTCGTCAATGGGCACAGCCAGTGCGTCTCGCCCCGCCATGGGCTTGTAAGGAAACTTTACCAAAAACAGGGGTTGCGCCAACCGCCATTCAGGAAACGGGAAAGAGCCTGCGAGCACCCATTAGCACCCGGACACCATGCCGCAACGGCGCAATGCCACCACGACCACGGCACAACGGTGTGATGACCACGGCGCAAACGCAAATCCACAACGGCGCAAACAGCACGTGGCAAAGGCTTAAAGGCCATGCGACCACGGCGCAATCGGCAGCAAATCGGGGCAGAAAAACGAAGCGAAAAAGCCCACAAAATGGCACGACCACGCAACGCCCTGGCAATGAGAGCAATAGAAACAAGGCTCACAATTCGCCCGATGCCAACCAAAATGCAAGCCATGAAAACCAAGCCAACCACAGGAAACATTTTGTCGTGTTTTTTCTCATACGACAGCTCCCACGCCTGCACAAAAAACAATGTGCAAAACAACTCACAAAACATCAAAAAATAAGCCGACAATCAAAAAAATATCCACAAAAAATTGCTCCGTCTGTTTTATTTTGCTATCTTTGTAAGATGAAAGAGGAATATCCAATATTTTTTTGGCACAATCTTTGCCCATAGACAAGTTATCATGGCCTTGGGCCCAGATGCTGTCTTATAAACAAATGAAGGAATATTTTATGAACAACGATTTCAGAAAGTTTGCAACCAAGAAACTTGGCATGAACGGAATGGTGCTCGACGACGTGATGAAAGCGCAACAGCAGTACCTTAACCCCTATATCCTTGAGGAACGCCAGCTAAACGTGACACAGATGGACGTATTTTCACGCCTCATGATGGATCGCATCATATTCCTCGGAACGGAAATCAACGACTATACCGCCAACACCTTGCAGGCGCAACTGCTCTACCTCGACTCAGTTGACAACAGCAAGGACATAAGCATTTACATCAACTCGCCTGGCGGATCGGTGACTGCCGGCCTCGGAATTTATGACACCATGCAGTTCATAACCTCCGACGTGGCTACGATATGCACAGGCATGGCAGCCTCAATGGGAGCCGTGCTGCTCGTGGCAGGCCAGGAGGGCAAGCGCTCGGCACTGCCCCACAGCCGCGTGATGATCCACCAGCCGCTCGGCGGCGTGCAAGGCCAGGCATCAGACATCGAGATTGAGGCCAAGGAGATACTGAAGTTCAAGAAGGAGCTTTACACCATAATCTCAGAGCACTCACACCAGCCTTACGAGAAAGTGTACCAGGACTCTGACCGCAACTACTGGATGAACGCCGACGAAGCGAAGGAGTATGGAATGATTGACCAAGTACTGAAAAGGAAATAACAGCACACACAAGCCCACACGAGACCCGCCAAGCCTAAAAGGCACGCCACACGCCACCGCACAAGGACTGGCGCCGTGGTGGCAGGACGGGTGGTGAGACAGGGCTGGATTTGCGAAAAACAACTGATGAAGAAGAAAGTTTGCACTTTTTGCGGCAGGAGCGAGGATGAGGTAAAGCTGCTCATCTCAGGCATCAACGGACACATCTGCGAGGATTGCGCACAGCAAGCGTACAAGATCGCGCAGCAGGCCGGAATGCTTCCAGACACGACACATAACAACGCCGAAAGAACACCCTACAAGCCCAAGGGTGACGTGCCAAAGCCGAAGGAGATAAAGGCTTACCTCGACGAGTATGTCATTGGGCAGGATGAGGCAAAGCGCAACTTTGCGGTAGCCGTTTACAACCACTACAAGCGACTGCAACAACCCGACAGCGAAGACGGCGTTGAGATAGAGAAGAGCAACATAATAATGGTAGGCTCAACCGGAACGGGAAAGACGCTGCTCGCGCGCACCATAGCCCGTTTGCTCGACGTGCCGTTCACCATCGTAGATGCCACGGTGTTCACCGAGGCTGGATACGTGGGCGAGGACGTGGAGAGCATACTCAGCAGGCTGCTGCAAGTGGCAAACTACAACGTGGCAGCCGCAGAGCGTGGCATCGTGTTCATAGACGAGATTGACAAGATTGCCCGCAAGGCTGACAACCCAAGCATAACGCGCGACGTGAGCGGCGAGGGCGTGCAGCAGGGTATGCTGAAACTGCTGGAGGGAACGATGGTGAACGTGCCGCCACAAGGCGGGCGCAAGCACCCCGACCAGGAGTACATACACGTGAACACCAAGAACATACTGTTCGTGTGCGGCGGCGCTTTCGACGGCATAGAGCGCAAGATTGCCCAAAGGCTCAACACGCACGTGGTGGGCTACAGCTCGGTGGAGAACAGCCGACGCATAGACAAGGGCAACCTCATGAAATACATCTCGCCGCAAGACCTGAAGTCGTTCGGACTGATACCCGAGCTGATAGGACGCTTGCCGGTGCTGACATACCTCACGCCCCTCGACAGGGCCGCCCTGCGTCGCATACTCGTTGAGCCGAAGAACTCCATCGTAAAACAATACACCAAGCTCTTCGCCATGGATGGCATCGAGCTGACATTCGACGAGGAGGCACTCGACTTCATGGTTGACAAGGCCGTGGAGTACAAGCTCGGTGCACGCGGACTGCGCTCGATAGCGGAGGCCGTGATGCTGGATGCCATGTATGAGATTCCGTCAAAGGAGACCAAGGCGTTCAGGGTCACTCTCGACTATGCCAAGAAGCAAATAGACAAGGCTCACTTGCAGAGCCTGGAGTCGGCTTGACACGGAACAGCCATCCCAAGCCAGCCCTTCCCCCTCAACACCATGCGAGGGGGAAGCGGAAATGACAAAAGAGAAAAGCCATTCCTTACCGTAAAAACTTAAACGATGAACAATCCTACTGATACAAGCAGCAAACGCCCCACACCGGGGGGTGGCTTGGAAGGTCTTTCGCTCACCGATGCACTGAAACAATATTTCGGCTTCGACAACTTCAAGGGAGACCAGAAGTCAATCATCAGGAACCTGATGAATGGCAAGGACGTCTTTGTGCTGATGCCAACGGGCGGAGGTAAAAGCCTCTGCTACCAGTTGCCGTCGCTCATGATGGACGGCACGGCCATTGTGGTGTCGCCACTCATCGCGCTGATGAAGAACCAGGTGGATGTCATCAACGGACTCACCGAGGAGAACGGAGTGGCACATTACCTCAACTCATCGCTCAACCGCCCTGCCATAAAGCAGGTGGAAGACGACGTGCACAATGGGCGCACAAAGCTGCTGTACGTAGCCCCGGAGTCGCTCAACAAGGAAGACAACCTGCAATTCTTCCAATCGTTCAAGATTTCGTTCGTCGCCATCGACGAGGCTCACTGCATATCCGAGTGGGGACACGACTTCCGCCCGGAATACCGCAACATAAGGTCAACGCTCGACAAGATTACCGCCACGCGCAACGAGAAGCGTATGCCGATAATAGCCCTGACCGCCACGGCCACCGACAAGGTACTGTCGGACATAAAGAAAAACCTCGGGCTGCCCAACGCACTTGAGTTCAAAAGCTCATTCAACCGCCCCAACCTGTATTATGAAGTAAGGCAGAAAGTGAGCGAGGAGGACACCGACGGGCAAATAATAAGATTTATAAAACAGCACGAGGGCAAGAGCGGAATAATATATTGCCTGTCGCGCAAGAAAGTGGAAGAACTCGCCACGAAGCTGTCGCTCAACGGTTTCCGAGCAGCTCCATACCATGCCGGACTCGACAACGAAGTGAGGACGCAAACGCAAGACGACTTCCTGAAGGAAAACATTGACGTAATAGTGGCTACGATAGCCTTCGGAATGGGCATCGACAAGCCCGACGTGCGCTTCGTAATACATTACGACATCCCCAAAAGTCTGGAAGGATACTACCAGGAGACGGGACGTGCCGGACGTGACGGCGGAGAGGGAATATGCCTTGCGTTCTACTCGCCAAAGGACTTGAAGAAGCTTGAAAAGTTCATGGACAACAAGAGCGAGACCGAGAAAGAGATTGGTCGCCAGCTCTTGCAGGAAACTCGCGCCTACGCTGAGACCAACGTGTGCCGACGCAAGGTGCTGTTGCATTACTTCGGCGAAGAATACAGGCACGACCACTGTGGCAACTGCGACAATTGCAAGCATCCCAAGCAATTCATCGAGGCAACCGACGCTCTCGTGGCAGTGCTGTCGGCAATAAAGGTCGTGAAGGAAGGCTTCGACCAATCATACATTATCGACTTCGTGCGTGGACGAGCCACGGACAACATTGTGCGACACGGGCACAACCAATTGGCAGAATTTGGTAACGGACAGAAGATAAACGACGAGAACTCAATGATATGGAACCCTGTCATAAGGCAGGGAATAATAGCCGAATACATAAAGAAAGACATTGAGAACTACGGCTTGCTGAAACTAACGCAGGCCGGGCGTGCATACCTGAAAGACCCACAGCCGTTCAAGGTGGTTCCCGACCGAGAGTTCCAAGAATACGACGACGGCAGCGAGAACGGCTCAAGCGCCCTCGACATGAACCTTTTCAAGCAGTTGCAATCGTTGCGCCGCGACGTTGCCCACAAGCACAACCTGCCACCGTATGTGATATTCCAGGACTTCTCGCTTACACAGATGGCGACAAGCTTTCCTGAGACAATACAGGAACTGCAGCAAATACAGGGTGTCGGGCAGGGAAAGGCTCGCAAGTTCGGAAAGCCCTTCGTGGACTTCATAAAGAAGTATTGCGAGGAAAACGGCATTGAGCGTGCCGACATGATGCGCGTCATTACGCTGCCAAACAAGTCGAAACGCAAACTGAAAATAATAGAGCTAATAGACCGCAGGGTGCCACTTGAGGACATTGCCGCAGCGCAGAACCTCGAATACGACGAATTGCTCGACGACATCGAGTCGATTGTGAACAGCGGGATGAAAGTCAACATCGATTATTACCTAAACGACGACAGCGTAATAGACTCAGACGAGATGCAGGAACTTCTCGACTACTTCCACCACAGCGAGACCGACGACATTGACCAAGCCATAGAGACCGTTGACATTTACGACGATGACGACGGGCTTACGGCCGAGGAGAAAACGCGACTGGTGCTGATAAAGTTCATGTCGGAAGAGGGCAACTGATTTTACTTGCCCTCCACCACAGCACTTCGCCACCACTCAACATCCACAATTGCCACCAGCCCAAAGCGATGGCAAATTGTCCTCATGCCACACCCCTTTCGTGGCATGGGGTTAAAAAAACATTAAACCTAAAGAAAAAGCCCTTTTTCTACCATATATGTGAATTTTTATTGCTAAATTTGCACGCAATAAATTTCAAAAGTTACACTTATGTCATCATTTGTTGCGGATAAAATTGTTATGGATGGTCTGACTTTCGACGACGTCCTTTTAATTCCTGCTTATTCAGAGGTGCTTCCCAAAGAGGTAAGCCTGCGCGCGAAATTCTCACGCCACATATCACTGAATGTACCTTTCGTCACGGCTGCCATGGACACGGTTACGGAATCGTCAATGGCGATAGCCATTGCACGCGAGGGTGGCATCGGTGTCATTCACAAGAACATGAGCATCGACGAGCAGGCACGCCAGGTTGCCATCGTGAAGCGCGCCGAGAACGGAATGATATACGACCCCGTGACAATACGCCGTGGCAAGACGGTGAGGGATGCCTTGATGATGATGGCCGAATACCACATAGGTGGCATACCGGTAGTTGACGACAACAACCACCTCGTGGGCATCGTGACCAACCGCGACCTGCGCTTTGAGCGTCACATGGACAAGCTTGTTGACGACATAATGACCAAGGAAAACCTTGTCACGACTCACCAGCAGACCGACTTGGCAAATGCGGCAAAGATATTGCAACAGAACAAGATTGAGAAACTGCCGGTAGTGGACAGCAACTACCGCCTGATAGGACTCATAACCTACAAGGACATAACAAAGGCCAAGGACAAGCCCAACGCATGCAAGGACGACAAGGGACGCTTGCGTGTCGCCGCCGGCGTGGGCGTGACAGCTGACACGCTTGAGCGCGCACAGGCTCTTGTGGAGGCAGGAGTTGATGCCATAGTAATAGACACGGCACACGGCCACTCGCAGGGTGTCGTAGGCAAACTGCACGAAGTGAAGAACGCATTCCCCAACCTTGACGTGATAGTGGGCAACGTTGCAACAGGCGCAGCGGCAAAATACCTCTACGACAATGGAGCCGACGGCGTAAAAGTGGGCATTGGCCCAGGTTCAATTTGCACGACACGCGTCGTGGCAGGCGTGGGCGTACCACAACTGAACGCCGTGTACGACGTTTACAGCGTCCTGAAAGATACTGACGTGCCATTGATAGCCGACGGCGGACTGCGCTACTCAGGCGACATCGTGAAAGCCCTGGCAGCAGGAAGCAACTGCGTGATGATCGGCTCGCTCGTTGCCGGAACCGAGGAAAGCCCCGGTGACACAATCATATACAACGGACGTAAGTTCAAGACATACCGTGGCATGGGTTCACTGGAGGCCATGGGACAGAAGAACGGTTCAAAGGACCGCTACTTCCAAAACGACACGACCGACCTGAAGAAGCTCGTGCCGGAGGGCATTGCAGGACGCGTGCCTTACAAGGGCACCGTGCAGGAGGTAATATACCAGCTCATCGGCGGACTGCGCTCAGGCATGGGTTATTGCGGTGCGGCTGACATCGACAAGTTGCACAACGCCAAGTTCACACGCATAACAAACGCCGGAGTGCTCGAAAGCCATCCACACGACATTACGATAACAAGCGAGGCTCCAAACTATTCGCGTCCCGAATAGTAAACAACAAACCGATAATGATAATCGAGAAAAACCGTCACATGCCATCCATGCCCCTGCTCCGCCGGGGCATAATGGCATTGTCGTTTCTTTCGCAAGCAATGCTCCCGACGCTTGCGCAAAGCAACGATCCCGTAATAATGCACATAAACGGGCAGCCAATAACACGCTCCGAGTTTGAGTACTCTTACAACAAGAACAACTCTGAGGGAGTAATTGACCGCAAAGGCGTTGCCGAATACGTGCCACTGTTCGTGGATTACAAGCTCAAGGTTGAGGCGGCAAAGGACGCAAGAATAGATACCACGGCCACTTTCCTGAACGAGTTTGCCACTTACCGTGACCAACAGATACGCCCAGCCATGATAACCGACGCTGACGTAGAGGATGAAGCACGGAAAATATACTCGGAAACACAAAAGCAGATTGACAACAACGGCGGATTGGTCAAGGTGGCGCACATCCTGATATTGGTGCCACGAAACGCAAACGACAGCTTGCGGGATGCCGCAAAGGCTCGTATCGACTCGATTTACTCGGCACTAAAGAAAGGTGCCAATTTTGCCGAAATGGCAAGCAAACATTCGCAAGACAAGGAATCGGCAAAGAACGGGGGCGAATTGCCACTGATAGCAAAAGGGCAAACACTGAAGGAATTTGAGGAAAAGGCTTGGGCACTGAAAGACGGCGAGACAAGCGAACCTATAAGGACAGCGGTTGGATGGCACATCCTGCTGAAGAAAGAAAGCCGTAAATTCCATGATTACCAAAGCCAACGCGATGCCATAATGAAATTCATAGAGGCACGCGGACTGCGCGAGCGAATAATTGACAAGAAACTTGACAGCCTCGCGAAAAAACAAGACACGACACCGGAAAAAATACTGGAGGCTAAAAGAAAGGAGCTTGAACAAAAGGACTCAAACCTGAAGTATCTCATACAAGAATACCACGACGGTCTGTTGCTCTACGAAATCGCAAACAGCATGGTGTGGGAGAAGGCAAGAAACGACTCCGCAGGCCAAGAGAAATACTTTCAGGCACACCGAAAACAATACGTCTGGAAAGACGCACGCTTCAAGGGCGTAGCTTATAGAGCGCGCCACAAAGAAGACATACAAAAAGTGAAGGATGCCCTGAAAGACAAGCCTTTCGAAGAATGGGCTGACATACTGCGCACCACTTTCAACAACGATTCCATACTGCGCATCCGCGCCGAGAAAGGAATATTCACACAAGGCATGAATGCCATCGTTGACAAGCAGATTTTCGGCAAGGACACCACCGTAACTGCCATGAAGGACTTTCCGCATGTTGACGTGTACGGTCGCAAGCTGGCGGCTCCCGAAAGTACCGAGGACATACGCCAACAGGTCATAGCCGACTACCAAAGCGACCTTGAGAAACAATGGTGCAAAGCACTGAGGAAGCGTTACAAAGTATCCATTGACAAAAAGGTCGTAGCCACAGTAAACAAGCATTGAAAATGAAAACAAGACAAGCAATAATAGCAACGGCAGTACTTGCCGTAGGCATGGCGGTAATGGCAATGCCCAAGGGACGTTTCGCCACGAAACCAACACCTCTGGCTACCGCCGACACGGTTAAAGCAGACAGCACGGAAGAAAAGGAAGTGACTGTTCCGGAGAACTGCGTCATCGACGAGGTAATATGGGTGGTAGGCGATGAGCCAATACTGAAATCGGACGTGGAGCAGATGCGCATGCAGGGATTGGCCGAGGGCATCAGCTTCGGAGCCGACCCCGACTTTTCAATACCCGAGCAGATCGCCGTACAGAAACTGTTCCTCCATCAAGCCCAAATCGACTCCATCGATGTCCCCGAGGCTGACATTGTAAGTGGCGTGAACCAGCAAATAAACCGCTGGATCGAAATGGCAGGCTCGCAGGAGAAGCTTGAGGAATACCGCAAGCAAACGGTGAACGAGATGCGCAACGAACTGCACGACGAGTTCAAGAACCAACAGTTGATACAGAAAATGAGGCAAAAGCTCGTGGAAGACATCAAGGTTTCACCGGCTGATGTCCGCACCTATTTCCGCAACCTTCCCGAAGACAGCATACCATTCGTGCCAACCGAGGTTGAAGTAGAGATTTTGGTCAACTCACCACGCATACGCCAGGCGGAGATTAACCGAGTGAAAAACGAGCTGCGCAGCTTCACGGACAGGGTCAACAACGGTGAAACGACATTTGCCACGCTTGCCCGTCTCTATTCGGAAGACCCTGGGTCTGCCCGTCAGGGTGGCGAACTGGGATACACCGGCCGTGGCATGCTTGATCCGGCATTCGCCAACGTAGCCTTCAACCTCACAGACCCGAAGAAGATTTCGAAAATCGTGGAGTCTGACTTCGGCTACCACATCATCCAGCTCATAGACAAGCGCGGCGACAAAATAAACGCCCGCCACATCCTCATGAAGCCCAAGGTGTCAGACGACGAGATCACGGACGCAAAGCACAGGCTCGATTCCATATCTGACGACATACGCGCAGGCAAGTTCACATTCGAGCAAGCGGCAGCATACCTTTCCGACGACAAGGACACAAGAAACAACCAAGGCCTAATGTCAAACAACACAAACGAGGGCATGACATCGCGTTTCCAGATGAAAGACCTGCCAACGGAGGTGGCACGCGTGGTTGACACAATGGAAGTAGCCGAAATATCAAAGCCTTTCGAGATGATAGACAAGAGGGGTAAGACGGTTGTGGCAATAGTAAAGCTGAAGAGCCGCACACCTGGCCACAAGGCCACGATAACCGGCGACTTCCAAGTAATGAAGGAGGTTGTGCTGAACAAAGAGCGAGAGAAGAAAATCCACGACTGGGTTGAAGAGAAGATAAAGCAAACATACGTGCGCATGGCTCCAAACTATCGCGACAGCAGCAAATACGAATACGAAGGTTGGGTGAAATCATGAACCGTAGCCTCATATCAATAAAGAAAGACGGGCATAGGACAGCTTTCGTGGCTATCCTGTGCCTCTTTGTCGTTGGGCTTGTAGGCGCAATGCCCCCAACTCGCAAGCGCACAAGCAAGCAGCCGGCTGACGAGAAAGTTTACCTCATACACTCAGACGTGTTGAAATATGATATGTACGGTCCCAATCCAGAGGCGCAAATAGCAAAGGGACGCGTAGCGTTCAAGCACAAGGGAGCCACCCTCCATTGCGACAGCGCGTATTATTACCAAGTGTCAAACTCTTTCCGCGCTTTCGGCCATGTACGCTTCCGCCAAGGCGACACGCTGTCGCTCACATGCGATTACGCATGGTACGACGGCGATGCCCAGATGCTGGAAGCACGCAACAACGTGGTGTTGCGCCATCGCAAGCAAACCCTTTACACCGACAGCCTAAACTACGACCGACTGTACAACAACGCCTACTTCTTCCGTGGTGGACGCCTCGTGGACGGGGAAAGCAAGCTTAGCTCAGACTGGGGCGAATACAACACACAAAGCAAGCAAGCCGTGTTCTACTACGACGTGCAACTGCAAACGCCAGACAGCCGTGTCTCAACTGACACCCTTTACTATGACACGGGGACATCGCTTGCGCACGTTGTAGGGCTTTACACCCCCGACAGGGGCAACGGCAAGACAGGACCGTCAATAGTGATAAACAAAAGCGGCACGGTGACGACGACAAACGCCTACTTCAACACCAAAAGCGACAACGCACAGCTGTACGGACGCTCCACGATGATTGACAAGGATAAAACCATAACAGGCGACACGCTGATATACGACAGCAAGACCGGCGACAACCGTGGGCTGGGCAACGTGGTTTACGTGGACAGCAAAAACAAGAACAAGCTAACGGCAGACGAGGTGGTTTACAACGACAAGACCGGAGCTGGCTACGCCACGCGAAACGCTCTCGTGATGGATTACTCGCAAAAAGACACGCTTTACATGCACTCTGACACCATGCGAATAGAGACGTTCAACATCAACACCGACTCGGTTTACCGCAAGGTCCACTGCTATCGCAAGGTCAGGGCGTTCCGCACCGACTTCCAAGCCGTATGCGACTCAATGGTGTTCAACAGCCAAGACTCGTGCATGATAATGTACGACGACCCGATAGCATGGAGCGACGGACGGCAGCTAACAGGCGAGGTCATCAAAATACACACCAACGATTCCACCATACGCCAAGCCGATGTCATAGGGCAAGCCTTATCGATAGAATTGATGGGTGACAGCACGCATTACAACCAACTGTCGTCCAAAGACATATACGCCTATTTCGTGGATGGCAACGTGCGCCGTACCGATGCCGTAAGCAGCGTCAGGGCCATATTCTACCCAGCCGACAGCAACGATTCGTCGCTCATCGGCCTCAACTACGTGGAATCTGACACAATGCGCATCTTCATCTCCGCCGAACGCAAACTGCAACGCATCTGGATGCCCAAGGCCGAGGGAACGCTTTACCCGATGACGCAAATCCCCCCGGGCAAGGACAAACTCGATGTCTTCGCATGGTTCGACTATATTCGACCGAAAGACAAGGACGATGTCTTCAACTGGCGAGGAAAAGCCGAGGGCACCGAGATCAAGAAAGTAAAACGCCATGCCGCCCCATTGCAGAAGCTGTAAAAAAGAAATATGAGCGACATTATCCAACTTTTGCCAGACTCCGTAGCCAACCAGATAGCGGCAGGCGAGGTCATACAGCGTCCGGCATCCGTAATTAAGGAGCTGGTCGAGAACGCTGTCGATGCCGGAGCCAAGCACATAGACGTGTCAGTGGTTGATGCCGGGCGAACGTCAATACAGGTAATCGACGACGGCAAAGGCATGTCGGAAACCGACGCGCGCCTCGCCTTCGAGCGCCATGCCACGTCGAAGATACGCCAGGCCGACGACCTTTTCAACCTCCACACCATGGGCTTCCGCGGCGAGGCACTGCCCTCGATAGTGGCAGTGGCGCAGGTGGAGCTGAAGACACGAAAAGACGACGAGGAAATAGGCACCGACCTTTGCATGGCAGCCTCGAAAGTGGTCTCGCAAGAGCCATGCGCCTGTCCCGTGGGAGCCAACTTCAAGGTTGAGAACCTTTTTTTCAACGTACCGGCACGCAGGAAGTTCCTGAAATCAAACACCACGGAACTCAACAACATAATGACCGCATTCGAGCGCATTGCGCTTGTTTACCCCAGCGTGGCATTCACCTTCCACAGCAACGGCACCGAGGTTTACGACCTGCGCGCGTGTGGGCTGCGCCAACGCATTGTGGACATTTTCGGCAAGCGCATCAACCAAGACCTTCTGCCAATAAAGGTCGAAACATCGGTATGCGGCATAGCAGGCTTCGTGGGCAAGCCCGAGGCGGCAAAGAAAAAAGGCGCAAAACAATATTTCTTTGTCAATGGTCGCTACATGCGCCACCCTTATTTCCACAAGGCGGTTCAGACTGCCTACGAGCGACTCGTGCCACAGGGCGACCAAGTGCCATACTTCATATACCTCGACGTGGACCCAAAGGACATCGACGTCAACATTCACCCCACCAAGACAGAAATAAAGTTTGAGAACGAGCAGGCAATATACCAAATCCTAATGGCGGCAGCCAAGGACGCGGTAGGCGCGTTCAGCAACGTGGCCACCATCGAGTTTGACACAGAGGGCAAACCCGATATCCCCGTTTATGACCCCAACAGCGGGGTGCAGATGCCAAAGGTTGACTACAACCCACAATACAACCCCTTCAAGGAAACAAGCCAAAGCCATGCCCCACTGTCACAAGACGACTTCGTAAGCCACCAGAGCCGCATTGGTCAGGCAACCGGGCACACCGCGCCCCCACCCCCCACACACACCAAGGCAACGCCCGACTGGGAGCAACTATACGAGGCGTTCAATAGCCAAAGCACGCCAATGCACACCACGCTCTTCCCCGCCACACAAACCGGGCAGGAAGAGAGCATGATAGAGGACAAATCGCCAACCCACTACCAATACAAAGGCCGATATATAATGACGGCCGTAAAGTCGGGGCTGATGATCATTGACCAACACCGCGCCCATGTGCGAATACTTTTCGAGCAATACCGCAAGCGCATCGAGGAGCACAAGATGCACTCGCAGAAGGTGCTCTTCCCACAGACCGTGGAGCTGACAGCCCAAGAGACCGTGACGCTGACGGAAACAAACGACGACATACGCCAAATGGGCTTCGAGCTGACAAGCCTCGGCGGGAACTCTTACTCGGTGGATGCCATCCCAGAGGGCTTCGACGGAACAGACGTGGTAACGCTCCTGCACGACATGCTTGCAGAGTCAACCCAACACGCCGACGGCACATGCCCCACGGAAGACCACAACGGCAAAGGCGGCAGCGAGGCATTGGCAAAGTTGCACGACACCCTCGCCCTGAACCTCGCACGCGCAGCGGCAATACCATACGGACAAGTGCTGGGCAACGACGAGATGGAGAACGTCGTCAACAGCCTCTTCAGTTGCTCCAACGCCAACTATTCGCCCGACGGGAAAACCATACTTTGCATACTAAAGCAAAACGACATAGAACAGATGCTGGGATAAAGCCCCTGCCATTACGGCGTAATCACGTTGCCATTACGGCGTAAACGCAAAGTCATTACGGCGTAAACGCATCGCCGTTACGGCGTAAACGCAAAGTCATTACGCCGTAAACGCAACGTGATTGCGGCGCAAACGTTGTTGCCATTACGCCGCAATGGCAACAGCCTGGCAAGCAAAAATCGATAACACCCTGCAAAACACGACGTTAACAACACCACAGGCACACCACCGAAAAAATATTTTGAAAATATTTCGGAAAACATTTGGTGGAACCACAAAAACTTCGTACCTTTGCACTCGCAAAACAGCAAAGGGCGTTTAGCTCAGTTGGTTTAGAGCATCTGCCTTACAAGCAGAGGGTCGGCGGTTCGAATCCGTCAACGCCCACAAGGGGTGGTTCCCGTAATGCCTTCGGGCGTTGCGGGGATTTTTTTTTGTGTTATTATCTCCTAAAAATACCCTATACATACCGAAATATCACAGATAATTTATAACTTTGCATCACCAAGACGAAACACAAGGCACACATTGACAAAGCGCAAGAACAGGCGCAAGCAACCATATAAAAGACAATACGTATTACTCAATATTATGAATCTCGATGCATTGACAGCCATATCGCCTATAGATGGCCGTTACAGAAACAAAACACAGGCCTTGGCCAATTATTATTCGGAGTATGCCCTCATAAGGTATCGCGTAAGAGTGGAAATAGAATATTTCATAACCCTGTGCGAACTGCCTTTGCCACAACTTAAATCTTTTGACCACAACCTCTTCGAAACGCTCCGCGAGATATACAGGAGCTTCGATGAAAAGGACGCGCAAAGGGTGAAGGACATAGAGAAAACAACCAACCACGACGTGAAGGCCGTGGAATACTTCATAAAGGAGGAGTTTGACCGCATAGGTGGCCTTGACAGCTACAAGGAATTCATACACTTCGGCCTGACATCGCAGGACATCAACAACACATCGGTGCCACTTTCGCTGAAAGAATCACTGCACGACGTGTTCTGCCCACAAGTGGAGGAGCTTATTGCCCAATTGCAGCTATACGCCGACGAGTGGAAAGACGTGCCGATGCTTGCCAAGACACACGGGCAGCCGGCATCGCCAACACGCCTGGGAAAGGAAATCATGGTTTACGTTTACCGCCTGACCGAACAGCTGAACACGCTAAAGGCTGCCAAGGTGACAGCCAAGTTTGGCGGAGCAACGGGCAACCTGAACGCACACCACGTGGCTTACCCCGGCATCGACTGGCGCAGCTTCGCCAACAAGTTCGTGAGCGAGAAGCTTGGGTTGGAGCGTGAGCAATGGACCACACAGATAAGCAATTACGACCACCTCGCAGCCATATTCGACGGCATACGACGCATAAACACCATACTCATCGACCTTGACCGCGACTTCTGGATGTACATTTCAATGGAATACTTCAAGCAGAAGATAAAGGCCGGCGAAGTAGGCTCAAGCGCCATGCCGCACAAGGTCAACCCCATCGACTTTGAGAACAGCGAGGGCAACCTGGGCATGGCAAACGCCATACTGACGTTCCTCTCAACCAAGCTGCCCATAAGCCGCCTGCAACGCGACCTGACCGACTCGACGGTGCTGCGCAACATAGGAACGCCGCTCGGCCACAGCATAATCGCCATACAGAGCACGCTTAAGGGGCTGCGCAAACTCATACTGAACCAAGAGAAAATAAACGAAGACTTGGACAACACGTGGGCGGTAGTGGCGGAAGCCATCCAGACAATACTGCGCCGAGAAGCTTACCCACACCCATACGAGGCACTGAAAGCACTGACACGCACAAACGCCACCATGACGGAAAACACCATACACGACTTCGTGAAGACCCTGGAGGTGAGCGACGACGTGAAACAGGAGCTATTGGCAATAACCCCACGAAACTACACTGGAATATAAAACAAACAAGCCGAGAGGCTTGTCACAATAGGAAAAATAAAGCTCAAAGCTAAAAAGAAAATCATGACAGAAGAATTAGACAACAAAAAGCAAGAGACGACACAAGACAGTCAGAAACAGGATGGCCGTGAGGGTTATTCTCGTCCTTCGGGCTATCAGAGAGATTACAATCCAAGCACTGGACGCACCCAGCGCGCACGCATCCATACCAGCAATACAAGGACCTACAGCCAAGACCGCAGCAGCAAGCCTGCCGACAACGGTGGCTTCCGTCCTGAAGGCTTCGGAAGCGGACTTGCCGGGAACGGCGACCAGCAGCAACGCGGATACCAGCCGGGCGGATACCAGCCACGCCAGCAAGGCGGCTACAACAACCGTCAGGGTGGGTACCAGCCAAGGCCAAGATACAACGCAGGACAGGACAACCAGGGCGGATACCAGCCAAGACAACAGGGTGGGTACCAGCCAAGGCCAAGATACAACGCAGGTCAGGACAACCAGGGCGGATACCAGCCAAGACAACAGGGCGGGTACCAGCCAAGGCCAAGATACAACGCAGGTCAGGACAACCAGGGCGGATACCAGCCAAGGCAACAGGGCGGGTACCAGCCAAGGCCAAGATACAACGCTGGACAGGACAACCAGGGCGGATACCAGCCAAGGCAACAGGGCGGATACAACAGCCAGCAGGGTGGTTACAACAACCGTCAGGGCGGATACCAAAGGCAAGGCGGCTACAACAACCGTCAGGGTGGATACCAGCAACGCCAGCAGGGCGGTTACAACAACCGTCAGGGTGGGTACCAGCAACGCCCGGGATATGACCCGAACGCAAAATACAGCCTGAAAAAGCGCATCGAATACAAGGAGCTGCACGTTGACCCGAACGAGCCGATACGTCTGAACAAGTACCTTGCCAACGCCGGCGTATGCTCACGTCGCGAGGCTGACGAGTTCATACAGTCAGGTAAAGTGACCGTGAACGGCATCGTGGTGAAAGAACTCGGCACAAAGGTGAAACGCTCCGACGAGGTGAAATTCCACGAGCAGCCTGTAAGCATTGAGAAGAAGGTTTACATACTTCTCAACAAGCCAAAGGATTACGTAACCACCAGCGACGACCCACAGCAGCGCAAGACTGTCATGGATCTCGTGAAGGATGCCTGCCCCGAGCGCATTTACCCCGTCGGACGTCTTGACCGTAACACCACGGGCGTACTGCTGCTTACCAACGATGGCGAGCTTGCAAGCAAACTCACACACCCCAAGTTCCTGAAAAAGAAAGTTTACCATGTTTTCCTCGACAAGAATGTTGCAACCGATGACTTGCAGAAGATTGCAGACGGACTGGAGCTTGAGGACGGCGAGGTGCACGCAGACGCAATAGAATACGCCGACGAGCGCGACCAATCGCAGGTTGGCATAGAGATTCACAGCGGACGCAACCGCATCGTGCGCCGCATATTCGAACACCTCGGCTACCGTGTCATCAAGCTTGACCGCATGCAGTTTGCCGGTCTCACCAAGAAAGGATTGCGCCGTGGCGATTGGCGTTTCCTCACAGAGCAAGAGGTTGACATGCTTCGCTGCGGAATGTTCGAATAATCTTTTTGGATTAAAAAACTTAATCAAAGGAGATACGGAGCAAGAGGAGCTTACAAAACACGGACAGACAAGCGCAATTCGCCAATTGCGCTTTCGTCTCACCACTCCCTTCCCCATCGCCTCATCAAAACAAACAAAAATGTCAAGCAGAACAAAAATCGTCGATGCACTGAAAAGCACCGATTATGGCAAGGAAATAACCGTCAAAGGTTGGGTACGCTCCCATCGTTCAAGCAAAGCCGTTGACTTCATTGCCCTGAACGATGGCTCCACAATAAAAAACATACAAATAGTTGCCGACCCTGAGAAAATCGGCGTGGAAACCCTGAAAAGCATCACAACAGGAGCTTGCATACGAGCCACGGGAAAACTCGTGGAAAGCCAAGGAAAAGGGCAAAGCGTTGAAATACAGGATCCGGAGATTGAGGTTTACGGTCTGTGCCCCAACGACTACCCAATGCAGAAAAAGGGACAGAGCTTCGAGTACATGCGCCAATACGCACACATGCGCCTGCGCACCAATACCTTCGGGGCTGTATTCCGCATCCGCCACAACATGGCAATTGCCATACACAAGTATTTCCACGAGCATGGCTTCTACTATTTCAACACTCCGCTCATAACAGCCAGCGACGCCGAGGGCGCAGGCGAAATGTTCCAAGTGACCACGCTTGACCTCGACCGCATTGCCAAAGAAGGCAAAGTGGAGTACGACAAGGATTTCTTCGGCAAGAAAACCAACCTCACCGTAAGCGGCCAGTTGGAAGGCGAGCTTGGGGCTACGGCACTTGGGGCAATTTACACATTCGGTCCCACTTTCAGGGCCGAGAACAGCAACACCCCTCGACATCTTGCCGAGTTCTGGATGATTGAGCCGGAGGTGGCGTTCATGGACAAGGACGAACTGATGGATCTTGAAGAGGACTTCATAAAGTATTGCGTCAACTGGGCACTTGACAATTGCCGCGACGACCTTGAGTTCCTCAACAACATGATTGACAAGACTCTGATACAAACACTGGAACACGTTGCCAAGGAGAGCTTTGTGCGCCTGCCATACACCGAAGGCATCAACATCCTGCAACAAGCAGCCAACGACGGGCACAAATTCGAGTTCCCAATCACTGGCTGGGGCATGGATTTGGCATCTGAGCACGAGCGTTACCTTGTTGAAGAGCACTTCAAACGCCCTGTGATAATGACCGACTATCCTGCAGAGATAAAAGCCTTCTACATGAAGAAAAACCCCGATGGCAAGACCATGCAAGGCACCGACGTGCTATTCCCACGCATTGGCGAAATCATTGGTGGCTCTGTCCGTGAGGAGGACAGCCAAAAGATACTCGACGAAATAGAGAGCCGCAACATGAAGGCTTCCACTTACAGTTGGTATCTTGACACTCGCAAGTACGGCTCATGCCCACACGCAGGTTTCGGACTTGGTTTCGAGCGTCTGATGCTATTCGTAACAGGTATGCAGAATATCCGCGACGTCATTCCTTTCCCACGTACACCGAAAAATGCAGAGTTTTAAAAAAAACTCCTGTACCAATTAACAAGAATGTGTAAAGGAAACTAAGGAATTTAGTATTTTTATTGTCTTGTGGCTTCCTGCAATCCATAAAAAGATTGGTATAAAGGAGACTGAAAAGAAGACAGAATAGGGATACAAAGAGAATATTAAAAGACGTAAAAGGGAATATAAAAAGAAAGGAAAAAGAGAAGATAACATAAAAGAAATGGTGTGATGGCACTCACCCATTCATCATCACCTTTTGATTGTAATCTCCCACTTTTCTTACTGCTTTTGCTCCATGGGCTGCGCCGTAACTTTGATTATGGCGCAGCCCTATGTTTTTACATAAGGTTTTAAGCAAAAGCACAGTTTACCACTGCCACCTTTCACAACAAAACAGAAGCCTCACTTGAAAATTAATTCAAGCGAGGCTTCTGTTATCTCTTAACCCACCTCTCAGTCCACCATTTATGGACTAAACCAAATCCAGTGAGTTGTTTTCTTTTTTACTCAGCAGCGATCATGATGCTCACACGGTTCTTCTTGTTCTCAGCGAAAGGCTGAACACGTGAACCCTTGCTATCGCTTGTGATACGGCTCTCAGAGATACCCTTCTCCAACAGCACCTTAACCACAGAATTAGCACGCTGCTTTGCGATACGGTCGTTGATGCGGTTGTTACCAGTGCCAGCATCAGCATAGCCTGTTACGGTAACCTTTGCATCTGGATGCTCGTTAAGATAAGCAACGATGTCATTTACCTTCTGCATCTCTTCCTTCGTCACGGCAAACTTGTTAATCGTGAAGAACACGTCGCGACGCAATGGCTCAGCCTTCTCAACAACAGGAGCTGGAGCTGGTGCCGGAGCAGGTGTTGGCTCAACATATTCCTGTGGCTCTGGAGCTGGCTCTGGAGCTGGTGCTGGAGCTTTCTTTGTATAGCTGCCACCAAGGTTGATGCGCAGACCTGCAAGTGCGTTGAAGTACCAGTCAGGATTGCCAGCCTTCTTTGAGTTGTAACGGTCATTCAAGACGTTTGCGTTACCCTCAACCATGATGCTTACAGCCTTGCTTACACGGAAGTTAAGCTCGATACCACCACGACCGAAAGCCTTAATCTTTGTGCCATCCCAAATGTAACGCATGTGGTTGGCATCAGACATGGCAACAGCCTCATCGTTAGACCATGCAATGTTAGCGCCTGCACCAAGGAAAGCACTCACATTGAACACACGATTAGGATTCCATCCACAGAAAACATTGCTGAGGTTGAAGATGAAGTCCAAGCCAGGAGCTACATAGTTAAACTTATAGTTTGTGTTGATGGCAGCCGGCTGCTTAAGCTCATTCCAGCCATTGTAACCACCTTTGCTCTGCCATCCGTTTGCCTGAAGGCGCATGGCGAACCATGGATTGAACTGATAGCCAAGACCAAGCTGCAGGTTCGGGCTGATAAGATCACCGAAGCCAGCCTCGCCGAGTGTGTACTGAGCACCACCCTGAACATCCAGGAACATGTGCTTCTTAAACTGATACTCATTGCCTTCGGCATCCGTATAGGTTGCCTGAGCCATGGCAGCTGAAGCTCCACCAAGAAGCAGTGCAGCAACCAATAAAGACTTAATACGCTTCATAAAATTTATTTATTTGTTAATATTAACTTTCCAATATTCTCCCAATCTTATATCGCGCGTTAAGGGATGGCAAAAGCCAATATGCCCTATTCGTTTGCAAAGATATAAAAAATTTCTTTACGTATGCACTTTTTGTGCTTTTTTTTTCATTAAAAGACACAAAACACCTCTAATGCAAGCCAACTACAAGCTTTTAAGCTTCACAAACAGCCACAAAAACAAAAATTGCATTGGGTTAAAAGCATTAGAGCAACTCATGCAAAAGCAAAAAGCATTGGGGTAACTCATGCAAGAGCAACAAACACCCCAATGCCGACTTCAAATAATGATTTCAAGCATCAAACATACCTGACTATCATTCCCGCCCTGAGCTTCTGAGACTTCCTAAAGCCATTAAGGCGGCAAAGGGTATCAACACTGACTCCGACTTTCTCGGCTATCGAAGACAATGACTCGGCATTTTGCACCTTATAATATAAACGCTCCGGCGCATTCATTGCATCACGCACTTCCACAGGCTCAGCCTCGTCACTGCGTCCCACCTCGCCATAAACCTGATCACGAGTATAGCCACCGTTGCCAATCTTGCCACGCTCAAGCGTCGCAATCCTCGACTCCTGCTCGTAATTGTCCTTAACGAAGAGATAATGATCGGCTGTGACATCCTGATTGCGGAAATCAAAGAAAAGTGCCGGATTCAGAGCCACCCCACAGAGACGTGTCTCAAAATGAAGGTGCGAACCTGTACTGCGACCAGTGTTGCCACCAAGGCCAATTGGCTCACCCACTTTCACTATTTGGTTCTCCGTCACAATTTGTTTCGACAAATGACCGTAAATGGTCTCAAGACCATTAGGATGGCGAATCACGATGTACTTTCCATAACCACCAGCCTCGTATTTCACGATACGCACCTTTCCAGAGAAAGCCGCACGAATGGTGTCGCCAATATAAACCTTTATGTCAAGTCCTTTGTGTTGGCGTCCCCAACGAGAACCGAAATTGCTGGTTATGACACGGCTTGGTGTCGGCATGCAAAAATGACGAAGGTTGATATCAAAAGAATCAGGCAGCTCGGTGGCGCGATGAGCGTATTGGTTGCTCCAGTCGTCACCATAAAGCTGGGCAGCAGGCGACTGAATGTTCTCTCGCTCTATAAAACTCTTGACCTGCACAGAATCAAGCTTCTTTGCCCGTCTGTCAACAGGAGCCTGCCTTGCCAAGAGATCCTGAGCCAGAACCTGCCCGGAAGCCAGAGCCAAAACCACAGTTATTGCTAATGCCTTTATCTTTTTCTTAATTGTCATTTATCCGTTTTATTTTTCAGGTTTGTCTTGAAACCAAAAACAAATGTTTCAAAAACACATTTGCAAAGATACAAAAAATATGGAAAAGTTGATTTACCTCAATTCCTTTTTATTGGTTGTTTAACACATTATGCGTGCAATCCATCAATAATTAACAAAAATAAACCATACGCCCCAAACCACGCCTAAAACGTTAAGAGTTTTCACACACGCAACGACCAAAAAGCCATGGCACACACTAAGATATGGCACCCCAATTGACGTTTATGTCACGCAGTTCCCTCAACCTGTTCCACAGCACCGAATACTCAGGCTTGTCACAGTTTGGCGAGTCGTCGATAATTCGCATAGCCTCGTTGCGTGCCAACTGCACAATCTGCCCGTCGCGCGCTATATTCGCAATCTTCAAGTCGAACGCCATTCCACTCTGCGCCGTCCCCTCCAAGTCGCCCGGTCCACGGAGCTTTAGGTCAGCCTCCGCAATGCGAAAACCGTCATTCGTATCACACATTATGTCAATGCGCTTACGCGTGTCCTGCGACAATTTATAACCAGTCACCAACACGCAATAACTTTGTTTTGCCCCACGCCCCACCCTGCCGCGAAGCTGGTGAAGCTGCGAGAGCCCAAAACGTTGAGCATCAAGAATTACCATAACCGACGCATTTGGCACATTAACCCCAACCTCTATTACGGTCGTGGCAACCAGTATTTGCGTCTCGCCTCGCACGAACTTCTGCATCTCCGCCTCCTTGTCCTTGGGCTTCATCTGCCCGTGAACCTTGCTCATGCGGAACTGCGGAAATATTTGCCTCAAAGACTCGTAGCCTGCTTCCAGGTTCTTCAAGTCCTTATTCTTGCTCTCCTCGATAAGTGGAAACACGATGTAAACCTGCCGTCCCTCATTAATCTGCTTGGTGATGCCGGCGTAGAGACTCGTCATCTGGCTGTCGTACTTATGCAAAGTGACCACAGGCTTGCGTCCCGGTGGCAACTCGTCGATTACGCTCACGTCAAGGTCGCCGTAGAGCGTCATGGCGAGAGTGCGCGGGATGGGCGTAGCCGTCATAACGAGGATGTGGGGCGGACGGTCGCCCTTGCGCCACAACTTAGCCCTTTGCGCCACCCCGAAACGGTGCTGCTCATCAATCACAGCAAGTCCGAGATGCCTGAACACAACGCTGTCCTCTATTATGGCATGTGTGCCAACCAATATGTTCACGCTGCCGTCGGCAAGTCCGTCCAGCACCTCCTTGCGCCGCTTGCCCTTCACGATGCCCGTAAGAAGTTCAACACGCACGTCCATGCCTTCCAGGAAATCGACAACCGTCTGCAAATGCTGCTCGGCGAGTATTTCCGTCGGAGCCATAATGCAAGCCTGAAACCCGTTGTCGATGGCTATGAGCATGGTCATCAACGCCACGAGGGTCTTGCCCGACCCCACGTCGCCCTGCAGCAAACGGTTCATTTGCCTCCCGGAACGCATGTCGTCGCGAATCTCGTGCATAACCCTCTTTTGCGCATTTGTCAACTCAAAACTCAAGTTACGCCCATAGAACGTATTGAAAACCTCGCCAACCTTCGGGAAAACATACCCCTTGTACTTGTTCCTCTGCTCGGTGGCATAACGCAGTATGTTAAGCTGCACGTAAAACAGCTCCTCAAACTTCAGTCGTTCCTGTGCCCTCTGCACATCCTGCAACGTCTTCGGGTAGTGTATCTTCCGCAAAGCCTCCTCGCGCGACACAAGGTGCAAACGGCTCAACTGCGACGGCAGCAGAGTCTCCGCAACCGAGCCTTCCGGCAAACGCGCCACAAGGGTTTTCGTGAGTTTCTCCATGGCGTGCGACGTAATGCCACGCTCCTTCATCAACTGGGTGGTCACGTAATAAGGCTGCATCCCCATCTGGTCAAGCCTCACGCTGTCCAGCTTTTCCATGTCAGGATGCGTAAACTGGTAGCGACCATTGTAAGGCACAGGCTTGCCAAAGACAATGTACTCAACGCCAACCTTGTACTGATTGTAAATCCATTCCCCGCCACGAAACCACACCAAGTCAACCTCGTCCCTGCCATCGGTGAAATGAGCCACGATACGCTTCCTGCGCCCTTCGCCAAACTCCTCATAGTTCACGATACGCCCACACACCTGAATGACCGGCATGTCACCCGTCAGCTCACGTATGGCATAAACCTTTGAACGGTCAACATACTTGTACGGATAATACTCCAGCAGGTCACCCCAAGTCCTGATGTTGAGCTGACTCGCCAATATCTCCTTTCGTCTTGGCCCGACACCCGTGAGATACATTATGTCCTGCGAGAGTATGTCCATAAATCGCTATTTACCGGCCAGCGCATGACTTCGCACCAGCACCTTCACGCATCATTAACCAAGAACTCCGCAAACCTAAGGTCAAACGGAGTCGTTATCTTTATGTTCTCACGGTTTCCCTCCACCGTGTTCACTTTCACCCCAAGGCTTTCCACCACCGACGCATCGTCGGTAAACGTGATGCGCTCCGGTTGGTCGAAAGCCTGCTTGGCAAGCGATATGTCAAACACCTGCGGAGTCTGAACGGCGCGGAACAACTTGCGATCCACGGTGAAACTGTTCTTCGTGCGATCGTCAACATGCCGCAGAGTGTCAGTAACAGGCAGCACAGGAACCGCCGTGTACTCCTCATGCGCCATGCCGACGCAACGGCTTATCACCTCCACCGAGACAAACGGACGCACGCCGTCGTGAAACGCCACCACACCGTCCTCTCCATCGGGCACAAGCGCAAGCCCATTTCGCGAGCTTTGGAAGCGCGACTCGCCACCGTCGGCTATCTCGTGCGGTATGTCAAAGCCATGCTCGCGGCACAGCTCACGCCAAAGGGCTTGCTGGTCGCGTGGCAACACCACTATGATGCCCAAGTCATGGCTGTATTCACGGAAACGCTCAATGGTCCGCATCAGCACAGGCTTGCCGCCAATGGGCAGGAACTGCTTGGGCATGTCAGCGCCCATGCGAGTGCCACGTCCCCCGGCAACTATTATAACATAATCCATAACGTTTTTCAAAAAATCCTCAAACGGCTACAGGCAAGCCACTTACTCTCCACCAAGCAGGTGCACGTACATCATGCCCTTTTCCAGCTCGTCAACCTTGGCATCAGGAACATAGTATCCCAATATCCTATAAGCGTATGGCAACGCAGCCGCCGGTCCCTCACCCGTAATGACGTTGCCGTCTTCCTCAAACAGCGCACCCGTATATTCAGTGCTGGAGCCAAAATACTTCTCAAACCCTGGATAGCACGTGGCACGCTTGCCGTCGAGTATGCCAAGCGACGCAAGCACCATCGGCGCGGCGCAAATGGCAGCCACACGCCCACCGCCATCATGGTGGCGCTTGACAACCGTCCGGACGCCCTCGTGGGCGTTGAGATTGGCCGCACCCGGCATTCCTCCGGGAAGCATCAGCAGGTCAGCATCGGAGAAGTCGCCTGCCGACTCGAACACGAGGTCGGCCTTGACGGTAACGCCATGAGCCGACTCCACCATTTCGCTGCCCGTCACGCTCACCGTCTTCACGTCAACGCCGCCGCGACGCAATATGTCAACCGGGGCAAGAGCCTCAATGTCCTCAAAACCATTAGCGAGAAATTCATATACTTTTGCCATAGTAACGCATTATGTTTAGTAAACAAAGAATAAATTAATGGCACAAAAATAAGGAAAAAATATGATATGGAGAAATTATTTAGTAACTTTGTTGATAGTTTCGAACAACTTCACAACGATAACGACATGTCAGGAAAACACCTTCGGTTCGCCATTTTCGGCAGCAAATACCAGTCGAAGAAGAGCGCGGGGGCACAACAGGTGCTCGCCGAACTGCAAAAGCGCGACGCAAGGATTTACGTAGATAAGTCATTCCACGACTACCTCACCAACGACCTTAACATTGACGTGCACGCCGATGGCACGTTCTGCGGCGACAACTTCGATGCCGACTACGCCATATCGCTCGGCGGCGACGGCACGTTCCTCAGGGCAGCCAACCGAGTGCTGGCCAAGCGCACGCCTATCATCGGGGTAAACACCGGGCGGCTTGGCTTCCTCGCCGAGGTGCTGCCAAGCGAGTTTGGCGAAGCCATGGACGAGATTTACCGCGGCAAGTGCCACTACGAGGAACACACGGTGATACAGGTCGAGGCAGAGGGCGGCGACGGCACGCTCGCCATAGGCGGCAGCCCATTCGCCATAAACGACATCTCAATACTGAAGCGCGACACGGCCTCAATGATAACCATCCGAGCATACGTCAACGACGATTTCCTCGTCACCTACCAGGCCGACGGTCTCGTGGTGTCAACACCAACCGGCTCGACGGCATACAACCTTAGCAACGGCGGCCCCATCATAGTGCCGCAAAGCGGAAGCATCTGCCTGACACCCGTGGCCCCGCACAGCCTGAACATACGCCCCATAGTGCTAAACGACACGAGCGTCGTGAAACTCGACGTGGAAAGCCGCAGTCACAATTTCCTCGTCGCCATCGACGGACGCTCCGAGAAGCAGCACGAGGGCACGCGCATCGTAATAAGGAAAGCCCCATATACGGTGAAGGTGGTGAAACTGCAGTCGAAACGCTACTTCTCAATACTGCGTGAGAAACTGATGTGGGGAGCCGACCAAAGGGGCTGAACCCAAAAATGTTTACAACACCCTCTCCGTGAGTGGCGCACAAGTCACCAAGCACACCTTTCGCTTGAAACAAGCCATTCTCAAGCAACATCATAACAGGCTGATTATAAACCAATTGACAAAAGTATTCCATAACGGTGCACAGTAAGGCTTCCTGCAAGATGCACAAGCCACTGCCATTGCGGCGCAATGGGCACGTCTTCACGGCGCAATCGCCACGCAGCAACACCGCAAACACCTTGCCATAACGCCGCAACACAAACGTCATTGCGCCACAAACGCGACACAAGGCCGACAGCAAAGCCTTCCCATGCCACATTCGCACAACTGGGGAACGTGCCGAAACGCCCAAGTGTTAAAACATTAACATCTCATTTCATCGTTTCACACGCACCGTTTTATTGTCATTTTTCCTTACAAGCACCACAAACCTGGCACGGCTCACGGCTGGTTTTCGCAGGCTATACAAAAAGCCATAAAAGCCTCAATAATCCTTTGATATTTGTAAGTGTCTCAAAATTTATGACTAAATTTGCATTTGCAAACAACAGTCAGCAGACGCAGCCGACCCACCCTTTTTCCATAAACCAACAAGCAACCCACAAATGTCATTGTCAATAAAGTCGCTATTCAACTTGCCCAAGTCAAAGTATCCCGCCGGCACGATACTGCGCTGGATGTGGCGCGCCTGGCGCGGCAACCGGCTGCAAGCCAGCCTCAACGCAGCCATAGGGTTTGTGTCCGTGGTGGTGTCGCTTGCCGAAGTGTGGGCGGTGCAACATGCCATCGACGTGGCGAGCGGTTCCACGACAGGCTCCATACACATGGCCGTGGCACTGATGGGGGCGTTGATACTGTGCAACTTCGCACTCAACATATCCAGCACATGGGTGCAGAACATCCTCGGCATACGGGCGCAAAACCGTATGCAGCAACAACTGCTCGACAGGCTGCTGCGGTCGCAATGGCACGGCAAGGAGAAGTTCCACTCCGGCGACGTGCTCAACAGGCTGGAGTTTGACGTTTCCAATGTCGTCAGTTTCCTCACACAAACCATCCCCGGCACCCTGTCGGTGCTCGCCATGTTCCTCGGCGCTTTCTTCTACCTGCTGCTCATGGATGCCGCACTGGCATTCATAACCGTGGGCATAATACCCGTGTTTGTTGCCGTGAGCAAGATTTACGTGTCACGCATGCGCAAGCTGACAAAAGACGTGCGCACCGAGGACTCGCGTGTGCAGAGCACGCTGCAGGAGACCATACAGCACCGAATGCTGATCAAGACGCTTGAGAGCGAGACCCACATGGTGAACCGACTGGAAAAGGCGCAAAGCACGCTGCGCCACAAGGTGGTGAAACGCACGGCGTTCTCGGTGTTCAGCAACTTCGCGCTCAACTTTGGTTTTTCCCTTGGATACCTTGTGGCATTCCTCTGGGCGGCCCTGCGCATGTCGGCACACACGCTCACCTTCGGCGGCATGGCGGCATTCCTGCAGCTCGTGAACCGCATACAAAGCCCAGCGCGCAGCCTGACCCAACTCGTGCCGGCGTTCGTGTCAGTGTTCACGGCAGCCGAGAGACTAATGGAACTGGAGGAAAATCCCATGGAAGAACAAGGCAAACCGATAGCCGTCAAAGGCCCATGCGGCATAAGGTTGCGGCACGTAAGTTACGCATACGATGCCACAAACGACCAAGCTGACGAGAATGGTGGCGACAGCGTGTTGAGCGACTTGAGCTTCGACTTCAGGCCCGGCACCTGCACTGCCGTACTCGGCGAGACAGGAGCCGGAAAGACAACACTCATAAGATTGGTATTGGCACTGATAAAACCACACGATGGCGACGTGACAATATACAATGACCATGAAACCACAAGAATATCGCCGCTAACACGTTGCAATTTCGACTATGTGCCACAAGGCAATACTCTGCTAAGTGGCAGCATACGCGACAACCTGCTGCTTGGCAAGCTGTCCGCCACCGACGACGAGATGGCGCAAGCACTAAGGAAAAGCTGCGCCGACTTCGTGTTCAAACTGCCGAACGGCCTTGACACCATTTGCGGCGAACAAGGAAGCGGACTGTCTGAGGGGCAGGCGCAACGCATTGCCATAGCGCGTGCCCTGCTGCGCGACCGGCAGGTTATGCTGTTCGACGAGGCGACATCGGCTCTCGACCCGGACACCGAGAAACAATTGCTGAAAAACCTACTCGCCGACAAGGACAAGACCATAATATTCATAACACACCGCCCGGCAGTTACCGAGTATTGTGACCAGACTCTCAGAATAGAGAAATACGGCAACGTTACTCCCAACAACTGATTTTTGGCAAAAACCATTTGACACAAAACAGTCCACCCCCAAGTCTTCATTTTCCATGACAGCTTGGGGGTGGGCCTTATTCGTTAAAAAAGCTACAAATCAGTCGTGCAGTATCAAGGCACTTTGACCGCTCACCACCACTTGCGAGCCGGAAACCGTGCCCATGCCACGTTCGTCAATCTTCCCATCACGAGCCACAACGGTGTATTGCCCCTCGGGAACGACCAACTCTCGCGCGTCCTTATTGCCATTGAGCACCACTATTATGTTATTCCACGCATCGCCACCGGCATTGCCTTTCAGGCGGAAAGCCACAAGGCAATCCTGCGATGGCAGGAACTCCAAGTGCCTGCGCACAAGCTCCGCCTTACCAAGCCGAAAAGCTGGATGCCTCTTGCGCAAGTCGATAAGCTTGCTGTAATACTCAAACACCTGCGGATAACGCCGCATGTTGTCCCACGGCAACACGTTCACGCTGTCCGGCGAATTGTAACTGTTGTGAACGCCTTTCTTGTCGCGCAACATTTCCTCACCCGAGAGCATGAAAGGCACGCCCTGCGAGGTGAAAACCGCCGTCTGCGCCAGAAGGTCAAGACGCACAAGCTCGTCGTCAGAAATGTTGGGCACGCTCGCCCTCAACCTGTCCACCAAGCACATGTCGTCATGGCAGCTGACATAGTTGATGCACTGAGTAGGCTCCGCCGCCCACGGCTCCTTACTGTAATTCACCTGCGAATAATCAACCTGTGGGTGGGCAACCATGGCAGCGATGCCAGCCTTAAGGCTCTCCTCGCTTCCGGGAATGCCCGCAAGAAAAGCCCCCTTGGTGTCATCGTTGAAAGGACCACGCAGGGCATCGCGCATGTCATCGCAAAAAGCAGCCACGCCCGGCACATGACGCATGTTGGCCTTCATGGCAAGTTTCTCGGTTGGATAAGCACAGGCACCGGCACTCCATCCCTCGCCATAGACAAATATGTCAGGATTTACCTTGTCAAGCTCGGCACGAATGGCATTCATCGTCTCAATGTCGTGTATGCCCATAAGGTCGAAGCGGAAACCGTCGATGCCATACTCTTGCGCCCAGTATTTCACGCTCTCTATCATGAACTCGCGCATTAGTTTCCTTTCCGATGCCGTCTCGTTGCCGCATCCGGAACCGTTGCTCGGCTTGCCATCGGCAGTGAAACGGTAATAATAATCGGGCCACGTTTTTTGGAAGTTGCTCTGCCCAAGGTCAAAGGTATGGTTGTAAACCACATCGAGAATAACCTTTATGCCGGCTCCGTGCAATGCGCTGACCATTTGCTTGAACTCATTGACACGCGTCTGCGGTGTGTAAGGATCAGTGCTGTAACTGCCTTCGGGCACATTGTAATTCACAGGATCGTATCCCCAATTGTATTGCGGCTGGTCAAGCCGTGTCTCGTCAACGGAGCCATAATCGAACGACGGCAGCAAGTGCACAGCATTTACCCCGAGTTTCTTCAAGTGGTCTATTGCCCAAGGCTCGGTGAGAGACAGGAATTTGCCAGGATACTTGGCATCCTTGCGGGCGACGGAGAAATCGCGGAAATGAAATTCGTAGATGATTGGTGGGAAATCGGTAGCTGCGCAATCGCCGACTTCAAGTTTCGCCCCTTGCATTATGGCTCCCCTCTTGCCATTCACGCCGACAGCCTTGGCAAACACGCCCGGTGTCTCGCCGTAACCACAATCGAAGGTGTAAAATTTCCCGTCGAGGTTTCCTTTCACCACCGCTTTCCAACGGTTCTCGCCATCCTTCTTCATGCGAACCGTCTTGACTGGCTTGCCACCGATGCCGTTCTCGTATATGCGAAGCAAAACCTGACGCGGCTTCGCCTGCGTGGAAGCACCCGTAAGCCCATCGGTTCGAGCAGGTTTGGAAGCCAAAGAACCAAGCGAGGATTTGGACGACGTGGGAGAATTGAGATGGAACACCGTCTGCGAGGCTGAGTAAACCACCTCGTCAAACAGAGATTGCGCCCCGGCTTTGTGCCCTACACCAATGGCGACAAGGGCTGTAAGGATTATGGATTTCAATTGCATGATGAAATAAAAAAGTGTATGGGCATTGCCTTATTTTTACAAAAACAGGACGCAACCATCGGTGCGTCCTGCCAATAAATTACAAAGCCTTGAGCGACACCGCGAAACCTCCGCCCGGAGCTTCCGTAAACTTCAATGTGTCACCTTTCTTTACAGTGCGTTTGCTGATAGTGTAAGACTTGGGATTGTCCTTGTAGTGGGCATCCTTGCCGTCAACATAAACCGTAGCCTCATACTTACGTCCCTTGTCGAGGAAATCGAGTTTCACCACCGACTTGTGACCATGCTCGTCGCACTTTCCGCCAAGGAACCAGTTGTCGGTTCCCTTAGCCTTACGTGCCACCGTAATGTAGCGTGCCGGCTCGGCCTCAATATATTTTGAGTCGTCCCAATCAACGGCAACATCCTTGATAAACTGGAATGCGTCGCTGAACTTGGCATAGTTTTCTGGCAGGTCGGCAGCCATCTGCAGCGGTCCCCACATCACGAGGTACAACGCCAACTGGCCAACGAGGGTTGTGCGCACGTAACTTGTATTGTCACTCCAGTTCTTGAGTTGTGTCTCCAACACTCCGGGCGTGTAGTCCATAGGACCACCCTGCAGCCTGGTGAAAGGCAATATTACCGTGTGGTTGGGGTAACTGCCTCCGAAAGCCTCGTACTCGCCACCGCGAGCCGACTCGTTGCCAACATAGTTAGGCCAAGTGCGACCAATGCCGGTTGGGCGCGTTGCCTCATGGGCATTGACCATCAAACGATGCTTGGCAGCCTGCTCAACGACATACTGGTAGTGATTGTTCATGGGCTGTGAGAAATGGTGGTCACCACGTGGGATAATATCACCAACATAGCCCGTCTTCACTGCGTCGTAACCATACTTGTTCATAAGGTTGAGAGCCGATTCGAGATGGCGCTCATAGTTGCGCGTGCTTGAAGAGGTCTCGTGGTGCATCATCAGGCGAACACCCTTGGAATGGGCATACTCGTTGAGAGCCTTGATGTCAAAATCGGGATAAGGTGTGGTGAAATCGAAAACATAATCCTTCCAATGACCTGACCAGTCTTCCCAGCCAATGTTCCATCCCTCAATAAGCACTTGGTCAAGACCGTTGGCTGCTGCGAAATCAATGTACCTTCTCACTTCCGCATTGTTTGCCCCATGGCGACCATTTGGCTTGGCATTGGCCCAATCAACGCGGTCAATATTTACCGATGGGAAATCGTCAGTGTAGTTCCATGACTTACGTCCAACAATCATTTCCCACCATACACCACAATACTTTGTAGGATGAATCCATGACGTATCCTCAATCTTGCAAGGCTCATTGAGGTTGTAAATCATGGAGTTGGCATCGCCAAGCATGTCACGTGCGTCGTCGCTCACGGCAACGGTACGCCATGGCGACTGGCAAGGCGTTTGCAAGTATCCCTTCATGCCCGTAGCATCAGGGGTCAGCCACGACTCGAAGACCATGTTCTTGTCGTCAAGATTGAGGTGCATCGTGGAATAGTCAATGCAAGCAGCCTCGTGAAGGTTTATGTAAAGACCTTCCTGGGTTTTCATCTGCAACGAGGTCTGCACTCCCGTTGGAGAGAACACCGCCACGGAAGAGTTGGTCCAATTAACCGCATCGTTGAAACGACCACGAATCTCGGAGAGCTTTGACTCTTGTGTCTCCTGCTCTTGAGTATCATAGTCGCCCGGCAACCACCATGCCGTGTGGTCGCCTGTCATGGCAAACTGCGAATGCTCGTCCTTTACGACAAAATAAACCAACGAGTCTTGTTGAGGAAACTCGTAACGGAAACCCATGCCTACATTATAAACACGGAAACGTATCGTCATAAGACGTTTTGATGACGGCTGAGCCAAGTTAACGGCAAGCTCATTGTAATTGTTCCTTATCTTGCCATACTGTCCCCAAACAGGAGTCCACGTTTCGTCGAAAGTGGAAGTCTTGGTGCTGGCAACGGTGAAACCGTCCATGAGCGAAGTCTCCCTAAATCCCTTGGAGGCATGTTTGTCTTTGGCAAGCTCAAGACCAAGACGCGAAGGTTTCACGACCTCTTTTCCTTTATAGCTCATCTCATAAGTAGGAACCCCATTTCCTTTGAGCGAGAAACTGACGGAAATATTCCCGTCGGGCGAAGTCACGGTTTGGGCAACCATGGACAAAGGCAACAGCAATGCAGCTGCAATCAATGATAAAAATCTCATAATCTTATATTTATTTTCAAACGTCATGTCATATAAACAAAAGCCTCAAGCCTCGCAAGCGACATGCCCCAAAGGCCAAAGACACTCACAACTTACAGTCTTCCACTCTCTGTAACGAGTGCCCTCACGTTCTGCGTGAAGCTCTTGTTTTCCATCAAGTCCTCAATATTGACATGCATACGGTAACGCCAATAATGACGTGGGTTGGCAGGGATGTTGATGCGTTCGGCATCGGCATCATCAAGGCGCAACCCCTCATCCATGGCCATCCAGTCTTGTATGCTCAACACGCAAAGCATCGACGGAGAAGTGAGCTGACGGGATATTATGTCACGGGCAAGCCAGCCAGGCAATGGATGTGGGGCTGCTCCCTGACGATAAAGCATCGTGTTGTAATATTCCTGAGTACGCTGCATGTCCTCATCCCACCATTGGCGCAACGTTGCCATGTCATGCGTTGAGAACGTACAAACCGAACGATAAGGATTACGCCCAAGATGTCCGAAACGCACACGTGGATCTTTTGGCATCGACTGTATCTCAAGCGAGAGTATTCGCAACTGGTTCATCACCCATGGCACACAATCGGGTACCATGCCAAGATCCTCGGCACATACCAACATACGTGTCGCCTGCACCAAGGCTGGAAGTTTCTTCATAGCCTCACCATACCAGAACTGGTTATTGCGACGGTAAAAATAATCGTTGTAAAGACGATTGAAAGCCGCCTTGTCATTGTCGTAAAGGCTCTCGTAAATGAAATCATACTGTACGGAAATGCGCGGATGGAACATGTACGGATTAGTGCGGTCACGCAGGAAGAGGACATCGGAAATGAGCGAATACAATCCATCACGCATATTAAGTTCGTCACGATCCGTGACAGCATCAAAAGCTTTTTCAAGTTTCTTCTGCGTATCATACTGAGGCTTCATTTTATAACGCTCAGCGTCAAGGCGGTCAAGATATTTCTCGCGCACCTCACCGGCACGTTGACCGAAAACCCTGTCAAGCACCCAATCGGTTATGAACGGTGTTGTGAAACGCTCCTCATTGAAATTAAAACCATATCCACGTATCTCATCAGCACTCATGCCAAGAGCTGGCGAGAATTGCCCCAGCAAGCCATGAACCGCATTGGAAGGAATTTCCCAAATGCGGAAGAAACCAAGCACATGGTCAATACGGTATGCATCAAAAAACTTTGACATGTTCTTGAAGCGGCGAGACCACCATTGGCAACCATCCTTGAGCATTTCATCCCAATTGTAAGTGGGGAAGCCCCAATTCTGCCCATTGGTGGAGAAGGCATCCGGCGGAGCACCAGCCTGGCCATTGAGATTGAAATAGCGCGGCTCTGTCCAAACGTCACATCCGTAACGATTTACGCCAATAGGAATGTCACCTTTCAGTATGACATGATTTTGACGCGCGTATTCGTGAACGTCCTCCATTTGTGAATTGAGCACATACTGCACAAAATACCAGAAAGCAACCTCCTTATATTCCTTGGTACGAGCATCGGAAAGCTTCTTGCGGTCGTCCTCGTTCCATGTATTGTGATCTTGCCATTGCGAAAAATCGGCAATGCCATACTTGTCACGCAACGTACAATACTGCGCATACGGCACAAGCCACTGCTCGTTTTGCGAGAAAAACTCCTTGAAGGGCTTGGTCTCCATCATAAGCCTTCCATCTTGCTCGAACAGCAAACGTAGGTATTCAATCTTGGCGTTATTGACACGCTCATAGTCAATCTGCGGCAATGCGTTAAGCTCACGGCGCAAATCCTCAAATGCCAGTCGCTTCTTGTCGTCCTTCAACTGCGGCAACCTATAAAGGTTCACATACTGTGGATGCAATGCGAAAACACTTATGCAGCTATAAGGATAAGAATCAGTCCACGTATGTGTAATGGTGGTGTCATTGATAGGCAATATTTGCAACACCCTCTGTCCGGTGCCTGCAACAAAATCGACCATTCTCTTTAAGTCACCGAAATCGCCTACGCCAAACGATTTATTTGTGCGGAGAGAGAACAAGGGCACCAATGTGCCCGAAACCTTACGGTTGCACAATTGGAAAAAAGCCTGATTAAGCTCGTAAACCACCACCTGTCCATGCTCCATTAACGGGAGAGACACCGTGCGATTATAGCCAGTCTCAAATACCGCATCAGCATTGCCTTCTTGACCAACAATGGCAAACTTAAATTCCAAGCAACCATCAACAAAGCGGCTTGCATCCAAATCAACAACCCATTCATTGTAATTGTGCTCGGACATAACCACTCCGTTGTCAGGATTCCAATCGCCAAGATAGCTACCGCCGCCCACCACGACCAAATGTCCGGTGCGCAACTGTGGTGCACGAACCACAAGACGAACGGTGCGTGCGAACGACGATGGCTGTAAGCCACTCAACCCACGCCCATTTATGCAATCCGTGAATGCTGCACTGTAAAGATACGAATCCTCCGGCATGTCATTCCATCGGTCGTAAACAACATAACTGCCACCTTGCGAAGCGTTAAGCTCAAGGGTATGCATTATGGTGGTCCACTCATGACGCTCACTATGACCGTCTCGCTCAACGGCATAATAATAAGTCAACGTCTGCGGAACGTTCGGAGTAATATTTAAGTCGTAAGACCAGCGTTTGCCATTGACTGTAACCATACGGTATTTCGTGATGGTATTGCCGGTAACAAGATTAAGCACTATCTCTTCGCCAAACCTTGTACGATAATCTACATTGAATTTTAAGTTCATAGCCTTTGGGTTAATTTCTTATGCGAAATTAAACAAAAAAATCGACGGTTATATTCATGCCTTTGCGCAAGGACAAAATATTCTATGCAAACGATTGCACACTTGTCCCTTGACGCAATTTCCAACCATGGTCATTTATCAGTTATAGCCTTTACAGCCAATGCTCCGACGGCAAGACACCCGGCAGCAACAAACATCATGTTGCTCTGATGGCTTCCGACCATCCACAGCACACCACCGCCACAAGCAGCAGCCACAATTTGCGGAATGCAAATTGTGCCATTGAAGAGACCAAGGTAAGCACCCATGTGACCATAGCCTTGAAGGGCATTGGTAACAAATGTGAATGGCATGGCAAGCATTGCGGCCCATGCACAACCTATAAAAAGATAAGGCACAAACAAAGCATACTGATTATGGCAGAATGGAATAGCGGCAAAACCAACAGCTCCAATGACAAGACTAATAGCATACGCAAACTTACGGTTGGAGAAACGTGGCAATACCACAGCCCAAAGCACACTGCCTATTGCCTGAACGGCAAAAACAACCCCAACCCAGTTGCCTGCAGCCTGATAACCACTTGAAGCAACATCGGTGGCATTCCACACTATCTCAGCAATGGCTCCGTTGCTATAATTCCACATATAAAGGAACGCTGCCCAACAGAAAAACTGTACGACACCAATCTGCCAAAATGCTTTCGGCGCATGGCGCAAGAGCGTAAACCAATTGGAAGAGCCTTTTTCTTCCTGCTCAACTTCCTTGGAAGCCCCATTGTATTCCTCATACTCTTTCGGAGACCATTCCTTAACTTTCAACACCGTGTAAATCACACAAATTATCAAAATGGCAGCACCCACATAAAATGACCAAATAACAGAATCGGGCACTTGACCTCGTGGGGCAACGTTGGCTATGCCAATTGCCGTAAAAGCAAACGGGAAAACGTATCCAACAAGGCTACCCGCATTGCACAGGAAGCTCTGGATGCTATAAGCCAACCCTTTCTGTTTCTCATTCACCATGTCACCTACGAGCATCTTGAACGGCTGCATCGCCATGTTGATATTGGTGTCAAGGAACATCAACGCAACAAGCCCGAACACCATGGCAGAACTTACGGCAAACCCAAACGAGCCTGCATTAGGCAAGAGGCACATCACAAGCACAGACACGGCAGCACCAAGAAACAAATAAGGGATGCGACGACCAAAACGGCACCACGTCTTATCAGACAAAGATCCCACTATCGGTTGCACGATTATACCCATCAACGGTGGCAAAATCCAGAAATAGCTCAGACTGTGAGGGTCTGCTCCAAGTGTGGCGAAAATACGCGAAATATTCGCACTCTGAAGGGCGTATGCAATCTGCACACCAAAGAACCCAAAGCTAAGGTTCCACAACCCCCAAAAACTCAAGTTTGGTTTTTGTTTCATTGTTTATCAAATTAGTTTTTATCTTGTTGTTCCACGAATTACAAGCCGAGTACGCACCACCTTCTTCTCAACTCGATTCAAAGGTATATCGCCCTCCACTTTGGAAATAAGTATGTTGGCGGCTTCCTCCCCGACCATCTCACCACGTTGTTCCACAGTTGTAAGCATTGGATCACACGCCACGGCACGCTGGCCATTAGTGAATCCGCAAATACTAATGTCCTGCGGCACACGATATCCCATACGCTTAGCCGTATAAAGTATTCCTATGGCGGTATCATCGTTTACGGCAAAAAAAGCATCGGGGATTTCCTCTTGAGAAAGTATTTCAGGGGTTATGGCCTCGGCTTCATTGCGATTGTCGCAAATACGAAAGAACTTGTCCTCAGGCTTCAGACCAACCTTTAAAAGGGCATCACGGTAACCATTGTAACGATTCTTTGAGATTTCCATCGTCATCGGCGAACCATAGAAAGCAATACGTCGGCATCCAGTCTCTATAAGATAACTGACGGCATTATATGCGCCCTGATAGTCGTCAACCACCACACGGTCGCAATTCAAGCCTGTGCATATACGGTCATAAAAAACAAGAGGCAACCCATGGGATATAAGTTTATTGAAATGGTCATAATTAGTTGTATTCTTTGCCTGAGACACTATTATTCCACAAACCTTGTCCTCATAAAAACGCTTGCATAGCAGCTCCTCTCGCTCAAACTCATCCATACTCTGCCCCACAATAATACAATAGCCCCTTGACATAGCTTCTTGATCTATGCCACTGAGGACCGAAGAGAAATAATAATGCTGAAACTGTGGAACAATCACCCCTATTATCTTCAAAGGCTTGGTTCGGCTATTGCGCAAACTTTCCGCAATCATATTTGGAAGATAATTATGTTCACGCGCATATGCCTGAATTTTCTCACGCTGTTCCAGACTTATCCTCGGACTGTCTTTCAATGCACGGGACACGGTTGCCACAGACACTTCCAAAGCCTTGGCAATATCCCTCATTGTAATAGATGATTGTCCCATATAGCAGAGTCTTTAGTTGTTTCATGTGCAAAAATATGAAAAAGCTACGAAACAACACCAAACAAAGGCTATTAATATTGACATAAATCATGCAAACGATTGCATGAGAATAAGATTACGTCATACAGACAAGCAAAAAGGCAGCACACATTTTTATGATGCATGCCACCTTCAACTATTTTTCAAGTAGGATTTTTGTGACAAATCCCAACCATCACTTCTTGTTTATCGTGCAAGTTGCCTGTCCATCGGCAAGAGCATGAAGCACGATATCATATGTTCCATCATCGGCAATCTTGATGTTAGAACCACCCTGTGTAAGATTTTCCTCCGTTCCTCCCCAGTTGATTCCCCAATCGTCGTTGGCACGGAACTTCAACTCACCAGCCTTAAGGCTCACATTTAGCAATTCCCAAGTATGGCTTGTGGCGTTATAAGTCATGTCCATATCCGAGTTCCAACCATCGGCAGTGGCATCACCAATAATACCAATCGTAGTGATTGCGACCAACGACATGGTCTTGGCATCAAGGTTAACCGTAACCTGATAGTACCCAGCCTCATAGCCACTTGGCAACGAGATGTTGGCAGCGTCGCCAGCCGTCGAGAAGCCTTCGCCATAATTAGTGCCATCCCAGTCTTGCTGTGTACTGAACTTAAAGCCATTATTGTTCAAATACATGAAGCCCGTATAGCTTACGCCATCAGAACTGATAAGCATCTCGCTCTGCTTCCAACCATTAGCATCACCAGCCATGTAAAGCACAGGCTTGGTAATGGAATAAGTCCACGTATTGGCATCAAAGGTGACAATCCACGTTCCACTCCCTGCAATGACTGGTGTCTGAACAGCATCGCCCCATGCCACATAATTGAACAAGGCATCGTCGTCATTTTTCAAACAACCAAATTGCGCAGAATTGGCATCTTCCCAAGTGGTAGCCGAACCGTCAACTCCCTTCAACGTAGAAGCACCGTAAAACTTAAACCAATTGGTATCGCCTGTTGTCGTGACGTTCGCTTTATAGACATGCGATCCTTCAGCCGTCTCCTTCATCATTACTGGCTTGTTGACAGTCCAGCCATTGCCATTGATGTCACCAAGCATATAATAGCCCTTTACATCAACATCAGGGGTTCGCATAGGGGTCTCGTTTTGTGTAACGGAACCACTCACAGCAACGGCAGAGCCATCCTTTAGCACACCGGCAGCCTCAACAACCACTGGCAGCGCACGCTTCTCGTACTTTTGGCTCTTCAGCGTAACCTTGGCAATAGAATCAATAGCCGCAACGCCTACACGCACCTTTGTGCCACCTATTATGCTATATGGCAAAACACCACCGTTGACCGTAACACTTTTGACAACAACATTGCCAATGACATCACTCGTAGGCGTAACCGTCACAATGTCAATAGAATCAGGATTATTCTCGGCATTCATGTCAATGTCAATGCCCGACCCTGTGAAATTAAGCCCATAAGCCTCAGCAGCGGTGGGAGCCTCGTTTGTCTTCAGCGATGCCCAGTCGCCGAAACTGTCATCGCACGACGCAACAGACAACATTGAAAGCAAGACTCCAGTATATAAGAATGTCTTTTTCATTTTATTTTGTTTTGTTTGATGGTTAATGTCCTCTAAGGGAGCAAGCAATCGTCGCCAACCACTTGCCCACCCAAGAAACCAACATCTTTTTTTATTCAATACTTGCCGTTCCCTTGTCAATGCTGACCTTCAGCGTCATGCCCGGACTTGCTGTCACGGAATAATCATCGCCCATTGACTCAGCCCAGTTGTTAGGAATGTCAATGTCACGATAATAAATCGCCCCAGTACTCTTCTGCATCGTAAATTCCGTGCGCCACCAGTCAGAACCAGGCACAACAATTGCCATGCGCAACTCACCCGAAGCCGTAAAGCCATCGAATGTCCAATCGCCAGTCTGGTCAGCAGGAGCCGTCATTGGAATACCATCCCAATTGCCAATAGAATTGCCAATAACATTGATTACGCCCTTGGCTATCGTCATGTTGTACTGCACCTTGCCACTACGCACCTTGTCAACAAACTTGATAGTGTACCAACCAGCATTTGCAAACACAACATTGTCATCGCCACTTGCCGAAACGCCTGCACCAGCCTGATCGTCAATGGAAGCAATCTCAGACGCTCCATGCCAATCGTTCTCCTTCATGCCAAACTTGAACATGCCACCTGCCGGAACATAAATCAAGGTATAAAACTGTCCCTCAGAGCCATACACAGGAGCCATGCGTTGCCATGTGCTCCACGCATTGCCAATGCTGCTTCCGCAAAGATACATGTCTGTAGGCAAAGCCACATCTGGAGCCTTGTAGGTTGCGAGCACCCTTGGCAACTCCACAACATTTGAGTAAACAACACTGTTTGCCACAGTGGCAACATTCGCCTTGCAACGTACATAAACAGGACGCACCACGTTGTCGTAGCTATCGGTATTGTTTTGCGCCACAAAGAAGTTTATGACGTTTTCGTTCAGGTCAAGCCCCTTCACACCCATCTCTGGCGAGCTGAACGAAGCCAAATCGAAATAGTTGGCAACAGTGCCTGCCGTCTCGTCGGTCTCGGTGAAAACAGAGTCAAAAGAAGCCTGCAACGTATATGAGGTTGCCATTGGGAAGCCTCCGTAGTCAGGCTGGTTTGCCGTGAAGACCAACGTGCTGTCCTTGGCAAAGTTTGCAAGATCCAGCGTATTGTTTGCGGCAATGGCAGGTGCGTTAAGCTGAAAAGTCTGCGGCACTGACATCGTGGGGTTGTCATCGCGGTCGCTCTCGCAAGCCGTGAACAACAACGCTCCCATAAGCAGTGATGCCATTATATTAAGTTTTTTCATTTTTGCTTGAATTATTAAGAGTTTTATTTAGAATCCCGTGTTCTCTCCATTAACATATCAGAAGCCTGGATTCTGCTTCAAGTTCGGATTTGCGTTGAGATCCGTGGCAGGCAAGGCATAAATGTTATAATGAGCGTCAAACGGAGCACCGGCCTCTTCACCGCTCTCATACTGCCACACATACGAACTTTGGCCACCAAACTTATTGAAACGAATAAGATCCATGCGGCGACGTGCCTCAAAACCAAACTCACGGCTCCACTCTGAGAGTATCTCATCAAGATCGGCCGAAGTAAACTGCTTGGCATGTGCACGCTCACGAAGAGCGTTCAGTTTCTCCAAACCCTTTGTCGTGCAAGAACCTCCGTTCAACCTTGCGTCAGCCTCGGCGTATGTCAAGTAAGCCTCGGCAACTCGCAGCACAGGGAAGTCGGTGTCAATAAACTTACCGCCGCCATCGCCCGACGCAGAGCCATCAGAATGCACATTCGTAAACTTCACATAAGCATAACCGCTTGTGAAAGCCGTAGGGTCATCCATGTTCGCAGTGCGATCCTTGGTATAGAAAAGGGCGCGATCGTCGCCGGCAAGCTTGGCAACCTCGTCAGGAGTATAGTTTTCAGCGTCTCCAAGTGCATCCTCACCCGACTTCATGAACTGCTTCGAGAATTGCAAACGGCAGTGGTTACCGCCCCAAGCCTCCGACGTGCCCGACGGATAGTCGGCCGTGATGTCAGCGTTTGTCATTGCAGCCACAAGGAACAGCATGCCCCACGACTGTGTCTTGTCACCATCGCACATTGCCGGCAATATTATTTCCTTCTGAGCGCCATTGGTGCTGTTGTCGCCCATGAACAGTTTCTGAAAAGCCGTATAGTTGCCGGTGCCCTGAGTGAGCAACCCCCATCCAGAGTCGTCTATCACGCGCTGTGCGTAAGTCCTGGCTTCCTCCCAGCGTGCCTTCCCTGTGTAAACCTCGGCGTTGAGATACAAACGAGCGAGCAGCAAGTTTGCGGCAGCCTTGCTTGCCCTGCCCTGTGCCACAGGAGCGTCAGGCAGTTTACCACCTTCGGCATTATTCTCGCCAAGCACGGACAGCAGTTCGCCCTCTATAAACCCAAACACCTCTGAGCGTGTAGCCTGCGGAGGCTGCGGCGTGTTCATGTCAGTAACCATCGGTGGATTTCCGAAGATATCCATCATGTAATAATAATAGAGTGCACGCATGAAACGAACCTCAGCCCTCTGCGTTGCAGTTGCGTCATCCTCGTCGCTCGTCTGGTCAAGGAAGAAGTTGGTCAGCGTAACGCCAAACATCAGACGGTAATACAACATCGAAGTCATTGGATGCGAATCTCCCCAACGATTGTAATTGTATTCCGGGAGACCGGCATCGCCCCAAGCGCATATTGCCTCGTCTGTGCAAAGCTCGTTGGCGTTCCACAATTGGCGAAGCATTCCGGCAGCACCCTCGTCGGCTCCGGCAATGTCTGAGTTGCCGTCAGGACCCACCTGGCCAGTCAACACCATGTTGGCGTAAATCTTGTTGAACAAGGCCTCCTTGTCCAGCGTTGACACCTGCTGCGGGTTGATATTATTCACATCAAGGTCACCAATGCAGGAAGTCGTTCCCATAAGCGTCAGCGCCATCAATGCGGCAGGTATTATGTTCTTAATCTTGAATTTCATAATTGTATTGTGCTTTTAGGCTTTTAGAAGTTGAGGTTCACACCGAAGATAAACTGGAACGGACGTGGGTAAAGGTTGTTGTCAATACCACCTGACACCTCCGGGTCAATGCCCGTGTAATCGGTGATGGTAAACACGTTCTGTACCGTGGCGTACACGCGGCCGCCAATGCCCTGATACTTTCCGCTCTTGAACAGGTTCTGGAAACTGTAGCCAAGCGAAATGTTGTCCATCTTAAGGAAGGAAGCGTTCTGTACGAAATAGTCGGAGAAGAACTGGTTTGTCTCAGGAGAAGTGAAGCCGAGAGCCACAGCCTCCGTAAGGCGGTTTCCAAGATAGCTGTTAGAATAAACCGAACCGGAGCCAACGTTCACCGAGCCTGCCAGCCCGTCGTTGTAAACGTAGTTGCCAAGGCTTGCACGCATCGTGAAGCCAAAGTCCCAGTTCTTGTATATGAACTTGCTTGCGAGTCCCATTGTCACGTCTGCGTCAGGCTTGTAGTAGAAGTAACGGTCGGCGTCGTTGATTATGCCATCACCATTGCGGTCAACAAACGTGTTCTCCAATGGCTTGCCATCCTTGTCGTACACCTGCTGGAACACACGGTATGCCGAACGGCTGTGCCCCACGGCGTGAGCCTGGATGTTGCCACCCGTGCCAGCCGATATGCCGCCCGTCTCAACATAATAATTATCGCCCGAACCTGACACAAGCTCGTCAATCTCGTTGTTGTTGTAAGCCACGTTGTAGTTAAGCTCCCAAGTGAAATCCTTGGTCACCACCGGGCGCACCGTCATGGCAAACTCAATACCCTCGTTGTGCATTGAGCCAATGTTGCTCGTCATCCTGTTCCTGAAGTTGCCGCCGGCACTCACGTAAACCTCATTGATGAGGTCCGTGGTCTTGCGGTAATAATAATCGAGGTTGAACGTCATGCGGTTGTTCAGCAAGCTCAAGTCAAGACCTGCGTTCCACGTCGTGGTCTTCTCCCACGTCAGGTTGGGGTTGTACACGTCAGGGCGGTAAGTCATGCCAGTATTGCCAAGTGGGTAATAGGCATGTGCCTGGTTTGGCGTGTAAGTGGCAATCCATGTGTAATCGCCAATGCCCTCCTGCTGGCCGGTCTTACCCCAGCCAAGGCGGAGCTTGAAGTCGCTGATGGCCTTAACGTCGCGCAGGAACGGCTCGTCGTTGATGCGCCAAGCCAGTGCCAACGACGGGAACAGTCCCCAGCGACCGTCCTTGTGGAAACGCGAAGAGCCATCGTCACGAAGCGTGAACGTAAGCATGTACCTATTTAATAAGGTGTAATTCATGCGCCCGAAGAACGAAACGAGATAGTTTTCCGTCTCGTAGAGCGTCGTTGTCGTGGCAGCCGACTTCTCGTTGAACAACTCACCGCCCTTGTGCACCACCTGTCCGTCAACGATTATGTCGTTAAGGTATGTGCCATGGTTGGCATAGTCGCTCTTGTTGTGGAAATGCTGGTACTCGTAGCCGCCCATGATGTCAAAATGGTGGTCAGGAGCATCCTGTGTGCCACGCCCGAGCCAGTCGTGGCTGTACTGGGCATACATTGAGAGCTGCAGGTTGTAGCTGTTAGACTTTGACCAACCCGTGTAACCGAAATAGTTGGTCGTGGCGCTGCTCAGGTAGAAACGGCTGTCGCGAGGCGCGTCAGTCCACTGCTTGCCGTTAGAAACGTCCATGCCTGCGTTGACATGCAACTGCAAGTCCTCGAAGCCATGCACCTTGTAGTTTGCCTCAATGTTGCCCACCAGCGAGCGTGAAATGGCGCGGTCGTTCATCTGGTAAAGGCTTGCCACGGGGTTCGTGGTGCCGTTGCGGTTCTCGGCATACGGCCATGAGGGGTCACCAACCTCAGAGTTCATGTACCACTGGGTGTAACCGCCAAAATACTTGTTGTAAATGCTGTTGTCGGCCTTCACGGGCTTCGTCGGGTCCATGTAAACCGAAGCGCCCACAGCCCCACCGCTCATGTAGCGGTTCTTGGCAAGCATTCCCTTTCCGTTAATGTTGAACGTAAGGTGATCCTTGAGGAACGACGGCGACAGGTTGAAGCTTGCCGTGTAACGCTCAAAGTTGGTAGTCTTCACGATACCTTCGTTGTTGGTGTAGCCGAGGCTCACGCGGTAAGGCATGTCGGCAACGCCACCCGTCAGGGTCACGTTATGGTCATGCGACAGTGCCGTGCGGTAAATCTCGTCCTGCCAGTCGGTATCGGCAAAGTGCTGCACGCCATTGTCGTCGCGCCACCCGAGGGCACGGTAAGCGTCGCTGTCCTCGCCATACAGGTTCTTGACAAACGCCTGGTAGGTTGGTCCGTCCATGACCTCGCGGGTCTTCTTCTTCGACGACACCGACAGGTTGCCGGCATAGCTGACCTTTGGTGTTTTCTGCCCCTTGCGGCCTTTCTTCGTCGTGATGATGATGACACCGTTTGACGCACGGCTACCGTAGATGGCCGTTGCCGAAGCGTCCTTCAGCACCGTGAAGCTCTCGATGTCGGAAGGGTTTACCATTGACAGGGGGTTGCTCAGTCCCTTCACGCCATAGGTGTCCATGGCAAGACCGTCAATCACGATAAGGGGATCGTTTGAGGCGTTGAGCGACGAGCCTCCACGGACACGGATGGTAGCCGAGCTACCCGGAGTACCCCCCCCGGTGATGACACTCACGCCGGCTATCTTGCCCTGTATCATGTCAGTGGCAGTAGTCTCAAGACCGTGGTTAAGCTCATCAGGCTTGATGGCCGTCACCGATCCGGTGAGGTCGTTTTTCCTTGCCGTGCCATAACCGATGACCACAACCTCGTTGAGAGCCTGCGAGTCATCGGTGAGTGTAACGACCATGTTGGCAGTGGCAGCCATTGTCTTTGGCGACATGCCAAGATAGGTGAACGTAAGCTCCGTGCCGGGCGCAACGCTTACCGTATAGTTGCCATCCATGTCAGTTATGCCCACGGCCTTGCCGTTGGCAGTGATGGTGGCGCCCATTACCGGCTCGCCGGAAGCATCCTTCACTTGTCCCTTGACAACACCACTCTGCGCCCAGGAACCTGCCGCGAGAAGCAATCCCCCAGTGAGGGTCAACATCCTACGAGGCACTCTAATTTTAACCTGCTTCATCATTTGTTTTTTAATGTTAGTATTTGTTTTTAAGTTTCTTACTTACGGTTTTTGTGCTGCAAAGATAAGTAGGTTTTGCTTTCCCAATCAGTTTTTTCACACAGAAATTCCGTAAAAGTCTGCGCAATCGTTTGCGCAAATTTACTTGACACACATCATTGACAAAGGTCAAGCGGCGACACGTCCCAACACATTCGAACACATGGGCACAACGGCTCGGGCACGGGGGCGAAAGCCCAACGCCGCAAAGGCTTTCCCATTGCGGCGCAATGGCATGGCGATTACGCCGCAATGGGCTTGCGATTGCACCGTAACGGCAACACCATTGCGCCGCAAAGGCAAAAGCATACCTCAAAACAACCGCAATCGGTGGCTTTTTGAGCCGAAAAAAACTCGCCACTATTGTATAATAGAAAAAAAAACTTTAATTTTGCAATTGTAATATTACATTCATAAAATCCATAAAGATCATGATTCTTTTCTTCAGGACTCCAAAGGAGAACATCATTGCCACTGAGATTGACCACCAACCCAGTGAACAGGAGAAACAGGCCCTTTGCTGGCTTTACGGCGACGCCCAAATGACCGACAGCGACAAGCTCGACGGCTTCTTCGTGGGACCGCGCCGAGAGATGATTACCCCATGGAGCACCAACGCCGTTGAGATAACACAAAACATGAGCCTCAATGGCATCTCGCGCATCGAGGAGTTTTTCCCCGTGGAAAGCGAGAACGCCGACCACGACCGTATGCTGCAACGCATGTACCGCGGCCTGGATCAGGACATATTCACCGTAAACCACGAGCCTGAGCCAATAAAGCGCGTGGAGGACATCGAGAAATACAACGAGGAGGAGGGACTGGCACTAAGCCCGGAAGAGATTGAATACCTTCACAAAATAGAGAAAGAGAACGGCAGGCCGCTTACCGACAGTGAGATTTTCGGCTTCGCGCAAATCAACTCGGAGCACTGCCGCCACAAGATTTTCGGCGGAACGTTCATCATCGACGGTGAGGAACGCCCGTCGTCGCTGTTCGCGCTCATAAAGAAAACCACCAACGAGCATCCCGGCAAGATACTCTCCGCCTACAAGGACAACGTCGCTTTCGCACAAGGTCCCACGGTGGAGCAGTTTGCACCGGAAGACCAAACCACGGCCGACTTCTTCAAGGTTAAGCCCATCGAGAGCGTGATATCGCTGAAGGCCGAGACACACAACTTCCCCACCACCGTAGAGCCTTTCAACGGAGCCGCAACAGGCACCGGCGGAGAGATACGCGACCGAATGGGTGGCGGCACAGGCTCATGGCCCATAGCCGGAACAGCGGTTTACATGACATCATACCCAAGGCTGAAAGACGACAACGAACAGCCGGCACGCGGATATGAGGATAAAATAGATCCTCGCAAATGGCTGTACCAGTCGCCGGAGGAAATACTCATAAAGGCATCCAACGGCGCAAGCGACTTCGGCAACAAGTTTGGCCAGCCGCTAATCACCGGCTCGGTGCTGACATTCGAATACCAGACCGCAACGGGCGACACGGCAAAGGTCAACGGCTCAGACGAGAACACGCAAAGCCCCAACCAGGTTTACGCCTACGACAAGGTGATTATGCTCGCCGGCGGCGTGGGCTACGGCAAGAAGCGCGACTGCCTGAAGAAGGAACCACAGCCGGGCAACGACGTGGTGGTGGTCGGCGGCGACAACTACCGCATAGGACTTGGCGGCGGCTCAGTGTCATCGGTTGACACCGGACGCTACGGCACCGCCGTGGAGCTTAACGCCGTGCAACGCGCCAACCCAGAGATGCAGAAACGAGCCTACAACCTCGTGAGGGCACTCGTGGAAAACGACAACAACCCCGTGGTGTCAATCCACGACCACGGCTCGGCAGGACACCTCAACTGCCTGTCAGAGCTTGTGGAGGAATGCGGCGGCGAAATTGACATGACCAAGCTGCCCATCGGCGACAAGACGCTTTCGGCAAAAGAGATCATAGCAAACGAGAGCCAGGAGCGCATGGGACTGCTGATTGACGAGCAACACCTTGACCAGGTGGAGAAAATCGCAGCCCGCGAGCGCGCACCATTCTACGTGGTTGGACACACCACGGGCGACGCCCACTTCAGCTTTGCCCAAGGCGACGGCGCAAAACCTTTCGACCTCGACGTGGCACAGATGTTCGGGCACTCGCCCAAGACCGTCATGCGCGACGAGACCGTGACACACCACTATGAGGACGCTGCCTACTCGGTAGAAAACATCGACGAATACGTAGGCAACGTGCTGCAACTCGAAGCCGTGGCATGCAAGGATTGGCTCACCAACAAGGTTGACCGCTCGGTGACAGGCAAGGTGGCACGCCAGCAGACGCAAGGCGAGGTGCAGCTGCCCCTGTCAGACTGTGGCGTGGTGGCACTCGACTACCGTGGGAAGGCAGGCATCGCCACCGCCCTCGGACATGCCCCACAAGCCGGCATCGCCGACCCTGCCGCAGGAAGCGTGCTGTCGGTGGCAGAGAGCCTCACAAACATTGTTTGGGCACCAATAGCGACCGACCAGAGCAACCCGTTCCCGATAGAGAACATCAACCTGTCAGCAAACTGGATGTGGCCCTGCCGCTCACAAAAAGGCGAGGACGCACGCCTTTACGACGCTGTGCAAGCCCTGTCCGACTTCTGCTGCTCGCTTAGGCTGAACGTGCCAACAGGAAAGGACTCGCTCTCGCTGAGCCAACAGTATCCCGACGGCTCAAAAATCATAGCCCCGGGCACCGTAATCGTGACATCGGGCACTGAGGTCAGCGACGTGCGCAAGGTGGTGTCACCGGTAATGGTAAACGAAAAGAACTCATCACTCTACTATATTGACTTCAGCTTCGATGCCCAACGCCTCGGCGGCTCGGCCTTTGCGCAGACACTCGGCAAGATTGGCTCTGACGTGCCAACGGTGAAGAACCCAGAGTATTTCGCCGACTGCTTCAACGCCATCCAGCAGCTCATAAAGAAAGGCTGGATAATGGCAGGCCACGACATTTCGGCAGGTGGTCTCATCACCACGCTCCTTGAGATGACTTTCGCAAACGCAGAGGGCGGAATGCACGTCAATCTCCACGACATGGAGAACGAAAGCGGCGACATCGTAAAGATGCTCTTTGCCGAGAATCCAGGCGTGGTGATACAGGTTTCAGACACGCACAAGCGCGAACTGAAAGAGTATCTTGACAACGAGGGCATAGGTTACGCCAAGATTGCATACCCAACGCCAAACGAGCGCAAAATCGTAATCGTGAAAGACGAATGGAAACATGAGTTTGACATTGACTCGCTGCGCGACACGTGGTACAAGACCTCATACCTGCTCGACCGCAAGCAGAGCATGAACGGCATGGCGCGCAAACGCTTCCAGAACTACAAGAAACAGCCGCTGGAGCTGAAGTTCAACGACAGCTTCGCCGGCACATTCGCCTCTTACGGATTGAACCCCGACCGTTGGAAGGACGGTTGCGGCAACGAAGCGCAAAGGCCTACCGCAGCCATAATACGCGAGAAAGGCACAAATGGCGACCGCGAGATGGCATACACACTGTGGCTGGCAGGTTTCGAGGTCAAGGACGTGATGATGACCGACCTCATAAGCGGACGCGAAACCCTCGAAGAGGTAAACATGATTGTGTTCTGCGGCGGCTTCTCAAACAGCGACGTGCTGGGATCGGCAAAGGGCTGGGCCGGCGCCTTCCTCTACAACCCGAAAGCCAAGGAGGCTCTCGACAAGTTCTACGCCCGCGAGGACACCCTGTCGCTCGGCATTTGCAACGGTTGCCAGCTCATGGTTGAGCTAAACCTCATAAACCCTGAGCACAAGCACCGCTCGCACCTCACGCACAACGCAAGCCATAAGTTTGAGAGCGCATTCCTCGGACTCAACATACCTCAAAACAAGAGCGTGATGCTTGGCTCGCTGAGCGGAAGCAAGCTTGGCATCTGGGTAGCGCACGGAGAGGGTCGTTTCTATCTGCCGGAACCAGAGGATCACTACAACGTCGTGGCAAAATACAACTACGCCGAGTATCCCGGCAATCCAAACGGAAGCGACTATAACGTCGCCGGAATATGCTCGTCAGACGGTCGCCACCTCGCAATGATGCCACACCCCGAGCGTGCCATCTTCCCATGGCAAAACGCCTATTACCCGGCAAGCCGCCTCAACGATGATGTAACACCATGGATTGAGGCTTTCGTGAACGCGAGGAAATGGATTGAGGATAAGGCAAGAAAACAATAAATTGGAAAGCGGTAATCCTTATTTCAGGCTCTTCACCACATTCTTCAAGATTGGCGCATTCACCCTTGGGGGTGGATACGCCATGATTCCTATAATACAGGCTGAAGTGGTGGAGAAGAACAAATGGATAAGGCAAGAGGACTTCATTGACCTCATTGCCATAGCGCAGAGTTGCCCGGGAGTGTTCGCTGCCAATATCGCAACGTTCATCGGTTACAAGATACGCGGCGAGAAAGGCGCGTTATGCACCACTCTCGGAGCCATACTGCCATCGTTCATCATCATCCTGCTCATAGCCATGGTGTTCCGAAGGTTCATGGAGGTAGGTTGGGTGGCAGCCATGTTCAACGGCATACGCCCTGCCGTGGTCGCGCTGATTGCGGTGCCGACCTTCAACCTCGCCAAGAGCGCGAAAATACACCTCGGCAATTGTTGGATTCCCATAGCGTCAATAATCCTGATATGGGCATTGCACGTCAATCCCATCTGGATAATAATAGCGGCAGCTGTGGGCGGATACGCTTACGGGAGGACAAGGAAATGATTTTCTTGCAGCTTTTTTGGACATTCTTCAAGATTGGGCTGTTTGGCTTCGGAGGCGGCTACGGCATGTTGTCACTCATACAGCTGGAGACGGTACACAACCACCACTGGCTTACCACCGCCGAATTTACCAACATCGTGGCAATAAGCCAGATGACACCCGGGCCCATTGGCATAAACTCTGCCACGTATTGTGGTTATGCCGCAATACACAACGCCGGCATGGGCAACTTCCTTGCCACCCTTGGCTCGGCAACAGCCACGCTATCGCTCGTGCTGCCATCGTTCCTGCTGATGATACTCATCAGCAAGATGTTCATGAAATACATGAAGACGCAGGCCGTGCAGAGCATCTTCACAGGCTTGCGCCCTGCGGTGGTGGGACTGCTTGGCGCAGCCACGATAATGCTCATTAACAGCGAGAACTTTGGCTCGCCGACCACAAGCCCCTGGCATTTTTGCATAAGCGTGATGCTGTTCGCAGCCACTTTCGTTGGGACATTGTGGTTCAAGATAAACCCAATACGCATGATATGCTACTCGGCAATTGCCGGACTGGTATTGCTGTACTGAAACAACCTGACATAATACAGAAACAGTGCCATACAACGCATGATGCCTTGCCAAATACATGGCAAGGCATCATGCGTTGTTTTCTATTGCAATCCTTACGCAAGGACTGTCTCATGATGACAAAAGCCTTGTAAGGCTATTACAAGACCGCTGTAACGCAATTACAAAACAGTCGTAACACGATTACACAAGCCTTGTAACAAACCACAGGAGCCGCGAGCAAGACTAAAACTCAACGACCAACGCCTCCCTTTGCGCCAACGGCACATTCTTGGTCAGGTCAACAGTCTCACCCGTAATGACATTCCTTGCAGTGGTGTGCTTGCCGATAACCTCAGCGTAGCGGCTCACATGAAGCTCGTTTGCCGAACGCTTGCCATTGACAATGGTCATTACGTTCTTGCCGTTATACTGACGGGCTATGACATAAACACCCTTATAAGGCACAAACTGCGTTTGCGAACCCTTGGTTATCACCTCGTTGCCCTGCCGCCAATGCAACAGTCGGCTTTCCCACTCGAACATGGCATTCTCTGCCTTGGTGCGTCCAGCCGACGTGAAACAGTCGCGCTCGTCACCCGGGAAGCCACCGGGGAAGTCACGACGCACGTTGCCATCCGTGGTCTGCTTGGTGCCATTCATCAACACCTCCGTGCCATAATACAGCTGTGGGATGCGATTCATGGTCAGCAGCAAGGCGAGTGCCTGCTTCAGCATGGTCGAATCCTTTCCATTGCCAAGGAAACGGTCAGTGTCGTGGTTCTCGATAAACGCCAATACGCTCGAAGGGTTGGGGTAAAGATAATCGTAGCAAAGCGAATTGTAAACCCTGTTGAAGCCATTCCACCAATCGTCAGTTTCCTCACGCTTGGCCTTGTCAAGCCTGTCAAAGAAAGCAAAGTCCATCACCGTTTTCAGGTAACTGTTAATGTCTGACAGTTTTGAATCCTTCTGCCATGCGGCCGTATAAGGCGGCTCCGTAACCCAAGTCTCGCCAACGGTGTTGAAGTTAGGATACTCGTTGTCAATAGCCTTCATCCACTCTGCCATCGCCTTGCGGTCAGCGTAAGGGTAAGTATCCATGCGAATGCCGTCAATGCCTACGGTCTCTATCCACCACTCACTGTTCTGTATGAGATACTTTATCACATGGCGATTGCGTTGGTTTAGGTCGGGCATTGATGACACGAACCATCCGTCCACGGTCTCTGCCATGTCCACCTTTGAGGCATAAGGGTCAAGCACCGGCGTAAGCTTATAGCTTGTCTGCAAGCCATAGTTTGGATTGTTGAACCAGTCTTTCGACGGTGCGTCAATATTCCAGGGATGATAATCGCTGCAATGGTTGAAAATCATGTCCATGACCACCTTAAGCCCTTTGCCATGACATTCGTCTATGAGCTGCCTGTATTCGTCGTTCGTGCCAAAGCGTGGGTCCACTTTGTAATAATCGGTCGTGGCATAGCCATGGTACGAAGAGTTTTGCCCATTGTCCGAAGGCCAATCATTCTCCAAGACAGGCGTAAACCACAAAGCCGTGACACCAAGCTCCTTGAAATAATCAAGATGCCGGCGAATGCCCTCAAGGTCACCACCATGGCGCAACGATGGGCAACCGCGGTCGCAAAGCTGGTCACGCATTCCCTTAACCACATCGTTCTCAGGCTTGCCATTGGCAAAACGGTCGGGCATAAGCAGGTAAAGCACATCCGCATTGCTGAAACCAACGCGTTCCTCTCCACGCATGGCACGTTCCCTCAGCGTGTATTTCACATTCTTCTTGTCAAGCCTCAACGTCATATCTCCAGCCTTGGCCTTGCCAACATTGAGATACACAAGAAGATAATTTGGCGAATCGAGCCTGACAACAGAATCGACAGTTACGCCGGGATAGTCGGTCGTGACGTTTGCCACGTCCCTTATGCCCTCGCCGTAGAACATGAGCTGCAACGTCGGGTCCTTCATGCCGACATACCAATCAGTCGGGTCAACCCTTATGCCTTTAGGCTTAAGTGACTTGGCTTGCGTGCTTCCCGCCGCTTGCATGTTTGCCATACAGAAAATCGAAATAAAGATTAATAATAGTTTCTTCATATTTGGAGCTGTATCAATTGTTTGTTTTCGTATTTTTGACAACCTTCTTGCCCGCCTGTATGTAAACGCCGCCATTAGGGGCAGCTACTTGCTGGCCATTGAGGTTGTAACAAGTGTCTTTCACCTTAGAGATGCCTTCGTGCGACGGCCTTATGCCAGTGGAAGCCCCGGCGAATTTTCCCAACACCGACAACGCCGACGTGGCATTACCCGTGCGGCTGTCGAAAAGCGGTGCGTTGTACCAACCCGTTAGGTTCGTGCCATTGGCATTATACTCAGGCCACCACCAAAACAGCCCATTAACCCGTGGATGCTTATTGAGCATGGCAACAAGGTCGTCGGCAAAGCGTCTCTGCCCGTCGTCGCTATAAGGATAAGTCGCGGTATAATCGAAAGTGGTTCCGCCAACCTCCCAAGCGTATGGATAGCCAGCCTCCACCATCATGATGTCCTTCGATGGGTACGTGGCCTCAAGGTAACGCAACGCACCATCCAGTTCATCAATTGAGCCATGGAAATAAGGATAATAGCTCAGCCCTACAATGTCATAGTCGATAGCCGCCTCTTCCATCTTCTCGAAAAAATCCTTCAGTGCCGCATATCCAGCATTGTCCTTCTGCTGCGACGTAGAAACGCGTTCCACGTGTATAATAACTTTCGCCTCCGGACAAGCCTCACGAGTTGCGTCAACCGCCCGCCGCAAAAGGTTGGTGAAACGCACCCAATTGGCAGCCGGCGACGACGGGTAGCAATAATATTTAGAGGCGGCATCTTCCGTGCCCCACAGCATACCGTAGCTTATCTCGTTGCCCGTTTGCACAAAGTCAGGCTCAGCCCCAGCCTCCTTCAGTTGCAGCAACGCCTCCTTGGTGTACTCGTAAAGTTTCTGCCCAAGCTCCGCATCGCCGAGCGAAGCCCATGCCGCAGGAGTCCATTGCTTGCCGGGATCTGCCCATCCGTCAGAATAATGGAAGTCGAGCATGAACTTAAACCCGGCATCCTTTATGCGCTTGCCGAGAGCCTTTACGTACTCAATGTCCTGACAGACGTTTGCCTTGTCGGAAGCCTGATAATTGCCTGGCTCCACAAACAGGCGCAGGCGCATGGCGTTCCAGCCCTCGTCCTTGAAATAGGCAAGCACATTGCCTATGGGCTTGCCATCATGGGTGCGATAGTTTGCACCGCCATTCTCATATTCGGGCAACAATGAAATGTCACCACCCACATAGCGTTGTGCCGTGGCAGGAATGGCAACCAACAGCATTGCCGCCAAAACGCATCGCAGACTTTTCACCATATCCGTCACAAACATTACTTTATCACAACTTTCCTGCCGCCATGGACATAAACGCCTTTCTGCGACGGTTTCTTGCCAAGGCTCATACCCGAAAGTGTGTACCAGCCATCATCAACGCCGTCACGCTTGCCGGAAACGACACCCTCCACACCGGTAACAACCGACGTAAGGTCAACGTAGGTGAACTTGCCATTATCCTCTCCTCCAAGCTCATAATACCTGTCCTCGGAAATAGGGCCAATGTCAACGGTCTGTTTCTTTCCGCTGCCTTGGTTGAAGATTATGTTGAACGAGTAGTCGGCACTGTTGATGTCAAAGCTTTGGTAATACCAAGTGTCACCGTTTATGGTTTTGGTTTGTGTCACGGCCTTTCCCGGCCATGAGCCGTTGATGACGGTGTTATTGCCATCGTTGGCCCAGGCGTAAAAATACACGGGCGTACTCCAGTTTGGATCCTTGAAATAGACGGTAGCCTTGTGCGCCACGAATGGCTTTATGACATAATCGCGCGTCTGCACGCCAGCGACCTTCCCGTCCTTGAGAAGCCCCACCTTCAGCGTGCAATCCTGGGCGACATCCAGCTCCGTTCCGCTTGCCACCTTCGTGCTCGCCGCCGTAGGCTCAGAGCCGTCAATCGTATATACGAGCTGCGCCGCGCCGTCAGCCGACACGCCAACAAGCTTAACCTTTATCGCTCCCGTATATGTGCCCGAAGCCTTGTCAGCCCAAGCCGTCTCCATGGAGTTTTCGAGATAGTAGGCATAATTGTCGCCGCTCAGTATCTTCGTGTAGCCGCTTGTCTGCGACTCGTTCCACATGCGCCCGACGGCAACGATGAGCTTGCCCTTCTCTCCCTCCACATTATATAATATATAATTCACGGGATTGTTGAACGCACTGGCCTTAACGCCGTAGTTGCTCATGTTGGTTATTCCGGCGAGCTTGCGTGCGAGTATCATGCTCTTTATTTCCTGCTTGTAAGCCTTCCAGTGGGGCAGGAACACGCATGGCGTGCCAGGCATGGCAAGCATGTATGCGTTGGCGGCGACGACATAGTTGCGCAGGGGTCCGTTGCTGCTGCCATCGGCACGCACTTGCGTGTCATGGTTCTCGACGAACGTGACCGAATAGCGGCGATAGTTGGCATCATGCACAAGATTGTTGTCACTGTTGAGCTTTGTCCAGTTGTTGCCGTCAACGGCATCGCGCACATTATACTTGAACTGGAAGTCGAAAGCCGCGCTTTGCTTTCCTGTGGCATCAATCCACTTCTCTATCGTGTAATTGCTGTCCCAGCACTCTCCCACTGAGAAACTTACGCCACACGCCTTGTTGTAGTCGCCCACATGCGAGCCGTCGAAGCCCTTCACCATGTCATAGCGAAATCCCGTGTAGCCAAGGTCGTTGAGCAAGAAGTCCTCGTAAGCCTTTATGATGGCCTGCACGTTCTCGCTCTTGTGGTCGAGGTCCCGGCATCCGCCCCAGTCCTCGCCCTCGTCGTCGTTCGCGCTCAGGCTCACGCCTTGCCTGTCGGCCTCGGCCTTGGTGCCCCCTCCGTCGTCGTTGGCGGTAATGTCGGTTGACTTCAGTTGGTAAGTCACGCCCTTGTATGTCTCTGCCGGGAACTCGAACCACCCGTTGGTGTTATGGTGGTTGATTACCACGTCGGCAATGGTGCCGATGCCATTGTCCTTGAAGGTGTTTATCATGGAGCGCAGCTGCGCCTCGGAGCCAAAGCTTGAGTTTTGGTTCCAATAATAATAAGGCATGTAGCCCATCGTGTTGTAGTTTTCAAGGCACTTGCCGCTCTGTGGCACCCATATAAGGTCAAAGTAGCCCTTGAAATCGCCAACCTGCCCCTCAAGGTTTGACCATTGCGTGTCAACGAACGAGTCCCACGAGAAGCCTTGCAGCATGACACCGCCGTAGTTTGACGGCCACCCCTGTGCCCTCAGCCCCATGGGCATAGCCAGCAATAGCATAAGATAAGCGTAGAAATGTTTCATATCATTGTTTCATTTGTTTTGGCGCAAAGTTAAGCAATATCCGCCTCACATTGCCACATGATTTAAGTCAAAATCGAACAATTGCTGCGCAAACGATTGCATTGGCATTTTTACCCCTTTGCCATTGCGGCGCAAACGCATCGTGATTGCGCCGTAAACGCATCGCCATTGCGCCGCAAACGCAACGTGATTGCGGCGCACACGCAACGCCATTGCGCCGCAACGGGAACTTGCCCCAACCAAGGGGCGATGGCAGCCCCGTGGCAACCGGTGACAGGGAACGCCTTGGCACGCTCACCCAAACATTTTCCCAATATCGCTTGCCACATTTAAATAGTTTGCCTACCTTTGCGGAATGGAATCACTGAAGGAAAAAACAGCGAAAGGAATATTCTGGGGCGGACTGAACAATGCCATGATGCAGGTCATCGGTCTCGCCTTTGGCATAATACTCGGCAGGTTGCTGTCGCCTTCCGACTATGGCATGATGGCGATGATCAGCGTGTTCTCGCTTATCGCCACATCATTGCAAAACAGCGGTTTCACGACAGGGCTGATAAACCTGGACAAACCTGAGGACGAGGACTACAATTCCGTTTTCTTCTTCAACATCATTGTCGGAACATCCATTTACGCCATACTTTTCTTCTGCGCCCCACTCATAAGCCAATACTACCACGAGCCACGGCTGACGCCCTTGTCGCGCTATGCCTTTCTCGGGTTTGTCTTCTCATCGTTCGCCACGGCGCAAAACGCATGGCTGTACAAGAACCTTAAGGCCAAGCAACAGGCCAAGGCCAGCATATCGGCGGTACTGATATCAAGCATAGTGGGCACGGCGTGCGCACTAAACGGGCTTGCCTACTGGTCGCTCGCAACGCAAACCAATGTTTACATTCTCTGCAACACCATGTTCGCATGGCATTACTCGCCTTGGAGACCCAATTTCAGGCACATCACCTTCGGGCCGGTAAGGCGCATGTTCCCATTCTCGGTAAAGGTCATGGGAAACAATATCGTGAACAACATCAACAACAACATCCTCAACATACTGCTTGGCCATTACTTCACAGCCCACGACACCGGCAACTACAACCAGGCATACCAGTGGAACTCAAAGGTTTGGTACACGTTGCAGAGCATGGCAAACCAAGTTGCCCAGCCTGTGCTCGTGAGCCTGCGCAACGAAAAGGAAAGGCAAATAAAGGTGCTGCGAAAGCTGATACGCTTTGCCGCCTTCCTGTCTTTCCCGGCAATGCTTGGCTTCGCCCTCATAGCAAAAGAGTTCATCGTGCTTGCGATAGGCGAGAAATGGCTGACAAGCGCCGGCTACATCCAAATACTGAGCCTGAGCGGCGCTGTCATGCCAACATACACGATTCTTACCAACATGATAGTGAGCAAAGGACGCTCAGGAGCCATGCTGCTAAGCACGGTCGTCTTTGCGCTCGCACAGTTGGCATGCATGTTGCTCCTGTGGCCTTATGGCATAAGGACGATGATTGTGGCATTCACCGTGCTCAATGTCGGCTGGATATTCGTGTGGCACGCCATGGTGTGGCGCATGACCGGATACAGCCTCGCCCTTTTCCTCAAGGACACGCTGCCCTTCGCCCTTGCCGCCTATGCCGTCATGGCAGCAACCCACGTCGCCACGTCGCCCATACATAACTTATGGCTGTTGCTTTTCGCACGCATCATCATGGCGGCCACGCTCTATTACACGGTAATGCGACTGGCTCGTGTCCAAATACTGATGGAGTGCCAGGGCTTCATATCGGGAAAACTAAGGAAAAGCAAGTGACAACAATGGTTGAAAACGGCGGCAACAATCCACTGGAGAGGCTTGCCGCACAAAAGCGTCTTTCCAATATCTTCGTGAAAAGAAAAAAACAGTAATATGACAGAAATGGACAACAAGGATTTACGGAAACGGTTTAATCCGGACGGGTCTATACTAAGGAAACAACAGCTCAGGATGGTTGAGATGTTGGCAGAGCTTGACCGCATTTGCAAGAAGCACGGGATAAGATACTGGCTCATAGGTGGCACATTGCTTGGCGCGGCCAGGCACAAGGGGTTCATTCCATGGGACGACGACATGGACGTGCAAATGCTCAGGGAAGACTATTCGAGGCTAATGGACATTCTCCCCAACGAGCTTCCCGCCAACCTGACAATACAAAACAGGCAGACTGACCCTAACTACTTTTACCAATATGCCAAGTTGCGCGACCGCCGTTCACACTTAGAAGAAGGACTCGGATACGACAGGGTATTCAGGGAGCATGGCATATTCATTGACATTTTCCCCATTGACAGACACCCCAAGTTTCTGCAAAGAATATCCATGGCAACGATTGGGCACTGTTATAAGCTACTGAAGAACAAGTCACTCGGTGACAGGGAAATAATGAAACGTGTCATGAGAATTGTCCATGTAAACGAAAAAGTCATATACCCGCTCTTCAGGCTTGTCAGCAATGTGGCAAAAACAGAATATTACCTTGATGCCTTCGGTGTTCCATATATAGTGGAAAGGCACATGGAAGACATTTTCCCATTGTCAAGCATGGAGTTTGAGGGGCAATATTTTCCTGTGCCCCATGACACCGACAAGGTTTTGCGAGACCAATATGGCGATTACATGAAACTCCCCAACCTAAACAACATATCAACGCACGCAAGCAAGATAAGCATTGAGGATTAGGAGCGTCAGCTTCTTGACAATTTCTGGAAACGAGCCTGGCAGCGATGCTTATAACTGTAGTGAAACCATTTCTTCTGGTATTTCCGGAATGTGTAAATGACAAAGAAACGCAATGACTGAAACCACGAGCTTTTGCCATCCACATATTGCGCCTCATCAATTCTCACATCATACAAGTCGGCTACCGTGTCGAATGCCGAGAAAGCCCTTGCCTTGCCGGAAGACAACAGCCATTCCTCTGCCATGAACCTGTTGCTCTTCCTGGTGTCATCGTCCAGCTCGGGCAAGCTGCGGAAATAGCCTGACTTCGCCCACCAGAAATTTCCAGCATACATGGTTTCCTTGAAAGGTGGAAACAAGTAGCAGCCATAAGTGTCCCAACCTGCATCCAGCACATTCACGGCAACCTGCCATTGATCCATGATGAAATATTCCATCAGGTTTCGCCAGGCAACAATCTTTGAATTGAAACCCAAGAACAAATGGTCAGTGGTGTTTACAGACTGGTATGAAATGCCTTTAGTGTGAAAATAATAGAAGAGAAAGTCTTCATGCTGACTTTTCTCGTACATATAATCCAAAGCCGGAAACTCAAAGGCTGACCCTTCCGTCCTTACGGACACGAGTTCAACAGGGCAGTCGCCCAATATGCCAAGCAACCTTTCCTCGTCATCCTTTTCTTTTACGATGCAACTCACAAACAACTTTTTTGTCCGTGCAAGCAGTCCGCTTTTCACAAGCCTTCCCATCTGCTCACGCACCATGCTCTCCCACCCTGGCGCACACCAAACATGGTACATGCCATATATGTCCAAACCAGGACTTGGCTCATGCTGCCACTCCGAAAGATTACGGCGTTGGCAAACGCCAACCGTGCTTTTGCATATTCTTTGAAAAATCGTAGGCATGGTTTATCTGAATGACTCAATAAGCCGGTGGTACATTTCTTCCAACCCATAATTAGGACTCCATCCTAAAGACCGGAGCTTTGCGCTGCTCAACCTCAATTTAGTTACCGGAGAATAGCCCATGCCTTCCTGAAGCCGTATGACGGTCTTGACATGTGGGTTGAAGCTTTCGCACACGAGTTTTGCCATGTCAAATACGGAAATGTAAGTGCCGTCGTTCGAGACATTATACGCCTCGCCATCCTTGCCACGCAGCAGGATGTAAAATATCCCTTCTATCGCATCCGTGGTATAACAATAGCAACGGCTCAACTCGCCTTTCGTATGCAACACAATATCTTCATCCTTGACCACACTCCTTGCGAATTGGGCAAAGACACGGTTGTCGTCTTGTGCAACACCAGCCCCAAAAGTCTGGGCAAGCCTTGCAACAGTCACATGCAATCCCTTCTCGGACGCAAACGCCTTGCAAAGGCATTCTGACATCCGCTTTACCATGGGATAACTGCTTCGCGTTGCCATAGGATCAATGTCTCCCATAACATCCTCAGTTACAGGTTTACTGTCGTCGTATATCGCTCCGTAAACCTCCAAGGAAGAAACATAAACGACTTTGCTATTGATCCTTGCAGCCGTTTCCAACACTTGCCTTGTCCCAAGGAAGCCCGTATATATTGTTTCAACGGGGCTGCCGACAAAAAACTTAGAAGCCGTTGGACTTGCGAAATGAACAATATAATCCACGCTATCAGGCAAAGCCAAGCAGCCATCAACAGCAAAGTCATGCTCAAGCAAGCTCACTGCGCTTCCAAACATTGACCTTGCCTTCTCAATGTCACGAACAACACATGTAATGGCAATGCCCAAAGCGTAAGCACTGTCCAATCCCAAAAGACAGCGCACCATGCAACTGCCCAAAAGACCGGTAGCTCCCGTTATGGCAAAATGCTTGCCCTTTAGTTCTTGCGTTAACTTAAACCTCGCTGAGAAATCGCGAATGTCCCGCTCCAATATGCCCGTTGTCATTTCAATGTGTTGTCAGAATCCGAATATTTGCTGATTTTCATGCACCTCAACCATTGCACGGAAAATGAAGAAGTCGGTAGGCGTGGTTATCTTTATGTTCTCCATTGGTCCTATAATCGTATGCAACTGATAACCATAATGACTCATCATGGTGCAAGAATCAATGAAATCATGCTGTCCTTCCTTGCGTGCCTGCCTATGCGCCGCAAGGATATCCTTCAGCTTGAATGCCTGCGGAGCGCGAGCGATAAGCGAGTCTTCCCGCTTTGGTATCGACAACGACTTGTCTTCCTGCCTGACCACAAAAGTCTCGGTGGCAGGCACACAAGTTATGCAAGAGCCATATTCCCCAACGGCTTTTATGTTATCAGAAATAGTGTCTTCCGTAATCAATGGTCTTACTCCGTCATGCACAAGAACCGCAGCGTCTTGCCCGTTGGCATATTTTTCCGCTGCACAAAGCCCGTTGTAAATAGAATCCTGCCCGGTATCACCTCCCGGCACAATGGCAACCACCTTATTAATCTCAAACTTCCTCAACATCTTCTCAAAGAAAGGTATCCATGGCTCAATACATGCCACAACGATAGCATCTATTTGCGGATGGTTGTCGAAAAGTTCCAAGGTATATATTATGATTGGCTTGCCATTAAGCTCAAGGAACTGCTTGGGGCGTGCCTTGGTATGCATGCGTTTGCCTGAGCCACCTGCGAAAATAACAGCTATATTCATATAATCTTCATGTATGGTATGACACAAAGTTAACTAAAAAACTCCAATTATCCATACAGATGATGGATTATTAACATGACATTATGACTGAAAAGGAACATTGTCAGGAACAACAACATGGCCTCACAAGGAAGCACAGCCTTTCGTGGAAGCCTTTTCATGATGAAAGCCAATGCCACAGGCACGCTGAACATCCATCCTGATGCCATAAGGTAAAGCTCGTTTACGGCAAATCCCAATACTATATTCAGGACCACATCCAGGCAGAACCAGGCAACCAACATACGCACAAGCTTACTTTTCCTTCCCATGCAAAGCCCGACCACAAAAGAAGCAAGGAAGAAAATCTCCATTGCATAAGCCCACCAATGATTATAGCAAACCACCACAGGACGATGGTTCACGATGTCGCCAAGGGCATTATCCTCATGCAACAAAATTGTCTCGCCAAAGAAGTTCTCTTGCAATATTTCCCAACGTGGTGTTTCAAAGTCCATCATCGCCAGCACTCCCTCGCCAGCCGGCTTCATTGCAGTTTTTACCACCTGCTTGTGGTGTTCCTCCATCTGCCGTTTCTTTTTCGCCGTCATTTTCTTTTCATTGGCCTTCTCTATCTTGCGTATCTGCGCTTCCTGTGGCACCTCAACCGCATAATACTGCCACCGCTGTATGGCAAGAAGGGCAACAAGGGGCACGAAGATGCCAAACACGAGAAACTTCGCCCGGAAGAAACGCCTGCCATTTACGAACAGCCCGCCAATGATTGTTTTCGCACCATTGCTTGCCGCTATGCCAGAAGTAAAGAACAGCAAAGCCGCCGTCTGCCACGTCTTCAGCACTCCGCCATCCCGCATTTTCCTGCCAAAGACGTAAATGGTCAGGGTGAGCAACATCATGGAAATGATGAAATGGTCGGGCACCATTGCCGGAACCATTACGTGACCAAAGGAGAAAAGCATAGCCACAAGCAAATAAGCGTCTGCACGACGCACTGACAAAAGCTCACGAAGAACGCGATAGACAAAGACTGCCGAATAAGAGGCGCACAAGACCAATACCACAGCCATCATGAACATTGCCCAGTTGACACCCGTCCAGGACATCAGCCAATAGTTGAGCCAATACATCAAATAGAGGATTGACAAATACAGGGGGTGGCGTATGGTCTCAAAAAACACGCGCCCTTCCGAAATGGTCATCAACGACCAGCAGTCATAACCTGACATCTCAAAGCGGTTGTGGAAGACGGACCACGAGCCACCATGCATCAACGGCTTAGTGTACATTTCCCAATGGCTGCCTACCAGCAGCGCATTGAGAGCGGCGAACACAAGCAAGGCAACAACGAACAGCCACCTTTCCTCACGCTTTATCTTAAATATCGCAAACGGATTAGTCATGGATGCAAAGTTATGAAATAGTTTCCGAATGACACAATTTGTGGCTAAAACATTTGGAATGAAAAAGTTTTTTCCTATCTTTGCCCAAACAAATTCAATCATGAAACACCCATACAAGACTGACATTGCGGTGCTGATGCTGTTCTTCAACCGCCCCAACACGTTCAGGCACGTGTTCGCTGCCGTGCGTGAGGCACGCCCGTCGAGGCTTTTCCTTTACCAGGATGGGGCACGAGAGGGCAACGAGAAGGACTTGCAGGGCGTGGCGGCATGCCGCGAGATAGCAAGCGACGAGAACATAGACTGGGACTGCGACGTGCACCGCATGTACCAGACACGCAACTACGGCTGCGACCCTTCCGGCTACATGTCGCAGAAATGGGCGTTTTCGCTTGCCGACAAGGTGGTGGTCATTGAAGACGACGTGGTGCCCGCGCCATCATTCTTGCCTTTCTGCAAGGAGATGCTTGACCGCTATGAGAACGACGAGCGCATTACGATGGTGGCAGGATTCAATACCGACGAGACTACAGAGGGCGTGCCCCACGACTATTTCTTCACCTCAGCCTTTTCCATCTGGGGCTGGGCATCGTGGAGAAGGGTTGTGGACAAATGGGACGGCAACTACAGCTTTATGCGTGATGACTTCAACCGCAACCAGCTTGAAGCCATAGTGAGAGAGCATGGTTACCGAGCCGACTTCATGAAGATGTGCGCCGACCACGCCGAAAGCGGAAAACAATATTTCGAAAGCATCTTCTGGGCTTCGATGCTAATGAACAACGGGCTCGCCATAATGCCTACACGAAACATGGTGAACAATATTGGCGCCACTGCCGACTCTACACATTACTCAGCACTCAAGACCATGCCCCACGGCATGCGCCGCATTTTCACCATGAAGCGATACGACGTGCAGTTCCCATTGAAACACCCACAATACATAATGGAATACATGCCCTACAAACACCACCTTTACCACACTATGGGGTGGAACCACCCATGGGTAAAGATCGGTCGCAGCCTGGAGGAGCTTTGGCTGAACCTGAAGGCCGGCAACATTGGGCAGATTTTCCATTCCATTGGCAGGCGGCTGAACATTTGGCTTGGCAGGGACAAGCATGTTTAAACGCCACAACAACGCAGCGACGCCTGCCACACGTAGCACCCAATGGCGCGAAACCGCACCATCGGCTAAAGCAGGTACCTGGCGTAGAGCGTCCCGTTCCACGCCACAAGATACACCACAAGCGCCAGCAGGAGCAACCTTAGGGGCGCACTCCAACGTGTCCCGGCAAGGCGAGCCACGAGAAAGCCAATGGCAATGGCAAGGATGAAAAGCCAGTGGGGCGACATGATGTAAACCTCATTGAGACCGAAGCCAAGGACAAAGTGTATCAGGAAGTCAAAGCCAAAGAACGACATGGCGAGCCACAGCCAGCGCGACTTCCTGCCGCACCACACCCCCACCATGAAAAGCAATGCGATTATTGCCTCAACGATATAGTTGAAGGCATAACGGTATTCCACGATGACGGGCCTGTTGACGAGCACGTCCTTCAGCAGGTAGTCCTGATGCAGCTGTATCGGCTCGCCGAAAACGTTCTCCACCAACGACGACCACCGTGGCGTGCTGATGTCAGTCCACTTGCCAAACTCACTATTGTCAATGGGCTTGCCCCTATGCAAGTTATACGCCTTCCTTTGGTTACGCCTTTGCCTTGCCTGCATTTTCTGGCTTAGCAACTTTTCGCAAGCAGCCTCTATGGCAGCCGAGTCCCTCAACGACGTGGTGTCCCTGAAGGCCTGCCACAGCCTTGCCTTCTGCGTGCTGTCTTTCCTGGCCTTGGCTTGTTGCCGCGCCAGATAGTTGGGTTTCTCAAAATATTTCCACTCCAGGCGTGCCCCACCCCACATCAACAGCGATGGCAGGACCACTGCCACAAGCAGGAAAACAGGCTTCCAAAACCTCTTGCCGTTCACGAAAAGCGCAGCAAGGAAAACCTTTATGCCGTTGTTGAGCGATATGCCGGCAGTGGCAACGAAGAGGAGGATGGTTTGCCACTTGGTGAACGCCCGACGCTCCTTCATTTTACGCCCGGCAACATACAGCGTGAAAACAAGCATGAACATTGACAGGCAGAAATGGTCTGGAACGCTCATGCCCACCACCACGTAGCCAAACGAAAACGCCAGCCAGCCCAGGAGCCAAGAGTCAGCCCGCCGCAGCCCCACTATCTCGCGGAACGTGCGGTACAGGAACAAGAAGCTGTAGAAACCGAAAAACACCAGTATCAACGCCATCACCACCGTGGCGAAGTTAAGCCCCGTAAGCTCCATGAGGCATTGGTTCAGCTGGTTTGGTATGTACATGAAAAACGCCAACAGCGGATGGCGGTAAATGTTATAGCCTGTGCTCCAATGGGATATGACGATGTAGGATATCGGGTCAAAGCCCGACACGTGGAAAAGCCTGCCAAAAAGCCTGCGGTAATTGTCGCTAACCGCAAACGACTTGTCGGCATAAGCCACCACAACCAACACGTTCCACAACACCACATAGAGCAGGGCCGCGGCAGCACCCCATCGCTCCTCGCGCCTCACCTTGAATATACGAAAAGGATTTCTCATCAATATTAAATCATGTTCTACGTTCTCCGCCCATCATCCCAAAGGCAACCAACATGCAAACCAAAGCAGGCTTGCCCGGCATCATAGCCCGGGACGCAACTTATTCGCTGCAAAGATAACGCTTTTTTGCCACACAAGAAAATTGTTTCAGCCAACTATTCGCATAATTTATTGTTTATTGGCAAGTTAAGCCAACCCAACACTCCCGTCGAACGTTCGCGGCGCAATGGCAACATGGTTACGGCGTAAACGTGATGCGTTTGCGGCGTAATGGCAATGCGTTTGCAGCGCAATGGCAACACGATTGCGCCGTAAACGGAACACGCACCTTAACGTTTCAGGAAGAACCTGACCAACAAGAAGTTTACGGGCACGCAGACGCAGAACATTGGTATCGGCGCCAAAGCCTTTGGCACACCCACCCACAGGAAGAGGTTGAGCGTGAGCATCTGCAAGAGATAGTTTACGCAATGGCTGAACAGGAAGCCGGCGCCGCGCTTGGCGTTTGCCTTGACACGGAAGGTGAATCGTGTGGAGGCGAAGAAATTGAAGACGAAGCTGATAATGTAGCCAACGGTCATGGCTACGCTCGTCCAAAAGTGTTGGCGCGCTGATGGCATGCCGTCGGAAATAAACTGCACAAGCGCATAATAGATGGCATACTGCAGCAGCGTTGCCGCCACGCCAACAATGCCAAAGCGCACCAGCTCGCCGAGCTTACGACGGCGGTCGTCAGAAAGATTGTTCAAGAAGTTTCCCATCGCTATGTTTTTTATCGCCACAGCCGTCGCCCGGTAGCAAACGCAGGGCATGGGCACGGCATCATCTGAAAGGCTTGAAATGTCCCTCGTCGGCAAAGTCAAGCATCTGCCTGTCGCCACGGCTGTCGCCGTATGCGGTCACGTGATAACGGTCACGGTTGGCTCTCACGTCGGGCAACGCCTCAGCCAATCGCCGCACCTTCTCTGCCCCGTAGCAGTTTGGCGTGAGGAAACGCCCGGTGAGCCTTCCGTCACGAACCTCAACCTCCGTGCCCACGACCTCAATAAGCCGAGTGGTTGCGGCGACATATTCCGAGTTTCCGCCATAGAAGAAAGGTATCACCCAATTGCTTACGCTTGCGCTGATTATAAAAACACGGTCACCGTTTTCCACAGCCGCCGCCACGGCATCCCTGCCGCCATCGCGCAGCAAGTGGCGGCTCTCGTTGCCGAACTTGTCGCACAGGATGTCAAACTCGCTTGCCGCCGTTCCCTTGAAGAAGAATGCGAACAGGCGTTCCTTGGTCTTGCCGTTGTCGGCAAGGCGCAGTTTCATGCACACAAGCAACGGGGCGAACAGTGCAAGCCCGAGCAGCAACCGTGGCATGCCCTTGGCGTAGCGTATGAAGCACAAAAGCGTGTCGGCGGAGGTAAGCGTGCCGTCAAAGTCGAACACCGTGACCTTGCGCAATTTGTCGTGTATTTCCATGATATGCCCGGCAAATAAGGCTTAATATATTATGAAGACAAATGTCACCAGCCACGCCAGCACGTCAAGCTGTATGAAACGGTCGTGGAGGATGATTTTCGTAGGGTTGCCGCTGCGCTTGTCAACCACGGCAATCTGTATGTAGCGCAGCAGCCCCACGAGCACGAAGATGCTCGTGAGGTACAGGTCGTCGGAGCCAAACCGTGCCACCACATCGGGGCTTACGGTGTACATTATATAACACACCAGCGTGACCGAGGCGGTTATGGTGAGTGCCTGGTCCATGAAAGTGGAATTGTAACGGATGGTGTTCTTGCGAGGTGCCTCGCCGGTGCGCTCCATGCGCAGCACGTCGTCGCGCCGCTTGGCAAAGCTCATGAACAGCGTTATGAGGAACGTCATGAGCACAATCCATTTGCTCAGGGCTATGCCCGTGGCCTCGCCGCCGGCAAGCATCCTCAATACAAAGCCGAAAGCCACGACGCAAACGTCGATTATGGCATATTGTTTCAGCTTGGCGCAATAGGCGAGGTTAAGGCACCAGTAGAAAAGTATTACCAGCGTTGTTCCAACACTAAGCATCGCGCTCATGACCATGCTCAACGCAAACATGACGAACATGAGGGCGTAGGCATGTGGCACGCTCACCACGCCTGACGCTATGGGGCGATGGCATTTCTCTGGGTGGCGGCGGTCGTCGGCAACGTCGTGTATGTCGTTGAAGCAGTAAATGCTGGATGCGGCAAAGCTGAACGCAAGGAACGTAATCAAACCACGGTCAAGTGCCGAAAGGTCAAACAAGGAACCGCCAAACAGTATCGGCGCGAAGACAAAGAAGTTTTTTATCCATTGTGGCAAGCGCAGCAGGCGCAGGCACGCCTCGGCCTTGCCCATTGTCGCAGGATTGTCATTAGCCATAAGCTTATTATTTATTTTTTGCAAAATTACTGAAAAAACATGGAAAAATCACAGCAGCCACAACAGATTATCAACGTTTTTCCATACTTTTGCAGCATAAAGGGCATAGTCTTTCCAAGACATGCTTAAAACACGTCAACTACCAAACAAATAAAACTTATTCTAAAAATGGATCAACACTTTTGCCAGAGTTGCGGCATGCCGCTGACCAATGAAACCAAGGGCACAAACGCCGACGGAAGCCTCAACGACGATTATTGCGTTTATTGCTACAAGGACGGGAAGTTCACCCAAGACTTCACGATGGAGCAAATGATAGACTTTTGCCTACAGTTCTTGGACCAAATGAACGCTGCTTCGGGATGGAACCTCACCCCGGCGCAAGCCAAGGAACAAATGGAGCAATACTTCCCACACCTGAAACGTTGGAAAGACAACCCTGGTCTGGGGCAAGGACAAGGGCAAGTCAACGAAGATTAAACACGTGCGATGGCTGACAGCTTGCGGCTAACCAGCGTTGAAACCTTCATCAGCAACCATGCCAAAGGCAACGTTATGGCAATGCACACGAGGGATGTCGGCCAGTAGCTCCACTCGCGCGGCAAGTGGCGCAACACGAAATGGCTATGTATGAGATAGCATTCGAGGCTCAGCCCGCCAACCCACGCCAACGCGCCGTTTACCCATGCCGGCAAGCGGCGCAGCACCCTGTTGCAAAGCAATATGAAGGTGATGGTTAGCGGTATGTAAAGCATTCGCTCGACGAAAAGCGGAAACTGTCCGTGGCGCACCTGCTCAAGGAAAAAACACGAGGCAAAGGTCATGAGGAACATTATCCACAGCAGCCAGATGCCTTGCCCCTCAATGGTGCGTTTTTGCCTTACCAGCTCGCCCATGTTTATGCCGATGAAGAATATTGGCACACGGCTCCAGAATATCTCCAAATGCCCAACCGCACCGTGTATTGGCGTGACCCATTGCACCAGCACGCACCACATAATCATAACCACGGGCAACCATCGGTATATGGGGTGCTTGCTTATCAACGACATGTATGGTGGGGCAAAAAGGTAAAGTGCCATGATTGCCGGGATGTACCAGAAGGTCAGCTCGTCGTACCGCCAAAAATTCCAGTTAATGGTAATCTCGCCTATAAGGTTGACAAGCGACGGCACGTCGTGGACGTGTATCCGCGGAATGTAGTAAAGGCAGGCAATGATGAGCCACGCCGGGTAAATGCGTATGAGACGACGCAGGTAAAAATGCCTGTACGAGGGTTGCTTGACCCACGAGAACCACAGCCCCACTCCGCTAAGGAACAGGAACATGTCAACGCCAATGTTTCCCATCCTGCGCAACCCGAAAAAGGCATCGGTACGTGCCAAATCGACGTGAAACAGTATTATCACGAGCATGGCGATGCCCATCAGCGAGCCACGAAAACGGGAAATATTCTGCAATTCTATATCAGGTATGCGCATCTTGAAAAGTCACATATAAATAAAAACACTGTCAGCCTTCCAGCAACTTGGTTTTCTTGATAATCCACGCCACGCCAATGCTCGCCACGACATACAGGAGCAGCCCGGCGTAAACGTCGCCATGGCGTGAGATGGGAATGAAAATCTTGCGTATAGCCGGATGGACTATAAACAGTGCCGCAGACATTGTGCCCATCCATTCGAGCATACCGTAGATGGCAGAACTGAGCCGTGGCATCGGCAACTGCCTTACGGTCTTGATGAAATAAACCGCCGCATAGCATACCAAGGCTGGAACCAGCACCCATGTGAGGAAAGACTTGCTTGCGGAAATCACGAACAACGAGGTCACGAGCCAACACGTCAGTTGCGAGCCGAAACCCATCCTTACGAGCATCACCTTCTCGCCATATCGGGCAAAAAGCAAGCCGAGACCGAACGGGAGCATGCCACCCATGAAATTGTAACGCCAGCGATTCAACGCCTCGCCGTCGGGGTCAAGGAAAAGTTGCACGGCCGTGCAAACTACCACAAGACCTGCCGTCCACGCCCAATGCCTACGGTATAGGAACAAGCGGTAAACGACGTAAAACTGAAGCATAAGCCCAAAGAACCAAAAGGGACCGGGCCAAATATTATGGTCAGGTTCCGGATAAAGATTATTTATCATCAGCAACTGACCAACTATTTGCTTCACGGTGTAATGCCATGACCCCGGTGTCATGGCATCGATAATTGTGAAGAATACGAAGCCCACTATCATCATCCTGAACAGTTTCAAGGAATGGTGCTTCATGAAAGCAAAGACATCGGCAAACTTTCCTCCGGCAGTATTGGCTGACGATGCCAAAGCCTCCCCGTTAATGTTTACAATCTTGCCGGATGCGCCACCAGCACCAACACAACCATGCCCAAAGGCCTTGCCTCCATATTTTCGTTCCAAGCCAAACGCACTGAGAAACAGGAATATTGGCACGCCATAATGCCCGAAGAATGACACGACATGGGCTGGGAAAAGCCAATCCATGCTTGTCGTTACCTGGTTGAACCAATCTACGTTATGCTGTAAATATTGATATTCATTTTCCTTCACCACGGGACCAAGCCAGTGGCAATAATTATGCAGGAAAATGCCAATGATGGCAAGCCCCCTAAGGGCGTTGCATTCGCTACGGGTTAACACTTCGGAATTCATACTTTCTTACTTCATTACTCAAGGGACGTACAGCCTTCCTTTGTCACTTTGTGCCATTGGCATTCGAGTTGGCCATAGCGGCATCCCTCAGCTTGTCATAGTCAACGGAGTTCTTGAGTATCCTGGGGCGCATTTGGTCATATTCAGGCACAAGGACATTAAGCCGCGGCTCATAGTCCTTCGCGTAAATGCCACCCAGCCATACCATCATGTGCGGCAAGGCATCTGTCATGAAACGTCTGTCCTTAGCGTCCTTCACGGCCTTGAAAACATCAGGATGGCGCACGGCGTACTTGTGCGAGCACCAAATCCAGAACGGAATCTCAAACTCATAGTGAGCTATCGGCCAGTCAACCGTTGCCGAATGGTTGCGGCACAGCTGGTTACGCCCCGGTTCATATATTTCTTCTCCATGGTCAGGCATGTAAACCACAATGGCCTCCTCGTTTTCAAACTTCTTCACGATGGCATCCACAATAGAGTCATTGTACAGGCAAGCATTGTCATAATAAGCCTGCATCTGTCGTTTGCGCGCGTTCAGGTCAGGGCGCATTTCCCTGTAATCGTCGGCTTTGAACTTGCTTTGGTATTTCGGGTAACGTGTGTTGTAGCTCACGTGCTGCCCTGCAAGGTGAAAAATAATGAGGTTGCCCTGACTTTCACCTACTGACGACGACCCGTCACTGCTTGCAAGCTTTATCTTCCCGTCTTTAACAAACCTGTCATAGTCCATAATCAACCCGTTATCAAACTTGTGCAACTTGTCGTTACGCAAGTCAAATTGAGCCTTGCTAAGCGTCGGATTGTTCAGGAAAAAACCGCCGGAGAAATCATAAACGGCTTGCTTGGCTTTTGGCAAGAACTGGTTGGTGAGAAAAGTAACCTTGTAACCGGCGTTACGGAAAAGGGTGGGAAAAAGCGGATAGTCGCACCATTCTCCTTTTTGCCCGATGACATGCATCGAAAGGAAATTCTTGAACACAAAGCTCGTAAGGTTCCAGCACGTAACCACGTCGCTAAACTTTGTCAGCATTCCCGTCTCTTCCAACTTCCGCTGCCTTGGCGTGTTCTCAACAGGATAACCGTAGAGCTGACAATGCGACTTGCTGTAGCTTTCGCCGATTATGAGAACTATGTTCGGCGAACGGAAACTGCACGAATCAACGCTTACCGCATTTGACGCACTAATGCAACGCTCCACCTGTTGCGCCGCAAGCTTATTGCTGTACATGCTGAAAGCAAGGCGGTATATTGGCAGATAAAATTCTCCATGATTTTTCTCCGTGAGGATATGCTCCACGGTTCCTATGGTATCGGCAGTCATTAGCCTTGCCATGCCTCGCTTGTTGTTCCAGCTTGCGCAAACACTCCATACGAGCAAGGCAAATGCCAAAATGCCCATCAAGACCCCAAGCTGTTGTCCACAAGCCACTTTCCCAACTTTCTCCCTGATAGCACACGGAGACAGGCATGACAACCACCTTTTCCCGATGGCAACAAATGCGTGTACCAACATAAGCAGCAAAATCCAGCCTACTGGAGAGAAAAGGATGCCAAAGCCAAGATAAGTACTGAAAAACTCTCCAGCCTCGCGACTGTCAGTCTCACCAACAAGCAGAAGCATAGAGGGAGTTATGGTTGAGCCAAATTTCCAAAAACAAAAAACGTCTGTCAACGCCACACCATACAGCAATACATAAAGCAACCGACGCACCCACACGCGAACGCAACCGGGAAGCAACGTCAGCACAACACAGGCCAAGTATGCGTCAAGGAAAAGTTCAAGCCACAGATTGCCATACAAATGGGCTTCCTTGGTGTCTGGCAAGGTGAGGAAGGCACAAAGTATCCCGAGGGCATACATGGCCACAAAGAACACGCCATTCTTGAGCAAGGGCAACACGAAGAGCCGTGCCATACGTCTGAGAAAAATCATTTAATATATATTATTGCTATTATACCTGTGCAAAAATAGTATAAATTATCGGAATGGCAAAATGTTTAGAGAGCAAAAGACTCCTGCTTGAAAAACAGCATCACCCTATTTATAATGCCGCAGCATACTATTTATAATACCACGGAATGCTATTGATAATACCACGGAATACTATTCATTAAACCGTGCTTTCTTATTTATAATACTGCAACACCATCGGTGCTATGCCATCAGGCACGAGTCCGCTTATGCTCTCGCCACTCCTCACGCGCCGCCTTATCTCCGTGCTGCTTACAGGATAAAGCTCAGTGTTTACCAATGTCACGTTACCGGGCAACGCCGATTCGTCAACAGCATAGCCTTCACGCGGATAAATTATAATATCATGATGTGAGAGAATGTAGTCGGGTCTTGCCCAACGGTCGAAAGCAAGCCAATTGTCAGCCCCTATTATCAACGAGAAATCACACGTTGGGTAGTCGTCGGACAAAAGCCGCAGCGTGCTCCAAGTATAAGACGGCTTGGGCAAATGAAACTCATAGTCGGATGCCGTGAGTCCTTCCTCCACCTCCAATGCCTTTTGCGCCATTTGCAAACGCAGACGATCGTTCAGCAAATCCGAAGTTGCCGCCTTGAAAGGATTTAACGGCGACACCATAAACCAAATCCCGTCGAGGCTTGCCTCTTTCAGGATTTGCCTCGCGAGATGAATGTGCCCCGTATGTATTGGGTTGAAACTGCCGCCGAAAATGCCTATACGCATCGGAAGGGGTAAGAGTTAAGAATTGTGAGATGATGAAAAAGAGAGGAAAGACAAGGGAAGCATTGATGAGACATAATATTGAAACCCAAGCTCACTTTGTGTTGCCCAAGAAAGCCTTCACTGTCTCCCAAGCCTCCTGTTCCGCCTTTTCCAAGTCATCGTTGACTATCACCTTGTCGAATTTTTCGGCAAAAGTCAGTTCGTAAGCAGCCTTGGCTATGCGCTGCTCAATAACATCAGGCGCATCGGTGGCACGATGCTCAAGCCTATTGCGCAACTCGTCAATCGACGGTGGCTGTATGAATATGCTCAAGGCACGCTGCCCATAGTGCTTCTTGATGTTGCATCCACCCTTCACGTCAACGTCAAACACCACGTTGTCGCCCTTTTCAACCTGTCGCTCAACCTGTCCTTTCAACGTGCCATAAAAACGTCCCGGATAAACTTCCTCATATTCCAGGAACTCTTCACCGGCAATCTTCTCACGGAAAGCTTCTTCCGACAAGAAGAGATACTCCACCCCATCCTTCTCAGTGCCACGGGGCGCACGCGTCGTGGCACTGATTGAGAACGCAAGCCTCAACTCAGGATGTTCCTTCATCAAGAACGAAACGATGGTGCTCTTGCCGCTGCCTGACGGTGCGGAAAAAATAACAAGTTTTCCTTTATCACTCATAGTGTTACGAATTGCGGAAATTCTTTTTTTGAACTAAAGCGCATTGAGCACCTGCTCCTTTATCTGCTCAAGCTCATCCTTCATCTTTATCACGATGTTCTGCATCTCCGCCTGATTGCTCTTTGATCCGGTCGTGTTAATCTCACGTCCCATCTCCTGTGCAATGAAGCCAAGTTTCTTGCCATTGGGCTGGTCTTCCGCCATCGTCTCGCGGAAGTATTTCAAGTGATTTGACAGGCGTTGCTTCTCCTCGCTAATGTCAAGCTTCTCTATATAATATATGAGTTCCTGCTCCAGGCGGTTCTTGTCATATTCCACCTCGGGTATTTGTTCAAGCCCCTTGACGATAGCCTCCCTGATCTTTGGCACACGGCTTTTCTCATAAGGCTCAATGCTGCGGAGCAGTTCCTCAATGTTATCGACTTTCTCATTGAATTTCTTCTCCAACGCAGCACCCTCCTGACGGCGGAAAGCTGTCAACGCGTCAATGGCCAGGCCGATAACCTGCTGTGCCGCATCCCATTCCTCGTCGGTCAGCTCCTCATTGTCGGTCTTGGTGGTCACGTCAGGCAACCGAAGCAGCGTGGCATACCAATCGGCAGGCTCAGGTATGCCGGTGTTTGCCGATATGGCCTTAAGCTGCCTGTAGTAGTTTTCCACAAGCGTAGCGTTTATAGGAGTCGCGTCAACCATTGCGTCCTTTTCGATCCAAATGGAAAAGTCTATTTTGCCACGGCTCAAAGCCTTTGCGATAATCTGGCGTATCTCCATCTCCTTCTCGCGATATAGCGGCGCAATACGCGTAGAAAGGTCAAGAGCCTTGCTGTTTAGCGACTTTATCTCGGCATTTATTTTCTTGCCTTTGTAGGTCACGACAGCCTTGCCGTAACCCGTCATTGATAGTATCATGGTTACTTTCAAGTTAAATTTCTGCAAAAGTACAAAAATTGGGGGAAAAAGAGGTAAATTTGCACTTTATTAAGATAATAATATCATTTATGTCTTGCATACTGAATATTGAGACGAGCACTTCGGTGTGCTCTGTGGCTGTAAGCGAAGACGGCGGCATAATCTTCGAGAAGGAAGACCACACCGGTCCCAACCACGCCGAGCAGCTTGGCTCGTTTGTTGACCAAGCCCTATCGTTTACCGACAACCACGCCATCCCCATTGATGCAGTAGCCGTAAGTTGCGGTCCCGGGTCATACACAGGCTTGCGCATCGGCGTGTCCATGGCAAAGGGCATCTGTTATGGCAGGGACATAAAACTCCTCGGCGTGCCGACGCTTGAGATTTTGTGCGTACCCGTGTTGCTGCGCGAGATGGTAAAAGAAGACGACGGATTGCTATGCCCCATGCTCGACGCCCGCCGCATGGAGGTTTACGCCCAGATTTTCGACCGGTCGCTGCTGGAAGTCCGCCCAATACACGCCGACGTGGTTGACGAGAACACTTACAAGGAATACCTCGACAAGCAGCCGGTTTACTTCTTTGGCGACGGAGCCATGAAGTGCAAGGATGTCATCAACCACCCCAATGCCCGTTTCGTGGAAGGCATTGAGCCGTTGGCAAAAAACATGCTGCCATTGGCGGAAAGGCGCATGGCAGAAGGAAAATTCGAGGACGTGGCTTACTTCGTGCCATTTTACCTAAAGGACTTTGTGGCAAAACTACCAAGAAAATTATTATGAACATACCAGGACTTGACTATAACACGCAACGCGAGAAGCTTGTGCTTCCCGAGTATGGCCGCGAGATACAGAAGATGGTCACCCACTGCATGTCACTGCCCAAACGCGAAGAACGCCTGCGTTGCGCACAAACCATTGTTGACACCATGGAACGCATGAACCCACAGGTGAGGCTAAGCGACAACTACAAGCAGAAACTGTGGGACCAGCTGGCCCTGATGAGCGACTTCAAGCTTGACATCGACTGGCCCGTTGACGTGTCGGGGGCACGTGTGATACACGAGAAACCCAAGCCAATGGCATACCCGATGAGCAGGATACCCGTGCGCCACTACGGCAAGATGGTATTCGAATTGCTTGACAAGCTGAAGGCAATGGAGCCAGGGGCGGAGCGAGACGAGCTGATGGCACTCACGGCAAACCAGATGAAACGTGACCTCATGCTGTGGGGGCACGGACTGAGCGACAACAACAAGGTTGCCGACGACATGGCACGCTTCACCGACGGCAAAGTGCAGCTGGACCTTAACCACTTCAAGTTTGAGAAGATGGACAGCCGCGACTTTGCAGCCATGAACAACAACAATAACAACAAGAAGAGGAAGAGAAAGTAAATGGAGTCTTTCATCATAGAAGGCGGGCACAAACTTGAGGGCACAATAAAGCCGCAAGGAGCCAAGAACGAGGCTCTGGAAGTAATTTGCGCCTCACTGCTCACGAGTGACCCCGTGCGGATAACCAACATACCCGACATTCTTGATGTCAACAACCTGATAAAGCTTCTCCGCAAGGTCGGTGTCAAAGTGATGCGAAACAGCCGCAACGACTACACTTTCCAGGCCGACGAGCTAAACCTCGGCTTCCTCGACAGCGTTGAGTTCGTGAAGGAATGCTCGGCCCTGCGTGGCTCCGTGCTCATGATCGGCCCGCTGCTCGGGCGCTTCGGCAAGGCGACGGTTGCCAAGCCAGGAGGCGACAAGATTGGCAGGCGGAGGCTTGATACCCACTTCCTTGGCTTCAAGGATCTCGGGGCAAGCTTTGAGCACGACGAAGACCGCAACGTCTTCCAGATAAAAGGCCCACACCTAAAGGGAACCTACATGATTCTCGACGAGGCTTCGGTAACGGGAACCGCCAACATAATAATGGCCGCCGTTCTCGCCAAGGGCACCACCACCATATACAACGCCGCCTGCGAGCCTTACATACAACAATTGTGCCACTTGCTGAACCGCATGGGGGCGAGCATCTCCGGCATAGCCAGCAACCTCATAACCATAGTGGGCGTTGAGCACCTGCATGGCGCACGGCACCACATACTGCCAGACATGATCGAGGTAGGGTCGTTCATCGGCATGGCGGCAATGGTTGGAAACGGCATCAGGATAAAAGACGTGTCGGTTCGCAACCTCGGCCCGATACCCGACGCATTCCGCCGACTCGGCGTAAAAATCGACGTTGACGGCGACGACCTGGTCATACCACGCCAGGACCACTACCAGGTGCAATCGTTCATCGACGGCACAATAATGACCCTCGCCGACGCGCCATGGCCAGGACTGACCCCCGACCTGCTTTCGGTGCTTCTCGTCGTGGCGACCCAGGCACGGGGCACGGTGCTGGTGCACCAGAAGATGTTCGAGAGCCGCCTGTTTTTCGTTGACAAGCTCATTGACATGGGAGCGCAAATAATACTTTGCGACCCACACCGAGCCGTGGTGGTTGGCCATGACCGCCAGATACAGCTGCGCGCGGGGCGCATGTCAAGCCCCGACATACGCGCAGGCATAGCGTTGCTCATAGCGGCAATGACAGCCAACGGCACAAGTCGCATTGACAACATTGGGCAGATTGACCGTGGATATGAGGACATTGAGCACAGGCTGAACAGCCTTGGGGCTAAAATCAACCGCGTAAACCAATGATAAAGAAAGATTCAGTTTTCCGGATAGGCGTCATAGGCAAGCCACACGGCGTAAAGGGCGAACTGTCGTTCCACTTCGACGACGATGTGTTCGACCGCGTTGACGCAGACAGTCTTTTCATAGAGATTGACGGCCTGCTCGTGCCTTTCTTCATTGACGAATACCGTTTTCGCTCTGACGAGACGGCGTTGATGACATTCTCGGGCATCGACAGCGAGGAAAAGGCCGCAGAACTGACAGGCTGCGGCGTTTACTTCTCACGCTCGCTCGCCGACAGCGATGGCGACGACGACCATGTGTCAAAGGCTGAAATCATAGGCTACACGGTAGTGAATGCCGACGGTGGCACGCCAATAGGCACGGTGAAAGCCCTTGACGACTCGACGATGAACACGCTGCTTGAGGTTGAAAACAACGACGGAAACGAGCTGTTGCTCCCCGTGACGGAAGAACTCATAAATGACATAAACCGCAAGGAACACACCATAACGCTGACCATTCCCGAGGGCTTGTTGACACTTAGCTGAGCACCCGTTTTCCCTTTACGCCGCAATGGCAACGCGGTTACGCCGCAATGGCAACGCGGTTACGCCGTAAAGGCAATGCGGTTACGCCGCAATGGCAACACGTTCGCGCCGCAATGGCAAACAACGTAAAACACACATATATAATAAATGACTTTTGACTGTAATCACAAAGCCGAAGAACTGTGGACGGCACACGACGCGCCCAACACGAGAGACCGTGTGAGGCAGCGCATCTGCATCCTCGGCAGCACAGGCTCAATTGGCACACAGGCTCTCGATGTCATAGCCCAACACCCCGACCGTTTCGAGGCTTACTGCCTGACGGCGAACAACAACGTGGAAAAACTCGCCGAGCAGGCGCGGCGTTTCCACCCTGCCGCCGTGGTCATCGCCAACGATGCCCACTATGCCAAGCTGACCGACTTGCTCGCCGACTGCCCTGACATTAAAGTATATGCCGGGCACAAGGCACTCAACGAGATTGTGGAGGGGGAGCAAATTGACACCGTGCTCGCAGCGCTCGTGGGCTTCTCTGGCTTAGAGCCCACAATACACGCCATAAAGGCACACAAGAAAATATGCCTCGCCAACAAGGAGACATTGGTGGTGGCAGGCGAGCTTATGCTCAACCTCGTACAGCAAAACCATGTTGACTTGCTGCCCGTTGACTCTGAGCACAGCGCCATATTCCAGAGCCTCGTTGGCGAGGACATGAGCGAGATTGAAAAGTTGCTGCTGACATGCTCAGGCGGGCCATTCCGCAACTTCACCAAGGAGCAACTCAAAACCGTCACGGCCGAGGATGCCCTGAGGCATCCCACGTGGAAGATGGGAGCCAAGATAACCATTGACTCGGCGACGCTCATGAACAAGGGATTTGAGGTGATGGAGGCAAGTTGGCTGTTCGGCGTGCCTGCCGACAGGGTTGAGGTGCTTGTGCACCCACAAAGCGTGGTGCACAGTGGCGTGCAGTTTCGTGACGGCGGCGTGAAAGCGCAGCTCGGCGTGCCAGACATGCGCCTGCCCATACAGTACGCGTTTTCTTTCCCCGAGAGGCTGCACCTGCAAGGCGAGCGCCTTGACCTGTTCAACACGCAGCGGCTCGACTTCTTCAAACCCGACATGGAGAACTTCCCGTGCCTGCGCCTCGCCTACGATGCCATGCGGACGGGCGGCAACATGCCGTGTGCGCTCAACGCAGCCAACGAGGTAGCAAACGCCGCGTTCAGGGAGGGCAAGCTATCGTTTTACGGCATCTCCGATGTCATAGCGAAGACCATGCAGGCCATAAGCTTCGACAAGACACCTGACCTGGAAACATACTTGCAGACAGACCATGAGGCAAGGATGCTGGCAGTGGAAATGCTAAAAGCAAATCAGTAAACAGACAGAATTTAACAACCATCTCCTCGATGCCAAGAGCAGCGTGCGCAACGCAACAAACGCCATCCTGACCCTTGGAAGCACTCGGGGAGACCATAAACAACACCATGGAAATATTTCTCATAAAACTCCTTCAGTTTATCCTTTCCATCTCGCTGCTCGTACTGCTGCACGAGGGCGGCCACATGCTTGCGTCGAAGCTCTTCGGCGTAAGGGTGGAGAAGTTTTTCATATTTTTCGATGTCCGCATAGGCAAGTGGAGCGGCAAGTTGTTCAGTTTCAAGCCCAAGAACAGCGACACCGAGTATGGCATGGGCTGGCTTCCGCTGGGAGGCTACTGCAAGATTGCCGGAATGATCGACGAGAGCATGGACATTGAGCAGATGAAACAGGCTCCGCAGCAATGGGAGTTTCGCACCAAGCCGGCTTGGCAGAGACTCATAATAATGGTTGGCGGCGTAACGGTCAACTTCGTGCTTGCGCTCTTCATCTATTCAATGATAATGTTCCATTGGGGCGAAGACTATGTACGCCTCGCCGACATGTCAATGGGCATGAAGTTCAACAAGGAGGCAAAGTCTTACGGTTTCCGCGACCACGACATTCTGCTTGGCACCGACATACGCCCGTTCAAGGACTTCAACATCGATGTTTACCGCGACCTTTCCGAGGCAAAGTGGTGCGACGTGATGCGCGATGGCAAGAAGGTGCGCGTAAATCTGCCAGGCGACATAAACCTGCTCGGCATGATGAAGGTCACGCCACAGTTTGTGCGCCCGTTCACGCCAGCCGTAGCCGACACCGTAATGCAATGGATGCCTGCAGCTGAGGGAAGCAACGAAAAGACAGAAAGCCCTGCCTGGAAAATAGGCATGCGCAAGGGAGATGTCATACTTGCCGTTAACGGAAAGAGCATTGACTCCTTCAACGAGTTCACGGAAGAGATTGGCGTTGTGAGCGACCAGCTCGCCGCTGCCACCACGAGGAAAGACAGCCTGAGCCTGCGCACCGTAAGACTGGTGATAGCCAAGGCTGCCGCCCCGGACTCTGCCGAAAACGCCAACGCAAGCGACAAGGCTGCGGCTTCAACACTGCTGTCAAGAACAGACACCGTAACAGCTGTGCTTACACCCGATTGCAAGCTTGGCTTTGCCACGGCAGGCATAGGGAAACTGTACGAGGACAAGATTACCCACGTGAGCTATGGCTTCCTGGAGAGTTTCCCTGCCGGCATACGTTACGGATGGTCAGTGCTATCGGGATACGTAAGCGACATGAAGTACGTCTTCACGGCCGACGGAGCCAAGAGCCTGGGCGGTTTCGGCGCAATAGGCTCATTGTTCCCAGCAACATGGGACTGGCACATGTTCTGGATGATGACGGCTTTCCTCAGCATAATACTCGCCTTCATGAACATACTGCCAATACCGGCACTCGATGGCGGACATGTGCTATTCCTGCTCTACGAAATCATCACACGCAGGAAACCTTCGGAGAATTTCATGATACGAGCCGAGTATGTTGGCATCACGATATTAATCCTGCTCATGGTTGTCGCCAATCTCAACGACATACTGAGATGGATTGGCGTAATATAAGGATTTAAAACAGGAAAACGCCTTAACAACAAAAAAGCATGTCCGCCGGAAGCCACAACCCAACAACATAGCGGTTGGTTGTCAACTTCTGGCGGACATGCTTTTTTTAGAATGCTATTTTTTGTTTTTCAGGGCAACACCACCCTTTCGTCCCATAAAAAGCCTTTTCAAGACGTTACAATCGCAGGGTACGCATGGCGTTAAGCACGCAAAGTATCATAACGCCAACATCACCAAACACAGCCACCGGCATGGCAAGACTGCCAAGAGAGCCTGATGCCACAAGCACAAGGATTAGCACCTTGACGGATATGGCGAAAACCGAGTTTTGGCGTGCGTTTGCAATGGTCTTGCGGGCAATGCGTATGGCAGTGGCAATGCTCGACGGCTTGTCGTCCATCAAAACCACATCGGCAGCCTCAATGGCGGCGTCGCTGCCAAGCGCACCCATGGCAATGCCCACATCGGCTCGTGCCAGCACTGGAGCGTCATTGATGCCGTCGCCGACAAAGGCAAGAGTCTTGCCAGTGGGTTGCTCGCCAAGAATGCGTTCCACGTAAGCAACCTTGCCGGCTGGCAGCAAACCTGCATGATACTCGTCAACGCCAAGCCGCTTGGCAACGTCACGCCCAATGTCCTCCTGATCCCCGGTAAGCATCACGGTCTTATCAACACCAAGCCTTCGCAGTTCACCAATGGCCTCGCTACTATCCTCCTTAATACGGTCGGCTATAACAACGTGACCGGCATACTCGCCGTCAACGGCAACATGAATGGTTGTGCCAACAAATCCGTCACACTTCTCGCACTCATGAATTTCAGCGCCAACGGCATCCATCATCTTAGAATTGCCCACACAAACCGTCTTCCCGTTAACAACAGCCCTAACGCCATGCCCTGCGATTTCCTCAACCTCGCAAACCGAACAACCATCGTGAGCCAATCTTCCGGTATCATTGGCATTATGCCCCAAGCCATTTGCGTCAGATGCCTTGCCTGACAGACTGCCAACGTATGCGGCACGCAAGGCATCGGCTATGGGATGGGTTGAAAAACTCTCAACGTGAGCTGCAAGATGGAGCAACTCTTCGGCGGCAAGCTTGTCTGGATGGACAGCCACGGTGGCAAAAACTCCTTTTGTAAGCGTTCCTGTCTTGTCAAAAACAACGGTTGACAGCTTCGCCAACGCATCCATATAATTGCCTCCCTTCACAAGAATTCCCCTGCGCGAGGCTCCGCCTATGCCACCGAAGAAACTCAGAGGAACGGATATTACAAGGGCACACGGACAACTTACAACAAGGAAACTGAGGGCGCGGTAAGCCCATGTAACAAGTCCCGTCTCATAATCATCGTAGAAGAAAGGTGGTATGAAGGCGATGGCGATGGCAAGAAACACAACGATTGGTGTGTAAACACGGGCAAACTTGCGAATAAAAGTCTCACTTTTCGACTTATTGTCCGCAGACTCCTCCACAAGCCTTATTATTCGGGATGCCGTTGAGTCGCCAAAGCACTTTGTCACCTTAACCCTCAACACTCCTGACAGGTTAACGCAACCACTCAAGACCTCAGAACCAACACCAACCTCACGTGGCATGCTCTCGCCTGTCAGCGCAACTGTATCAAGACTCGACTGGCCATCAACAACCGTGCCATCCATTGGTACCTTCTCGCCAGGTCGCACTATCACCACGTCGCCAACATTCACGTTCCTCGGGTCAACGGTCTCAACCTCACCGTCGCGCTCAACATTGGCAGTATCAGGACGTATGCTCATCAAGTGGCTGATACTGCGCTTGCTACGCCCTTCTGCATAATCCTCGAAGAGTTCGCCAACCTGAAAGAACAGCATCACGAACACTGCTTCCAAAAACTGTGGCTCAGCACCAGGCAGGAAACCAACCAGCATTGCGCCTGCCGTGGCTACAAACATCAAAAAATCCTCATTGAACGGATTTTTCTCCTTTATGCCTTCCTCAACAGCCTCGGCTATCACCTCGTGCCCTATCAAAATATAAGGCACGAGGTAAACCAATAGCTGTGCCCACATTGGCATCTCAAACGTAGTGGTGACCAGCCATGCCACAAACAGCAACATGGCGGTCAACCCAATCTTTAACAGCATTTTCTTATCCATATCATTCCATGTTTTGTTTTATGCTGCAAAGATATAGAGAAAGTATTGCAACCTGGTTGCAAACTTACGGTACTTACTTTTTGTTCTTCTTATCGTACTTTTTCCACAGCTTCTCGGAGGTAGCCTTCAGCTTAAGCGTAAACTCGCGGTTGGCTTTGTCCTGAGCTTCCTCTTCTGCCTCTGTGGCGTAATAATGGCGGTATCCCTTCTGGTCATTCCAATGACCGCGAGTGAAATCGGGCACCTCAACAGGCAGGCAGCCATTATCCATCGACAAGCTGCCAAGTTCGGCAAGCGCACACCATTCAGCAAGATCATAAACATCAATGTCCATTGGCAACCCATGCTGCAAGCAATAGACAAGGCGTGAGTCCTCGATGAAGTCCATTCCGCCATGACCGCCCACTTCCTTAGCTTTTTTCTCATATTTGGTAACCATCGGCGACGTGTATTTACCAACAAGCTGGTCGAAATCTTCCTTGGGCAAGTATTCCTCACCTTCCCAATACTTGCCATGCTTCTGGATGCCGCCCTTTACCATACTGCTGTGCGTGAGCGAATAGCCTTCAACTGGATATTTGTTTGCCATGCCTTCGGTGCCAACAATCTGGAACATGCGGTTATAAGGCTGTGGTATCGTGGTTGAGTGCATTATCTGAATCATTTTGCCGTTGGCGGTACGGATCATCGTATTGGTAATGTCGCCCTGACGGAAAGTGTCAATCGCGTGTCCAAGACGCTTCTCCGCAGTCTCCTTTCCACGCACACTCTTGGTGTCCATTGCCGAAAGCGTAAGGAAACGATCACCACGGTGTATGTTCATAAGCTGAGCCACAGGACCAAGCCCATGAGTGGCGTAAACGTCACCACGGTAACGCATGTTATAATCAAGCCTCCAGCCAAGCTTGTCGTCAGCTCCATCTTTCCAATACGCATCCCAGAAAGGATCAAGGCAATGACGATAGGCACCGGCTCCGTACATAACCTCGCCGAAAAGACCTTGCTGAGCCATGTGCAATGTATTTAGCTCGAAAAAGTCGTAACAGCAGTTTTCCAGCATGAAACAATGCAAGCGGGTTTTCTCCGACAAGTCGATGAGTTCCCAGCATTCACGCAGCGTCATGGCTGAAGGAACCTCTATTGCCACGTGCTTTCCGTGCTCCATTGCATACCTTGCAACAGGAACGTGATGAAGCCAGTCGGTTGCTATGTAAATAAGATCAACGTCCTGACGCTCACATAAAGCCTTATAGCCGTCCTCGCCACTATATTCGGCAGCAGGAGGCAAGCCTGCTTTGCGCAATTGGGCATTGGAAGATTTCACACGAGCCTCCTCATGATCGCAAAGTCCAACGATTTGCACTCCCTCCTGATAAACCCAACGGCGAATGGCTTCGCTGCCACGCATGCCAAGCCCAACAAAGCCAACACGCACCACGCTAAGCTTAGGCGTGCGAAGGTTCAGGACATGCTGCTGACCAGGCTGGCGCACTGGCACATCCGTCTTTATGACTCCATTGTATGTCTTATAAGGCCAATTGAAAGCTTCTTGCGCTGTTGCGGGCAAAAGCGTCATTGACAAAAGTAAAAAGAAAAGTAAAAGTTTTCTTGTTTTCATAGTTCAGGCTTTTTTTATTTAGGATATGAATAATAATCAATTAAAACAACCTTGATTTGCCCATAAATATATTTCAAAGATTGAACAATCCAAAATATGAAGGTTGATGAAAATCTGGCGTAGGCGTACCTACCTTATTCCATGCAAGAAAATGTGGAATAGTTTCGTCGCCACACTTATAAACATTAGCACGCATTTCACCACAAAGCTTAAGTCCTGGGTGCATGAAAAAGACCTCCTTCGGTATGCGCAGAGCCATCTGCCAGAAAAAATCGCCATTGCACAAAGCAATAGGATCACTGCCAAGAGATGGGCAACGACCGATAAGGGCTATTGTCTCAAGCGAAGCAGTCGTGCGGTTGTTGCGGTCAGGCCCGAAAGCCACAAGCGGATGCCCAACACAGTTGCATTCTATATTATAATAACCCTTATCATCCGGAGCAATGAACAACTCGCAACACGAGTCCTTCCAAACCTCCCCACCGTCAAGAGCAAGGGCACGGATACAACGTTCCTTCACACGGTAAGCCATGTAAATGGCTTCATCGTCATGGGCAATGGCAAACTCAGCGGATGGCTTATAAGGATATTCTTCAAGCCAACACACTTGGTCTATTTCATGCCAGACAACAGTATTCAACTTAAAGGCAGGAATTATGCCCTTGGCATCTTCGATTGGAGGGACACTTGATACTTTTAGGGCGTTCATAATCGATTGCTTTTAAAACAAAAAAGAGCCGTGGAAAACTTCCACAGCTCTTACAAAGTCTATTTAATTATCCACAGCCATTTTAAAGAGACTAAAAGACTATGGAAAATCCAAATTCTATGGAAGAATTATCAAAGCTTAGTCAGCTGACAGGCTGAAACGCTTGAAAGCAAGAACCTTCAGACCCTTCTGTTGCTTGTCAAGCCACTGAGCTACGCTGTCCTTTGAACCCTCGTCACCAAACTGGAACTCCTGATCCACGAGGCAGCTCTCCTTGAAGAACTTAGCCAAACGACCCTTTGCGATGTTCTGAATCATCTGCTCCTTCAAGTTGGCAGCAGCTGTAACAGAAACCTCCTTACGGATTTCGATTGCCTTGTCTGCGTCCTCCTGAGACAACCAACCCTTGGCAACATTGCTTGCGATATGGTCATCGCTGTCAACGAGATTGGGGTTAATGCCAGCCTTCTTCAGGGCTACGTTTACCTGACGCTCAACCTGCTCTTCCTTAGTCTTCTCAACAGCAATACGCAGTTCCTCGGCCTTGGTCTCTTCTGAAACACTTGACTCATCAAGAGCAACGGGCTTCATGGCAGCCACCTGCATGGCAACCTTATGACCAGCATCCTCGTTTACATCAGACAACTCAACGATTGTAGCGAGAGTGTGCTTACGCATGTGGTCGTAAACATATACGTTCTCACCCTCCAAAACATTGTAGCCATCAAGCTCCATCTTCTCGCCCACAACGCCAGAACGACGTGTAACAGCCTCAGCAACAGTCAAGCCCTCGCTGATCTTAAGCTCCTTAACCTCATCCAAGGTCTGAGCCTTTGCGGCAATGGCAGCATCGAGAATCTCTTGTGTAAGAGCGATGTAATCAGCACCGTTGGCAACGAAGTCAGTCTCACACTTCAAGGCAATCATGGCAGCGAAACCATTGACATTGTTAACGAGCACACAACCATTGCTGGTGGTACGGTCTGAACGTTTTGCAGCGATAGCCAAACCACGCTCACGAACGAGTTCCACAGCCTTGTTGATATCACCATCAGCCTCGGCAAGAGCCTTCTTGCAGTCCTTCATACCTGCACCAGTCATGGCGCGCAGCTTCTTGATGTCTTCTATTGTAACAGCCATTTTGTTTATTCCGTTAATATTTGAAATATATTCTTTGCTTTGGGATAAAAAGCCTTGGAAATCAAAGATGCTCAAACTTCTTTTCTATTCAAAGAAGTTGTGCCTCAAACGTAAGGTCATTCGACTAAACGGCAAGACACAGCTTCAATATCCAGACTCAAATATAACCTCCCTAAATTATATTTACTCAGCGGCAGGAGCCTCTTCCTCCGCAACAGGTGCAGCCTCAGCGGGTGCAGCCTGCTCAGCGGCAGGAGTCTCCTCGCGGCGTGCGCGACGGCTATGGCGACGACCCTCAGCGGCCTCTTCCTGCTGGTCAGCAGCAGCCTTCTCGTCAGCCTTCTCAGCCTTATGCTCCTCCAAGCCCTCAGCGATAGCAGCGCAGCAAGCATTCAAGATAACCTCGATGCTGTCCTTTGCGTCATCATTGGCAGGAATTACATAATCGATATTATTTGGAGCTGAGTTGGTGTCAACGATACCAAACACTGGTATTCCAAGACGGTTAGCCTCCTTGACGGCAATGTGCTCTTTCATGACATCAATCACAAAAAGTGCTGACGGCAAACGTGTAAGGTCGGCAATTGAACCAAGGTTCTTCTCCAGCTTTGAACGCTGACGATTGATTTGCAGAAGCTCACGCTTTGAAAGGTTAGAGAATGTACCGTCGTTCATCATCTTGTCGATGTTCGACATTTTCTTCACAGCCTTGCGAATTGTTGGGAAGTTGGTGAGCATACCGCCCGGCCAACGCTCAATCACGTAAGGCATGTTTACAGAAGCTGCCTTCTCAGCAACGATATCCTTAGCCTGCTTCTTCGTAGCAACGAAAAGCACCTTACGACCGCTCTTGGCAATGGCCTTGAGAGCCTCAGCAGCGTCGTCTATCTTAGCTACAGTCTTATTGAGGTCGATGATATGGATGCCATTGCGCTCCATGAAGATATACGGAGCCATGGCCGGATTCCACTTACGCTTCAGGTGACCAAAGTGGCAACCTGCCTGAAGCAACTGGTCAAATGTTGTTCTTGACATTGTTCTTTCTTTTTAAATTGTTTACTTTCCTTTTAATTCTTGAATGCCGCAACAAAGCCACGGCACACACGCCCCACAAACGGAGCATTGCTTAGAACCAGCCCATGGGTAGCTTCACATCGAAAGGTCCCATGGGTTTGGATGCTAAACCCAAAGTAATGCATTACCCATAACACACAACGCAACATTCTTTTCCATTCCACATTCGCAAGGAAGAAATCACATTGCATATTATGCGACTTGCATTGCTTAACGCTTACTGAACTGGAAGCGACGACGAGCCTTCGGCTGACCGGGCTTCTTACGCTCAACGGCACGGCTGTCACGAGTCAGGAAGCCATGATCCTTGAGGTTCTTCTTGTCTTCGGCGTTAATCTTCACCAAGGCACGTGCGATAGCGAGACGCAGAGCCTGGCTCTGACCCGTATAACCACCACCATCGAGGTTTACCTTAATGTCGTATTTCTCAACAACATCAAGCAGCTGCAGCGGCTGGCGCACAACATAGCGCAGGATGGCTGATGGGAAATAGGTCTCAATATCTTTCTTGTTGATTGTAATCTTACCGGTGCCCTCAGTGAGGTAAACACGAGCCACTGCGCTCTTGCGGCGGCCGATTGCATTTATGATTTCCATATTTGCGGATTATTTATACTGGTTAATGTCGATGTTCTTTGGCTTCTGAGCCTCGTGCTTGTGCTCTGGACCCTCGTAAATGTAAACGTTGTCCATCAGTGAACGGCCAAGAGGACCCTTTGGCAACATGCCCTTGATTGCATGGCGCAGCATCTTGTCAACACCATTCTTGCGTGTGCGCAAGTCAGCAGGTGTGTTGAAACGCTGACCGCCTGGATAACCAGTATAACGCGTGTAAATCTTGTCAGTCTCCTTCTTGCCAGTAAAACGAACTTTCTCAGCGTTAATAATAATAACGTTGTCGCCCGTGTCGGCATGGGGAGTGAAGGTTGGCTTGTACTTGCCGCGCAGAAGCTTGGCGACCTTTGAGCACATACGGCCCACAACCTGGTCGGTGGCATCCACTACGACCCACTCCTTCTTTGCTGTTTCCTTGTTAACGGAAATAGTCTTGTAACTTAAAGTGTCCATTTGTAGAATGTAAAATTATAAAATATTAGTGGAAAGAACAGGGACCTCGCGGTGCCTCCAGCCTAAAAGAGACCATCTGGCTTTAACCCTGAACGGCTACGCTTTCAAGCGCTGCCACAATCCGAATGCAAAGTTACAACTAAAATTACAAAAAAAGCCACGCAACAAACTCCACAGCAATCGTTATGGTTATTTTTATAATTATTTAACTTTATAAATGGCACAACAACTAAAAGCGCTGTAACAAACGGGAAAAAGCCTACGCAAAACACATTACGCCCACACACCTAAAAACACCACACTTCAGCCCCACCACACAAACAAGAAACTGACCAAGGTCAATATTAAAAAAGCCCCACGAACATTTCCACAAAATAATTTGCACATTATATAATAATGTTGTATTTTTGCGCTGAGAAAATCATTGTAAGCTTATGAAAATCGCATTCCTCATATCAGCAAATAAGGACGCACGCCACCTGCGCAACCTCGTCGATAGCCTGCCAAACGATGCCGAATACTACATACACGTTGACGCAAAACGCAACATTCTTCACTTCGAGAACACGCTACGTCGCCCAAACGTCACCTTCATACGTGAGCGCACAAGCGCCACACCTGGTTCACTAAGCGAAGTAAGCATACAAATAGAATTGCTACGCAAGGCACTCGACTCTGCCAGCCACGACTACCTTATTTACCTTACCGGTAATGACTATCCACTATGGGGCAACCAACGTATCAAAGATTTCTTCGACAAAGCAAATGGAAAAGAATTCCTAAGCGGCATATCACTTATCGGGCAAGGCAAGGCCGCATATCCATACTGTGATTTCCGTCCACTGGCAAACCATTCATGGCAGAGCTGTTCGCTAAAGGCAAAGGCACGCGGTGCTTTACGCAAAGCCTTGAACTTAGCAAGCATACACAAGACATTGCGGATACACTGCCCCATGAAAACATACACCCTCTACAAAGGAGCCGCTTCTTGGGCAATAACACCAGAACTTGGATACCACATCATTAGCGAGTGGGATGACAACAAGCGACTTGTGGAATATTTCCGCACAAGCTACCGACCGGTGGAAACATTTGTGCCAACCGTAGCCCTCAACTCCGAGTTCTCGCAAAATTGCACCACCATAAAAGGCCTTTACAAAGGCATTGACTCAGTTAGCCCACTGACTTACATCGACGGAAGCCCAGAGCCAAAGACGCTGACCGAAGTTGATTTCTCCGACCTGAAACAAGAGGACAAGATGTTCTGCCGCAAGCTCGTAAGCGATTACAGCGATGGGTTGAAAAGCATGATTGACGCAAGCAGGGACAAAGAGTAAACTGACACCAACACATTACACAAAAAAACATAAAAGACAACAAACACAAATGCTTTTAGATCGCCTCGTAGGCTTCAACCCCAAGACCATGCGCAGACGCACGGAAGTGGTAGCAGGAGCAACCACTTTCCTGACAATGTGCTACATACTCGCCGTCAACCCCACCATCCTCAGCGCCACAGGCATGGACAAAGGCGCACTGTTCACGGCCACAGCAATAGCCTCAGCCATAGCAACCCTGCTACTCGCCTTCATGGCGAAACTGCCGTTCGCACAAGCACCAAGCATGGGTCTCAACGCCTTTTTTGCATACACGCTCTGCCTTTCGATGGGGTACAGCTGGCAACAATCGCTTGCGATAATGCTTGCCGAAGGCATACTCTTTCTGGTCATTACTTTTTTCAATGTGCGTGAGGCGATACTCAACGCCATACCAACCAACCTGCGCTACGCCATCAGCGTCGGCATCGGCATGTTCATCGCATTCATAGGACTGAAAAACGCCGGCATTATCGTGGCTTCGCCATCAACATTTGTCAGCCTCGGCAAGTTCACGTCCACCAGCGTACTCGGAGTCATAGCCATAGTGCTAAGCGGAGTGCTCATGGCACGCAAAGTCAAAGGCGCACTTTTTTACAGCATCATTATTGCCACAATCGTCGGCATACCATTAGGTGCGACACAAATACCCGACGGCTGGTTCCCCGTGTCACTCCCACACAGCCTCAGCCCAATATTCTGCAAGTTCGACTTCACAGGACTAATGAACATGCGAACCGCCATGGTGGTAATATCATTGTTGCTGGTCAACATTTTCGATACTGTTGGCACACTTGTCGGACTCGCCTACAAGACGCACATTGTGCGCCCAGACGGATCAATACCACACATCAAAGAGGCAATGATGAGCGATGCCATCGGAACCACATGCGGAGCGTTCCTCGGTTCAAGCACGCTGACAACATACGTGGAAAGCGCATCAGGCATTGCCGAAGGCGGACAATCGGGATTTACCTCCATGATCACCGGACTTCTATTTATTTTGTCGCTGTTCCTATCGCCAATATTCTTGCTGATACCAGGGGCAGCTACAAGCGGAGCACTCGTATTGGTAGGCGTACTGATGCTCGACGCAGTTAAGCTTCTCGACCTAAAGGACGTAAGTGACGCATTCCCGGCATTCATCACCATGATAGCCATGGTACTTTGCTATAGCATAGCCGACGGAATATGCCTTGGCATACTAAGCTACGTCATACTGAAAGCATGCACAGGCAAGTGGAAAGCACTCAACCCAACACTCATTGTGCTATCAATCATATTCATTGCAAACTTCATCTTCCAATAGGCTGCAAAAAAGTACACCAAAAATGACCAAAAAGTCCAATTGGAGCATTTTGGTCATTTTTAGTAAACTTTTTTTCATCCATCACATGACTTTTATTGCGTTCCTTTGCAACCGAAAAAGCCAAACAACAAAAAAAAGTCATGCTTAACTTAAATTTAACCTCACAAATCGTACTGAACAAGGTACCAAAAGAATTCTACCAGCCTAAGACTGCCGTAGATCGCACCGAACTCACCCGTATGGAGAAAATCCCTACGGACATTTTCGCCTCAATAGAAGATGGCGCAAAGCATATCGCCGACGGCATCGAGAAAGCCATCAAAAGCCGCAGTGCCGAAGGCAAATTCTTCACCATAGCACTCGGTACGGGCACGTCACTCACACCAGTCTATGAGGAGCTTGTGCGCCGACACAAAGAAGAGCAGCTGAGTTTCAAGAACATGGTTGTGTTCAACGGCTACGAATACTTCCCACTGACCAAGGACAGCAAAACCAGCAGCCTGCAGCAACTTAAGGATCGTTTCCTAAACCTCATCGACATTGAGCCACAGAACGTTTTCTCGCCAGACGGCTCCATTTCACAGGATGCCGTACAAGACTACTGCCGCCTTTACGAGCAACGCATCAGCACATTCGGAGGACTTGACGCTGCACTCTTCGGAATAGGACGCAACGGCAACATCGCCGTCAACGAACCAGGCTCAAGCCCCGTCAGCAACACCCGCATAATACTCGTCGATGCCCTTTCACGCGAGGAAATGACCAACAGCTTCACCAACGGCGAGCAAGTAACGCCATGTTGCCTCACGATGGGCATGGGCACAATCCTGAAAGCCAAGAAAGTTTACGTTGTCGCCTGGGGCGAGGAAAAAGCGAACATTGTCAAGGAAGCCGTAGAAGGCAAACCTGCCGACTCAGTGCCGGCATCGTTCCTGCAAACCCACGGCAACGCAGACATGGTCATCGACCTCGGTGCCGCAGCCGAGCTTACACGCATCAAGCACCCTTGGCTCGTCACCACATGCAACTGGGACGACAAGCTTGTGCGCTCCGCACTGGTTTGGCTATGCGGCATCACACACAAGCCAATACTGAAGCTCACCAACAAGGACTACAATGACCACGGCCTGTCGGAGCTTCTCGCCCTATACGGCTCCGCCTACAACGCAAACATCAAGATTTTCAACGACCTTCAACACACCATCACAGGCTGGCCCGGCGGCAAGCCCAATGCCGACGACACTTACCGCCCCGAGCGCGCCAAGCCATACCCAAAGCGCGTGGTGGTATTCTCACCACACCCCGACGACGATGTCATCTCCATGGGCGGAACCATACAACGTCTTGTAAACCAAAAACATGACGTGCACATCTGCTACGAGACCAGTGGCAACATTGCCGTAAACGACGAAGAAGTAACACGCTTCATGCACTTCGTGAACGGCTTCAACCAATTGTTCTGCGACGAGAAAGACGAAGTCGTCAAAAAGATGTACAAGGAAATCAAGGAATTCCTCAACAACAAGAACGATGGCGACATGGATACCGCAGAAGTGCGCACCATCAAGGGTCTCATACGCAGGGGCGAAGCTCGCACGGCATGCACATACAACAACATTCCTCTCGACCACGTACACTTCCTCGACCTCCCATTCTATGAAAGCGGCAAGGTGGAGAAACTCCCAATGGGAGAAAAGGACGTTGAGATTGTGCGTCAAGTGCTCCAGACCGTGAAACCACACGAAGTGTTCATGGCCGGCGACCTCGCCGACCCTCACGGCACACACCGCAAATGCACCAACGCCGTGCTCGCAGCCATCGACCTTGAGAAGCAAGCCAATGCCGAATGGCTGAAAGACTGCAAGTTCTGGATGTATCGCGGAGCCTGGGCAGAGTGGCCAATCGAAAACATCGAGATGTGCGTGCCAATGAGCCCTGAAGAGTTGCGCGCAAAACGCAACTCCATCCTCAAGCACTCATCCCAGATGGAAAGCGCGCCATTCCTCGGAAACGACGAGCGCCTGTTCTGGCAACGCGCAGAAGACCGCAACCACGCCACAGCCAAGATGTACCAGGAGCTTGGTCTTGCGTCATACGAGGCAATGGAAGCGTTCTGGGAATACAAACCTCTGTAAATAAGACAGTTCACGTCACCGACACATACACGGGAACGCTAAAACATGAAATAGCCATTCATTCGTCATTACGAAAGAATGGCTATTTTTTCGTCCTTTATTCGTTTAACTCCCTTTTTATTCGTACCTTTGCCACATGGACATGACTTTCCGCATATCAGACTTCATTGGGCTTGAGAAACCGGCGGTTTATGCCGACAGCCATTATTTTACCCTGTCGCCCTTGGAGAAATATGCGAAATTGTGCAAAGGCATGAGTGTCAACGGATTGCTCTTAATATTCTGCACAGACGGAAGTCTCGCAATGACCATCAACGGCAAGTTTTGCACCATCGAGGCCGGCACATGCCTAATGTGCCCACCAAACACAACACTTTCCGACATACGCCAACAAAGCCACGGCAGCTCAACCGTCGTTGGTTACAGCATGGAGATTCTCTCGCGTATGCTCACAGGCGGCGAGCGCGTTTGCCAGGTGTTCAACGCCCTGACGCAAAAGTCGGTCATAACCAACGACCAACGTTTCCTCATGGCACGCATCGACGTGTTCCTGAGCACGCTGCGCTACCGCAACTCATCAAACGACCTCTACCACGACGAACTTGTTTACCACCTGTTCGCCACGTTGCTGTTTGATGTCATAAACGACTTGCACATACCTGCCGGCAGCAAGAAAACAACCGACCAAACAGGCTCCCACTACCGCATGGAGCAGATTTACAAGAAATTCCTTACCTTGCTCAGCCGCGAAGACGGGCACAACCGAGCCGTAAGCTATTTCGCCGACAAACTGTTCATAACCCCAAAATACCTTACAAGAATAACAAACCTCTACGCCGGCAGGCCAGCCCTCGAAGTGATAATAGACCATGCGGTGGAGCGGCTGAAGATAGAGATCAAATACACTGACCACCCCATGAAGGACATTGCCGACGACTTCGGCTTCGAGAGCTACTCGACATTTTGCAAGTTCATAAAAAAATACACTGGCATGACACCACAGCAATGCCGCAACCAAAACAAATAATAAACATTCAACCAACATAACATTTTTAAATCATTACAACTTTTATCATGAGAAAAGAATGGAGAGGTTTCAAAGGAAACAAGTGGAACCACGAAATCAACGTGCGCGACTTCATCCAGCAAAACTACACCGCCTATGACGGCGATGAGAGTTTCTTAGCAGGACCTACCCCAGCCACCAACACCCTCTGGGACGAGCTGCAGAAGCTCCAGAAAGAAGAGCGTGCCAAAGGTGGTGTTCTTGACATGGAGACGGAGGTTGTCTCCACGCTTACATCATACGGCCCGGGCTACATCAACGAGGGCACGAAAAACCTTGAGAGGGTCGTAGGCTTGCAGACCGACAAGCCACTCAAGCGCGCATTCATGCCCTACGGCGGCAGCCGCATGGCAATGCAAGCTTGCACAACATACGGTTACGAGCCCTCAGAGAAGATAAAGGACATTTTCACCAACTACGTCAAGACCCACAACGACGGAGTGTTCGACGCTTACACCAAGCAGATGAAGCTTGTGCGCCACAACCACATCATCACCGGACTGCCAGACACCTACGGGCGCGGCAGAATAGTGGGCGACTATCGCCGCGTGGCACTCTACGGTGTTGACTACCTCATAGAAGACAAGCAGAAAGACCTCGACGAGCGCATAGGCGACCAAGAGATGATAGACGAGGTGATACGCCTGCGCGAGGAAGTGTCCGAGCAGATAAGGGCACTGAAAGGCCTGAAAGCCATGGCGCAGAGCTACGGATTCGACATTTCCCAGCCTGCAAAGGACGCACGCGAGGCCGTGCAGTGGCTCTATTTCGGCTACCTTGGAGCCGTGAAGACACAAAACGGAGCAGCCATGTCAGTGGGACGCGTGTCAACATTCCTCGACATTTACATTGAGCGCGACATCAACGAAGGCACGCTCACCGAGGACGAGGCACAAGAGCTGATTGACCACCTCGTAATGAAGTTCCGCATGGTCAAGTTCGCACGCATACCGTCTTACAACGAGCTCTTCTCAGGCGACCCGGTATGGGCAACGCTCGAAGTAGGCGGAATGGGGCAGGACGGCCGCTCGATGGTGACGAAGAACGACTACCGCTTCCTCCACACCTTAGAGAACATGGGACCATCGCCAGAGCCAAACCTCACCGTACTATATTGCAGCCGCCTGCCGAAAAACTTCAAGCGCTACGCAGCCATGATTTCCGTAAAGACAAGCTCAATACAGTATGAGAACGACGACGTGATGCGCCCGGTATGGGGAGACGACTACAGCATCTGCTGCTGCGTGTCGGCAACTCAGACCGGCAAGGAGATGCAGTTCTTCGGAGCGCGCGCCAACCTCGCCAAATGCTTCACATACGCCATAAGCGGAGGCATCGACTACAAGAGCCGCATGCAGGTGGGACCCGCCACAAGGGGCATCGAGGGCGACAAGCTCACATGGGACGAGCTGCTTCCAAAGTTCGAGGCAATGATGGAATGGCTGGCAGAGGTCTATGTAAAGACCCTGAACCTCATCCACTACATGCACGACAAATACTTCTATGAGGCTGCCGAGATGGCCCTAATCGACACCAACGTGCGCCGCACCTTCGCCACGGGCATAGCCGGCTTCTCGCACGTCGTCGATTCGCTGTCGGCTGTCAAGTACGCCGATGTCACCATCTTACGCGACGAGAACGGCTTCCCGTCAGACTTCAAGGTCGAGGGCGACTTCCCACGCTATGGCAACGACGACGACCGCGCCGACGACATAGCCGTGTGGCTGCTCAAGACATTCATCGAGAAGGTCAAGCACTACCACACATACCGCAACTCTGAGCCAACGACATCAATCCTGACCATTACCTCAAACGTCGTTTACGGCAAATACACAGGCAACATGCCCGACGGTCGCCGTGCAGGCACGCCACTGTCACCAGGAGCCAACCCTTCATACGGAGCCGAGAAGAACGGACTGCTCGCCTCGCTCAACTCACTGGCTAAACTGCCATACGAGTATGCCCTCGACGGCATCTCAAACACGCAGACCATCAGCCCCGGTGCTCTCGGCCACAACGACGACGAGCGTGCCGAGACACTGGTGAACGTCATGGACGGTTACTTCAACCAAGGCGCCCATCACCTCAACGTCAACGTGTTCGGCGTTGACAAGCTGAAAGACGCTATGGAACACCCGGAGAAGCCTGAGTACGCCAACTTCACGATACGCGTGTCAGGCTACGCCGTCAAGTTCATCGACCTCTCACGCGAGCAACAGCTCGACGTGATAGCACGCCAGGCACACGAGAGTCTGTAAAAACGACAATAGCAAAAAGGCAAGAAGGCCAACGGAGCCTTTTTGCCTTTTGCCATACAACGGCGTTGTAACCATGCCACAACGGCGTTGTAACAGCGTTACAAAGCCACCGTAACGACATTACAACGGCATTGTGAACACACCGCCGCGCCTTCATGGCAAGACAAAACAAACATAACACACAAGCAACAGAAACCAAAACGCATGAGCACACCACTGACAGGCCTCGTACACAGCGTAGAGAGCTTCGGCTCGGTTGACGGTCCCGGAGTACGCTACATAATATTCCTAAAGGGATGCCCCATGCGTTGCCAATTCTGCCATAACCCCGACACATGGAGCCAGGCAGGGGCACAGCGCATGACAGCCGACGAGCTGCTCGACAAGGCCGAACGCTACCGCAGCTACTGGGGCGGCGAGGGCGGCATAACCGTAAGTGGCGGCGAGGCACTGGCGCAAATCGACTTCCTGCTCGACCTCTTCGCCAAGGCAAGGCAAAGGGGCATAAACACGTGCCTTGACACATCAGCACAGCCATTCAACCCGGCCGACGAGCCGTGGATGGAAAAGTTTGGCAGGCTAATGTCGTTCACTGACACCGTGCTGCTCGACATAAAGCACATCGACGACGACAAGCACCGCAAACTAACGGGGCACACCAACAAGAACATACTTGATTGCGCAAGATACCTCTCTGACAAAAATGTCCCCGTATGGATACGCCACGTGCTCATACCGGGCATAACCGACGACGATGCCTGCCTGCAAAGGCTTGCCGACTTCCTGGGCACACTCGGGAACATCAAGCGCATTGACATACTGCCATACCACACGCTTGGAGTTTACAAATACCAGCAACTCGGACTGCCATACCACTTGCAGGACGTTGAACCACCAACACAGGAACGCATAGCCAACGCCAACCGCATCATGGCAGGCGTGCCGCTCGCACAACACTGAAAACCATGCACAACATATTAAGGTCATTGGTCATCATCGCCTGCCTTTGCGCCGCCATCGAGGCAAAGGCCCAGCGACCTTACTATGCCAAAATGTCGCCCCTCGTGCGCGAGGCTTGCCTCGTGGCAACACACGAAAGGGGGCAATCCGCCAAGGGCATACGCCCAAACGACCGCCGAAGCATCATAGCGTTCGTCAAGACCGACAACGACAGCCACGCCAAACCGGAAGGCTGCCACATACTTGCCAAATACGGAAGCCTTTACATTGCCGAAATACCACTCGGCAACCTCGCCTCGCTATCGCTGCAACCTGCCGTGAAGCGCATTGAGGCAGGGCGTGGCATCACCGCCACCATGGACACGACCAACCTGATAGTGAAGGCGCGCACGCTGCACGCAGGCATTGACCTGCCGAAAGCATACACGGGCAAGGGGGTGGTGGTCGGAGTCCAGGACATTGGCTTTGACCTTACACACCCCACATTCCTTTCACCAGACACGAGACGTTACCGCATAAAAGCCCTGTGGGACCAACTCGCAACCGACACCGTGGGAAGCACGCTGCCGGCAGGACGCGACTACCGCGACAGCCTGACGCTGCTGACACTCGGGCATCCGCGCGACGGACTGGCGCAAACACACGGCACCCACACGGCAGGCATAGCAGCAGGAAGCGGCTCGGAGGGCACGCCTGTCACGACTGGCGGAAACGGCAGGGGCTTCTACTCGGGCGTTGCACCCGATGCCGACATTTGCCTCGTGTGCAACGCCACCAGCGACGATGCCGACCTTATATCGCCCGACGACTATTACAAATACACTTACGCCCTTGACGCACTGGGGTTTAAATACATCTTCGACTATGCTGACAGCGTGGGCAAGCCGTGCGTGATAAACTTCAGCGAAGGCTCCATGCAAGACCTGCGTGGCGACGACATACTCTACTATGAGATGCTCGACTCGCTCACGGGACAAGGGCACATCATCGTGGCCTCGGCTGGCAACGAGGGACAGAAGACCAACTACCTGCGCAAGCCAAAGGGCATTGACTCGGCAGAAATTTACGCAACAAGCCGATGGCACGCCACGACAATGAGCTTCACCACACGCTCCGACTCCAACTTCAGGCTGTCCATACTTGCCAACGGCACGGACATGGCGGGGCGCTATGACCTGAGCGACATAACGACCGCACCCGACTCAACCTACCGCGACACCATAATCATTGGCGGAGACTCGCTGGCAGTAACGGCAACGGCATACCGCGACTGCTATGACAGGCAACTGACAGCCACCGACTGGGTAATAACCTCGCCTAATTACATTTACCCCACCATCCTCAAACTGCGAATGAGCGGAAGCGATGCCGACGTGGAACTTTATCCTTCTACGGCTCTGCTTGGCAATGACAGCCACATAACCGGGGCACCCGCCGGCACACATCCTTCCTCGCCCAACCAGCCAAACTCATCGACCGGCGACACGCAAACACGAGGAGACAACACGCACAGCGTGCTTTCGCCGGGAAGCGCGCCAAACGTAATTTGCGTTGGCATAACGGGATACAGGACAAGCTTCATCAACTACCGTGACAGCCTGATGGACTTTGGCGGCAGCATGAACGGTGAAATACACCCTGCGTCAAGCATAGGGCCGACGTTTGACGGACGCACCAAGCCCGACGTGGTGGCACCAGGCCAGAACATTGTGTCAGCCTACAGCAGCTTTTACATTGAGAGCAACCCCAACGCCGGTGACATAAACAGCAACGTGCGCCACTTCAAACATAACGGCCGCACATACGCCTGGAACGCAAGCGGAGGCACGTCGATGTCGGCACCTGTGGTGACAGGAGTGATTGCGCTGTGGCTGCAAGCCAACCCACGCCTGACACCACAAGACTGCCTTGACATAATGGCACTGACATGCATGCGCCATGACACCACCATGGATTACCCAAACAACACCTACGGGCACGGACAGATTGACGCAGAGGCTGGTCTCAGGCTCATATTGGAAAAAAACACAGGGATAAAATCAGCCTACGGCGACAAAAAGGACAAAAGGATATACTCCATCGACGGACGGCTGGCAGGACATGACGCAAGTCGCCTCAAAAGTGGAATATACATAATGGACGGCAAGAAAATACTGATAAAATAACAATATTGACAACATGAAGATTTTTGCCATTGGCATGAATTATGCCTTACACAATAAAGAGCTGCACGGCACGTTATCAAAGACGGAGGCTCCCGTGATATTCTTCAAGCCCGACTCAAGCCTGCTGAAGAACCACAAGCCGTTCTTCATTCCCGACGACCTTGGGCGAATCGAGTATGAGACCGAGGTCGTGGTAAGGATTTGCAAGCTCGGCAAGTCGATCCCGGAGCGTTTCGCACACCGCTATTATGACGCTGTGACGCTCGGCATCGACTTCACGGCCCGCGAGCTACAGCGCAAGCTTGCCGCAAACGGGCACCCGTGGGACTTGGCGAAAGGGTTCGACGGTTCGGCATGCATTGGCGACTGGGTTGACAAGGATGCGTTGCCAGACATACAGCAACTGCACTTCCGCCTGGACATAAACGGGCAGACCGTGCAACAGGGCTTCACGGGAGACATGCTGAGGAAGGTTGACGAACTCGTGGCTCACATAAGCCGCCACTTCACGCTAAAGACTGGCGACCTGCTTTACACGGGCACGCCGGCAGGGGTGGGACCGGTTCACATAAACGACCACCTCGAAGGATGGCTGGAAGGGAAAAAGATACTCGACTTCAATTGCAAGTAAGGTTGCCATCCCCGTACACCCCTAACAAAGGAAAGCAACATGAAGAAACATAGGTTACTGACATTATCATGCCTGTTGGCCATAAGCCTCATGGCACAGGCACAACGCTTTTTCAACCTTACCTCCGACGAGGTAAGCGTTGACTCCGTAATGCCGTCATTCACCTATACCATACCGCTTCCCGGCAATTACGCCGACTCAGTTTATTCGGCATCGATACTTTATCCCGAATTTATCGACATGACGGAAACTGACATCGCCAACTACCGCAAGCTTTCGCCTGACAGCCTTCCTCCGTTGCCCCATGTAAGCCAGAAGCTCATGCTCGACCGACGGCAAGGCAAGCTCAGCGTAAGTTTCTGCCCATTGGTCTTCCGCAACGGGAAGCACCAAATCCTGGTAAGCTTCATGCTGCGAGTAGATTCAAGGGAAGCACACCAACGCCAAGAAGCCAAAGGAGCCATGGCACCAAGGCTTAAGGGCAAAGGTGCAAGATACGCCACACACTCCGTGCTGAGACAAGGTTCGTGGGCCAAGATACGCGTACCATCGTCAGGTGTTTACGAACTTACCCAGACGCTCATACGCCGCGCAGGCTTCTCCGACTTGAGCCGCGTGCGCATATACGGATATGGCGGCAACATGCAAAATGAAATCCTCGACGGCGACGAACTGCAAGCACTTGACGACTTGCGCGAAGTGCCAACATGCACGGTAAACGGACGCAGGCTATTCCACGCACGAGGTCCCGTAAGTTGGAGCGCCAACAATGCCACGAGGCGTACCCGAAACCCATACTCAGACTACGGATACTATTTCATCACGCAAGGAGACTCCACACCGGCAAGCGTTGACTCCACGGAGTTTCTCAACTCATTCTACCCTTCAGCCGACGATTACCACACACTCCATGAACGCGACGGCTTCAGCTGGTACCATGGAGGCCGCAACATATTTGACCCACAAGCCATTGCCAACGGCGCAACACAACGCGTCGTACTTGAAAACCGCTCAACGAGCAAAACGGGACTGCTGTCGGTAAACGTAACCGCAGGCACAAGAGCAAGTGCGAGAATAGCACTCAACGATTCGGTGCTTGGCACCATAAACATATATGTCAATGCCGAATACGACAATGGCAACGAGGCTTCAGCAACATACAGGATAGGCAGCCTCAACGCAACGGACACGGTAAAGATAACCGCACTGTCGGGTGGTCCACTGCATCTCGACTACGTATCAATGGCTTGGGACTCGCCAGCCCCGGCGCCCGACCTGAAGGCTTCGTTCCCGTCGCCCGAATACGTTTACAACATAACCAACCAAGACCACCACGCCGACCCACAGGCCGATATGGTGATTATAATACCAACCTCACAAAAACTGCTTGGACAAGCACGACGACTCGCTACCTTCCATGAGCAACACGACTCGCTACGCGTAAACATCGTGCCTGCCGACGAGCTGTTCAACGAGTTTTCCAGTGGCACACCAGATGCCAACGCCTACCGCCGTTACATGAAAATGCTATACGACCGGGCTACAACCGATGCCGACCTGCCTAAATACCTGCTTCTTTTCGGCGATGGCGTGTGGGACAACCGAATGTTGACCACTGACTGCAACAAACTCTCACCCGACGACTTCCTGTTGTGCTATGAGGGCGAGAACTCGTTCAACAAAATACATTGCTACGTTGACGACGGTTTCTTCGGATACCTTGACGACGGCGAAGGGCAGAACCTAAAAAGCGACTATTACAACAAAACCGACTTGCTCGACGTGGCAGTGGGGCGTTTTCCCGTCTCAACAGAAGACGATGCCAAGACCTTGGTTGACAAGACCATAAACTATGTCAACAACGAAAACGCAGGAACTTGGCAAAACACTATTATGCTAATGGGCGACGACGGCAACAACAACCTGCACATGAGGGATGCCTGCAACGCCGCCGACGACATTGCCACACGGCATCCCGGCTACAAGGTGAAGAAGGTCATGTGGGATGCTTACACAGAGGAAAGCTCATCCACGGGAAACCGCTACCCGGAAGTGACGAACATCATAAAACAGCAGCAACAACAGGGTGCGCTGATAATGAACTACGTAGGGCATGGCCGTGCCGATTGGATCTCGCATGAGGCCGTACTGACACTATCCGACTTCCACTCGTTCACGAACAAGAACCTGCCGCTATGGATTACTGCCTCATGTGACATAATGCCATTCGACGGCATTGAGGACAACATCGGCGAGACGGCACTGATGAACAAAAACGGGGGAGCCGTGGCTTTCTTCGGAACCACTCGCACCGTGCAATCGGGTTACAACCGCGTAATAAACCTGGCTTACCTGCGATACGTGCTAAGCCAAGACGGCAACAATAAAACCACAATCGGCGAGGCGGCAAGGCTGGCAAAGAACCTCATGATAACAAGCGGACAAGACAAAAGTGACAACAAACTGCAATACTCGCTGCTTGGAGACCCAGCAATAGCACTAAACACACCTACCGGGAAAATCGTAATCGACTCAATAAACGGCAACATGGCATCAAGCGAGAAAACCACCACGCTTGAAGCAGGAAGCGTGGCACGCATCGTGGGGCATGTGGAAGGACAAGCAAGTTTCGACGGCGTGGTCACATTGCAAGTAATGGATTCCCGCGAGCTTGTGACCTGTCGCCAAAACCTCAGCTCCGAAGCCGATGACCCTTTCCAGTTTTACAACCGCACCAAAACGGTTTACGAGGGAACCGACAGCATAACAAACGGCAGATTTGCCATTACTTTCGCCGTGCCACTTGACCTCAATTACTCAAACGAGACGGGACTCATTAGCGCATACGCCGTGAACACAAACCACACCACTACGGCACATGGCTCAGCCGAAAACATCATCCTTGGAAGCTCAAGCTCAACGCAAGCCGACTCAATAGGCCCGAAAATATTCTGTTACCTTAACGACCCCGACTTTGAGAACGGCGGCAACGTAAACTCCACGCCATACTTCGTGGCAACCCTGCGCGACAACAACGGAATAAACGCCACAGGCAACGGCATAGGACACGACATGGAACTGATAATAGACGGGAAGGAAAGCATGACTTACTCGCTCAACGACAACTTCAGTTACGATTTCGGGTCATACACGTCTGGCTCCACTTTCCACAACATCCCAACACTTGAACCCGGTCGCCATACGCTGTCATTCAGAGCCTGGGACACCATGAACAACTCCTCCACGGCAACACTCGACTTCAATGTCGTGAAAGGACTCCAACCCACCCTATACAACATTGGCGTGTCACAAAACCCGGCTTCGACCACAACGACATTCATCATTAGCCACAACTTCGGCGGAAGCCTGATGGACATTACAATAGACGTGTTTGACATGAGCGGCAGGTTGCTGTGGTCACACACCGGCAAAGGCGTGTCGGCAAACAACGGAGCTTACACATACGAATGGGACTTGACACAGGACAACGGAGGCAGACTGGCAACCGGCGTTTACCTTTACCGTGCCCGCATAGCCTCAGACGGCAGCTCTTCAGCGTCAAAAGCCAAGAAACTCGTGGTCATCAACAATAATTAAAGCCCAGAATACGTTATAAGTCAGTATGAGGAAAAGTTTGTTTATACTCTTGACGCTCTTGTTCTCCGTGTCACTACAGGCACAAGACAAGCACAACATGTTCAACCCGGTGAACACATCCGTGACCTCGCAGACCATTGCCCCAGACGCACGTGCCGGTGCCATGGGCGACGTTGGCGCTGCCACCGACGCTGATGTCAACTCGCAATACTGGAACCCTGCCAAATACCCATTTGCGATAAGCCGCGCCGGAGTTGCGCTCAACTTCACGCCTTGGCTACGCCAACTGGTCAACGACATTGACCTCGGATACATTGCAGGATACTACCGCATTGGCGAGTATTCGGCAGTGTCAGGTTCATTGCGTTATTTTTCGCTGGGCGAAGTTTCCACAAGCGAGAACATCAGCGCCGACGATCCTGGCATGACCATAAACCCTTACGAGATGTCCCTCGACGTGGCATACTCGCTTATGCTGAGCGAGAAATTCTCCATAGCCGCAGCGGTGCGCTGGATTTACTCAGACCTCACATACGATTTCACGAGCGACACGTCGCCAGGCTCAGCCTTCGCCGCCGACCTCGCGTTCTACTACCAGACGTACCCAATGCTCAGCGGACACGAATGCCAACTTGGCCTGGGAATGAACATTTCCAACATCGGTAGCAAGATTTCGTTTGGTGGCAGTGATTACAGCGAGTTCATACCAACCAACCTGCGCATTGGCGCCTCGCTGAAATATCCAATCGACGAGGTTAACACATTCACCATCTCGGCAGATGCCAACAAGTTGCTCGTCCCCACATACCCACAACAAGAAGAAGGAGAGACCACGGAGGCATACCAGCAACGCAGGCAGAAAGACTATTATGACGTGTCAAGCATAAGCGGCATATTCAAGAGTTTCAGCGACGCTCCCGGTGGATTCAAGGAAGAGCTTGAGGAAATACAATGGAGTGTCGGTGCCGAATACACTTACAACGAGCGTTTCTCGCTGCGAGCAGGCTATCACCACGAAAGCCAGAACAAGGGCAACCGCAAATACTTCACCGTCGGAGCCGGTTTCAAGATGAGCGCTTTCCAACTCGATGCCGGATATGTCATCGCAACGGCGAAGAGCAACCCTCTCGACCAGACGTTGCGTTTCTCGCTAAGTTTCGACATGGACGGAATAAAAGACCTTTTCCAAAGGAGATAACCCTTCCGTCAGGCACACCACAAAGGCTTAGCCCAACCTCCAAACGAAAAAGCCGAGCCGTATTTATTGTTGCACAAAAACTCACTTAACACATGAATATCAGAGTTGGTTTTGGTTATGATGTCCATAAACTCACAGCAGGCAGGAAACTGATAATCGGAGGCATCGAGATTCCACACACCTTGGGATTGCTGGGGCACAGCGATGCCGACGTGCTGATCCATGCCATCTGCGACGCCCTCCTTGGCGCTGCCAACATGCGCGACATTGGCTACCACTTTCCCGACACGTCGGAAAAGACCCTCGACATGGACAGCAAACTCATTCTCGAAAAGGTAATAAGCCTCATTGCCAGCAAAGGCTATAAGCTCGGCAACATTGATGCCACCGTGTGCGCCGAACGTCCCAAGCTCAACCCACATGTTCCGGCAATGAAAAGTTGCCTCGCAAAAGTTATGGGCTGTGACGAAGACCAAATAAGCATCAAGGCCACAACCACCGAGAAACTCGGATTTACCGGGCGCGAGGAGGGAATTTCGGCATACGCCACGGTTCTTATAGAAAAGGGCACCACAACAGCCTGCTCCAAGCAATGAGCATCCACAAAAAAGCCAACTCACCTAAAGAAACCTAAAAAGAACGCGCCAAGACCCATCCAAGCGCGCACTTGCCAACATCCCAATACATGCAAAGCACATAAAAAAATTACGCCAAGACTCATCAACGAGCCCTGACGTAAAGCCTATGTTTAACTAAAAATCCTTTTCAATTCAAATGAAAGCCTCACGGTCTTCATCGTTTTCCGTTAAACTA